>JAZSLJ010000069.1:0-115050 GCA_045535305.1 Acutalibacteraceae bacterium
CTCGACGTACCTTTGTACGCCTTCGGGTATACAAAATCAATGCAAAAGCATTGATTTTGCTCGTTTTGTCCGTTCTTCATCTTTTTTCCCTATCCCCTTAAAATGAGCTGTAAAAAAACTTTCGTTTTTTTACAGCCCCCTATTTATACATAAGGATATGCTTTACTTTGTTATTTGTTTGTGTTAAAATGTTTTTGATTTATACAAACTTTCGGAGGTAAATTATGTTAAAGATTGGTCTTGTAGGTGTGGGCGGTATAAGCGGTGCTCACATTCCCGCATGGGATTCAATGGAAGATGCCGAGCTTGTGGCATTGTGTGATATACGCAGCGAAAGAATGGAAAAATATGCGGATAAGCGTCATTATACCGATTTTGATGAAATGCTTGACAATGAAGAATTTGATATTATAGACATTTGTCTGCCTACATATCTTCACGCAGATTATGCAATCAAGGCTATGGAAAGGGGTATAAATGTTATATGTGAAAAGCCCATTTCTCTTAAAGCTGAGGATATTGACAGGGTTTATGGTGCCGCAGAGAAACACAATGTTAAATTTATGGTGGCACAGGTGCTTCGTTTCTGGCCCGAATACGAGCTTCTTAAAGAGATTTATGAAACTAAGAAATACGGCAGACTGCTTTCCGGCACAATGACAAGACTTGGCTGTTACCCCAAATGGAGCTGGGACGGCTGGATGATGGACGAAAAAAGAAGCGGTCTTGTACCCTTTGATCTGCATATCCACGACCTTGATTTTATGGTTTATGCCTTCGGCAAGCCCGAGGTTAAATATCAGTTCCGTTCAAAATTGCCCGATCAGGATTTTATCAGCCTGAGCTATGATTTCGGCGATTTTACTGTTAATACAGAGGCTTCATGGTATGCAACCTGTTATCCTTTTACCGCACAGTTCCGTTTCCAGTTTGAAAACGCTCTTGTTGCAAACGAGAACGGAAAAATGGTTATTTACTGCCGCGATGATGTAAAAATTGACCTTTCACAGGATGCAGAGGGCGACACAGGCAGTATCAATCTTCCCAAGAGCGATGCTTACGCAAACGAGATAAGATATTTTGCCGATTGCGTTAAAAACGGCACTCCCGTTGATAAGGTTAGACCCGATGAATTAATATGTGTGCTTGATATTCTTAACAATATCTGATGTGTATCAGAACGGTAACGGAGGTTAGTGTATGAGCTACATAAAAGGCTTTTTTGCTTTTGTTCAGGTGATTTTATACATCGTCGGCGTTATTCCCGTAAGCTACGACATAAATTACGGCGGCAACGAGTATATCGCACCTGAAATAAATGAGGAAATGTATATAGCAGAAAACGGCAATACGGATTTTGTTATTGTAACGGCTGATGATCCCGATGAATGTATACAGACTGCTGTAACCGAAATGCAGACTTATCTTGAAAAAATCTGCGGTGCAGAGTTTGATTATGTCAGGGAATCCGAATTCTCAGGCGGTAAAGCAATCTTTATAGGCGAAACACAGCTTGAAAAGGGTATTGTTGATATTGACCGTGATTCAATAAAGGCAGACGGCTTTAGACTTTATTCCGACGGTGATTACCTTGTTATTGCAGGCGCAGATTCAAGAGGTACTCTTTACGGTGTTTATACATTTCTTGAGGAATATCTGGGCGTGCGTTGGTTTACACCCGCACTTGAGGTTGTACCCGAAGGTAAAGATATTGTAATTGATGCAAGTATTGACCGCACTGTTGAGCCCTCTTTTGCGGTAAGACGTAATTCTCCCGCAGATGCAACGGATGAATACAGAGCAAAGCATAAGGTTAATGTATCATTCCATTATGAAGCAAAAGAATACGGCGGAGCGATAAATTACGTTCTCTGGGACGTTACGCTTGATAAACTTGTTCCCGATGCACTTTTCAGTGAGCATCCCGAGTATTTTGCTATGAATCCCGACGGCACAAGAACAACTGACCACGTATGTCTTTCACATCCCGATGTGCTTGATATTGCAGTTGAAAATGCAAGAAACGCAATCCTTTCCTGCGAAAGAAATGCGGAGTATATTCACATCGGTCAGAAGGATAATTCAAACTACTGCCATTGTGAAGCTTGCGAAAAGCTTTACGAGGAATACGGTAGTGTGTCTGCTCCAACTATTATTTTTACAAATGCATTTGCAGATGCTCTTGACGATGAATTTCCCTATATGACTTTCACATTCTATGCATACGGTGAAACAGACCGCCCGCCTGTAAAAGGTGATCTCAGATGCAACAGTAATGTTGTGCCGGTACTTTGTCAGCTTCACAGAGCCTGCAGAAGCCATCCTTTAACAGAATGCGGAGCAATAGATGAGCAGAATCCCACCTTTGACTCACTTTTTGTTGAAAAAGAAACTATGGTTGCAAATGACCATAAAAGATGGACTGAAATTGCAGACAGAACATTTATCTATGATTACACAATCAATTTTGTAAATGTTGCAATGTTTTTCTCAAACTTTGAAACAATGCAGTCTACAATGAAATATATGCACGATATCGGAATAACCGGTTATGTGTATAACTGCGGCGACGGACATTATGCGGCGTTCAATGAATTGAGAAATTATCTGCTCAGTAAATTGCAGTGGGACGTAAATGCTGACGTTGAGTATCATATGATGGATTTCCTCAAAGCATACTACGGCGAAGCGGCAGCTCCTTATATGAAAGAAATTATTGACGTGCAGACGGCTCATACAAAGGCAACAGCTCACGGTTTTGACTTCTCGTGGCATTATCAGGCAGGATTTTATTCACCTCAGGGTGTTAATAAGCTTGATGAGCTTTGGAATGCCGCTCTTTCTGCAGATATTACCGAAGAACAGATGTTTAACGTTGAGGTTGCAAATTTAAGCTGGGAGTACTTTAAGGCAAACCAGTTTATAGGCGAGTATTCATTCCTCAACCCTTTCAGAATGATGAAAAACGAGGAGCTTTACGATTCATTCAAAGCGCACGGAATTGACAGAGTTTCATCCTTTGGTCTGATTCCTCAGGATAAGGAAAACGTTGATTTTATGCTCAGACCTTTTAATTGGAAATGAGTAAACAGACTTGATAATATTAAATTAATCCCGATAAATCCTGTGTGAGATTTATCGGGATTATATTTTATTCAGCCTTAGCTTCTTCTTCAAGCTCTCTGTATGCAACCTTGCCCACAAGTGTTCGGGGCAGTTCTTTTTTAAACACTATTTCTTTGGGTACGGAGTAAAAATCAAGGTATTCCTTGCAGTATTTTATGATTTTTTCTTTTTCGGCGTCGGATTCGTCTGCATTATTTCTAAGCACCACATAAGCACGCACTTTTTGCATTTTATATGGGTCGTGTACACCTATTGCGCAGGAGTAAGCTATATCGGGATGACTGTCCAGCACCTTTTCAACCTGCGACGGATATACGTTGTATCCGCTTGAAATAATCATACGCTTCATCCGCTGTTTAAAATATACAAATCCGTCTTTATCCATACTGCCGATATCTGCCGTAAACAGCCATGTCGTGCCGTTTTCATCCGTACGCAGAGTTGATTCGTTTTCATCATCGTGTTCCAGATAACCCAGCATAAGTGTAGGCCCTGAAATGATAATTTCTCCGTCTTTGCCGAAAGGTAATTCATTGAACGTACCCGGCTCAACGATTTTGTAAACCATATCTCTCAGCGGCAGACCTATACTGCCTTCCTTTGCCCTGTCTATGGGCGTAACACAGCTTGCGGTAACACATTCCGTAAGACCGTAGCCTTCACGAATCTGTATATTTGCATTGTGATCTTTAAGGAATTTGTCAAAACGCTTTTTAAGTTCGGGATTCAATGCATCACCGCCCGAAAATACACCGTAAAGGAACGATAAATCGGCTTTTCTGAACACGTCAACCTCTAAAAGTCCCTCGTAAAGCGTGGGAACACCCGCAATAAAATTAGGCTTTTTCTTGACTACGTCTTTTGCGTAGCTTTCCTTGGTGAATTGGGGAATTAGTATGCATTTTGCGCCGTTTTCAAGTACCGTGTGAATTCCTATGCCTAAGCCGAAACCGTGAAAAACGGGCATTACTGAAAGAAATGACACCTTGTCGTCAAGGGTACAGCCTGTGATGTCCGCAACCTGATAACCAAGTGCGTTGAAATTAAAATCCGAAAGTCTTATGCCCTTTGGTGTACCGCTTGTGCCGCCGCTGTAAAGGATAACGGCGGTTTTTGTTTTGTCATACTCAACGGGCGGAAGCTTTGATATGTCGCCTGTTTTTACAAATTCCGACCATACCAAATCGCCCTTTCTTGTGGGGAATTTTGTGTAGTCTTTGCCCTTTAATGCAACGTAGGCAATTTTTTTAATAAGTCCAAGCTCTTCCTGTATTCTTGCGGTGATGATTTTAACAGGTCTGCCTGTTTCATTAACAGCATTAAGCACTTTTTCGTAAAATAAATCCAACGTGAGTATCATTTTGCTGTCTGAATAATTAAGGTAGTATGTGATGTTTTTTTGCGAAGAAAGAGGATGTATCATACTTGCCACAGCACCGATTCTGTTGAGGGCGTAAAGACATATCACCGCCTGGGGAGCGTTGGGCATACATATTGTAATAACATCATTTTTGCGTATACCTATATTATAAAATGCTGCCGCCGCTTCGTCAATTTTTTCAATGAAACGGGTGTAATTTGTTTCTTTACCCTGAAAATCGTATGCAACCGACTTTGGTTTCAGCTTTGCCGCCATTTTTACGGCAGAATACATTGTCATTTGCGGATAGGGTCTGCCTGTCGCCGAGTTTGCTTGCTTCATAAAATTCCTCCGTTTGATTAATACTATGATAACATCTGAATCTTAAAATAAAGTTAAATTTTTACATTTTTTATGCAAAGTTAATTCTATCCTACTGTTAAATTGTTCCCATTGTATAACTTATGATTCCTGCGGAAAGTATAAATAAACAATAATTTATCTAATTAACAATGTACAATGTATAATGTACAATGGTGGAAAGGGCTTCGCCCTTTAACCCGATTTTTATGATTCAATAATTGTACATTGTACATTGTAAATTGTACATTAAATTATTGTTTTTTTATCAACTAATGCTGCAATCCCGTAAACAGCAAAAAAACCGGCAGAAAAACTGCCGGCATTTTTATGAATAATTAATTATTCTGTAATTTCTTTCGTTTGCTTTTTGTTTTTGACAAGGGTAGCTATTGTCTGACAAACTATAAGCACAAAAATCAGCTGAACTGCAAAAGGAGCCACAAGCTCGTTTGCGTTATGAACGGTATAAATTTCAATACTTTCAAACATCGCACTGAAATCCTGACCGTCAAACCAGAACCATTCGGGCAACGGTGAAACAAGCAGTGTAAAGGCTGCCAAATAAATCCAATCAGTTGCTTTGTGCTGTTGTTCAGCCAAGAGCAGTATAAGGGGAATGAATACAAGCAATAAAATCGCATTCGGCTCGGCAGGTACAAGGTTTACTATAAGATATACAGCCGCCGCCGCTTTCTGCCATGCAGAGGGAAGAATTATTATACAAGCCAGTGCGATAATCCAGAATACTGCGGGGATTACATAAAGCAGAACTGTATTTTCTATGCCTGCAAATCTTAAAATGCCTGAAATCGCAAGATTTTCAATGGGTGTCTCCTCTGGCAGTCTGAAAAGATTTGATATATACATTCCAAGACAGTCAAAGCCAGTGAATATTGCGGGTGCAACAAACAGCACAACCGAATAAACCAATGTTTTAATAAAATCGGCAGGTACTTTTTTGCCTTTTGAAATAAGGAGCAGAGCAAAAATCAGCGTATATGGTGTGATTGCGGCAGATATTGCCAATGCAAGAAGTGAAAACTCCCTTGCGGCACGTTTTTCGCTGTCGCGGAAAGCGATAAAGAACATTACAAGAGCATAGCTCAGACCTACGATATTGCCTAATTTTATGCAGTACAGGGTGGGGTATGAAACTACAAGCAGATATGCAACAATTTCGTTAAGAAATCTTCTGCCGTTGCGTCTTAAAACATTTCTGTTAACTCTGTAAATAAGAACTATCAGCATCATAAGAATGATAAGATAGCAGTAAATAAATGTCTGATTTTTAGACATCTGTATAAGTGTAGCGAAGCCTGCCGAATGAATATACTTTGTGGGCATAAATTGGGCAAGTATGTAAAATATTAACAGCGCCATAGGTGAAAATTCGGAAGCGCTCCGTATAAAATTTTTACTGCCCGCATCGCGCAGAGTGTTAAGATAATCGAAAAAATGGAATGTTTCTGCGGTGTTTGTGTTTTCGCTGTGAAGCATATGACCCAATGTTACACCGTCGGACAAAAGCGCCATAATAAAACTGCTTATACTGAATATTGCAGAAATCGCAATAAAGGCTCTGATCATATGTGTAGCTGTTGAATTGTTAAGCTTTTTTGCAAGAGGCTTTTTGAAAATAATGGGCAAAATAACAACAGCCGCACTGAATGCCGCCATAACTATGGCAACAGGGCATTGTGCAAGATAATCGAAAAAATTGCTCCATGATTTTGCTGTTGACGCATTTACATCTGCGGCAAAGCAGGTTGTTGTACAGGAGAACAATGCTGTTATCATAATTGCAAAAGATGTTAACTTTTTTTTCATAAAAGATGCTCCTTTAGGAATCCTTTTCGTTATCATACTCTTTAATCTACCATAAAAAGACATTAAAATCAATAGCACAATTTAAATAAAATAAATATATAAAATAAAATGGAATATTCTTGACTAAATATAGTATGTTGTGGTATTCTTTATCTGTATAGTTCTAATCTGTTAAAAAATTGTTACTGAATTGTAAACTCCGGAGATGAATACTTTTGGCTGACAGCAAAAAAAGAGAAGCTTTATTTAAAATTTTGCCTTATGTAATAACGGAACTTATCAGCGTTGCCGTTATTCTTGTGATATACGCAATAAACGGAATATATCCTTTTGGAGCAGGTAGCGCAGTATGCGACGATATGGTTCAGCAGACCATTTCAAACTACACTTATTTCTGGGATTATCTTCATTCCGGATTTGACAAATCTCTTTTGCTCAACTGGGAAACAGCCGCAGGCGCACAAGTGCTTACAACAGGCTTTTACATATTAAAGCCCTGGGAAATCGTTTTTACTCTGCTTTGCCCACGCGACGGCATAGTCAGCGGTATTCCGTTCCTTATCATATTTAAAATCACAATGGCGGCACTTTCAATGGTGTTTTTCCTGCGTAAAGAGTTTAAAATCAACCCCTATTGGCAGGTAATTTTAAGTATATCTTATGCGTTCAGCGCGTTCATTCTCATTTATTACACAAATATGGGTTGGATAGACGCGGCATTTATGTTCCCGTTCCTTATAGCGGCACTGTTGCATATGTTCAGAACAGGCAAATGGATGCCCTATGTGCTTATGCTTACATATACGCTCCTGTTGTCCATTTACATATCCTATATGGTGTTTATGTTCCTGTTCTTTATGGGCTTTTTGTATCTTGCATTCATTCAGCCCAAGGATACAAGAAAGCTTACCATCGTGCGTTTTGGCGTAACGTCCGTGCTTTCAATCGCGGCGTCGGCAGTTATAAACGTTCCGACAGTATTTTATATGTTCCAGTCTACAAGATACGAAATCAAGAGTGAGGAAACAACTCTTGACACTATTTTAAAGATTTTCCTTACGGACACCACCTATTCAACAACAAAGCTTACACTTGTTCTGCTTGTTACGGCTATGTTTGTATCGTTCCTTGTAATTCTCGGCGTTCATTTCAAAGAGCATAAAAAAGAATGTGCATTTTTCGGTTTGTCCGTGCTTTTACTCGTTATTCCCGTATTCTGTGAGAACGTAAATCTTATCTGGCATTTGGGTTCATACGTGGGCTTCCCGTTGAGATATATGTATATGCTCATATTTATGCTCGTCTGTGTTGCGGCGTATGTACTGCAGAATCTTGACGACGTTGTATTCTCCGTAAAAGGCAAAGGCGTTATAGCTCTTATCGTACCGGCAATAGGCTGTGCGGCAGGGGGAATATATCTGCTCATTACAAAAGTGTACGAACAGGTTTCCAGCGTATCGGGTCTTAAATACAACAAGCTTGTTATTGCAGACTGCGAAAAATGGATGTTCATAGCATTTGTACTGCTTGCAATATTCTATGTGCTGTGTATGTTTATGGGCGTTAAAAAGGTTGCATACGTTATGGTTGCAGGTGTACTGTTTACTGAAATCGGTCTGCTTGCAAACGTGTCCTTCGGCACAAATTCCGATACATCCGACAGGTCAAGCATGTACAGTAATGATTTTATTACCGATTCCCTTGAAATGGCAGAGGATTTACAGCTTGAAAACGATAACCTTTCAAGGATAAAGGATGCAGACATCCGTCTTAACAGTAACTATCCGATGTTTTTTGAATATCCCGCACTTTCAAACTTTACGCATCTTGTATCGTCTGATATGACCGCAACGATGGAATCGCTGGGCTATTCGCAGATTTATACAAGAGTGCTTGACAGCGTAGGTACGCTTCTTTCTGATGCACTTCTTAACATTAAATACACATTCAGTCAGCGTAAGCTTGATTCCTTTGAGTATGAATATCTTTACGAAATCGGCGACAGTCATCTTTACAAAAACAATATGACCTTACCCGTGGGCTTGCTTGTTTCGCAGGAATTTATGGATATTGACATCGTTAAAAACAACAACGTTTTCAATACCAACAATCAGCTCTATACAGCTCTTACAGGTAAAACGGACAAGCTGTGTACAACCGAAAATTTCAGCCTTGACTGCTCGGAGGACTTTAACAAAACAGTTCACGTTGACGGCACAAAGCACGTATATCTTCACATTGATATCGAAAATTCCGTTGAAAACAGAGGCGCGGTAATGGTGCTTATCAACGGCAAAAAGGCAGATCTTACGTATCTTGGCGACGATACTAATTATAACTATCCAAACAATTTCCACAACGAGCTTATTGACCTCGGCGTGAGAACTGACGAGGATATTGAAATTGCGATATACGCGATTAAAAATGTGGGTAAAGATGTTGCCGTAACGGTCGGATATTTTGATTATACAAAGCTCGATGACCTTTGTGAAATCAACGCAGATAATCACGCAGACGTTACGACAGGCGCAAAGAATCTTACCGCAACCGTAACCGTTGAAAATGACGATACATATATGTTCCTGCCCGTTACTTACGACAGAGGCTGGACCTGTACCGTCAACGGCGAAGAAGCTGATATTGAAATTGCAATGAGCTCGTTTATGGCTGTTAAGCTCAGCAAGGGCGAAAACACCGTTGAGTTCAGATATCTGCCCTACGGTATGAAATTGGGCGTAATAATAACGATAATAACAGTGCTTGTGATATTGGCAATTTACATTATCGAAAAGAAAAAGCCCGTTCCTGACTATGCTTCAAACACGTTTTTGAAGATTTTTGAAAAAGTATATTTTATTGCTATGTTAGCGGCAGCAGCAACGGCTTATGCAATTCCCGTTTGCATAACCATAATAAGCAATATAACAAAATGATAAACATAAACAGAAAGGACTGTAAAAATATGAAAGTTGTAATTCTTGCAGGCGGTTTCGGTACAAGAATAAGTGAACAGAGCCACCTTATCCCCAAGCCTATGATTCAGATAGGTGATATGCCTATTCTCTGGCACATTATGAAGCAGTATTCTCATTACGGATTCAATGAATTCGTTATCTGCGGCGGCTATAAACAGCACGTTATCAAGGAGTTTTTTGCAGATTACTATCTTCACAGAAGTGATATCACATTCGATTTTTCAAATAACGGCGAAATGACCGTTCATACCAATTTCTCCGAGCCCTGGAAAGTTACTATCGTTGATACAGGTCTTAACACAATGACAGGCGGCAGAGTTAAGAGAGTTAAGGATTACATCGGTGATGAGCCTTTCTTCCTTACATACGGCGACGGCGTTTCAGACGTAAATATCAACGAGCTTCTTGAATTCCATAAGGCACACGGCAAAATGGCAACTCTTACAGCTATTAAAATTACTGCCCGTTTCGGCGTGCTTGATATAAATGAGCAGGGTTGTATTCAGCAGTTCAGAGAGAAAACACAGCAGGACGGCGGCGTTATCAACGGCGGCTTTATGGTGCTTAATCCCGAAATCATCGACCTTATTGAGGGCGATTCCACAGTATTTGAAAAATATCCTCTTGAAGAAGCGGCAAGAAGAGGGGAGCTTATGGCTTACCCCCACGACGGCTTCTGGCAGTGTATGGATACTTTAAGAGATAAGAATTATCTTGAAAAACTGTGGGCGGACGGTACTGCTCCTTGGCGCGTTTGGTAATTTTGCATATCTCACGCACATAGCACATTTTATCAATTCGTAATGCGTAATTAAAGTACATATCAGAATTTAATCAATAGATTATGCATTATGCATTGTGCATTTTGCATTAAACGAAAGGTACTACTATGAATCTTGATTTTTACAAAGGCAAAAAAGTTCTTATAACAGGTCATACAGGCTTTAAAGGCTCATGGATGTCAAAAATCCTTGTAATGGCAGGTGCGGATGTGGCAGGTTACTCTCTTGAACCGCCCACAAATCCCAACCTTTTCAGTATTGCAGGTCTTGAAGGCAAAATGAAATCTGTTATTGCAGATATAAGAGATTACGATTCTCTTAAAGCTCTTTTTGACGAATTTCAGCCCGAAATCGTGTTCCACCTTGCGGCACAGCCCATAGTTATCACCTCATACGAGCAGCCTAAATACACCTACGAAACAAACGTTATGGGTACCGTTAATCTGCTTGAATGTGTGCGTCTTACACCTTCGGTAAAGTCCGTTCTCAACGTTACAACGGATAAGGTTTATAAAAACAACGAATGGTGCTGGGGCTACCGTGAAAACGAGCCTCTTGACGGCTTTGACCCCTATTCCAACTCAAAATCATGCTCGGAGCTTGTAACTCACAGCTATAAGGCATCATTCTTTGATAATACGGATATTGCAGTTTCAACCGCAAGAGCAGGTAATGTTATCGGCGGCGGCGATTTTGCCGATAACCGCATTATTCCCGACTGTGTAAGGGCATCTATGAAAAACGAGCCTATTATCGTAAGAAATCCCAACTCCACAAGACCTTATCAGCACGTTTTAGAGCCTCTTAACGCATACCTTATGATTGCGGCGGCACAGTATGAGGACAAGAGCCTGCAGGGTTATTACAACGTAGGTCCCGACGAAACAGACTGCCTTACAACAGGTGAGCTTGCAACTATTTTCTGCACATCCTGGGGCAACGGTCAGACATATCAGTGCCTTAAAAAAGATGGCCCTCACGAGGCTAATTTCTTAAAGCTTGACTGTTCATTGCTTAAAAAGACTTTTGGCTGGAAACCCACTTGGTCAGCAACAAAAGCAGTTGAAAAAACAGTTGAATGGACAAAGGTCTATGCAGCAGAGGGTAACGTACCCGAAATTACAGAAAAACAGATTAAAGAATTTTTCAATATATAAAACCGAAAGGAATGTAGCAAATTGAGTAATCAGGAACAGGATAAACAGGCGATACTTTCCGCTGTCGCCGAATATTTTGACAAATATCACAATGTAAAGAGAGATTTCACCGAAGGTCAGCGTATTCCTTACGCTTCAAGAGTTTATGACAGCAACGAGGCTGTTAATCTTGTTGACAGCGCACTTGAATTCTGGCTTACATCGGGCAGATACACCGATAAATTCGAGCACGAGCTTGCAAAATACTTAGGTGTACGCTTCTGTGCTCTTGTTAACTCAGGCTCAAGCGCAAACCTGCTTGCATTTATGACACTTACCTCTCCCTTGCTCAAGGACAGACGCGTTTTCCCGGGTGATGAGGTTATCACCGTTGCGGCAGGCTTTCCCACCACAGTAACACCCATTATTCAGTATGGTGCTGTGCCTGTATTCGTTGACGTTACAATTCCTCAGTACAATATTGACGTTACAAAGCTTGAAGAAGCATTGTCCGAAAAAACAAAGGCTGTTATGATTGCTCATACATTGGGTAATCCCTTTGATCTGAAGGCTGTAAAGGATTTCTGCGTTAAGCACAAGCTCTGGCTTATCGAAGATAACTGCGATGCTCTCGGCTCACGCTACACAATTGACGGCGAAACAAAGTTTACAGGTACAATAGGTGATATCGGTACATCATCATTCTATCCTCCTCATCATATGACAATGGGTGAGGGCGGTGCAGTTTATACCGACAATCCTCTTTTAAGCAAAATCAGCCGTTCAATCCGCGATTGGGGCAGAGATTGCTCCTGTGCATCAGGTCAGGATAACCTTTGCAATCACCGTTTTGACGGTCAGTACGGTGAGCTGCCTTTCGGCTACGACCATAAATACGTATATTCACATTTCGGCTATAACCTTAAAGCTACCGATTTACAGGCAGCTATCGGTTGCGCTCAGCTTGAAAAATTCCCCACTTTTGTGGAGAGAAGAAAAGAGAATTTTGCACGCCTTAAAGCAGCTCTTGCTCCCGTTGCAGATAAGATTATTCTTCCTGTTGCGGCAGAGAATGCAGACCCCTCATGGTTCGGTTTCCTTATCACCTGTAAAGAGGGCGTAAACAGATTTGACGTTGTAAATTATGTTGAATCACACGGCGTGCAGACAAGAATGCTCTTTGCGGGCAATCTTACAAAGCATCCTTGCTTTGACGAAATGAGAGCAAGCGGCAAGGGCTACAGAATCGTCGGCGAGCTTACAAATACGGACAGAATTATGAACGATACCTTCTGGGTAGGCGTTTACCCCGGTATGACCGACGAAATGATTGACTATATGGCAAAAACAATTATTGAGGCAGTTGAATCCAAATGAAAATAAAAGTTTCAAATTATATTTCACAGTTTCTTGTTGACCACGGCATTGACACCGCTTTCACCGTAACGGGCGGCGGTGCTATGCATCTTAACGATGCCTTCGGTCATCAGGAGGGTATGCATTGTGTGTATAATCACCACGAGCAGGCTTGTGCTATTGCGGCAGAGAGTTATGCAAGAATCCACAACAAGATTGCGGCTTGTGTAGTTACAACAGGCCCCGGCGGCACAAATGCCATCACAGGTGTTGTGGGCGGCTGGCTCGATTCTATACCTATGCTCGTTATATCGGGGCAGGTGCGTTACGATACTACCGCACGTTGGTCCGGTCTTGGTATAAGAGCTATGGGTGATCAGGAGTTTGATATAACGAAGTCCGTTGACTGCATGACAAAGTACAGCGAAATGGTTATTGATAAAAACAAAATCCGTTACTGCCTTGAAAAAGCTTTAAAGCTTTCTCAGCAGGGCAGACCCGGTCCTTGCTGGCTTGATATTCCTCTTGATATACAGGGCAGTTATGTTGATACGGACGACCTTTACCCTTACGACGGCGAGGGCGACGAGGTATTACCCGAATTGCCCGCAGATGAAGTATTTTTTGAAATTATTGATATGATTAAAAATGCCGAAAGACCCGTTTTCAATGCAGGTAACGGCATAAGAATAGCTGGCGCTTTTGATGAATTCAGAAGCGTTGCAGAAAAACTGAACATCCCTGTTGTTACGGGTTGGGACAGCATTGATCTTATCGAGGACGAACACCCTCTTTATACGGGCAGAGCAGGTATAATGGGCGACAGACCCGGTAACTTTGCCGTGCAGAACAGCGACGTGTTCTTTTCCGTAGGCAGCAGACTGAGCATCCGTCAGGTTGGCTATAACTATAAGTCCTGGGCAAGAGCCGCAAAGAAAATTGTTGTTGATGTTGACCCCGAGGAACTTAAAAAGCCTACCGTCAACCCCGATATGCCCGTTTGTGCCGATGCAAAAGCATTCCTTAAGCGTATGGACGAGCTTTTAGGTGATGAAAAAATCGGCGGACACGACAGCTGGATTGAATGTTGTCAGAATTGGAAAAAAGATTATCCCGTAGTGCTTCCCAAGCATTATGAGCAGAGCGAGCCTGCCAATGTTTACGCATTTATCAAGGAGCTCAGCTCAAGGCTCAACGAGGGACAGATTACCGTTGTTGGTAACGGCTCAGCATGTGTTGTCGGAAGCCATGGATATGTTATCAAAAAAGGTCAGCGTTTTATCATAAATTCTGCCATCGCTTCCATGGGATATGATTTACCGGCAGCTATTGGTGCTTGCGTTTGTGATGCAAGTCAGGATATAATCAATGTAACGGGCGACGGCAGTATTCAGATGAATCTGCAGGAATTGCAGACCATCGTGCAGAATAAATTACCAATTAAAATCTTTATGATAAACAACGGCGGCTATCATTCAATAAGACAGTCGCAGATGAATTTCTTTGGCGAACCTCTTGTGGGTATCGGTGAACAGAGTAACGACCTGAGCTTCCCCGATATGTCAAAGCTCATTCCCGCATATGGCATACCTTATGTAAGATGCGAGCGTAATGAGGATCTGGGCGCAAAAATCGAAGAAACACTTGCAATCAAGGGTTATGCATTCTGTGAGGTCATAGTTGATGCCGAGCAGAAATTCGAGCCTAAGTCAGCAACCAAAAAATTGCCCGACGGCTCACTTGTTTCCGCACCCCTTGAGGATTTAGCTCCTTTCTTACCCAAGGAAGAGCTTGAAAAAATAATGTTTATTCCGCTTTTGGAAAAATAATCGGAGTTTTTTATGAAAAGAGCTATTGTTACAGGTGCAACGGGTATGATTGCATCTGCACTTATCAGAACATTGGTTGAAAAAGGCGTTGAGGTTTACGCTCTTTGCCGTCCTGAGGACAAAAAGGATGACGAATTCTTTAAAAGTCCTCTTGTAACAGCCATCGATGCAGATATTACCGAATATATTTCACTTGCTTCAAAAATAGATAAAAAGTGCGATGTGCTTTACCATTTTGCGTGGCTGGGTACTTTCGGCACAACAAGAAACGATACTTATGTGCAGAATGATAACATAAAATACACTCTTGATGCAGTTAAACTTGCGGCAGATACGGGCTGTGAATGCTTTGTAAGCGCAGGCTCACAGGCAGAGTACGGCAGAACAAGCGAAAAGCTTACAGCCGAAACTCACGCTTCTCCCGAAACAGGCTACGGTATTGCAAAATATACCGCAGGAAAGCTGAGTCGAATGTATGCTCAGCAGTTGGGACTTCGTCATTGTTGGGTAAGAATCCTGAGCGTTTTCGGTCAGAAGGGCAACCCCAATTCCATTATAATGTCCTCACTTGACAAAATGCTTAAAGGGGAGTATACTGCTTTCACGAAGGGTGAACAGCTCTGGGATTTTCTCCATTGTGATGATGCGGCGCTTGCATTTTATCTTATAGGTGAAAAAGGCAAGGACGGCGCGGTTTATCCCCTCGGCAGCGGCGAAACACGTATGCTTGCCGATTATATAAAGGCTATGCGTGATTGCATTGACCCGAATCTTACGGTAGGTATTGGCGACCTGCCTTATAACGAAGGTCAGGTTATGTACCTTTGTGCAGATATATCAAAACTTACCGAGGACACAGGTTTTGTGCCTCAGCTTACTTTTGAACAGGGCATTATGCGTACTGCCCGATGGATGAAAGGTGATAAGATATGAAAAAAATAAGTATTCTTATTCCGTGCTATAACGAGCTTGAAAATGTTGGCCCCATGAGCCAGGCTATTGTGGAAATGATGACAACAAATCTTCCTCAGTACGATTACGAGCTTGTTTTTATTGACAACGATTCAACAGACGGCACAAGAGATGCGCTTCGCACAATCTGCGCCGCTAATCCTAAAATAAAAGCAATTCTCAATGCCAAAAACTTCGGTCAGTTCAACTCTCCCTATTATGGAGTGCTTCAGGTTACGGGCGATTGCGTTATACAGATGTGCTGTGATTTTCAGGACCCTGTTGAGCTTATCCCTCAGTATGTAAAAGAGTGGGAAAACGGCTACAAAATCGTAATCGGCATTAAGACAAGCAGTAAGGAAAACTCTGTTATGAGATTCCTTCGCACCTGCTACTATAAAGTCATCAAAAAGATGAGCGACGTTGAACAGATTGAGCATTTTACAGGCTCGGGACTTTATGACAGAGCATTCATTGAGGTAATGAGAAAGCTTGAAGATCCCACACCGTTTATGCGCGGAATTGTTGCGGAATTAGGCTTTAAGCGTAAGGAAATTCCCTACGAACAGCCAAAAAGACGTGCAGGAAAAACACATAATAACTTTTACTCTCTTTATGATGCTGCAATGCTCAGTATCACATCTTATACAAAAATCGGTTTGCGTCTTGCAACCTTTGCAGGTATAGGTGTTGGTATTTTATCGTTTATTCTCGGTGCAATATATCTTGTGCTTAAAATTATGTATTGGGACAGATTCCCCGCAGGTACGGCTCCCATACTTCTGGGTATGCTTTTCCTTGGCGCAGTACAGCTTTTCTTTATCGGCTTTATGGGCGAGTATATACTCAATATCAACAAGCGCGTTATGAAACGTCCCCTTGTTATAGAGGAAGAAAGACTTAATTTTGATACGGATGCACAGGGTAATCCCATTAGTCAGACGGAAGAAATCAAAGATACTGCAGACGTAAATTAGAATTGAATTATCCCGATTCTTAGTGATTAAGATACTTTAACGGTGTCATTATCCCGAAAGGGATGATGGCACTTTTTGTTTAAGGACGGTTTTGTATGAATAATAAAAATAAAGTATTAAAAATAATATTCGCAGGTCTGTTTCTTGCGCTGGCGTATGTTCTGCCCTTTTTAACGGGGCAGATACCCGAAATTGGCTCAAGACTTTGCCCCATGCATATTCCCGTTCTGCTGTGCGGCTTTATTTGCGGCCCGTATTGGGGCTTGGCAGTAGGCTTTGTCGCACCCTTGTTCCGTTCACTTACGCTTGGTGTGCCTTTGCTTTTTCCGTCGGCAGTGTGTATGGCTTTTGAGCTTGCCGTTTACGGCGCCGTATCGGGACTTATGCATAAGCTGTTGCCGCGCAAAAAACCTTACATATATCTGTCGCTGATTATTGCAATGCTTGCAGGCAGATTTGTATGGGGCGCAGTTATGTTTTTGTGCATGGGTGCGGATTCGGGTGCTTTCGGTATTGCCGCATTTGTTGCAGGTGCTTTTACAAACGCAATCCCCGGCATTATTTTACAGCTTGTGCTTGTGCCGGTTATTGTAATGCTTTTTGAAAACTCAAAAAAATTCAGTTTAAAAAGCGGTAATGAGTTATGACACGGAATGAAATATTTAACTCAAAGGAATATGCACCGTTTCAGCCTTTGATTGAAAAACTTGATGGTTTGCTTTTAAAAGGTGATGTGATACTTGCCGTTGAGGGTATGAGTGCAAGCGGAAAAACAACTCTCGGTAACATTCTTTATGATATATACGGCTGTACCGTACTGCATATGGACGATTTCTTTTTACGCCCTGAACAGAGAACTCAGGAACGTCTTGCCGAAGCGGGCGGAAACGTTGACAGAGAACGTTTTTTTGATGAAGTGCTTACACCTCTTTGTAAAAAGGAATCAATAATTTACCGCCGATTTGACTGTTCAACCTTTACTCTTTCCGAGCCTGTTGTAATTAAGCCCTCGCGTCTTACGGTAATTGAAGGTGCGTATTCTATGCATCCATTTTTCGGCAAGTATTATAATTTGTCGGTTTTTCTTGATATTTCACCCGAATTTCAAAAAGAAAGAATCCTCAAACGCAATACGCCCGAACAGGCGCAACGATTCTTTGAAAAGTGGATTCCTATGGAAAATACGTATTTTGAAACTATGAAAATAAAAGACAAATGCGACTTTGTTTTTTCGGTTTGCAGGTAAATTGTAAACAAATCATTAATATTTGTCGGTTTGGTTGACATATTTATTTTTCTGAATTACAATTATAATTGCAAAATATGTTTATCGGAGGATGAAAAACATGAAAAAAAGCAAAGTTGCAATTATAACCGTAGTCGCCGTGCTTGTTGTGGCAATTGTTGCCGTAGCCGCCGTATTTCAGGGCGAGGCACGCACATTGTTGTCCGTTAAAGAAAGGGACGACAAAGGCATTTATGAGGTAAATTATGCCGCAGATTACAAGCTTGATGAGCTTCTTGAATCAGGCGGAGCCGCAACGGAAGAAGAGCTTGTGCAGTATATTCTTAAAATAATGCTCAAAGGCTTACCCATTGATGTGCCTTATGAAATTCCCAACCTTGCCTGCTCAACATTTGTTGCAAAAACCGACGAGGGCGGTTACATAATGGGCAGAAACCTTGACAATCAGCAAACCGACCTTGCTGTTGTAAGAACAGCACCCAAGGACGGCTATAAGTCCGTTTCTGTTGTAAATCTCAGCTTTTTAGGCTATAACGAGAATTACACACCCGACAAGCTTCTTGACAGAATAAATATTCTTGCAACTGCATATTTCCCACTTGACGGCGTAAATGAAAAAGGTCTTGCAGTAGGCGTGCTTCAGCTTCAGGCTCCCGTAACCGCACAGGACAGCGATAAGCCCGATGTAGGCACAACCGTTGCAATAAGAGCTATGCTTGACAAATGTGCAACCGTCCAGGAAGCTGTTGAATTCCTTAAAACAGTTGATATGTATGCCGCCGCAAGAGGCTGTTATCATTTCCAGATTTCAGACGCCACAGGCAACAGCGTTGTAGTATCATATGTTAACAATGAAATGGTTATAACCGAGAAAAAAGACGGCATTCTTGCCGCAACCAATTTCTATCTCCACGACGTACCCTTTGAATATGAAGCACAGGGTATGGACCGTTACGAAATTCTTATAGATAATCTTACCGAAAACAAAGGCGTACTCAGCGCACAGGAAGGTATGAAACTTCTTAATAGTGTTAATATCACAGGTACTCCTCCCGATGAAAAGGGCAGAGTATATTCAACCCAGTGGTCCTCAATCTACGACCTTACTAATCCCTCGCTTACACTCTGTGCAGATATGGATTACGCTAATCCTTATGTTTACAATGTAGATTAAAAAAAAGATATCCCGCCGTTAGCCGAGTGTTCGTAAGGACACTCGGCAGTTTTATTCGCCTTGCGGCGAGTTTTATTGCGTTGCAGTGTTATTATGTTTCACATAGTGTTATTGACCTTCGGACAGTTACTCGCGAATAAAATATCACTGAAACTGAAAGTTTCAATATCACTGTTGCTTATAGCAATAATATCACTCTTCCGTCAGGCAGAATATCACTTGAATTATCAGAAAAAAAGCGCACTTACTCACCACCAATGGTAGAAGTGCAAAAAAAAATCCAACACAGAAAAAGTATCTGCGTTGGATTTATAACTGTTCTTAGCAAACCCGTGCATTATTCGGCGGGATATCTTTTTTATTTGTTCTTTTTACGCTTTTTGTGGTGAATTACATTATCCTTTTTTGTTATTTTCTTTTTCAGTGTTATGTATTCAACTTTGATGTCAGATGAAATTTTAGACAGCATATCAAGGCTGAGACGGTATTCAGAATAAAATTTTACAATTTTATCACCGAGCTTCAGTGCAATAATAAGAGTGATAATGCCTACAATTACACCAATGATGCAAAGAATATGGTATTGTTTCAGATGCCATACAACAGCCGGTTCCCATCTCAGAAATTCGCTGAAGAAACGGGTTGAGCTATACAAAATGAGATATGTGGGAAACATCGTACCATCTTTTGCTTTCTTTCTCCAAAATATAAGAAAAATGAAAATCAGTAAAGCAAGTCCTGCTTCAACTAATTGCACGGGGAATTCATATAAACCGGAAGAGTGGTTATATAAACCTGAGGACCATTCGATGCCTCTGCAACAGCCCTGACAGAAACAGGCAAGCTTTGAAAATATCAGCGCTAAGGGAAGCGCGGGAGTGATCAGATCCATTTGCTTAAGAGGATTAACAGCAAGCAGATAAAACAGTATCATAAGAACCACAGGCATTATAAACATGGTACCGAAATAATTTGCTTTTGCTCCGACCCAGTATCCGACGCTCTGGTTGTAAGGCAGCTGATATTGAACGTAGGATATTATTACTGTTTCAATAACAGCCCAAAGCGTTATGTTTGACAGTATATTAGTTTTTTTTCCGACTGAAAAATAATTAATAGCGGATTGTGAAACTTTGCCCAAAAAAAGCTTTTTTCTTTTTATCTGAAACAGATTAAAAAGAAACAACGCCACAGTAGATAAAGCTCCAAAAAAATCATACATTGACATGCCCATTGGGTATAAATAATTATACATTTTTTGCTCCTTTTTATTAAATAAAATATTATATATTATATCATAATATTCTGAGTATTTCTACTGTTAAAATCAATTTGCTTATTTTTTTATAAAAATTTCGCTTATCATTATACCTATTTTCGGCTCGGTGATCTGGAGTTCAATGCATCCGTTATTGATGAAAGATGCGGGAATTTTGTATTTTCTCATTTCAAATCCCGATGCCGAAAGCCACTTTTCCGCTTTTTCATCCCTTTCACCGCCGTACTGCTTGCCTTGATAAAGCACGTTGCCGTTTATTTTTATTGTAAAATCGGTAACCGAATCGTTGTAACGGGGTTTAATGCTTAAAATCAGATTGTAATCGCCGTTGTCGAGTCCGCCCGTTTTCATTCTGAATGAATAGTGGTCAAACACTTTTGTCATAGACATAGGTATTGAGCCGTTGTTTACACCGAGTCTGTCGCCCTGAAAATCCATATAGAAATAAGGCTCCTGAGGTATGCCAAGCTCTGTAAAGCTGTTTTCTGCAAAGGAGAAATAATATTCACCCTTGCGGACAATATTTCTTGTAAGAACTGCATTTATAAATTCCGCTTTTTCGTTTTCGGACAAGGATTTTGCAAATTCAATCTTGTTGATGAGCCATTTTCTGTCCGTTACGGGCATATCTATGGTGTCAAGGGTTGCTCCGCGCTCCACGCCCGATGCACAGTAATGCTCAACGTCAAGCTGCATACCTGCTTTTTCAAACAGCAGACCGCCTATTGTGAAAATATCATCACGCAGAGTATTGTAATCAATATCAAAAGGTGTGTTCAAAATCTTTTCTGCGGTTGTGATGTCATTTTTTGCAAGATGATATTTTGCTTTTTTTATCATTTCAAGCTCCGTGCATCTTCTCATTTTAACAAGCATATCGCACTTTGCTCTGAAAAGACACATGAGGAAACGCACGTTATCATACAGTTCGGGATTTTCTTTAAGTGCATCCTCGAAGAATTTAAGCGTTGCTTCAATGTGGGGATTTTCCGCAGGGTCGCCCTCCCAGTTCTTTTCAAGGCCGAAAATACCCTTTACAATTTTGTCTGTATCCGCACCGTAGAAGAAAAGCCTTGAATAGTCTGCAAGAGTTTCATTGAGTGAAACGTTGGGATTGTAGTCCATATCACTCCATACAAATTTGTTTATATCGTCATTTATGCCCTCGGAATAAGAAACACTGCCGATGATATACTGCCTTGTAAGACGGTGAATCGTTCTGTATTCGGTGGGTCTGGGATTTATTGATTCGCGGCTTAATGTGGCGGCTAAAGCGTAATGCCAGTCATCGCGGTCAAAATGTACGGGATATTCGCACCTTACATTGTGTGTGATGTCGGGATAAAGACGGATTGGATATTTTTTCGGCAGTCTTTTTCTTAAATCGTGCAAGGGCATAGCGCAGTTTGGCCCTGTGATAATACCGTCAATTTCTTCGGGCAGAGTGTTCATTCTGTCAATAAAATCATCACCCCATTTGCCGAAGCCGTCGGGGGATTGTGCAGAGGGGTAAACTTTAATATCGGGATGCAGTTTTTTAAGCTCCCTTGCCGCAGGCAGAATAATATCAAAGGCTTCGTCAACCGTAAAATCACCTGGGTCGCTTGTGGGCGGAAAATATATGTCCGCATACTGCTGTGAAGCAAAGAAATCCGTTATTTCCTTTACGCTGTCGGCTGAATTCTTGCCGTTGGGGCACCAATAGGAGATGTCAATGTCAAGGGGTTTGACAGCCTGATTGCAAAGGGTAACAAACTCAAACTGAGAATACTTCATGTGGGGCTTTTTGATTGATTTCTCGTGAAAAACCGTATGTTCAAATGTGTTGCAGCCGAAATACATAAGCTCTTTTATGTAGTCGTAATATTGGTCAACAGTCCAGGCTTCGTAGGTGTTAGCGTTGTCGCGGAAGCCTAACTGATGACCTCTTATCTGCATATAGGGTGAATATTCACCGCTTATGTCTTCAATAAGGGTGATACTGCCGTTTTTATACTCGGTTTTGCGAAGAAATCTGCCGATTGCGTAAATAAAACCTCTTATTCCGCTTGCAAAAAAGCATAAACCGCTGTCATCAAGCGTAATTTTATATGAATCCCTGTCAATAGCTCCGTCGGTTATGAACTGAAGCTTTTTTCCGTTCTCAACAGGTGAAAAGCCTCTCTTTTTAAGCTCATCGGTAAGTATTTCCTGAGCCTTGGCGTTGTCGGAAATTATGTGAAATCGGGTAAAATCAAACATTTTCATCACTCCGTGATTGGTTTATGTAAAAATTGTAGCATATAAAAAAAGATTTTTCAATAAAAATAAAAGAGCAAACCCTAAGGCTTGCTCAAAAAAAATTATACAAGTGTAACCTTTTTCATTTTCTGTTCTTCAATAGGTCTGTCCATACCGTCTGTTGCGGTGTTTGCGATTGCATCAACAACATCCATGCCGCTTACAACCTTGCCGAATGCTGCGTAACTGCCGTCAAGGTGGGGTGCATCCTCGTGCATAATAAAGAACTGTGATGATGCAGAATTGGGCATCATTGAACGAGCCATAGAAATAACTCCTCTTGTGTGTGCAAGATTGTTTTTAACGCCGTTTGCGGCAAATTCACCTTTGATGTTTTCGCCCGAGCTGCCGCAGCCTGTACCTGTGGGATCGCCGCCCTGAATCATAAAACCTTCAATAACTCTGTGAAAAATAAGTCCGTCATAAAAGCCCTCTGAAACAAGCTTTTCAAAATTCTTTACTGTAATGGGAGCGCGTTCGGGATAAAGCTCAATTTCAATAATTCCGCCGTTTTCCATTTCAATTTTAACCATTTTTTTTAATCTCCTTAATATAATTCTTTTTTATGTTTATTATTGTATCACATTTTATTGCCGTTTGAAAAGACATTTGTCGAAAAAATGACACAAATTTATAATATATTTTTGTAAATTTTTAGTCAAAAAGATAAATTGGTTATTGATATTCTTTCGGCGATATGTTATAATGTCTATGTTGTTAAAAAATTTAAGCCGATTATTGTATATTTTGCACAATACGGCATTTTGGGAGGCAAACACATTGAAAACTTACAGTGCAGACAAAATCAAAAATATTGTTATAGCAGGCCGTGGCGGCAGAGGTAAAACAACTCTTGCAGAAGCTATGCTTTATCTTGCAGGCGCAACAGACAGACTCGGCAGAGTTCTTGACGGCAACACTGTTATGGACTTTGATGCAGAAGAAAAAAGAAGAAAGTCATCTGTTCAGGCGGCAGTAGCTCCTCTTGAATGGCTTGATGCTAAGATTAACCTTATTGACACTCCCGGCTCTTTCGACTTTGAAGGCGGCGTAGCTGAGGGTATGCGTGCGGCAGGTACGGCTCTTATCGTTCTTCAGTCCGGCGGCGGCGTTGACGTTGGCGCACAGAAGGCTTACAAAACAGCTATCAAACACGGCAAATCAATTATGTTCGCAGTTACAAAGTGCGACGATGAAAACGGCCATTTCTTCCAGACATTCGATTCTCTTAAAGAGGTTTACGGCACACCCTGCTGTCCCGTAGTTATCCCTTACATAGTTGACGGAAAAGTTGACTGCTATATGGACTTTGCGGTAGGCAAGGCATATAAGTATGTTGACGGTAAAAAGACAGAGGTTGCAGTTCCCGAAGGCGAAAAGGTTGAAAGAATGAGAACAGAGCTTCTTGAAGCTGTTGCCACAACAGACGACGACCTTATGGATAAATTCTTCAACGGCGAAGATTTTACACAGGAAGAGATTTATAACGGTCTTCGTGCAGGTATCACAGACGGTACAGTTTACCCCATTTTTGCTTGCTCAGGTTACACAACAGAAGCTGTTGATATTATTCTTGATTCAATAGCAAACTTTGCACCCTCCGCTGCTGCAAAAACAGGTGAAGGCGATTTTAAGTGCGACCCCGAAGGTCATCTTGCAGCTATCTGCTTCAAGTCAGTTGCTGACCCCTTCGTAGGTAAAATGTCATACTTTAAGGTTGTTTCCGGTAAGCTCACTCCCGATCGTTCCGCTGTTAATGCAAGAACAGGTGAAACAATCAAGGTCGGTAAGCTCCTCACAGTAAGAGGCGGCAAGCAGGAAGAAACCGATTGCATCACAGCAGGTGATATCGGCGTTGCAACAAAGCTTTCAGGCGTACGCACAGGTGATACTCTCTGCTCTGCAAAGGATGTTGTTGAGCTTAAGGGCGTAAGCTTCCCCAAACCCTGCCTTTCAATGGCTGTTAAGGTTCGCAAAAAGGGCGAGGAAGAAAAGGTTGCCGCAGGTCTTAAAAAGCTTATGACAGAAGACCCCACAATCACATTCGGCACAAATGAAGAAACAAAAGAAATGGTGCTTTCAGGTATTGGTGAACAGCATCTTGATATTATCGTATCCAAGCTTAAATCAAAGTTCGGTGTAGAGGTTGACCTTGCTCCCGCTAAGGTTGCTTACAGAGAAACAATCAAGAAAAAGGTTGAGGTACAGGGCAGACATAAGAAACAGTCCGGCGGCCACGGTCAGTTCGGTGATGTGTGGATCCGCTTTGAGCCTTGCGAGGGCGATGAGCTTGTATTTGCTGAGGAAGTATTCGGCGGTTCAGTTCCCAAGAACTTCTTCCCCGCAGTTGAAAAGGGTCTCAGAGAGAGCGTAACAAGAGGTCTTGTTGCAGGCTATCCCGTAGTTGGCGTTAAGGCAACTCTTTACGATGGATCATATCATCCCGTTGACTCATCTGAAATGGCATTCAAAACAGCTGCTTCACTTGCATTCAAAAAGCTCAATCCCGATGCTAACCCCGTAATTCTTGAGCCTATCGGTTCTCTTCAGGCATATATGCCCGATGATTGCCTTGGTGATATTATGGGTGATATTACAAAGCGCCGCGGCAGAGTATTGGGTATGGGTCCCGCAGAAGATGAACCCGGTATGCAGAAGCTTGAGGCTGAAGTTCCCATGGCTGAAATGAGCGATTTCTCAACAGTTCTTCGTTCAGTAACAGTAGGCAGAGGTTACTTTGATTTCGATTTCTGCCGTTACGAAGAAGCTCCCGCTAACGTAGCACAGAAGGTTATCGAAGAAGCTAAGAAGGATGCAGAAGAAGAATAATGATATAAAAAATATATTCCCGAGGCTCGCCTCGGGAATTTTTTTTGATGATGGAATCAGATTGTATAAACAATAATTTAATGTACAATGTACAATTTACAATGTACAATTATTGAATCATAAAAATCGGGTTAAAGGGCGAAGCCCTTTCCACCATTGTACATTATACATTGTACATTGTTAATTAGATAAATTATTGTTTAATTTATCTGTTTCTTTTTCTCTTCGGATTATTTTTAGTAAAATCTTTTTTGAATGAGGTCTGTTTTGCAGGTTTTTCGAGTGCAACAAGGCAGTTGGGTCCTGTTCCGATAAGGTCGTATCTGCCCGCCTTTTTTAATGCGGAGATAACGAGCTTTTTGTTTTCGGGGCGGAAATACTGCAATAACGCTCTCTGTTCCGCCTTTTCCTGGGGAGTTCTGGGCACATAGACCTTTTCCATAGTGTAAGGGTCAAGTCCCGTATAGAACATACAGGTTGAAACTGTACCGGGAGTTGGGTAAAAATCCTGCACCTGTTCGGGGTGAAGTCCCTCTTTTTTGAGGAATCTTGCAAGCTCTATGGCATCCTCAACTGTACTGCCGGGGTGTGAGGACATAAGATAAGGCACAAGGTACTGATTTTTGTTTGCTTTTTTATTAAGCTCATAGTAACGCTTTTTGAATCGGTTATAAACCTCAATAGGCGGTTTGCCCATTCTTTTAAGCACATTTGAAGAACAATGCTCGGGTGCAACCTTGAGCTGACCGCTGATGTGATGCTCCACAAGCTCCTTGAAGAATGTTTCGTCCTTGTCTGCAATAAGGTAGTCAAAACGTATACCTGAACGGATAAACACCTTTTTGATTTTCGGTAACGCTCTGAGCTTGCGTAAAAGACTTAAATAGTCGCTGTGGTCAACCTTTACTGCAGGGCAAACCGACGGTGCAAGGCATTTTTTATCTGCACAGAGACCTCTTTTGAGCTGTGCTTCGCAAGAGGGTGCGCGGAAATTGGCGGTAGGGCCGCCCACATCGTGAATATAGCCTTTAAAATCGTCCATTTCGGTGATTTTTTTAGCTTCTTCAATAACCGATTCGTGGCTTCTGCAGCTTATCTGTCTGCCCTGATGATATGCAAGTGAGCAGAAATTACAGGCTCCGTAGCATCCTCTGTTATGAATAATGGAAAATTTGACTTCTTCAATACCCGGTACACCGCCCAATGCCTCGTATGAGGGATGATAGGTTCTCATAAAGGGGAGTGCATATACCTCGTCCATTTCCTCGGTTGTAAGTGGCTGCATAGGGGGATTCTGCACAACAATGGTGTCGCCGTGGCGCTGAATTACGGTTTTTCCTCTTACCGCATCATGCTCTTCCTGCTGAATACGGCAGGATTTTGCATATTGCTTTCTGCCCTCGTCAGTGTTTGCGGAAACTGCCTCAAAGCTCGGACATTCCTTTACGGGCATAGGCTTGTAATCGCGGGTTTTAACGCAGTAGCAGGTGCCTTTTATGTCTGTAAGTGCGTGTATATCCTCGCCGTTTTTCAGCCTGTCAGCAATCTGTACAATGTGCTTTTCACCCATACCGTACATAAGCAAATCAGCCGTGGAATCAACGAGAATTGAAGGTCTTACCTTATCATCCCAATAATCGTAATGGGCAAAGCGGCGCAGCGATGCTTCAAGACCGCCTATTGCAACAGGCACATCACCGTAAATTCTTCTTATGTTTTTGCAGTATACAATTACGGCTCTGTCAGGTCTTGCACCTGATTTTCCGCCTGCTGTGTAAGCGTCGTCGCTTCTGGGCTTTTTTGCGGCGGTGTAGTGGGCAACCATTGAGTCAATATTGCCGCCGTTTACAAGAAATCCGTATCTCGGTTTGCCGAATCGGGTGTAATCCGCATCATTTTTAGGCTGAGGAAGAATACATACGCGGTAGCCTGCATTTTCGAGTACGCGGGATATTATAGCTGTGCCGAATGAGGGGTGGTCAACGTATGCATCACCTGTAACAAGCACAAAATCAGCATAGTACCAGTCGCGCTCCGTCATTTCTTCTTTTGTTATGGGCAAAAAAGGCATATTTAAGCTCCTTGTAAATTATAATTAAATGTGTTTACATATAAAATCTGCAAAGGTGGGGGATGTGTTTTGCATTCTTTTATTATAAAAGACATCTCTGTTACTGAGATGCCTTATCTGAAAGATGTTTTTTAAGAGCGTTGAAGGATTCTTCGCTTATAACATGCTCAATACGGCAAGCATCGTCGGCTGCTGTTGCTTCGTCAACACCCAGAGAAGTAAGAATTTTTGTAAGAATGTGATGACGCTCGTATATTTTTTCTGCCAATTCAAGACCTGCATCGGTAAGTGTGAGATGCCCGTCGTTATTAACTGAAACGTAGCCGCCCTGTTTGAGTATGCTCATAGCTCTGCTTACGCTGGGCTTTGAGTAACCCATGTAGTCGCATACGTCAATGGAGCGCACAGTATCACTTTTTTTAGACAGTATATATATTGTTTCAAGGTACATTTCGCCTGATTCGTGAATATTCATATACAGTACCTCCTTGAACTATTTATATAAGCATATCATAGATGCATAAAAAAATCAAGGTTATAACTCATTCGCAAAAAAAGGAAAAATTGATAAAAAAGTGTTGACAAATACAAATAAAGTGATTATAATGATTATAGTTAGCAGGTGCTAACTCATTGTTTTGATGTACAGTTAGTCATTGCTAATCAAAAAAATTATAAGAGGAGAGGTTATTTTGAAAACTCTCAGAGATGCAAAGATTGGTCAGACCGTAAAAATCGTAAAGATTCACGGTGAGGGTGCAATCAAGCGCAGAATTATGGATATGGGTCTTACAAAGGGTATTGATATTCACGTGCTTAAAGCCGCACCCCTTGGCGACCCTATCGAGGTTACTGTCCGCGGATATCAGCTTTATATACGCAAGGCTGACGCGGAAATGGTTGAGGTTGAATAATCTGAATTTGGTTGCTTCTTGCACACAGAAAGGTATGGTCATAAGAAATGGCGATAAAAATTGCGCTCGCAGGCAATCCCAACTGCGGCAAAACAACTATTTTTAATATTCTTACCGGTGCAAATCAGTATGTGGGCAACTGGCCCGGCGTTACCGTTGAGAAAAAAGAGGGTAAGTTAAAGAAGAATAACGACGTTATAATAACAGACCTTCCGGGTATTTATTCTCTTGCACCCTATACTCCCGAGGAGATTGTTGCAAGAGATTACCTTGTAAATGAAAGCCCCGATGCGATTCTTAACATTGTTGACGGCACAAATCTTGAAAGAAATTTGTATCTTACAACTCAGCTTACAGAGCTTGGTATTCCTGTTGTAATTGCAGTGAATATGATGGATATCGTAAGAAAAAACGGCGATGTTATTGATTTTGAGATGCTGAGTAAAGCTATCGGCTGTAAAGTTATAGAAATATCGGCGCTTAAGGGTGAAGGCGTTGCAGAGGCCGCAGATATGGCAGTTGAAGCGGCAAAATCAGGCAGAAGAGTGCCTAAGCACATCTTCTCAGGTACTGTTGAACACGCAATAGCTCATATTGAAGAAGCGGCTGTTCACGGTATGGATGAGGACAGACAGCGCTGGTACGCAGTAAAGATTTTTGAAAGAGACCCAAGAGTCCTTGAAAAACTGAACATAGATAAAAACACTCTTGCTCATATCGAAATGGACATTACAATGGTAGAGCTGGAGCTTGAAGACGATGCAGAGAGTATAATTATAAACGAGCGTTACGTTTATGTAACGGGAATTACGCAGAAATGCTATAAAAAGAAGCGTAAGCACAGCCTTTCAATTTCGGGTAAGATAGACAAAATTGTAACAAACCGTTTTCTTGCTTTGCCCGTATTCGCCTGTATAATGTTCCTTGTTTATTACATTTCAATCGGTTCCATAGGCGACTGGACAGTAGGCTTTATGAACGATACTCTTTTCGGTGAATGGATAATACCCGCAGTAACAACAGGTCTTGAAACAATCGGCTGTGCAGATTGGCTTATAAGCCTTGTTGCAGACGGAATTATAGGCGGTATGGGTGCAGTTCTCGGCTTTGTGCCTCAGCTTATGATACTTTTCTTCTTGCTTGCTATACTTGAGGATTGCGGATATATGTCCCGAGTTGCGTTTATTCTTGATAAGATTTTCCGCAAATTCGGTCTTTCGGGTAAGAGCTTTATTCCGTTGCTCGTTGCAACAGGTTGCGGTGTTCCGGGTGTTATGGCATCAAGAACCATTGAGCAGGAAAGAGACCGCAGAATGACTATTATGACAACCTGCTTTATTCCCTGCGGTGCAAAAGTACCCATTATTTCAATGATTGCAGGCGCACTTTTCGGCGGCAGTCCGCTTATTGCCACATCTGCATATTTTATAGGAATTGCGGCTGTTGTTGTAACGGGTATAATGCTTAAAAAAACAAAACCCTTTGCAGGTGAAGCAGCTCCCTTTGTTATGGAGTTGCCCGCATATCACGCTCCCGTACCCAGAAATATTCTCAAAACCACTTGGGACAGAGGCTGGTCTTTTGTTAAGCGTGCAGGTACGGTTATCGTTGCGGCAAGCATTGTTATATGGATTCTTAATTCACTCTCATTTGAAGGTGGATTCCATTACATAACGGAAGAAACAGGCGGTGCATCAATTCTTAAGGTCATAGGCAGTGCAATCGCAGTTATCTTTAAACCTCTCGGCTTCGGCTCGTGGCAGGCGGCAGTTGCAACGATTCTCGGTCTGCTTGCAAAAGAGGAGGTTGCCGGCGTTTTCGGCTCACTTTCTTCAATGGGTGCAGGCACATTGGAAGGGGCGGAATTGGGCAATTCACAGGCACTTTCACTTATCGGACTTGAAATTTTCGGCAACAACAAGCTTGCAGGCTTTTCGTTTATGATATTCAACCTTCTTTGCGCTCCCTGCTTCGGTGCTATGGGTGCAATCAGAAGAGAAATGAACGATTGGAAATGGACTGCTTTTGCAATAGGCTATATGTGCGTGTTTGCTTATGCAATATCGTTTATGGTGTTCCAGCTCGGTACATATTTTACAGGCGGAAGAAATATCGTCGGTGCAATAATCGCGGTGATATTGTTTGCTTTTATGGGATATATGCTTGTGCGAAGAAATCCTTACAACGATAATAAACTCACAAAAAAATAAAGGTGAAATTATGGAATTGAATTTACCTACAATCATAGTTGCGTTGATTGTTGCTGCGGTGTTTGTTGCAATAATCGCAGTCAGTATACGCAATAAGAAAAAAGGCAAAAGCTCCTGTTCCGGCAGCTGTTCAGCATGTGCAATGAGTGAGTATTGCCACAAAAATAAATAATAAAAATGGCTATCCTTAATGGATAGCCATTTTTTAATGAGCAATGAGCAGGGAACAATGAGCAATTAAGGAAGCCCTGCGGGCTTGAATTATATAAAATTGGGTTAAAGGGCAAAGCCCTTTCCTTTATTGTACATTATACATTGTACATTGTTAATTGGCTAAATTATTGTTAAATCTTTTCCTTGATTTCTTTCATAATAGCCGTTATGTCAATATTCTGCGGACAATGGTTTTTGCATAAGCCGCATTCCACGCAATCAACAGGCTTACCTGCTGATTCAATGTCGTTTGTTTTTTTGAGTCTTCCGCCGCCGCCGTAAACCTTGTAATCGTTATAAATTGAAAGCACTGTAGGTATATCAATCTGAGCAGGGCAGTCATCACAGCAGTAACGGCAGGCTGTGCAGGGTACGCTAAGATTCTTTTTGAACACCTCGCAAGCGGTCATAAGTGTTTGCATATCTTCATCATTAAGTCCGTTTCCGTCAGAGAATGTGTTAAGGTTATCGTTAAGCTGTTCAAGATTTGACATACCGCTTAAAACAACCTTTACCATAGGCAGACTCTTGACGAATCTGAAAGCCCAGGCGGGAATACTCCAATCGGGATGTGCTGTTTTAAGGATTTTTTCCGCTTCTTCGGTGAGGGAAGCCAATTTTCCGCCGCGAACAGGCTCCATTACTATAACGGGAATATTTTTCCTTTCAAGCACCTCATATTCAGCCTTTGCGGAGCCGTAATTCCAGTCAAACCAGTTTATCTGAAGCTGTGCAAAGTCCCAATCGTGATGTGAAGCAAATCTTTCAAGGGATTCAACGCTTGCGTGGGATGAAAAACCAAGATACTTGATTTTCCCTGCCTTTTTCTGCTCAAGAAAATACTCAATACAGCCGCAGTTTAAGTATTTATCGATATTTTCATCGGTAACGCAGTGAATAAGATAAAAGTCAATGTAATCTGTTTTGAGCTTTTTAAGCTGTTCTTCAAACATAGCCTTGTAGTCTTCTTTTGCAAAAATAGAGAATTTTGTGGCAAGATAATAGCTTTCGCGGGGGTGCTTTGACATAGCTTCGCCCACAAAAGCCTCCGATTCGCCGCCGTGATAAACATAAGCAGTGTCGTAATAATTAATACCGCCCGCCATAGCATCGTCTATGATTTGCTGAGCTTCCTGTCTGTCAATGGGATTGCCCTCAACGTCTTTTTTAACGGGCAGACGCATATTTCCCATACCCAATGCAGAAAGCTTTAAATTTTCGAATGAATTGTAAAACATAATAATCCCTCATTTTTACGGTGATTGAGTCTGTTGATATTGTAGCACATCTATATGTTCTGTTTCAATAATTAAAAATACTTGTTCAGTATTTTTACAAAAAATTTATATTGTTTTATTGCTCCTGAAGCTCTTTAACAAATTTTGAATACATCTTGCTTTTATCTCCCAAGTCCGGAAAATAAAAATATCCGGGATTTTCCGAAACGCTTTTAAGTGCGGTAATAACTTCCATAACAGTGCGTTTGTCGATTTTGCCGTTTATGCCTTTTGAGCTTATTGAAACTTCATCAACAGAGCACATCGTAACCTTGTTGAATTCGTAAGGATACTGCTCATAAAATGCTTTGACATATTCATTTGTTTGCAGCAATTCCTGCAGTTTATCATCAGACACTATTATATCAACGTTGCTGAGCTTTAAAAGACTACTGATGTAATTAAGATTTTCTCTTGCAATTTTCTTATCGGTAATTATAAATGATTGAATCTGCGGAAAAATCATATTGCCTCTGTAAGCGCTTAAAAGTGCACCTTGTCTGCAGAAAATTCTGTCCGTACTATAATATTTAAAATAGTTATATGAAAATATGTACATCTCGTTGCCGTTGAGCTGATAAAAAACAATAAGAATCAAATCGTCCATAATAAGAACAGGTGTGCCACTGAGATGCTTTTTGTATGTTGTGGAATCTTTTGCAGATGTGTCCTTAAAGTAACAGGACAGATTTAATTCTGCACAGGGAACATTGTTAGCGTCTTTAAATATTTTTAATTCAAAAGAATCAAGCTTATCTTTGTGCTGTGAGTTCAGACTGTAACCGTAAAATGTGCCGTAAAAATGTTCATCCGTTAATTTTGGCAATACGGCATCCGCCATATTTCTTTTTGTTAACATATTGTTTTTTGCTTCTTCGATAATATCTTCAACGGGTCTTTCGCTGAAAATTACATCGTAAGGGTCTATGCTGTATCTGTGACAGAAGCTTATAACTACCTTTTCATTGCAGTTAAGATTTTTTTCGGGTTTTATGGTGTCTTTGAATGTCTGTTCTTTTACTCCTAACAGTTTCGCAACTGATGCTTGCGATATCTGTAAAGCTTCATCTGCATTTGATAATGCAGTATAGAGTGCAAGAAATCGTTTTTTAATTCTTATTTTTTCTTCTGCGTCTGTTTTTTGCGTGTCTTCTCTGTCAGCCTGTGTATAAAGTTTACGTTCTTCCTCTGTCATTGTTGATCACCTCAATCTGAATAATAACATAATATAATTATACTGTCAACGAAACTCGTTGATATATTAACGAGAAAATGTGTGTAATTCCGTTTGCAAATTATTTTATATGTGATACAATAAAGGTGCAACAGAAGATAAGCGCGCAGTATCTGACGTTATATTACTAAAACTATTTTAAGACGGTGATTATATGTATTATGACAGAGTAAGTAGCTTATACCCCCTTGAGGGTTCAATTTTTGATGACAGAAGAACAGTACAGGATGCTTTGTACGGTTCAGAATTATCCTTTGAAGAAAAAGAACAGCTTGTTGCAGCACATAATTGGCGACACTGTGATTTTATGACAACCGATACCTATATCAACGGTTGTAGGTATGATTATAATTTCAGATAATAAAGGAGATTACGATTATGAGTGATGGTTTTGATTGGGGCGATGCAGACCCTACCGCAGGCGGCGAACCGGGATTTGGCGGCTGGATTCTTCTTGCAATAATTTCTGTTGTTTTTGTTGCATTTATATTTTTAGGTAATATGTGATATGTAGTGATTCTGATTACATTCGGATTGGATAAAAAAGACAAGCTTTTTTTTAGCTTGTCTTTTTTTGTGCGGATAACAGGACTTGAACCTGCACCGAGTTGCCCCGACTAGAATCTGAAGCTCTTTTCAAATTTTGCAAAGAAATGTTTATATACAGATATCAATAAAAAATTATAATACAAAATTTTTTAAAAACCGATTTTTTTGCCGTGAATTTTATTGTAATTTGTCGGTTTTTGTGATATTCTTTTTATTAGGTGATATTATGAATGAAGAAAAATTCCGTTTGAAAAATGGTTTTGTTTTAAGAGAAATAGCAGGTGAATTTATTGCTGTTCCTGTGAATCCTTGCGGAAATTCTGTAGGGATGATTGTTCTGAACCCTGTGAGCGCCCTGATATGGCAGACTCTTCAGACAGAGTGTACTCTGAGTGAAATTGCAGACAAAATTTCTTCGGAATTTGATGTTTCAAAAGACGAGGCAGAGAGGGATATTGTTGATTTTCTGAAAGAACTTCGTGAGCTTGATTTTCTTGTTTGAAAAACTATATCCGCAAAAAGCAAAAACAAAAAATAACGTAAAAACACTATTGTTTTTATTCACGTTTTGTTGACAAAAGACAACAAATATTTTATATTAATTTATATTAACAAGTAATAAACAAAAGATACTGCAGGGGTGTATTATGCTCGACAGAAATATAATTCTTGAAAATTCCACAGTTCTTGTTACAGGTGCCGCAGGCTTTGTCGGCGCTCATCTTGTGCTTGAACTTCTTGAAACAATCGAAGGAATAAAAATAGTCGGTCTTGATAATATGAACGACTATTATGATGTTTCAATAAAAGAATACAGACTTTCTCAAATAGAAAAGAAAGCGGCTGAAAAATCTTCTTGCAAATGGATTTTTATCAAGGGTGATATTGCAGACAAGGAGCTTGTTGATTCTGTTTTTGAAGAGTACGGCTTTGATGTTGTGGTGAATCTTGCCGCACAGGCGGGGGTTCGTTATTCCATAACAAACCCTGATTCTTATATAAAAAGCAACGTAATCGGATTTTATAACATTCTTGAAGCCTGCAGAAATTTCCCTGTAAAGCATCTTGTTTATGCAAGCTCTTCAAGTGTTTACGGAACAAATAAAAAGATTCCTTACAGTACAGATGATAAGGTTGATAATCCCGTAAGCCTTTATGCCGCCACAAAGAAAAGTAATGAACTTTTTGCTCATTCATACTCAAAGCTTTATAATATACCATCCACAGGACTCCGTTTCTTTACTGTTTACGGCCCTGCAGGAAGACCTGATATGGCGTATTTTGGTTTTACCAATAAACTTATAAAAAATGAAGATATCGAAATTTTTAATTTCGGTAACTGCAAACGCGACTTTACTTATGTTGATGATATTGTTGAAGGGGTAAAACGCATAATGATGTGTGCTCCCGAAAAGAAAAACGGCGAAGACGGGCTTCCCGTGCCGCCTTACAGAGTGTATAATATCGGTAATTCCAACCCCGAAAATCTGCTTGATTTTGTTGATATTCTTCAGCAGGAGCTGGTTTCGGCAGGAGTGCTTCCTGAAGATTACGATTTTGAAAGTCATAAAAAACTTGTGCCTATGCAGGCAGGTGATGTACCTGTAACTTATGCGGATACAAGTGCCCTTGAAAAGGATTTCGGTTTCAGACCCTCAACCTCTCTCAGGGAAGGACTTCGCAGATTCAGTAAATGGTATAAAGAATTTTATATGTGAGGAAATAATATGAAAATTGCAATTGCAGGTACGGGATATGTGGGGCTTTCTCTTGCTACACTTCTTGCTACAGAACATAAGGTAACAGCAGTTGATATCATTCCCGAAAAGGTTGAAATGATAAATAACCGCATTTCTCCCATAAGTGATGAATATATTGAAAAATACTTCAAAGAAGCAGAGCTTGATCTTACTGCAACACTTGACGGAGACAGTGCATATAAGGACGCAGATTTTGTAATTGTTGCCGCTCCGACAAATTATGACAGTGAAAAAAATTTCTTTGATACTTCAAGTGTTGAGAGTGTAATTGAGAAAGTTATTGCTGTAAATCCTGATGCCGTAATAGTTATAAAATCTACAATTCCTGTAGGTTTTACCGCAGGATTGCGTGAAAAAACAGGTCATAAAAACATTCTTTTCAGCCCTGAATTTTTAAGAGAATCAAAGGCATTGTATGACAATCTTTATCCCAGCCGAATCATTGTCGGCACGGATGAAAATGATGCATTTCTCGTTAATTCGGCTCACGTTTTTGCATCTTTACTTGCCGATGCGGCGATTAAAAACGATGTTGACGTGCTTATTATGGGTACTACCGAAGCCGAGGCTGTAAAGCTTTTTGCCAATACATATCTTGCTTTGAGAGTAAGCTATTTCAATGAGCTTGATACTTATGCCGAGGTCAAAGGACTTGATACGGAGAGTATCATAAAAGGTGTTTGTCTTGACCCGAGAATAGGTGATCACTATAATAATCCCTCTTTCGGATATGGCGGATATTGTCTTCCCAAGGATACAAAACAGCTTCTTGCGAACTATAAGGATGTTCCCGAAAATATTATTGCGGCGATTGTTGAAGCTAACCGTACAAGAAAAGATTTTATTGCTCAGAGAGTTCTTGAAATTGCGAAAAAGTCCCGTGCAAGTGATGATTCGGACTCTCCTGTAATCGGTGTTTACAGGCTTACTATGAAAAGCGGCAGTGATAATTTCCGTCAGAGCAGTATCCAGGGTGTGATGAAGCGTATTGCTGAAAAAGGCGCTCAGATTATAATTTTTGAGCCTACCGTTGAAGACGGAACAATGTTTTTCGGCAATAAAATTGTTAATGACCTTGATGCTTTTAAGAGCAGTTGCGATGCAATTATTGCAAACCGTTATGACACTTGCCTTGATGACGTCGCTGAAAAGGTATATACACGCGATCTTTTCAGGCGTGATTGAGCCTTAAATTTAATAAAAAATTCCTCCCTTTTGTCAGCCGACAATAGGGAAATTTTTGTTGTGTTTTTATGTAATATATATACGCGCGCGTATTGACTTTTATTTTAGTTTAATATAGAATGTTAATGTCGAATATTGTGGGGAGGTGTAGCTTGTTGATTGATATTCATTGTCATATTCTGTACGGGCTTGATGACGGCTCGGTAAATATCGGGGAATCAGTCGAAATGGCTCTGATTGCAAGTAAAGGCGGTACAGATAAAATTATAGTTACTCCGCACAGTAACGTTACGGGCTCATTTCAGAATATGTGGAATCCCGAATTTGAGTCAATGGTAAAGAATCTTAACGATCTGATGGTACAGCAGGGTTGTAAGCTGACATTTTATCCGGGTCAGGAAATTTTCTGCGGCAAAGATGTTCAGAAGCTTCTTTCGGAAGGGCGGCTTATAACACTTAATAAATCCCGATACCCTCTTGTTGAATTTAATTTTAATGAGCATTCGTCATCAGTGTACCGTAAGCTTTCAAAGCTGATTGCCGAAGGCTACACACCCATAGTTGCACATCCCGAGCGATATGCCTTTTTCTGTGAAGATGATGATGCCGCAAACAGACTAAGAAAAATGGGCTGTCTTCTGCAGATGAATAAAGGCAGTATTGAAGGCAATTTCGGAAGGCATTCTTATGATGCCGCAATCAGGATGCTTGATAATTCTTATGCGGATTTTGTGGCAAGTGATGCTCACAGCCCATACAGCAGAACTCCCGATCTCAATGAGGTGTTTGAGTTCGTTGCCGAGAATTATTCATTTGATTATGCGGACGTCCTTTTTTATAATAATGCACATTGTGTTATCGAAAACAAAATAATCGACCGTTTTTGATTCTGTGCTTTGAGGAGAGAAAATTTATGATGAAAGTTTATAGGATAGCAGTTATTTCCGTATTTGTTGTAATAACTGCAGTATTCGGTTACACATACATAATGAATTACCTGACAACCGATACAACCTATCCCGTTATATATATCGAGGATGACATTCTTGAAATGAGCGTTAATGCACAAATGTCCGATTTTCTTAAAGGGGTTACCGCAACGGACGGAAAAGACGGTGATATTTCAGATAAGGTCATCGTTGAGTCTGTTTCAAATTTCATAAAGCCGGGTATATGTAAAGTTACATATACGGTATGCGATGCAGATAACCATGTTGCAACGGCTGTAAGAAAAGTAAAATATATCGACTACGAACCACCAAAGTATATGGTTAATGAATCACTTTGCTATTCTGTATACGAAGCGGTCAATCTTAAAAATGCAATAAGCGTAAGCGATTGCTTTGACGGTGATATAAGCAACAGTATGATTCTTACATCAACAGATTATGTAAGTTCAAAGGAAGGCGTTTTCACTATTGATGCGTCTGTTACAAGCTCAAAAGGTGATACAGCGTCAATATCGCTTCCGGTTGTTGTTGAAAACAGAAGCCTTTCCGCACCGCAGATAGAATTGTCGCAATATCTTATTTACATAGATAAAGGAGAAGTAACCGATCCTGCACAGTTCATTGTGAGTGCAGTTGACTATAACGAAGATGATATCACAGAGGATATCACAATTGATACAAACCTTGATGTTAACCGCGATGGGATATATATGGTTCATTACTATGCGGTTGATGACAGAGGAGAAAGAGGACACAGTACTTTAATTGTGATTGTGGGAAATGCAAAATGATGGAAAATAAACGAATTTCTTTTGAGATACATTCAGTAATCAAGGATCTTATTAAAAATTGCTGGATAGTTGTTCTTGTGCTGCTTTCATGCCGGATGGGTGTGTACGTTACCGAAAACTATGTCTACGAGCGTGAATATACAGCGTCAGCCACAATGGTTGTTTCGGCAAAAGCTTCGGTGGCAGCCTCTTATTCAAACTATATTGTATCTGCAGACCTTGCTGAGATTTTTGCAAACGTTTTTAAAGATCCGATAATCAAAACAAAAGCAAGTGAGCATCTTGGCAGAAGCTTCAAAGGCAGCATCAGTGCATCGGTTAAGGAAGGCACTAATTTTATTACACTCAGTGTTACAAGCAACAGCCCGAAGGATTCTTACGAGTTTCTTAATGCTGTTATTGCCGTATATCCTTCCGTGTCGGATTATATTTTCTCAAATGCAACGGTAATGATGCTCAAAGCTCCTTCAGTACCCGTCGCGCCTTCAAACAGTATATCTTCCGATGATAAAAGTTTGTTTTATTCGGCTGCCGCGATAATTTCGGCTTTTTTGATTGTTGTTTTCTCCGTTCTTCGTGATACGGTAAAGAATGAGGAAGATTTTAAAGAGAAAATTGATTCTAAGCTTTTAAGCACCGTTATGCACGAAAGAAAACACCGCACACTTAAAGGAATTATCAAACAGACAAAACAGTCTTTGAGAATTCACGCAAATGCATTTGTAAGCTTTTCTTTCGTTGAGAATTTTCACAAAATTTCCGCAAAGCTTGAATTTATGAACCGCAGTAACGGTGATAAGGTTTTTGTTATTTCAAGTATTGCAGAAAATGAAGGCAAATCAACGGTTGCAACAAATATTGCCCTTTCTCTTGCAAGCAAAGGTAAAAGAGTTCTGCTTATAGATTTTGACTTCAAAAAACCTGCGCTTTACAAAATTTTTGAAATGAATTATGACCGTCAGTATGAGATCGGTGAATATCTTAATAATCCCACAGAGGAAAAAATCAAATTCAGAAAATATAAAGATACGTCGTTGTATCTTGCGCTTAATACAAAGCCTTACAGCGAAAGCGTTTCCTGGGTTGAAAGCGGAAAGCTTGAGAGATTTGTAAATACCGTATCGGAGCTTGTTGATTATATTATTATCGATACTTCTCCTGTTTCTGCCGATTCATCAACAGCCTCTATTGCAAAATTTTCCGATAAGCTTATTATGGTTGTAAGAACCGATATAGTAATGGTTGATGTGATAAATAAGTCCCTTGCAACGCTCAGGGATTCGGGTGTTGATATCGCAGGGTGTATCCTCAATGACCTTTATCCCGAAATTGCCGTTTCCGATATTTTCGGCGCTGATGAAACAGGTGAATATTACCATAAGTATTCAAAATACGGCAAGGATGACAGATACGGCAGATACGGTAAATACGGCAGATACGGTAAATACGGCAGGTATTCAAAATATCGCCGTGTGTCAGCTTACTATAAATACACGATGAAACAGAACCCTCAAAAAATAAATTCAGAAACGGAACAGACAGATGAGTAATTCAGAAAATAAAAATGTAGAAGTGAACAGTAAACATATTGTTATATATTTTACGGACTTTTTGAAGGGTGCAAGGAAGTTCTGGTGGGTTTGTGTTGTTCTTGCGGTCATAATCGGAAGTGTCAGGTTCTTAAATGACTACAGAAGCTATGTTCCTTACTACAGTTCTTCCGCAACATTCACCATAAGCACACAGAACAGTCAATCCACAATCAGCGGTATTTCATCATATTCTTTTTACTATGATGCAACAACCACTACTCAGCTTACCGATACATTCCCCTACATTCTGCAGAGCAATATCCTTCAGGATGCAATAAAAAATGACCTGGAGCTTACAAGTCTCCCCGTAAGTCTGAGTGCATCCTCAGTTGCAGGCTCTAACCTTTTTACATTGTCTGCAAGCGGTACAGATCCGCAGATGGTCTATGATGTTCTTATATGTGCAATAGATAATTATCCCGATGTGGCAAAGTATGTTGTGGGTAATATCAAATTTGATATGATTGAAACCCCCGTTGTGGCATCTTCTCCTTACAATAAAGCAAATTATGTAAATAATACCGTTGAAGGTGTTGCAATCGGTATAATTATCGGTGTGTTTATGATTCTTCTTTATGCATTTTTAAGAAGAACGATAAGAACCACCGACGATGTAAAAAGAGAGCTTAATCTTAACTCTATGGGCGCTGTGCCGGGTGTTGTTTTTAAAAAATATACAAAACCCGAAGACAGACACGTTATTTTTACAAATAAAAATATTTCTTCAGATTTTCTTGAATCCTTCCGTATTATACGAAACGTGTTTATAAATACTTCTGAAGAAAAGAAAGTCTTTATGGTAACAAGTACTGCTCCCGGTGAAGGAAAAACAACAACGGCAATAAATTTTGCGTTATCTCTTGTTCCCGTTGGAAAAAAAGTTCTTGTTGTTGACGCAGACCTTTATCATCCGAGTATTCTTGGGGCACTTATGGTGGAGCAGGACAGTGAAGATATTTCATTCAGAGAGGATTATAAGAATGAGGACGCTGTTTTTACCGTAAACAGAATTGATAAATTCGGGCTTGATGTAATGACCATCGAAACAGCCGATGACAAAAATCCTTTCAGCTGTATAAAAACACTAAGGAATGTTGTTGACGGAATCAAATCAAACTACGATTATATTTTTATAGATACACCGCCTTGCGGACTTATTTCTGATGCTATGCATATTGCAACCGCCGCAGATGCTGCGATTTATGTAATTCATCAGGACAGTGTAAGAATTTCAAAAATCCGTCAGGGTATAGATAATCTTCTTTCAACTGATGTTTCTGTTTTCGGCTGTATTATTAACGGTGCGGCAAGCGGTATTTCATCCTACGGTTACGGACGTGGCTACGGTTACGGCTATGGTTACGGTTATGGTTACGGCTATGGCAAAAAATACGGATACGGAGAAAAAAAGAAGAAATTCAGACGTAAAAAATAACAGAAAGGCAGGAGGAAAATGGGGCAGACGGAAAAATTCAGCCAGTTACTGAAAAAAATGTTTTCTGAATGGAAATGGCTTTTCAGATATATAAAAAGATACCGTCTTATAACATTAGCTTATGTTGTTATCGGTATACTGTCTGCCGTTATGAGCCTTTGCGTTTCCGTTGCATCAAAAAATCTTATTGATGCGGTAGTAGATGTTCAGACTGAAAAGCTTGTTCCTTTCGGAATCGCAGTCATCGGACTTGCAGTTTTTCAGTATGTATTTCAGGCTCTTTCTTCCTGGATGATTTCCATTGTCAGCACTAAGGCGAACAATGAAATACGAGGTCAGATTTATTCTGCAATTATAAGTGCCGAATGGAAAAATATCAGCAGATTTCATTCGGGTGAATTGCTTAACAGGCTCGAAGCCGATGTGTCTGCTGTTTCAAGCGGTGCGCTGACCTTTATTCCTGGGCTGATAGTAAAGGCAACCCAGTTTATAGGCGCACTTATTATAGTTCTTTGTTATGACAAATTAATGGCGCTGATTGCGCTTATGTCTGCACCGTTTTTGTTCTTATCTTCAAAATTAATTGTCCGCACGATGCGAAAATACAATGAGCAGATGAGAGAATATAACGGTAAGGTTCTTTCTTATACTCAGGAATCGGTACAGAATATACAGGTTGTAAAGGCATTTGACCTTACAAAGGATTACATAAATAATTTTACAAAGCTTCTGAGTGAATACAGGACATTCAAACTGTCTTATGACAAATTCAGTATAATCATGACACTGTGTATGTCGCTTATCGGATTGATTGTTACTTATTCCTGCTACGGTCTTGGTGTTTACCGCCTCTGGCAGGGGGCAATCTCTTTCGGTACAATGACGATGTTTCTTCAGCTTTCGGGAGTGCTTACTTCTTCCTTCAATTCTCTCGCTTCAATGATTCCCTCAGCAGTATCTATTGCCACTGCTGCAGGACGAATAATCGAGATAACAAGCTTCGATTCGGAAGACGATGCAGAAAGGGAGAAGGCATTAAATATTCTTGAAAGTACAAAGGGCAAGGGTGTTTCTGTTGAATTCAGTAATGTTTCATTCGCTTATGAGGATGATTCAACCGAAATACTTAAAAATATTTCAATAAATATTGCTCCCGGAGAAACGATAGCATTTATCGGGCCGTCCGGTGAAGGCAAAACAACCTTGCTTAAACTGATTCTCGGAATTATAAAACCCACTGACGGAAATATTTATTTAAGCTCGGAAGCAGGGGAGTCAATCAATGTTTCAGACAGTACCCGCAGATTCTGTTCTTATGTTCCTCAGGGCATCAGCATTTTTTCGGGAACGATTGCTGACAATCTTCGTCTTGTAAAACCCGAAGCAACTGACGAAGAGCTTATTGAAGTTTTGAAAATTACAGAGCTTTATCCGCTGATAGAGTCTTTACCCGATGGAATCAATACGGATATCAGCGAAAACGGAAATAATTTTTCACAGGGACAGCTTCAGAGAATGTCAATTGCAAGAGCTCTTTTGAGAGATTCTCATATAATTCTTATGGACGAAGCCACATCTGCACTTGATGTGGAAACCGAAACAAGTGTACTCAATAATATTATGATCAGCAAGCCTGAAAAAATTTGTGTTATCACCACTCACAGAGAGAGTATGCTTAAATACTGCAACAGAATTTACAAAATCAATTCTAACGGTGAAATGACCGAATGTTAAGGGATAACTTATGAAAAAAAGAACAAGCTTTGAAGAAAAAAAATTGCATATTGAAAAGTGGCACATCGTAGCATGCTTTCTTGTAATATACGATATTATTGCGGTTAATTTTTCATATCTTTTTGCTTTGTGGATAAGACACGACGGTGTTTTTGCAGGTATTCCCGATTTTTATCTTGATGCGTATAAGAGCTTTGTGCCGATATACACCGCAATATGTATAATCGTGTTCTGGGCTATGCGAATGTATCACAGTGTGTGGAAATATGCCAGCTTCTTTGAAATGGTAAGAACTGCATTCGGCAGCGGTATCGTTTCTGTTGCTCACTGTATTCTTATTACTGTTTTCTTTGAAAGAATGCCCATTTCCTACTACTTATGGGGCGCTTGTCTGCAGCTGATATTCCTTGTTACTGCAAGATTTGCTTACAGATTCCTGCTGCTTGAGGTTAACAGAATCAAGGATATCCACGAAAAAAGAATCGAAAACCGCGTAATGATAATCGGCGCGGGAAATGCAGGTCAGCAGATTCTCAGAAGCATTGAAAAGGATTTCAATCATACCGATAAAATTGTATGCCTTATTGATGATGACAGTAATATACATGGTCGATATATTGAAGGTATTCCCGTTGTGGGCGGAAGAAACGATATTTTATGCAACGTTGAAAAATATAAAGTCAACAAGATTTTTATAGTAATTCCCAGCGCACCTAAGGAAGATATCAGGGATATAATCAATATTTGCAGTGAAACATCCTGCGAACTGAAAAATCTTCCCAGTATGTTTCAGTATACCGAAAGCAATATTACGGTAAAAAATATGGAAGCTATCTCCGTTGAGGACCTTCTCGGAAGAGCACCTATCGTTGCTGATATGAGTGAGGTTTACGGAATGCTCAAGGGCAAAACTATTCTTGTTACGGGCGGCGGCGGTTCAATAGGCAGTGAGCTTTGCCGTCAGGTTGCAAAGCACGGGCCTGCAAGACTTATAATTTTTGATATTTACGAAAACAATGCCTACGCCATTGAGCAGGAGCTTAAAAGCAAATATCCCGAATTGAATCTGACTGTGCTTATCGGTTCTGTCAGGGATTCAAGACGACTTGATGATGTTTTCAGAACATACAGACCCGATATTGTTTATCACGCAGCAGCGCATAAGCACGTTCCTCTTATGGAGGACAGCCCTTGTGAAGCTATAAAAAATAACGTAATCGGTACATACAAAACTGCTTACGCCGCAATGCTTTATAATTGCAAACGATTCGTTCTTATCAGTACGGATAAAGCTGTAAATCCTACAAACGTTATGGGTGCAAGCAAGCATCTGTGCGAAATGATAATAAATTTCTTTGACAGACGCATAAAAGAAGACAAGTGCGATGAAATTGCAAGAATCTTCACTCACCTTGAGGATATGGAGCTTTCACAGAAATATAAGCCTGTTGAGAATATTCACTCGGAAACAGAATTTGTTGCTGTCCGTTTCGGTAACGTTCTCGGCTCTAACGGCTCGGTTGTGCCCATATTCAAAAAGCAGATTGAAGAGGGCGGCCCCGTAAAGGTTACTCATCCCGATATCATAAGATACTTTATGACCATTCCCGAGGCCGTTTCGCTTGTGCTTATTGCGGGTGCTTATGCTAAGGGCGGAGAAATATTTGTACTTGATATGGGTTCTCCCGTTAAAATTGATACTCTTGCAAGAAATCTTATAAGACTTTCGGGACTAAAGCCTGATATTGATATAAAAATCGAGTATACAGGTCTTCGTCCGGGCGAAAAGCTTTATGAGGAAATTCTTAAGGAAGAAGAAGGATTGCGCAAAACTCCCAATGAACTCGTTTTTATCGGCAATCCTATTCCCTTTGATGCTGATGTTTTCCAGAAGCAGCTTTCTCATCTTATGTATACTGCTTATGAAAATTCAGATGAAATAGTTTCTCTTGTGAAAGAGATGGTTCCTACCTATATCCCAAACAACAAACTGTAAATTGAAGGAACAGATATGGAAAAAAGAAATATACCCTTCAGCCCTCCCGATATAACTGAGGCTGAAATAAATGAAGTATGTGAAGCTCTTCGCTCAGGTTGGATAACAACAGGGCCAAGAACAAAAGAGCTTGAAAAAAGGCTTGCCAAATATTGCGGAACTCAGAAGACGGTTTGTCTTAATTCTGCAACTGCCGCACTTGAATTGAATCTACGTATACTCGGAATCGGCAAAGGTGATGAGGTTATTGTTCCTGCTTATACGTATACGGCTACCGCTTCACCCGTTGCACACGTAGGTGCTGATATAGTGTTTGTTGACTGCAAAAAAGGCTCTGTTCAGATTGATACCGAAAAGCTTGCAGCGGCAATTAACGAAAAAACAAAAGCAATCATTCTTGTTGATATTGCGGGTGTTATTGAAGATTATGATTCCGCATTCCGTATTGCTGAAGAGAAAAAATCACTTTTTACACCTGCAAATGAAATTCAGAAGGCGCTCGGAAGAATTGCGGTTATTGCTGACTGTGCTCATTCTCTCGGTGCGGTTAAAAACGGAAAAAAAGCAGGAAATATTGCGGATTTTTCATCATTTTCTTTCCACGCAGTAAAGAATCTTACAACCGCAGAGGGCGGTGCGGCAACATGGAGAACGATTGACGGCATCAGTAACGACGAGCTTTATCATCAGTATCAGCTTTACAGTCTTCACGGACAGTCAAAGGATGCATTTGAAAAAACAAAGCTCGGTTCATGGGAATACGATATTGTCGGAGCTTGGTATAAGTGTAATATGACAGATATTGCGGCGGCTATGGGGCTTGCTCAGTTATCAAGATATGAAAATACTTTGGCAAGAAGACGCGCAATTATTGAAAAATACAATTCCTGTTGTGATGAACTCGGAGTTGAGTATATAAAGCATTCATCGGAAAATCACATTAGTTCAGGGCATCTTTACATTGTGAATATTCCGGGAATATCAGTAACGCAAAGAAACCGGATTATTGAAGAAATGGCAGAAATGGGAATTGCCTGTAACGTTCATTACAAGCCTCTGCCTATGATGACAGCATATAAGAATATGGACTTTGATATAAAGGATTTCCCTTGCGCTTACGATTATTTCAGCAGAGAAATAACTTTGCCCCTTCACAACAAATTAAGTGATGAAGATGTTGATTACATAATCAGTTGTTTTAAAGAAATTGTCAGAAAGTTTATAAAGGAAGATTAAAATGCGAAAATGGGAAAATTTGCCCGAATCAATGCAGAATGATAAGGTGCGGGAATATTACGATTTACTCTGCAAAAAAAAATTCAGCCTGTTTCTGAAGCGTGTTTTTGATATTGTCGTTTCAGGAGTGCTTTTGCTGTTTCTTCTGCCCGTGTTTATAGTTATTGCGGTTGCAATCAAGCTTGATTCTCCCGGAACTGTATTTTACAGACAGACAAGAATAACTCGTTACGGAGAAAAATTCCGCATTTACAAATTCCGCACTATGGTAAGTGATGCTGATAAAGGCTTAAAAATTACTGTTGCAAATGATTCAAGAATTACCCGTGTAGGTGCATTTCTTCGTAAATACAAGCTTGATGAGCTCGGACAACTTATAGATGTATTCAGAGGAAAAATGAGTTTTGTGGGCACACGTCCCGAGGTTGAGAAATACGTGGATGTATATACCGACGAAATGCTTGCAACGCTTCTTCTTCCCGCGGGAATCACATCGGAAGCGAGTGTTTGCTATAAGGATGAAAGTTCTCTGCTTGATGCTGCCGAAAATCCCGAAGAAATGTACATAAACAGAATTCTTCCTGATAAAATGAACTACAATCTGAAAGCTATAAAAGAATTCAGTTTTTTTGGTGAAATTAAAATTATTATTATGACAGTCCTTGCAGTTTTCAAAAGCGACGACGAAGAAAAGGATATTGCTGCAGAAAAAGTGGAGAAATTATGAGAGATAAAAATAAAAAACTTGTAGCTGTGCTTACAAATAATGATGATGATATCTACTGCTTCAGAAAAGAGTTGATTGAAGCAATTGTAGGTAACGGATATGACGTTCTCATTTCTTGTCCCTACGGTAAAAAATTTGAGTTGATGAAGGATATACCTTATATATATGACAATCCGACCATTGACAGACGAGGCACGAATATTATTGCTGATCTTAAGCTGTTTTTCCATTATATCGGCTTGCTTATAAAATATAAGCCCGATGTTGTTCTTACTTATACCGCAAAGCCCAACGTTTATTGCGGACTTGCCGCATTTTTACTCCGCATTCCCGTAATAAGTAACGTTACAGGCTTCGGAAGTGTGCTTAATCAGCAGGGAATTATACAGAAATTTATTATGGCATTGTTCAGATTCGCTTACAGACGTTCCAAATGTGTTATGTTCCAGAATGAAACGAATATGAAGCTTGCAAAGGCAAGCGGAATGGTAAAGGGCGAATGTAAACTTATTCCCGGTTCGGGTGTCAATACGTCAAGATATGAAGTGCTTGATTATCCCGACGATGAAAACGGAGTCAGCTTTAACTACATAGGCAGAATCCTCCACGATAAGGGTGTGGATGATTACATCGAAGCGGCAAAAATAATAAAGAGTAAATATCCTTATGTAACCTTTAATATGCTCGGTTTTATTGAACCCACGGAAATGCATTACGAAAAGCTTCTGAAAGAGCTTGAGGAACAGGGAATTGTTAAATACCACGGCAGTCAGGATGATGTGCGCTCCTTTATAAAGGTGTCCCACGCTACGATTCATCCCTCAACATACGGCGAGGGAATGAGTAACGTTCTTCTTGAAACTGCTTCCTCGGGAAGACCTATAATTTCAACAGACAATCCCGGATGCAAAGAAACCTTTATTGACGGTGTTTCGGGCTTTATGTATAAAGGCGGAGACGTTTCGGCTCTTTGTGAAAATATTGAAAAATTTCTTGCACTTCCCAATGAAAAAAGAAAAGAAATGGGTCTTGCAGGCAGAAAACATATAGAACAGAATTTTTCAAGGGAAATTGTAATAAAAGCTTATCTTGAAAAGATTTCAGAATTGGTATAAAAAAGGAGATTAACTATGGATTACTCAAAATTGTATGAAAACCTTCTTTCAGGCACAGAAAAACTTTCACTTGTAGGTCTTGGCTATGTTGGTATGCCTATTGCCGTTGCATTTGCAAAAAAAGTGGGTGTTATAGGCTTTGACCTCAATGCAAAGAAGATTGAGCTTTACAAAAGCGGAATCGACCCTACCTGTGAAGTTGGTGATGAGGCAATAAAGGCAACAACTGTTGAGTTTACTGCAGATGAAGCAAAGCTTAAGGAAGCAAAGTTTCATATCGTTGCCGTTCCCACTCCCGTAAATGAGGATCACACTCCCGACCTTACTCCCGTAGAGGGCGCAAGCAGAATCCTCGGCAGAAATCTCACAAAAGGCTCTGTTGTTGTATTTGAATCAACCGTATATCCGGGCGTTACCGAAGATGTGTGCGTGCCGATTCTTGAACAGGAGTCGGGTCTTAAGTGCGGTGTTGACTTTAAAATCGGTTATTCTCCCGAAAGAATTAATCCCGGTGATAAGGTACACAGACTTGAAACAATAGTTAAAATCGTTTCGGGTATGGATGAAGAAACACTTGAGCTTGTTGCAAAGGTTTATGAACTTGTTGTTGAGGCTGGCGTTTACAGAGCTGAAAGCATAAAGGTTGCAGAGGCTGCAAAGGTAATTGAAAACAGCCAGCGCGATATAAATATTGCTTTTATGAATGAGCTTTCGATTATTTTCAACAAAATGGGAATTGATACTCAGGCTGTTCTCAAGGCTGCGGGAACAAAATGGAATTTCCTTAAGTTCTTCCCCGGTCTTGTAGGCGGACATTGTATCGGTGTTGACCCATATTATCTTACATATAAGGCAGAAAAGTTGGGTTATCATTCTCAGGTTATTCTTGCGGGCAGACGAATCAATGATGATATGGGCAAATATGTGGCTGAAATGACGGTTAAAAAGCTCATCGCCGCAGAAAAGACAGTCAAAGATGCAAAGGTTGCAATTCTCGGCTTTACATTCAAGGAAAACTGCCCCGATATCAGAAATACAAGAGTCATTGATATTGTTAATGAGCTTAAGGAATACGGTGTAAATGCCATCGTTGCAGACCCTCAGGCAGAGGCAGACGAGGCAAAGAAATTCTACGGTATTGACCTTTGCAGTCAGGATGATATAAAGGATGTTGCGGCAGTAATTGTTGCTGTAGCACACGATGAATATAAAAATCTTTCTCCCGAGGTTATTGATAAGCTTCTTTCAGACGGCAAAAAGGTTATCGTTGATATCAAAGGCATACTTGACAGAAAAGCTTTTGAAAATGCCGGATATACATATTGGAGACTTTAATTATGGGTTATTCAGAATTAAAATTTAATGAAAATTCACTGTTTCTTGTTACCGGCGGTGCAGGCTTTATAGGCTCAAATCTCTGTGAAGCCATTCTTAATATGGGATACCGTGTACGTTGTCTTGACGACCTTTCAACGGGAAAAATGAAGAATGTTGAAATGTTTCTTGATAATCCCCGCTATGAGTTTATCAAAGGTGATATAAAGGACTTTGATGTTTGTATGACTGCGTGCAAGGGCGTTGATTATGTGCTTAACCAGGCAGCTTGGGGAAGTGTACCCAGAAGTATAGAGATGCCTTTGTTCTATTGCGCAAACAACATTCAGGGCACACTCAATATGCTTGAGGCTGCAAGACAGAATAATGTTAAAAAGTTTGTATATGCTTCAAGTTCTTCTGTTTACGGCGATGAACCAAATCTTCCTAAAAAGGAAGGCAGAGAGGGCAATCTTCTGTCGCCTTATGCACTTACAAAAATGTGTGATGAAGAATGGGCAAAGCAGTACACAAGACACTACGGTCTTGATACATACGGTCTTCGTTATTTTAATGTTTTTGGCAGAAGACAGGATCCCGATGGGGCATACGCGGCTGTTATCCCGAAATTCATCAAACAGCTTGTAAACGGTGATGTTCCTACAATTAACGGAGACGGTAAACAGAGCCGAGATTTTACATATATTGAAAATGTTATTGAAGCTAACCTTAAAGCTTGTCTGGCACCTTCTGATGCTGCAGGTGAAGCCTATAATGTCGCATACGGCGGCAGGGAATATCTTATTGATATTTATTACGGGCTTACAAAGGCTCTTGGCGTTGATGTTGAGCCTGTTTTCGGCCCCGATCGTGCAGGCGATATAAAACACAGCAACGCTGATATTTCAAAAGCCCGTGAAAAACTCGGCTATGATCCCGACTGGAGCTTTGACAGAGGAATAAAAGCGGCTATTGAATGGTATAAGGTAAATCTCTGATGAGCCGCACCATATTATATGTAGGAGAATTTGTTCTCCCCGATAAAGGCGCTGCCGCTAACCGTGTAGTTTCCAATTCTAAGATTTTCAAGGATTTGGGATATGAAACAATTTTTCTCGGAGCAGCAGATTCGGACGACTTTTTTCAGGGAATCAGAAAAATCGACGGCTTTGAAAATATGTATGAGGAGGCACATCCTTCCTCATCCGTTCAGTGGGCAAAGCATATTTTCAACACGGAAAACATTGTAAAGCTCGTTGATGAATACAATGCAGATTTCGTAGTTTTATATAATCTTCCTGTTGTTACTGTACTTGCCGTAAAGCTTGCATTAAAAAACAGAAATACACGCATAATTTATGATTGCACGGAATGGACATCTTTTACATCGGGTTCGCTTCCTAAAAGAGTTTTTAAGTTTATTGATGAGTGGATGATCAGAACATTCCTTGATAAAATTGTTGAAAATATCATTGTTATAAGCAGTATGATGGAAAAAAAGTATGCGAAAAGTAAAAATCTTATAAAATTACCGCCTCTTGTGGATACGCAGGATGAATTATGGCATCAGCGGCAGAAACGCACTGACGGTGTTTTTGAGTTTTGCTTTGCAGGTGTGCCCGACGGAAATAAAGAAAGTCTTGATAAAATTCTTTGTGCATTTTCATCAGTATCCGATAAGAATGTAAGATTCAGAATAATCGGTGTTACAATGGATGAGTGTAAAAATATTTACCCCGAATTATCAGATATTATTGACGATGACAGAATCGTTTTTATGGGAAAGCTTTCTCATAAAGCAACATTGAAGTTTGTTTCCGAGTGCGATTGTTACATTTTTATAAGGAATCCCGACAGAAGAAATAATGCCGGCTTTCCCACTAAATTTTCCGAAGCATATACTCTTGCTATGCCGATAATAACATCAAAAATCAGTGATGTTGCCGATTATCTTGAAGAAAATCAAGGGACTGTGCTTGATGATATTTCTGTCCAATCGGTAAAAAAAGCAATGCTCGATGAAATAAAGAGAGAAAAAACAGAAAATTGCTGTGCTATCCGCACAACTTTTGATTACAGGAATTATACAGATAAAGTAAAAGATTTTTTATTATAAAATTATAAAATCAGAAAGGAGAAACTATGCTTAAAAAGGGAATAAATTACGCAGCAATTCAGATGCTTGCAGTATTGTACCTTGTAATATGGACAATTTCTCCTTTTATGGAAATTGATATGATTTATCGCTTTCTGGCGGTTGCATTTTTCGGTGTCTGGTGCATTATCCTCATTCTCAGGCAGATGCCTCTGATTATTGAACCGAACACGATAATAGCAATGTTTTTCCTTGTTGCCGTAGTCGTGGTTACGTACATAGAAACGGGAAAGGCAAGCGGAATAATAAAACAGATATCGTATTTTATGCTGGTAATATGTTTTATTATTTCTCAGTACTACAAGAATCAGTGGAACGAGCTTTCTTTTATTGTGCCTGTTGTTCTTGTCCTTCTTATTGTATTTAATATCAGAACGGGTGTTGCTCTTGTTGAAGATCCTTCTATCGCAAGGCAGCTTGTGCGTGATGATGAAAATATGTATCAGTATTTAAGGCAGGGAATCGGCGGTTACAGTCTTATTTATCCGCAGGTTTGTGTGTTTCCGGCACTTTTGCAATCAACTATAAGCTCTTACAAAAAAAATACTCTGCTTTTTATTCTCGGCAGTGTGTGTATAGGTTCATTTCTGTTTGTTATTTTTAATGCAGGATATTCAATCGCAATTTTTACAACAGCTGTAAGTACAATTCTTCTTTTGTTTTACAGAGGTAATAGTGTTATCAAAGCGTTTTTTGTAACAATTATTTTATTCGCTGTGATTATGTATTCAATTCTGTATGTTGAGGAATTCCGTAACTGGATTCTTGAAACCTTTGACAACAACGCGATTCATAAAAAAATCAATGACCTGATTGCAAGCTCTGAAAGCGGTGATGCTTCAGGCTCAATCGCAGCCAGAATGACCCGTTATTCCGCAAGTATCAGACGTATTTTTATATATCCCGTAATCGGAGCGCTCTGGCGAGGCAGTGGCGGCGGACATTCAGCTGTTCTTGATACGACTGCAAAATACGGTCTCTGGGGCGGAGCTATATATTGCTATATGATATACTTTGTTCCCAATTCTTATAAAAAGAAGTATGACGATAAGTATATTGTAAGAAGAACCTGCAACGCAACCCTTATTGCAATAATGATTGTTTCGATTCTTGACTCATTCACCTATGCATTTGCAGGAATGATTTTGTTGGTGCTTCCGCTGTATATGGAAAATATTATTAAATGGACAGGTACGAAAAATGAAAATTCTTTGGACGGTTAATCTGATACCCGAGGAGATGTCTGTGCATCTCGGTCTTGTATCTGAGGTGCTTGGCGGTTGGGTAGAATCTATGGCAAATGAAATAAAGAAATATGAAAATGTCGAGCTTGCCGTTGCCTGCAAATGTTCCCCTGAGTATTCTTTTGCAGAATCTGTCAATTCGATTAAGTATTTCAGTCTTGGCTATTCGGCTTCTGCAAAGCAGTCTGATATTGAAAAACGTTGTAAGGAAATAATTGATGATTTCAATCCTGACATAGTACAGATTGAGGGAACTGAATTCCTGCACGCAAAGGCAATGCTCGAATATTGCAAGAAAAACAATATTCCTGTAATTGTATCCTTGCAGGGGATTCTTAACGGACAGTACAATTATCAATGCGGACAGTTGCCCATTGATGATATGATGTTTTCTAAATCTCTGACTGAAATTATGTCGTCCTGGCTTTTGCATTTAAGAAAGGTTTTGTGGTATAAGCCCAGAATGAAGCCCGAAAAAGAAATAATTGAAAATGCAGATTATATTCTTGGCAGAACAACCTGGGACAGAGCACATTCCTACGCAATCAATCCCAATGCAAAATATTATTCCTGCAACAGAGTTTTACGAAAACCGTTTTATGAATCAGAGTGGAATATAGAAAAAATTGAAAGACATTCAATTTATGTAGGAAACGGATATTACGCACTTAAGGGTGTTCATTTTGTTGTAATGGCATTACCTCAGCTTATAAGAGAATATCCTGATATCAAGCTTTACGTTGCAGGATATAAGCCTTACAGTGATGATGATAAGCGTTCTTTCATCAAAAGGGGATATGGTGCATATCTAAAAAAACTTATTGATGATCTGGGCGTTTCAGAACATATAGTTTTCACAGGCCCTCTTAAAGCAGGTGCCGTAGCAGAAAAACTCTCATCTGTGCACGCATATGTATTGTGTTCAGCTATAGAAAACAGTCCAAATACTTTGGGTGAAGCGATGATGACAGGTACGCCTTGTATTTCATCTTATGTAGGAGGAGCTCCCGATATGGCTGAAGACGGGAAAGAAGCGCTTTTCTACAGAAACGATGACCCTAAACTTTTGGCGTGGAGAATCAAACAGATTTTTGACAATGACGAGTTGGCACGGGAATTGTCAGCAAACGGAAGAAAAAAAGCAAGAATTATGCACGATGCCAAAATGAATGCAGAAAAACTTATGTCTGCATATTGTGATATTCTAAAAAAATAAGAGGGGATTTAAGTATGAGCTTTGCACCTATTGTTATGTTTGTTTATAACAGGGCTGACCATTTCAAAAAAACATATTCCGCACTTGCAAACTGTGAGAATGCAAAGGAAAGTGAGCTTTATATTTTTTCTGACGGCCCTAAAAATGAAGAAGGTGCTAAAAAAGTAGAAGAAGTAAGAGCTGCACTTAAAGAAACAGAAAATGATTCAGCCTTTAAGAAAATAACAATAATCGAAAGTCCCGTAAACAAAGGTCTTGCTGCTTCTGTTATTGCCGGAGTTACAGAGATTATAAATAAATACGGTAAGGTAATTGTTGTTGAAGATGACTGTATGCCCTCAGTTCATTTCCTTTCTTATATGAATAAAGCTCTTGATTTTTATGAGAATGATAAAAAAATCGGCAGTATTGCAGGCTATTGTCCCGTGCTTGATTTTCCGAAAGACTATGATAATGATTTGTTTGTTGCTTACCGTTCCTGCAGCTGTTCATGGGCCACATGGGCTGACAGATGGCAGGGTGTTGACTGGGAATTAAAGAATATAAAGGATTTTTATAATTCCCCTTCACTTATCAGAAAGCTTAATTCAAACGGCAGCGACAGATTTATCCGCCTTTACAGACAGACCAAAGGAAACGGAAGTTCATGGTCCGTGAGATTCGGCGCACATCTTGTTAAAAATGATTTGCTTACCGTTTATCCCAGATATTCGTATATTTCAAATATCGGCTGTGATGAATCCGGTGTTCACAGTACATCTTCTGATGCGGAAAAAATGAAGGTTGATATTTCAAAAGCAATTCAAGCTCCTGTTTTTAAAGAATTAAAAATTGATAAGCGTATTCAGAAAATTATGAAGAAGCATTATTCATACGGCTTTATTTCCGAAATGAAAAAGCTTCTGTTTACCGCATTTATTATTCTTAAAGAAAAATTCAAAGGATAAAATTTATGAAAAACAATCCTCTCGTCAGTGTTATAATTCCCGTTTACAATGTGGAAAAATATATTGAAGAATGTATAGACAGCGTTCTTGCTCAGACATATCAGAATATTGAGATTATTCTTGTAGATGACGGTTCAACAGATTCTTCAGGGCAGATATGTGATAATTATGCAGAGAATAATAAGCATATTTATGTGATACATCAGCAAAACGGCGGCTTGTCCGCTGCCCGAAATGCAGGGCTTTTAAAGGCTGACGGTGAGTATGTCTATTTTCTGGACAGTGATGATTATATTTCTTCTGATGCGATAGAAAAACTGGTTTCAATTACAGAAAATGATGATTCTGATGTTGTATTCTTTGATGCAATTTCTTTTTTTGATAATTCAGACAAAGAAATAAAACAGAATTACATAAGAAATAACCGATATTCTGCTGCGGAAGGCACTGTTGTTTTTTCACAGTTACAAAAGAATAAGGAATTTCATTCTGCTGTTCCGCTTCTTTTCTTAAAAAAAGGTTTTCTTAAAAGCAATAATATAAATTTCTGTTCGGGAATTTATTATGAAGATATGATTTTTACTTTTGAGGTTTTATGCTCTGCACGGATTGTTTCACAATGTAAAGATGCTTTATATTACAGACGTTACCGAAACAATTCAATAATGACTTCAAAAAAGAATAAAAAATATTTTGAAAGTGCAGTTGAAGTTTACAGAAGTTTGCTTGAGTTTTCTGAAAAGAATGATATTTTACAAGAAAACGCAGTAAAAAAATATATATGCCGAAATGCTTTCAATGTTTTCAATAATTATAATAAATTATCGTTCGCAGATAAGCGTGCTTGCAGAAAAGAGCTTGCGGCTGTAAAAAAAGATATATTAACAAATAACGCATTCGGTGATACGGCATTAAAAATGAGATGTTATTGCCATATCTTATGGTTTATATATAAAGTTTTTGAAAAAATAACAGGAAAATTAAAATGATGACTGATGAAAAAAATAAAAAAATTCTGATGGTTATTTCTCTTCTTCACGGCGGCGGAGCGGAAAGAGTTGCTTCACTTCTTGAAAATGAATTTTATCATAAAGGGTTTGATGCAGAATTTCTTGTAACATCAACAGACAGAGAAAGTATTATCAACCGTGATCTTGATAAAAATATACCGATAACCGTTCTTCGTGAGCTGTTCAATAAGGAAAATATAATCGGGAAGATTTTTTACAAGTTTTTAAGGCTTTTTACTTCACTTGTGTGCAGAATATTTGAAGTATTGCATTTGAGTGTTCCCGTTTGCTTTGCATATCTTTCTTTTGTTTCCGAATACAGACAGGAAATAAAAGCGATGCGAAAAAAATTAAAGGCAGAGCCCGATACAACTGTTGTTGTATTTCTGCAACCGAGTATTCCGATAGTGTTGCTTGCTGCAAGAGGTCTTCCTAACAGAATTATTATTTCTGAACGCGGAGATCCGAAACGACTTATGAAAAAACGGTACGGATATAAGTTTGTTGAAAAATATTATAACCGTGCGGACGCAGTTGTTTTTCAGACGGAAGACGCAAAAAATACATATCCCGCAAATATTTCCGAAAAAGGCGCAGTTATTTTTAATCCCATAAATGATAAGTTGCCGGCGGCTTATCACGGGGAAAGAAATAAAAAAATCACCACGTTCTGCCGTATTTCCCGTTCAAAAAACTTACCGATGCTTATAGAGGCTTTTGCAAAAGTAAATAACGTATTTCCTGAATATCGCCTTTGCATTATCGGAACTACAAGTAACAAGGATGACGAGGATGCACTTGATAAAACAAAAGCAATGATTGAAAAGCATAATCTCAATGATTTTGTTGAATTTTTGCCTTTCAGCAGTAATGTTCATCAGGAAATAATCGAAGATGCACTCTATGTCAATTCTTCTGACCATGAGGGAATGTCAAACGCAATGCTTGAAGCGATGGCAATAGGAATGCCCGTTGTTTGTACCGATTGTCCTATCGGCGGTGCAAGAGCAGTTATCAGAAACGGCGAAAACGGCATGCTTGCAAAGGTCGGCGATTCTGAGGATTTTGCAAAGGCAATAATCAGTGTGCTGTCGGATAAAGCTCTTTCCGATTCTTTATCATTGAACGGCGCAAAAATCCGTGATGAGTTATCACTTGAAAATATATCAAAAAAATGGATGGAGTTATTCTGATGAAAGAAAAACTTCTTATTGTAACGCATCATCTTACAATCGGCGGAGTGCAGAAATCTCTTATTTCTGCGTTGAAGTGGCTTGATTATGATAAATATGACGTAACCTTGTATCTGAGAAAAAACAGAACAACACTTTTACCCTATGTGGATAAAAGAGTGAATGTTATAATAAATGAAGATAAAACACATTATTACAGAAGGCCATATGCCGTCATTCTTCAGATAAAATCCGCATTGTGGAAAATGCTGGGTAAAACCGAAAAAGCAAAGCGCTGTGAGAAAGAGCTTGCAGACAGAATGCGAACCGACTCAATGGAATATGAAAAAAATACATATTTCAAAGATAAGGTTTTTGATAAAGCGATTGCTTATGTTCAGGGATATACGGTACAGTTTGTGTGCGATTATATTCAGGCGAAAGAGAAATTTATGTTTTTTCATACAAGTACCGATGAAATTCACGAGGTTCACGAAAAGGCAATTCCACATCTGAAGAGAATTGTCGCGCTTCATGATGAACAGACGGAGCTTATTAAAAAATGGTATAATCTCAATGATGAAAAGATAACTGTTGTTGAGAATTATGTGGATGCTGAAACCGTTATTTCCCAGAGTGCTGAGTATGTTGTTGATAAACCCCGAAACAAAACAATTCTTTGCTCCTGCGGAAGGTTAGCACCTGTCAAAGGCTTTGATCTTGCGGTTGAGTGTGCAAAAATATTAAAGAGTAAAGGTGTAAGCTTTTTCTGGTATTTTGTGGGGGACGGCCCCGATAAAAACAAGCTTATATCTCTTATTGAAAAATATGAACTTCAGGATTGTATTCAGATTACGGGTATGAAGGAAAATCCCTATCCTTTTATGAGTGCCTGCGATATCTATGTTCAGCCTTCTTATGAAGAATCCTTCGGACTTACTATGTCAGAAGCTCAGAAACTGTCAAAGCCCGTTGTAACAACAGCGACAGTGGGCGGCAAAAAGCTTGTAAATGAAAAAACAGGTGTTGTAACAGAAATATCTGCCGAATCTCTGGCAGACGGAATTATCAAACTTCTGTCGGACAAACAATTATATAACAATATAACAGAGTATCTTAAAAATAATGAAAATACAGATGAAATAACCAAATTCAAAGAACAGTGGAGAAAGCTTTTAGAGGGGTGAATGTGTTGAAATATTCTTTTCTTGTTCCTGTTTATAATGTTGAAAAATATCTTGAACAATGTATAGATTCAATGCTTGCACAAACCTACAAAAATTTTGAAATTATTCTTGTTGATGACGGCTCTACGGACAGCTCAGGCAAAATCTGTGATGATTATGCCGAAAAATATCCGGTAATTTTAAAAGTTATTCATAAACCGAATGAAGGTCTTGTATCTGCCCGTGAAGCAGGGATTGCAAATGCAGACGGCGATGTTTGCTTGTTTGTTGATTCGGATGATTTTATTGAGAATGATTTGCTGGAAGCTGTTAATAAAGAGTTTTTGCAGGATGCAGAGCTTGATATGGTGATTTATTCCTTCTGTTATTTTTCAAACGGAACAAAAACAAAAAGAAAAAAAACTCTGTCAGAGTCGGCTGTTGTTTTTGAAGGCGAATCGAAAAAAGCTCTTTATGAAGCGCTGATGTTTACTCCTCTTATCAATTCTCTTTGGACTAAAGCAATAAAAACAGAGATACTTAAAAATGACTCGGTAAATTATTCTCAGCATTACTGCCACAATATGGGAGAGGATCATTTCCGTTCAATATCACTCATTTCAGATTCAAACAAAATAAAGTATATCAACAGAGAATTTTATAATTACCGTACTGACAATTTCAGTATTTCAAGGGATTTTTCTGCTGAATCTATTTCAAAGAAAAATACTGTGTATGTTTATGACAGGTTTATTGAAATGCTCCCGATATGGGGAATGAATGACAGCTCAACGGTTGAACGTATGCAGGCTCAGTGGCTGAATCTTGCCGTGTATACATTTAATCAGTATTATAAAGTAGCAAAAGGCTTTAAGCAGCGAAAAGAAATTGTTGATTTCGAATGGAAAACAATGCTTCCTGCAGGCGCAACAGACAGTGCATATAATTCAAAGGCTACGCTGAAAACATACAGGTTGATTGAAAAGAAAAAATATATTTCTCTCTATATTTTATATATAAAAAATAATTACCATAAGATAATTAAAAAATTTTTACAGGAAAAGTTATGAAAGAAAAAAAAGAGCTTGTTTTCGTAATGAAGGTTATGAATGGCGGCGGAGCAGAAAGAGTAATTTCTCTGCTTACCTCTGCCACCGTAAATCGGGAATTTGAAGTAACATTGTTAATCACTCATCAGAAAAAGTCTGATGCGGTTCTCAGGGATATTGATCCCCGTATAAACGTGATTTCTTTGCCGGATGAGGTTGAAAAGACAGACGTTTCAGGGCTTTGGGAAAGGATGTTATTGCTTTTCTCCCGCGTTCTCGGAAAAGTCGGTAAATTGATTTCTGAGAGGATTTTTTACAAGTCATTGGTTCTTAAATATTTTTCGTACAATTTTAACAATATATGTTGGATGAAAAAATATTTCAGAAAACACTCCGATGCTGTCGTGATAGCATTTCTTTATGATTCTATTTTTTATTCGCTTTTATCTGTATCAAGAAAAAACAGGCTTGTTATATCTGAAAGGGGAGACCCTTGTCAGTCCCTTGCAAGCAAAACCACAATGGCTTTTTTGAAAAATGAATTTCAGAAAGCGGATGCTTTTGTTTTTCAGTCGCCTGATGTAAAAAAGTGGTATGAGGAAAACACAGGTGTCCGTGGTACGGTAATCTTTAATCCGATAAAAGCAGATTTGCCGGAGCCTTTTACAGGTGAAAGGAAAAAGTGTGTTGTCAATTTCTGCAGAATAAATCCCCAGAAAAACATTCCTTTATTGCTTGATGCATTTGATAAATTCGCGGAACACTTTCCCGAATATGAATTACATATTTTCGGTGATACGGCATCCTCCGCGGATGAAGAGTATTACAACAGAGCAACAAAAAAGAAAAACTCGTTACCTTCAAGAGAGAAAATTCACTTTTTTCCGGCAAGAAAGGATATACATAATGTAATCCGCGATTATTCAATGTTTGTATCTTCATCAGATTTTGAAGGAATGTCAAATTCAATGCTTGAAGCTATGGCAATAGGGCTTCCTTGTGTATGTACAGACTGTCCTGCAGGCGGCGCCCGCGCAGTTATAAATAATGGAGAAAACGGTTTGCTTGTGCCTGTGAATGATGCCGAAGCATTGAGTGATGCAATGATAAAGGTTGTTTCTGAAAAGGGGCTGAGAGAGAAATTATCATTTAATGCAAGTCAGATAAGGAGTTCTCAATCTCTTGAAAAGATAATTGAAAAGTGGATGGAAATAATAAATGGTTAAAGTAAGTGTAGTTGTTCCTGTATATAACGCAGAAAAATATCTGAAACAGTGTCTTGACAGTATTGTAAATCAGACACTTTCGGATATTGAAATTATCCTTATAGATGACGGCTCTGTTGACGGCAGTGCGGATATATGTAAATCTTATCTGACCGATCCCCGTGTTTCTTATTATCACAAAGAAAACGAAGGGCTTGCTGCTGCTCGCGATGACGGTATGATGAGAGCTACGGGCGAGTACATAGGCTTTGTTGATTCTGATGACTGGATTGAAGCTGATATGTATGAAAAAATGTATAGTGCAGCAAAGTCAAATGATTCTGACATTGTTTTTTGTAATTGCGTTCAGAATGAAAACGATTACTACTTCAAGCCGGAGTTTCCTGCCGGTGCTTATGCCAGAAAAGGAATTGCAGATGCAATTCTTTCCAAGTCTTTGGCTTATATCGATTCAAAAGGATTAAAGCGAGCTATAAGATGGTCGAACTGTTTGCGTATTTATAAACTTGCGACACTGAGAGATAACAATATTCGCTTCGGCAGAGGATTCAGAAGAAGTCAGGATCTTCAGCTTACTTATGAAGCCACGCTTGTTGCTCAGAATTATTATTACCTTGGTAATGAGTATCTTTATCATAACCGAGTTGTGGGAGATTCGTTATCCCGCGGCTATACAAAAAATATGTGGAATCTGTATGTTCCGCTTATTGAGCGTCTTTACAAGGACACGGAAGAGTTCAAAGAGCTTGATTTGATGAAACAGATGCATCTTAGAGCATTTTTCTTTGTAACAGACTGCATCGAAAATGAATTCAAGCCCCTTTGCACAAACAGCAGAGAGAAAAAAATTGAGCTTATTTCGGAAATAATAAATGATCCCATTTGTCAGCGTTTCAAAGGTCAGATTGAAACTGAAAAGCTCAATGAATTATATAAAAAATATTATGAATTGATATTTGACGGTAAGGCTGAGGATTTTATTACCTTTACCGAAAAATACAGAAAAAAGCAAGATAAACTAAAGAAAAAGCAAGCTGTAAAATCAAAAATTATGCACTTTTTAACCGAAAGTGCAGTTGTAGGAAGATTGTATAAAAGCTTAAAAAGATAGTTCGTTATTTAATTAAAGAGGTTGTTATGAAAAAAGATATTATTATTGCTTTTAGTTTTTACGGAATAGGTGGTGCGCAGACCAGAGCATTTACCATTGCTAACAAATTAGTTAGTGAGGGGTATAATGTTTCTGTAATTGCTGTTTTTGGCCGCGATGGAACAATTCAAGAAAACGAGAATTATTACAAAATTGATTCGAGAATCAATTTTGTTGTTCTTCCGGAATATTATGCTGATATAAAAAATTCAGATATTTCAATACAAAATGAAAGATTTATTAAAAATAAAATATCTTTATTAAAAAAACAACAGCAACTGTGCAATATGTTGAAATTAAAAAATGAACAAGTGAATTATAAAATTAAGTCTTACAGACAATGTAAGACATTGAGAAGATTTTTTTTGGAGCATGATCATTCTCTTATTTTGAGTTTTGGATTTGCTATATATGATATAGTTTATTTCGCTGCAAAAGGGTTAGAAATGAAAATCATTTATGCTGAAACAAATTCATCAAACAAATATATTAACGATCGTTTTTGTGCAAACACAAAAAATAGTATAAAAAAGGCAGATTCGTGGATTTTTCAAACTAAAGAACAAGCAAAAGAACATGGCTTGTTAAATAATATGAATTCCTTTGTCGTACGTAATCCTATAAAACAAAATTTACCGGAACGATACACCGGAGAAAGAAAAAAAATCATTGTAAATTTTTGTCGTCTTGCCAGACAGAAGAATCTGATATTACTGATAGAGGCTTTTAACATAGTTAAGGATAAGCTTCCTGATTATATACTTGAAATTTACGCAGATACCTCTAATGCTGCAAATCAGGATTATAAAGAAGAAATACTTGAGTGTATCCATAATAACGGATTATCAGAAAGGGTTTTTTTGTTAGCGCCAAGATCGGATATACACGAAAAAATTTTGACGTATTCTCTATTTGTTTCATCTTCGGATTATGAAGGGATATCTAATTCTATGATTGAAGCTATGGCCATAGGACTCCCTTGTGTATGCACTGACTGTGATGGTGGTAGTACAAGGGAAATTATATCGGATTGTAATAACGGATTGTTAGTTCCTAAAGGAAATAAAGATGCTTTAGCTGAAGCAATTTTTAGAATTTTATCAGATAGAAATTTGTTTGAACGATGCAGTGAAAATGCTACTAAAATAAAAGAAGCTTTGGATGTAAATATCATTTTATCTGAATGGATATCAATAATAAAAAACATACTTGGAGAATGTATATGATAATATTAAAGGAAAGCCTTTATAGATTAAAGAGAATAATAATTAAATTGTATACAAAATATTTTACAGTAGAATTTCCTGAAACATATGTTTTATCGGATAAATCTTTTATAAAAAAGCTTTATAAAAAAAGGATGGGGAAGGAAATTAATTTATCCGCACCAAAAACTTTTACTGAAAAACAGAATTGGTTGAAGCTATACGATAGAAGACCAGTTTACACTGTAATGGTTGATAAATTTTTAGTGAGAGATTTTGTCGCAGAAAGAATAGGCGAAGAATATCTTGTACCACTGCTTGGTGTATGGAATAATGCGGATGAAATTGATTTTGAGTCGTTGCCCGATAAATATGTATTGAAATGTAACCATAATAGTGATGTGATTATCTGTAAAGATAAAGTTTTTACATCTAAAGCTGGTTTAACACTTACGAAAAATGAAACAAGAGAAAAGCTTAATGCTCAGTTAAAATTAAATTATTATAAGAAAAAAAGAGAATGGCCTTATAAGAATGTTTCAAGAAAAATAATATGTGAAAAATATATGGAAAATCAGAATCTTGAACAACCTTTAGAGTATAAGGTTTTTTGTTTTAATGGCAAGCCGGAGTATATTCTTGTTATCGGAAACAGATTTTCTGATTCAGAAATGACAATGGATACATATGATTTTAATTGGGTTTATACGGATTTAATAAATGGTAGTGTTGCAAGAGCCGGAGATGTTTATAAAAAACCAAAATGCTTAGAAGAAATATACCGTATATCCGTTCAATTATCTGAAAATGTTCCGTTTGTGCGTGTTGATTTTAATTTTTGGAATGATAAAATTTATTTTGGGGAGTTAACTTTTTCAGATGCTGCCGGATTTGAGAAATATAAACCGGAAAAATGGGATTATATATTAGGTGAAAGATTGAGTTTGCCTAAGAAGTACAGGAGATAATTATGGTACAAAATTGGACAACTATTGTAAAATCAAATAACAGTGCTTTTGATATGGATATCAAAGGGCTTGCAAAATGTAAAGATCTGATATTTCTTTTTGTCAGGCGTACGTTTGTTGCGAAGTACAAGCAGACTGTATTAGGCCCTGCCTGGGCTGTTATTCAGCCTTTCTTTACAACCGTGGTATATTCCGTTTTCTTCGGAAATATTGCAGGACTTGGTGCATCAGGTGTGCCGAATTTTATATTTTATCTTTCGGGTACTATCGTATGGACACTTTTTGCAAACTGTCTTACCGAAACCTCACATACCTTTACGGGGAATGCCGGAATACTCGGCAAGGTTTATTTTCCACGCCTTGTAATGCCTATATCAACTGCTGTTTCACAGTTTATATCATTCTTTATTCAGTTTGCATTTATGCTGTGCTTCTTAGTTTATTATCTTATAACGGATGCAGGAATAATGCCGAATCTTTACATACTTATGACCCCCGTTCTTCTTATTCAGCTTGCAGTGCTCGGTATGGGCTTTGGTATGATAATTTCTTCACTTACCACGAAATATCGTGATCTTGCTATGGTGGTAAGCTTCGGCGTATCTCTCTGGTCATATTGTTCCCCCGTGGCTTATGATATGTTCAGCCGTTCACAGCTGGCGACCGGTACGGTGCTTTACAATATTTATATGCTCAATCCTGTAACACCTGCAATAAATGTATTCAGATATGCATTTCTCGGAACAGGCGAAATTGACTGGCTGTTTTACGGTATCAGCTGGGTGTCAACTGTTCTGGTAGCGGTGCTGGGAGCAATGATGTTCTCGAAATCTGAGAAGACATTTATGGATACAGTGTGAGGTGGCTTATGAAAGAATTGGCAATAAAAGTTGAAAATGTATCCAAAGAATACCGTCTTGGTGCTATCGGCGGTGCAACACTTAAAGGGGAAATTCAGTCAAAGCTTGCAAGATTGCTGAAAAAAGAAGATCCTAATCTTAAAATAGGTGAGAAGGCACACGAAAAAAATGAACGCTTTTTAGCACTCAACGACCTTTCATTTGAGGTTGAAAAAGGTGAAACGATCGGTATATTAGGTCATAACGGTGCCGGAAAATCAACCATTCTTAAGCTTATCTGTCGGGTTACGGCTCCGTCAAAGGGTAATATTTATATGAACGGCAGAATTACCTCTATGCTCGAAGTAGGAACAGGATTCCATCCTGAGCTTACAGGCAGGGAGAATGTATATCTCAACGGTGCAATTTTAGGTATGACAAAGGCTGAAATTGACAAAAAGTTTGATGAAATCGTTGAATTTTCCGAGGTTGGTCAGTTTATTGATACCCCCGTTAAAAGATATTCAAGCGGTATGAAGGTTAAGCTTGCTTTCTCCGTTGCATCGCATCTGGACAGTGAAATTATGATTATGGACGAGGTGCTTGCCGTTGGTGATGTCAATTTCCAGAATAAGTGTATTGACAGAATGAAAAAAGTTGCGGAAGAAAGCGGAAAGACGATTATATATGTTAGCCACAATATGACAACAGTTAAAAAGCTTTGTAACAGATGCATTGTTTTATCCAAAGGTCAAAAGATTTTTGATGGTAACACTGACGAGGCAATTGCAATTTATATGAAGGATGATATGAATGATTGCTCTTTTTTTGATGTTAAAAATATAACCAGAAATTCTAAATGTAATAAGGTTCATCTTATTGAAAGCTTTGAATTGATAGATGTCAAGAATACTAATCATTTTGAATATGGTGAAGAGTTTAGATTCCGAATGAAATGGTTAAGTAAAAGCTCAACAGAACCTGTTAAAATGAAGATTGTTGTATCCGGCAGTGATTCTGAAGGTGTCGGAGTTATCTATTGTGGTAATTTGGATTTTAAAGAGGGAATAAATACAGCTGATTTTAAATTTAATACTGAATATTTTATGCCCGGACGTTATCGTCTTCACTTTAAATTATACAATGATGATAATTTCGGTAATGTTGTATATTATGATCAGGTTACAGGAATTAGATTCAATGTTGAGCATTCTGACAAGGCATTACATCTCAAGCATTGGTTCAAAGACTGGGGTAATGCGGTATTGCCTTGCATTACTCAGGTAACGGAGGAAAACTAATATGAATTTCAGCGGAGCAACACTTTTAATAACAGGCGGTACCGGATCTTTCGGAAATGCCGTACTTAACAGATTTCTTGAAACTGATATAAAGGAAATCAGAGTTTTTTCAAGAGACGAAAAGAAACAGGACGATATGCGGCACGAATTTCAGGCAAAAATGCCCCAAGTTGCAGATAAAATAAAGTTTTATATCGGTGATGTAAGAGATATAAGCTCTGTAAGGAGTGCTATGACCGGTGTTGACTATGTGTTCCATGCGGCGGCACTCAAGCAGGTTCCATCTTGTGAATTCTTCCCAATGGAGGCGGTAAGAACCAACGTTGAGGGAACAGATAATGTGCTTACTGCCGCAGTTGATGCAGGGGTTAAATCCGTAATTTGTCTTTCTACGGACAAGGCTGCATATCCCATAAATGTAATGGGTATTACCAAGGCACTTGCCGAAAGAACTGCAATAGCAAAAGCAAGAAATGTTGATGAAGGCAAAACAAGAATTTGTTGCACACGTTACGGAAATGTTCTTTGCAGCAGAGGTTCTGTTGTTCCTTTATGGATTGATCAGATTAAAAACGGCCAGAATATTACTATAACAGAGCCGTCAATGACAAGATTTATAATGTCCCTCGAAGAAGCTGTTGACCTTGTTCTCTTTGCTTTCGAAAACGGCAAAGGCGGAGACCTTTTTGTTAAAAAGGCTCCTGCTTGCACAATTCAGGTGCTTGCAGAAGCTGTATGTGAGCTTTTTGGCGGTAATAAGGATGATATAAGAATTATCGGCATCCGTCATGGTGAAAAACTTTATGAAACTCTTCTTACAAATGAAGAGTGTTCAAAATCTGTTGATATGGGCGACTTTTTTAAGGTTTTTGCTGATAACAGAAGCCTTAATTATGACAAATATTTCTCTGAAGGCAATATTAAGAGAACTGAAATTTCAGAATTCAACAGTAATAACACCAATCTTCTGAGTGTAGAAGAAGTGAAAGCAAAACTTCTTGAACTCAGATATATCAGAGACGAACTTGAATCATTAAACAAATGATAGAAGGGTACATATATGAAAGATTATGTTTCATTCAAAAATAACGGTAAGTTGAAGCTTCTTATAATTGTCGGCACACGTCCTGAAATTATAAGGCTTTCCGCAACAATAAAAAAATGTCGTCAGTGTTTTGATGTAATACTTGCTCATACGGGGCAGAATTACGACTATAATCTCAACGGGGTCTTTTTTAAAGACCTTGAGCTTGATATGCCCGAAGTTTATCTTGATTGCGTAGGGGATAATCTTGGCAGAACTGTTGGCAATATAATTGCATCTTCATATGAACTTATGGCTGATGTCAAGCCTGATGCACTTCTTATTCTCGGTGATACAAACAGCTGTCTTTCTGCAATTTCTGCAAAGCGTCTTCATATTCCGATTTTCCATATGGAAGCAGGCAACCGTTGCAAGGATGAGTGTCTTCCTGAAGAAACCAACAGAAGAATTGTTGACATTATTTCAGACGTAAATATTGCATATTCCGAGCATGCACGCCGTTACCTTGCAGATTGCGGCTTGCCAAAGGAAAGAACTTATGTTTCGGGCTCACCTATGGCAGAAGTTCTTGACAGTAAAATTGAAGATATTAAAAAAAGTGATATTCTTGAAAGAATGGGGCTCGAAAAGAAGAAATACATACTTCTTTCCTGCCACAGAGAGGAAAATATAGATACGGATAAAAATTTTAATATGCTTTTTAACGCACTTAATAAGCTTGCTGAAAAGTACGATATGCCTATTATTTATTCCTGTCATCCCCGTTCACGCATAAAGCTTGCAAAAAGTGATATAAAACTTGATGAAAGAATAAAAATGCACGAGCCTATGGGATTTATTGATTATAACTGCCTGCAGATGAACGCTTTTGCCGTTGTGTCTGACAGCGGCACTCTTCCCGAAGAAAGCAGTTATTATCTGAGTATAGGAAACCCTATTGCGGCGGTTTGCATCAGAACATCAACAGAACGCCCCGAAGCGCTTGATAAGGCTTGTTTTGTTCTTGCGGGAATTGATGAAAAAAGCCTTCTGCAATCTGTGGAACTTGCAGTTTCAATGAATGAAATCAGTGGCTCTGCGATACCTGTTCCCGATTATACCGACAAAAATGTATCGGATAAGGTTGTAAAACTTATACAGAGCTATACGGGGATTGTTGACCGTATGGTATGGAGAAAATATTAATTCGGAGAAAGTTATGAATATTCTTGTTACCGGAGCAAATGGTTTTGTTGGAAAAAACCTTTGTGTGAATCTTTATAATATAAAAGACGGGAAAAACAGATGCTATCCGGATATTGTAATTGATAATATCTTTGAAGCAGATGTTGATACCGATGATGCTTTACTTGAAAATTATTGCCGTGAAGCAGATTTTGTGTTTCATCTTGCCGGCGTGAACAGACCGCAGAATGTTGAGGAATTTTCAGAAGGTAATTTTTCTGCACTTGAAAAAGTCATTGCATTTCTTGAAAAACATAATAACACTGTTCCTGTGATGTTATCATCATCAATTCAGGCAAGTCTTGAGGGCAGATATAAAGATTCACCTTATGGCGACAGCAAACGCAGGGGAGAGGACCTCTTATTTGCCTATTCCGAAAAAAATGATACAGAGGTTTTTGTTTACAGATTCCCGAATCTTTTCGGAAAATGGTGCCGTCCCAATTATAATTCTGCAGTTGCTACATTCTGTAATAATATAGCAAATGACCTTCCCATTACAGTAAATGACCCGTCAGTTCAGCTTGAGCTTCTTTATATTGATGATCTTGTTGATAATATGTTTGACGTATTACAGGGAAAAGTTCACCGTTGCGATTATAACGGTGCAGAACTTGTTGAAAATATAACGGGAAAATTCTGTTTTGTTCCCCGTACCCATAAAGTAACACTCGGAGAAATTGTGAATGTTCTTTATAAGTTCAAAGAACAGCCCGCATCACTTATGATGACGGAAATTCCTTTTGATTCGTTTGAAAAAAAGCTGTATTCGACGTATCTGTCATACCTTCCCGAGGGTGCTGTTAAAGTGCCACTTAAGATGAACGTTGATAACAGGGGCAGTTTTACCGAAATTCTCAGAACTGCAAATTGCGGTCAGTTTTCTGTAAATATAAGTAAACCCGGTATTACAAAAGGACAGCATTGGCATAATACAAAATGGGAAATTTTCGTTGTCGTATCCGGTCATGGTCTTATTCAGCTAAGAAAAATCGGTTCTGATCAGGTAATTGAATTCCGGGTAAGCGGGGATAAAATTGAAGCAGTATATATGCTTCCAGGATATACACATAATATTATAAATTTATCCGAAACTGATGACATGGTAACATTGATGTGGGCAAATGAGAGCTTTGACCCGTCAAAACCTGATACTTACGGAGAAATTGTGTAAAATGTTATGCAGATATGATTTTTTAAGTGAAGAACAGAATGTTTTGTTGTCGCTTATCAGTGAATCTTTGTTCGTCAAGAATGAGACTGTTTCGCTTGATTCGCTTGATTTTCTGAAATTGTGGAAAGAAGCGGAGATTCAGACCGTACCGTTGCTTTCAATGAATCAGATTGAGGCAAAGGGGGCATCTCAGGAAGAAAAAACATATTTCAAAAACAGACTGCAATCATATTTTTTCAGAAATATCGCAGTAGGTACTGAGCATTGTCATTTGCACGATTTGTTGACCGATGCGGATATTCCTTATGCTATCATAAAGGGTATGGCTTCGTCTGTATATTATCCTGATGAGCTTATGCGACTTATGGGCGACGTTGATTTTATTGTAAGTCAGAATGATATGAATAAGGTTGATAAGATTCTGATTGCGGACGGATATACTCCCCGTAAAAAAGAGAATTCTCATCACGTAACATATGATAAGAACTCAATGCGCTGTGAAATGCACTTTTTACCTCCAGGAATCCCTGCAGGTGAAACAGGGGAGAGAATTATCGGCTTTTTTGACGATATTATTGAGCAATCAAGTGAAAAAGAAACCTCTCTGGGAAAAATGTCTTTGCCGTCAGCATATCATCACGGACTTATTCTTCTTCTTCATACTGTACATCATCTTACGGGCGATGGTCTCGGACTGCGCCATCTGTGCGATTGGGCTGTTTTTGCAGCATCATTTACAGAAGACGAGTTCAGAAAAACTTTTGAAGAAAAATTAAGAAGCGTCGGCTTGTGGAAATTTGCCGTTGTTCTGACTGATGCCTGTGCAAAATTCCTCGGTTCTCCTTTTAAGTTAACGGATGAAGCCGCAGAAGAAATCTGCATTGATAATTTGATTTTGGATGTTTTCTCGTCAGGAAATTTCGGACAGAAAAATCCCGATCGCAGTCATGAAAGTCTTTTTATTTCCGGCAGAAACTCTGATGACAAAAAAGGAAAATCACTTTTTTTGAATGCGATTGTTTCGGTTAACGAGATTGTATATTCTCATTGGAAATTTGTAAGAAAAATCAAGATTTTTTTGCCTTTTGGGTGGTTATTTTTTGGCGGCAGATATATTATCCGTTCTTTAATGGGTAAGCGTCCCGAAATCAGAATGAAACAGGTTGTAGATGAAGCCCGTGAGCGTCAGAAATTTTATGATGAGCTTAAGATTTTTGAAAATTGACGGTTTTTTTATCAATTGAGCAGTTTTTTTTCAATAGTTTATTATCCTCACTGTATGTGAGGATATTTTTTTTAAAAAATATCGGTTCGAGGCTGTTTTTTTTCTTTAAAACAGTTTACTTTAAAGTTCGTTTTTGCTATAATTAATGTGAATGATTTTGAAATTTTATATATCACGGAGGAAGCTATATGAAGACTGTAAAAAAGGTTTTTGCTTTTGTGATTTGTATTATAATGCTTATAACAAGTATGGTTAATGACGGTTGGTATTCGGTTATAAAACCAATCGTTGCATCTGCTATGGCGGGCCACGAGCAGAAATATAACGATACCCGAGTTGAGCTCGATTTTAATAAGGACTGGCTTTTTGCTTTCAGTGATGACGATGCAGCATCGCTGAAAGGCTTTGATGATTCAGATTGGGAATCGGTAGACCTGCCGCATGATTTCAGTATCAGTCAGGGATTCACAACATCCGGAACAGAAGCTGAAAGCGGAAATATTCCCGGCGGTACAGGCTGGTACAGAAAATGGTTCAATCTTTACGAGTACTATAACGGCGACCGCATATTCCTGAATTTTGACGGCGCATATCAGCACACTTACGTGTATGTTAACGGTAAATATGTAGGTGAAAACCATTACGGCTATAACAGCTTTTCTTTTGAAATTTCAGAGTATCTTATCAATTCAAATACTGCACATAACCTTATTGCCGTAAAGGTTGTTAACGATCTTCCCTCCAGCCGTTGGTATTCAGGCTCAGGTATTTACAGGGATGTTACACTTACCGTTGCAGGCCCTGTTCATGTTGCTCTTTACGGTCCCAGACTTACAACTCCCGATATTAAAAACGGCGGCGGTAAAGTAGAAGCAAAAATAAAGCTTCATAACGATACGGCAATTTCAAAAAAAGTTACGGTTGAAGCAACAATTCTCGATGAAAACCATAATCCTGTGAGTGAAACCGTAGTATCAAGCTTGACCACCGTGGTTGCCAATACCGAAACGGAAATAACGCTGTCGCCCGGTGTTGCAGCCCCCGAATTATGGACTCTTGATAACCCGACGCTTTACAAATTAAAGACTGTTGTAAAAAATGAAAACGGTGAGCTTATTGACGAGTATCATACAACTTTCGGTTACCGTTATATAAGCTGGGACAGAACCGGCGGATTTATGCTTAACGGTGAATACACAAAGCTCAAAGGTGTATGTCTTCATCACGATCAGGGTGCACTCGGAGCTGCACAGGAGTATGATGCAATTTACCGTCAGCTTGTTACTCTTAAAGATATGGGTTGTAACGCAATCCGTACATCACACAACAGCACGTCAAAGATTCTTATTGATATATGTAATGAACTGGGTATTCTCGTTGTTGAAGAGTTCTTTGACGGATGGGATGCTTCAAAAAATTCCAACGACAACGATTTCAGCAAATTTTTCTTTGAAAATATAGATGAATCAAATACTGCTATCGGTGCAAAAGGCCAGAAGTGGTATCAGTATGTTGTGGAGCATGCAATTCTCCGTGATGAACACGACCCCTGTATTATTGCTTGGGACGTGGGCAACGAGCTGTGTAATATTTCATACGGAGAATCCACTGAAAATTATGAGACAATAGTTAAGTCAATCGTTAATATAACGGATACACTTGACCCCTCAAGAGTTGTACTTCAGGGTGATAACGCTCCCAATGTGGCAGAAAATGCTATGGTTGACAGCTATATGGATGTTATCGGCGGTAACTACAATCCTTACAATTGGGTTACAATTATGAACGATCCATCAGATCCAAGGTCAACAAAGCCTTTTGTTGCAACAGAATCTGCATCTGCAATCACAAGCCGCGGTGTTTACTACACCATGGGCATAGATGAGGATAATTTCCAGTGTACATCTTACGATACCAATGCAGTCAGCTGGGGTAATACAGCCGCAACAGCCTGGTATTACGTTGTTACAAACGATTGGTTCTCAGGTGAATTTGTATGGACCGGCTTCGATTACATCGGTGAGCCTACTCCTTGGAATGACGATTTGGTTTCACCTAATCCCAATGCTGTTCCAAATTCATCATATTTCGGCGTTGTTGATACTGCAGGCTTTGAAAAGGATTCTTATTATCTTTACAGAAGTCTGTGGAATGAGGATAGCACCACTTTGCATCTTGTTCCCGGCTCATGGAATAAAGATAGTCTTCTTCTCAACAACGGATATGTAAACGTTGCAGTTTACAGTAACGCTAAGAAAGTAGAGCTTCTGCTTAACGGTGAGGTTATTGCAACCGCTGTTTCGCAGGACGTTGCATCTGATGGCGGACTTTATACGTACAAAACTTGGACGGAAAGCATAAATAATTATTCAAAATGCTCAGTTGGCAGTTTTTATACGGCTGAGGGTGCAGATCTTTATCCTCAGTTCAGCGTAAAATATGAGGAAGGTACGCTTTCTGTAAAAGCATACGACGAAAACAATAATGAAATCACGGATACAGTAGGTTCAACAAAATCCGTAACAGGCTCGGCAACACAGATTATTGCAAGCGTATGGCAGGATAAATATACCTATGTTGCTGACGGAAATGATTACATCTATATTGAGTTTGAAGCAAGAGATGCTGACGGCAACTTTATGAATGATTATAACGGAACTCTCAACGTTTTGATCGGTGATGCGTATTCGCGATATGCAAAAATTGTGGGTGTTGATAACGGTAATCCCGCAACAACAGAAAAGTTCCAGCAGTCATCTGTACTTCTTTCCGATTCACAGGCAAAAATACAGATGTTCAACGGCAGAGCCCTTGTTATTCTTAAAACAACCGAAGAAGAGGGTGCTGCTATCGTTATTACTGCCGAAACTGCCGATTTTGAAGATGCAGGTCATATTACCATTGAATCCGTCGGTGAAGAAGGCATCAAGCTTACCGATGAATTTGATGAGGTTATCAGACAGAACGAAAATGAATACGCAGTTACTCTTTATGATGAGTACGAGGTTGTAAAATATCACATAAATAAACTTGAAAAACCCGAGGGAGGCAGCTCAGGCGGCAACAGCGGTTCAGATGATTCAGGTGAAACGGTGGTTTCTGATAAATATGAGATTTATCTTGCAGATTCAACGGTTTCCGAGGGTTGTGTTGAAGATGGTGATTATGTAATCTATAATCAATGGCAAGCAAATCAACACCATGTAATCAAGTATGAACCGTATGGTGATTGGGGTATATATGCAGAACATTATATTACTGATACGGAGGCGTCAGCTGACGGTTCCCCCTATGCTTATGAGAAATTAAAAACCGATTCTGCAAATGAGTTTACGTTTACACATATAGGAAACAATCTGTATTATATCCAGAATAAGAGTAACGGCAAATATCTCAAGATAAGCGGATATACGATGGTATACAGCGAAACTCCTGAGGCACTATCTGTTGATGCAAAAGAAGATGGATCAATTCTTATTCATAATTATGATTATTATGCTCTTCATGAGTGGGACTATTTTTATGCTTCAAACATTGAAAATGCAAGTACAGATTTGCGTTCAATAATGTGGCTCTATTCCGCTCCCGGTCAATCTGCACCCTCAGAACCCTCAGAGCCCTCAGTTCCTTCGGTTCCGACAATAGGCGATTATTACGGGCTTTACACTCCGGGTTCAGATGCGAATATGCCAATTGAAGACGGAGATTACCTGATTGCAATAGACGATGTAATTATGCCCGAGCTTATTATGAATGATACAGTAGTCTGGGGCTCAGGCTTTGAAAAAGAAAGTATCTCTGCCGATTCTATTGCTGCACCTGCCGGTGCACCGTATAAATATGAGGGTATTAAAGCAAGCGAAGCGAATGAATATTCTTTTATCAGTCAGGGCAACGGAAATTACTATATCAGACATAAGCAGACCGGATATTATCTCTATATTATCAATGGCACATTATGGGCATATGAAACATCTCCTCAGAGTTTCTCTGTTACTGTTAATGATGATGGTTCACTTTCAATTGCATATGCCAGTATGTGGTCCGGTACAACTTATATCGGATTTAATCCAAACAATACCGGTTATATCAGTGCCGTTACAACATTTAGTGATACTTGTAAAATCCGTTTGTACTCCGATGAAGTTCCCGTCAGCGGTGGCGGTAGCGGTGAAAGTGGAGGTAATGAAAGTTCAGGCGGCTCAAATGAAAAATTAGCACTCTATAACGCTCTTTATGACGGAATTGAGGAGGATTACTCAATTTACACAAGAGCAAGCTTTGAAAATTTGCTTCGTAAGCTTGAAGACGGTGTTGCTGTTTTTTCAGATGAGAATTCTTCCTCGGCAGATTATGTAGCGGCAACAGAAGCTATTTATGCAGCTATTGCAGCTCTTGAAATGGACATCAAAAAAATTGACGGTACTCTTTTCAAATACGGTTACAGCAATATAAACGGCAGTCAAGACTATTCTTCCGGCGGTGTGCTGATGAACGATGTCGCTTTAAGGCAGATGAAGACTGCAATTCTGGCTGATGTGAATCTTGTAAATCAGATAAAAGAAATTATCGGTTATGACGACAGTTCTTTTGGCTGGACAGGAAACAGAGCTGATGAAGTGCTTGAAGAGGTTGCTGAGGCCTATGCAATGCTCTATACCTTGCAATTTACAGGTAAGTCTTATGCCAGTTCACCAAATTACAATGCAGGCTCTAACTATCCACAGCTCGAGGCTCATACTGCACCTCCCGTTACACTCTGGAATCTGTGGACAAAAGATAATACACACGGTGCAAATGACCCTATTATTAACGGATCGCCACTTCATGACGGTGCATCGGTTCAGGGTCTTGCAGGTGCAACACTTGAAAAGGGTGTTATTACATCTCACGCTGCCTATACAGCTCCTCTGTCTTATGCTAATGACGGACCCAGCGCTGAACACGATATCACAAATTACACCTATGGTTTTGATACAGGTTCAGGTTGGAAAACTGTAACACTTGAATATCTCAGCGGCATCAGTGTATATTTCCCCGATCTGTTCTCCCGCGAGAGTCTTGATGTAAACGGTAATGTTACAACAGCAACAACAGGCGAGTTTGCAAAATACTACTGGGATGCTGAATTCCCCATATTTATCAGTACCGATGCGTACGGTATCAATACATATCATTTTGACAGTAAGGATACTAAGTATCTTGTGCAGTCTTCATTTAATGACAGTGAGCATAAGGTTGAAATGGAGCTTAACGAGGTAGGACAGTGGAACGCCAACGGTTCAAATTCAGGCTCGGGTTTCTTCCCCTTTAACTATCAGCAGGGAGCAACAACCTATACGGGTGAAGATGCAATTTATCACTACGGATTTACATTTGAACATAATTTCTACATCCCTAAGGGCGGTAAGCACGCTAACGGTGAGGATGTTATATTCAATTTCTCCGGAGACGACGACGTTTATGTTTACATCGACGGTGTTCTTGTTCTTGATAACGGCGGTCTTCACGGTGCCCGTGAGGTAACGGTTAACTTTACAAACTGTACGATTAACTACCAGTATGCAATGGATGTTACCGACGGCCAGCTTAAGGGAGACGAATATGAGTTTACATATTCATATAATAAGATGGTCGAAAATGATCCTGAGGCAGCAACATATAATGCAGATACTGTTGCAGCTCTCAATAAGCTACACGAAATAATATCAGACGGTCAGGTTCATACACTTAATTTCTTCTATCTTGAAAGAGGTTCATCTGATTCTAACTGTCGTATGGCATTCAACCTTTCCGAAACATCTGAGGAAGTAAAAATTATAGACCAGACTCTTACGCTCGATTACGGGCTTCCTGTTGAATATGATATAACCGAAAACAATAATCTTTCACAGGCTGCTATTGACAGCAACGTAAAGGTTGAATATCTCGGTATCTGCGCCGTAAATGAAGAGGTTGAAACCACATATACCTTTGAGTTGCCCGAGATTATTGTTCCATTTGAATCGGGTGTTACCTATAAGGTTGAAGGAATGAAGTACGGTGATTGCACGATTGATGCAGACGGCAATACATCGTATACTCCGCATTCAATGAATATGTCGGAATCCGAGCATTTCTATGTGTGTGCAAAAATCACAGGCGATCCCACATATGCTGATGATGTTGTTTATTATCAGATAGAAAAAACAACGTTCGTGCCCTCATCAACAATTTATTATGAGGATACTTATGAAACAATAACCTATACCGATGGTAAAGTACCCCAAGCTTATAATAACTCTGTTAATGAATACGGCTTATGGAAAACTGACGGTATGCAGGATACAACATTGAAGCAGAATGCCGACCTTACTGACAGTATGTCAAATTCCTATGGATATGAATCAAATTATATGTCTTTTGCAGAGTACAGCGGCGGTTCTTCTCACTATGTTGATGTCAGCACAAAGAATAATCCCAATTCAAAATACAGCGGCGGCTCAGGTGCTGCATGGCCTACGGTTGATTTTACATTTACAGGCACGGGATTTGACCTTATAAGCGTTACGGATTGTACCACAGGTGCATTCAGCGTAATGGTAAAGAATGCGAATGGTAAGATTGTAAAATCTACTGTTGTAGATACATTCTACGGCTATAATTACGGCAGAATTTATATGAATGCTGACGGTAAGCCCACACTTGATTCTTCATTGACACCTATGTACAGGTCTGAAGACGGTACCTGCACTTCGGATGAAAGATACTATGATGTAAACGGTGCAATTACCGATGTTAAGCATTATTACGATGCCGACGGTAATGTTACTGAAACCCAAACGGAAGAAATTGCATATGCATATGCTTACGGCTGGGTTCTTGCCGAAGACGGCACAACTGATACGCTCTATCAGATTCCCGTTATAAAAATAACCGACCTTGAATATGGCAGTTACAGTGTAACAATAACTCCCACATTTACAAGTATATTCGGTCATTCATCCACCGCCGAAGACGGCACAAGCTATTACAGAGTATATCTTGATGCTATCAGAATATATTCACCTGCAGGTATGGGCGATGATATAAAGGATAAAGTCGTAAAGGATTCATATGCGACTGATGACGAACTGTATCCCTACTACCTTGAACTCAAGAATATGCTTGTCGGTGCAGATTGTTTGTCAGAAACCGATAATCAGGGTATTATCTTTATCGACGGTATTGCCGCACTTGATAACAACATTAAAATGTATAAGGATGCAGGTCCCAACAATGAGCTTTATCTTGCAAAAGATCAGGCTGTTGCATTTGAAATATGGGCAACTGCTGTTCCTACTGATGTGCAGATTGGTGCAAAGCTTGCCTGTGGAAAGCCGGCGTTCACCATTTCATATGCATCAAAAACAACCGATATTGAAATCGGTACTGCAACGGATATATACTATTCCTTTAACTCTGTTCTGCCCAATGACGGTAAGCTTACCTGGAAGCAGATTACAGCGGCAGACGGCAATAATTATTACACCACCGGAACCGTTGTTATTCAGAATACGGGCGAAGAAGGAAGTGTTCTTTCCGTTACAAACATGAAATGGACTTTCTCCCGTTACGGCGGTCATGGTTATTTCCGTATTCCCACACCGGTTGAAAATGACGTTGTTACAGTTGCCGCAACAGAAGAAACACCTATGATTGCTTATTCTCTTATGAGAATGAGAACTGCAGCCCTTGATGTTGAACAGACTCAGGAGCCCGAGGTTGTTACTGATGCAGACGGAAACAGCATTGTTACAATAAAGCTCAACACTTCTTCTGATGTTGATTCTGTTGTTGTTACAGATGAAAACGGCAATCTCATACCACCTGAGCAGATTGAGTATGTTGCATCTCAGATTGAGGGTGAAGATGTTATTGAGTGGACGGTAAAAATAGCCACAATCGAAAGCGGTACGTGTACTTATGTTGTATCGGGTGCTTATGCAAACGGATATACAGACAGTTCAAAATCTGTAACCGTAGTCGTAACTATTGATAATCCGCCTGTTGATGTTCAGCCGGATAATGATACTGACGGCGAAAACGGTGAATCGGATGATAAGAATTCACTGGAAGAGTTCTTTGAGCGTATAACAGGCATATATAATAAACTTATTGAATTCTTCAGAGCGATTTTCGCACTGTTTGGAGTTTCAATGGCATAATAAGCGAGGAGGTAAAATGGATATTGAAAAAATACTATAACAAACCAACAATTACATTTGAATGCCTCGCTGTATCAGCAAATCTTGCTACCGGATGCGCCTTTTTAAGCACAAACAGTGCAGAGTATATATGCCCCGTTACAGACCCCGAATCAGGATGGACAATTTTCGTGGAAGACTCAGGTTGTATGCTTTCACCCGGTCCGGGGGATGCAATATGCTACGATATACCTCTTGCAAACAGCAACGTTTTTGAATCCTGATAAATACAGAACGAAACGGAGTTCGCAATATATAATTGCGGACTTCTTTTCTTGAAAGCAGGTGTTTATATGAAAAAAATATTCATTGCCGCAGGGGTTATAATTTTTGTTGCAATTATTATATTTACAGTGGCACAGCTTACAGATTATGATACAACAAACAAGGGTGATAGCATAACAACTACCTGTGTCCATAAGTCTGAAACTCAGATTAATGTTGACGGATGGCTTCAAATTACAAAAATTTATGAATACAACGGAAGACTCGCAGTTGTGGCAGCAAATCTGTCAGATGCAGATGTGGAATATGCTGTTCTCACAGCAAAGAACAAGGATATTTCCCTTTCTTTTAATATTTCCGTATTGTTGCGCGGAACAAAGGTAATACTTTTATGTAATGAAGCAGTCGGTTTTGATGACAATGAAATATACACAGGCTGGAAGACAGAAAATATTGTTAATTTTGAAAAAACACCTGTAATGAATGAAGATAATTTTGAGGTACGTGTGGCTGAAGGTTCAATATCAGTAAAAAATGTGTCAGGTGAGGACATAACATCAGATATAGTCATTTATTATAAGGATAAAGATGGCGATATGCTTAACGGCAGTTTAACACGCAGAGTCCGTGTATCCGGACTCAAAGCAAATTCGCAGACGTATATCAATGTTGACGGAATCAATGAAAACAACTGTCAGATAATATTTACAGAGTATGATGATAAGAAAGTATAAAATCGGTAATTTTACAATAGAGGTAAAGTCCCCGACGGATTTTCAGGATACAGAGCCATATTCGTTGTTTTTGTATGACGGTGAGCAGACAGATTACAGCGTTGATGTGGAATTTACATCTGAATTGCCGAAGAAAATTGTAAATCCCTTCTATTCTTCACAGGATAAGGTCTGTGTTTATGATAATAATGTTTTGTGTTGCTTCTATAAATCTCACGATACTTTGGAAGAGTATTATGCTTGTCGTATTAAAGACGGAAAAAACATAAAAATCCATATTGATGATAAATACCGTGATATGCTGTGGACAAGAGTGATTTTTCATCTTATAGGTATTGAAGAGCTTGTTGCGGAAAATAACGGATGTGTTCTTCATTCATCCTTTGTTGAAAAGAACGGCGGTGCAGTACTTTTTACAGGCCCTTGTTCAATAGGCAAATCAACACAGGCAAACCTTTGGAAAGAGTATGCCGATGCTTTTGTTGTCAATGGGGATAAAACATTTGTTTTTGAAAAAGACGGTGTTATTTTTGCCGCAGGAATACCTTTTTCGGGTTCATCCAAGGATTGCATTAACAGGGTAGTGCCAATTAAATCAATAATACGTCTTTATCAGGCTGATTGTAATACAGCAAAAAGGCTTACATCCGATACAGCCTTTTATGAGTTATATAAAAACTGTTACCCCGTGCCCTATTCACGGGATTGCACAGGTATGCTGATTGATTTTGTGCAGAAGCTGAGTCAGAGTTTGCCTGTATATGAATATGCCTGTCTTGCTGATGAAAGTGCAGTCAGGTACCTGGAGAGAGAGTTATGTCTGATTTAGCAGAGCCGTTATTGGTAAAATATCTTCATAATAAGGGTGTGCGTGAGGGAATACCTGTTTCAGGCACTTTTGAGCTTACACAGCGTTGCAATTTCAGTTGTAAAATGTGTTATGTTCACGATTGTAAACAGAAAACAGATCCTTTGCGTGCAGATGACTGGCTGAATCTTGCCCGACAGGCAAAGGATGCAGGTACGGTTTTTTTGCTACTTACAGGCGGAGAGCCTCTGTTGCGTGATGATTTTGAACAGATTTATACCTCTCTTATAAAAATGGGTTTTCTTGTTTCGATAAATACAAACGGTAGCTTGCTTCTGAATTATTCCGACTTGTTTGACAAGCTTCCGCCCACACGCATAAATGTTTCACTCTACGGAGCAGACAATTCTTCATACAGACAGCTTTGCGGAAATGATGCTTTTGATAAGGTTGTAAACGCAATAAAGCATATGAAAAATCTTGGAATATCCTTGCGGTTTAACACAATTTTTACTCCTGAAAACATAGCAGATTATAAAAAAATTGCAGATATTTCAAGGGAGTTGAATATTCCCCTTAAACCTACCACCTATTCATATCCCCCTATACGATTAAGAGAAAAAAATGAAAACGTCCGCTTTTCTCCCGAATCAGCGGCCGAATATTCTTTTTTTATTGATGAATACCGTCTTGAAAAGGATTTTTACAGAAGAAAGATGGATAAGCTCCTTTCACTTCCGAAAGGACCGGAGGAAAATAAGATGCGATGCAGAGCAGGCAGAGCGTCGTTCTGGATAACTGCCGACGGTATAATGCGTCCATGCGGAATGATGCCTGAGCCTGACGGCAGACCGCTTATTGACGGATTTCAAAAAGCATGGCAGGATATAAAAGCCGCTACAGATGCAATCAGACTTCCTGAAGAATGTCTTACTTGTAAATATGCAGGCGTATGTAATGTGTGCGCTGCTATGTGCAAGGCGGAAACGGGGGATTTCGGCAAAACTCCTGATTATATCTGTCGAATGACAAAACAGCTTTATTCTATTGCAGAAAGTTGGAATTGGGATAATGAAAATTAAAAAAGATATCATAATGAGAAAAGTAGGCTCAGACACAATTCTGATCCCCGTCGGAGAAGCGCTCAAAGAGCATAACGGATTGTTTATGTTGAGTGAAACTGCTTGCTTTTTGTGGGAACAGTTGCCCAGTTGCAGTTCGGTTAAAGAGCTGTCAGATAAACTGTTTGATGAATATGACGTAACAAGAGAACAGGCTCTTTCTGATACACAGGAGTTTATTGATAAGCTTGTTGAACTTGAAATCATTGATAAATAATAAAGCAAAGAGCTGTAAAAAAACGAAAGTTTTTTACAGCTCTTTTTTTGTCTTTTAAGGCATAAAACAAAACTGACTCCGTTGCCGAAGTCAGTTTGTTTTTATTTAATCATAACTGATTTTTAAGATTCGAATGCGTGAGCAGCTCCGAGATCTGCAGATGTGAACTTGCAGTACATATCAATGGGAACCTTCTCTGCACAGGACTCATTCATGCCGAAACTGTTGGCATTAAGGTCGATTACGCCACCGAGTATGCTTTCGATAAGCTCTTCATCAACTTTTACAACACATGAGCCGAATCCGCCGTTGCCGTTAGTTACAACAAGTGAGATAGTAGGTTTTATATAAGATTTCATTTTATTTACCTCCCATCACAGTGTACAAAGATTTGAAAAATTCTACAACGCGTTCAATGAATGATCTGATCTTATTGATGAATGCCTCGAATGTCAATCCGATTGAATCGTCAGAATCGTCGGTTTCGGGAACGTAGTCGGGGATTGAACCTTCAACATCAAGATCCGGATCGGGATTTTCAACAGGAGAATCCGGCATAAGATCGGGATTGATAACAGGCTCATCAACAGGAGGCTGATTGGGTACAACCTCTTCTGCGGGCATAGCCATCATCATTCTCATTCTGGGCAGAGCAGACATCATTACGGGCATAATACCGCCGTTTACAACCTTGATGTTACAAACAGCAAGAAGTCCGCTGCCTGTGTTCTGAACAGTTACCGTGCCGTCAGCTGCGACATAATCTGTTATGTCATAATACATTTCAGTTGAGCTCTTGACCTCGAATTCTTTACCGCCGATTTTTGCTTTGGGTGAACCGCTAACAGCACGAAGGCTTATCATAATTTTCTGAGAACCGGGTCTGACATTGAAGCCGATTGAATTATCAGCAGTCAGGTAAACCTCGTTCATGGGAGCCTTAGAGTCGACGTTGGCGTAGTTTGCGAATTCAATTGTTTCGTTTGTATTACCCTCAACGTAAGCAACAAGACTGGAGTTTGAGCTTGAAATGATATTGCCGTAATCGTCGGTTGTTGCAAGAGAGTTGATAACATTGAAATACATTGAGCCGCGTTCGGATTCAATATAATCAGCAGTTGCTTCACCCATAGAGTTATAAACTCTGAAACCGTCGAAGTAGTTGTTAAGCGTGCTGAAATCTCTGTCAGCGCCTCTTGTAAGAGCAAATGTGCTTACTGCAGGAGCCGCAGCGCCTGTACCGCCATTGAAAACAGAATTTTCATCAGCGAAAAGCACTTCGATATCTGCATCAAGAAGTTCTTCCATACCGATTGATGTAAGAAGTGCTTCTGCAGCCATATCCTTAATGTCAGGTGTGTAGAAGTTTACTGTGTTTGCAGAATAAAGTGATCTTGTCTTAGGTCTTGCATTTACCATAGCAGATAAATAAGCTGCAGTAATTTCAACAGTATATGTGCCGTGTCCGTCCTTATTTTCATGATGAACAATAGGTACCTGACTGAGGATATTATTGCTGTTAAGATGTGCAGTATCAGTGTAGTAGGTATCGATAATATATGCTTTTTCGATTGAACCGTCCTGTCTCTTGATAGCTATAACCTGAATACCTGTCTGAGGTCCGCATGCAGAAACAATATCAACAGCAGAACCTGTGTAATTGAATTTCAGAGTTTCGCTTCGGTTGTTGTTATTTGAAACAACAGCATTGTAAGCAGAACCGTTTGAGAAATCACCGATATTACCGTTGTAAACGTTATCATAGCCGTAAACATCGCTTGAAGATGTAAGAGACTGATACTTACCGGTTAATGCTGCACCGGCTGTCTGCCATGCAACACCGCTGCCGCTTACAGAAGCTGAATTTTCTTCAAAAAGAACGTTTGAAGCGGGAACAATGTTGATTCGGAACCAGTCATAAGTGCCGTCATCACGCTGAATGAGAACATAACCTCTTGATTTAGCTTCATCAGCGGAAGCACCGGGCTGAAGACTGTACAGAAGATCCTGTTTATCCTGTGTGAAACCGATAATTGCATTACTATTGACGGGATCGTTCAGTAAAGTGCTGTAAGTTGTCTGCTTTTTGGGAAGGTAATCAACAGACTGAAGCGTACCGTTGACATCAATATCAAGCATATTCACGCCGAAGTCAAGAATATAGGTATATTCGGGAAGTGAGAAATGCTCAGTGGGGAAGAGCTTGAATTCCTTACCCTGGTTCATCATTGAAGCATCCTGATAAATAGCCGTTGTATTTGTATTGTTGATGTTTGTATTGTTAAGCTCAGCATTGACATTTGGTGTAACACCTGTGAATGTAATAACAAGCTTCTTTGCATTTCCCTCTTTAGCAGTAGAAGGAGAAACAAAATGCTTTGAATAATCGTAACCGGTTACAGTAACGGTATTGTTATTGATCGTCGGTGTCTTAAGACCCGAAACATAGGGCTCTTCAAAATAAAGTCTGTCAAGGCCGTCGTATGCAGCATCTGCATAGTTTACCGTAACGTCTGCATTTGAAAGGTCGAATGCGCTACTTATCTGTTCACGGACAACAGAGTCCGCATCAAGCTTTGCAAGAGCGTTTTCGCTGTTTGATGTAATGGATTCAAACATCTTGTTTACAAGGTTGTCAAGGTTCAGGGAGCTTCCTGTAGGAACGTCAATGCGGTACTCAACCTCATTGATATCTCTGTCGCCGGGATTATCAAGACTTTCAGCAAAGATAAACTCGGATGAAGTATAGTCCATATATGCATCCATATCAAATCCGCCCAACGAGTTATTACCCATCTGAACAGTATATACGTATGCACCCTGATCCTTTGACTTGCGGGTTTCGGCAATAGCCTTGTTTGCAGTTTGTTTTGCAACATCTGCATTATTACCGATACCGGGGATACCGTCAGTAATCATAATGATACATGCACTTCTGTTACCGTCTGCAAGATAGTTTGCATCAGAATTTGAAACAATATTGTTAGCCATTTCAAAGCCGTAGTTTGAATATGTATCGGGGTCTCCGTTCCATGTAACGATATTGTTGACAATTCTTCTTACGGTCGGGAAGCCTGAAACATTAAAGAAAGCATTCTTATAGTTTGCTGCAGAAATTGAATTAGCACCGTTGTACTGTACCATTGAAGCACCTGCATTGGTATACATACCGTTATTAAGGTAGCTTTCACCTGAATCGGAACCGAACTGAACAACAGCTATTCTGTGTGCAAGACCTGTTTTTGCAGATTCACTTTCAATTTTATAAGTAAGTCTTTCAACAGCATTCTGCATAGCAAGAAGTCTTGAACAGTTGCCGTATGAGTAGTAAGAAGCTCTTGTATCACCGTAATCATTCGTATACTGATAATTCATAACTTCATAGTTAGCTCTTTTGTTGGTTGAGTTTCTTGAGCTATGATAGTCAGTTCTGTTTTTGTCGGCTTTAACGTCAGCAATAACAGCAGCCTGATTTGCCCAACCCAGATTTTGTTGATTTGCAAGGAAATTCGCTTCTGTGATTCTGTAGCTGCTGTCCTGATCCCAGTCCGCACCACCGGAGAAGTTGCCGTGAGTCATAAAACCGAACTTTGAAAGACGATAGCATCGTTTACTTACAGGATGTTCAGCCCATAACCAGATATCTCGGGTGTAGCTACTATCTTTTTTGTTGAATGCAACATATATACTGCCGAATTCTCCGTCCGGGAATTTATAGTAGAAGTTACTTTTATGTGCAGTATTATAGTTATCTCCTTCACCAAAGAAACTGTCACTCTTATCACCGCAAGCCTGATTCATTTTGAGTGCAGACCAGTTGTTAAGATCTGTATGGTAACCTGTTGCGTCATTGTTATTTGTCATTGAGCCTGATGCGTCAAGTACAAAGATAAAGTCTGTGGGTCTTTCATCAACCTTCTGATACTGTGTGGGGCTGATTGCATAAGTTTCAAGGTCGATTTTGTAGGTACCGTCTGCCTGAAGCTCTGCTTTGAGGTCTGTGAAAACTCGTGTAGTATAAGTATCTGCATATTCATCAGGAACACGCTTGTAAATCTGCATTTCGCCAAGTGCAACATCAACCGGCGTATCCATTATGTTACCTGATTCATTTACGGGTTTACCTTTAAGTCCGTCAGCATGGAATGTACCGGGAACCTCTTCAAGACCGTGATAAGCAGGAACATAACCTGATTTACCGTGGTTTGAATAGTAATTTGTATAAGCATCAAGATAGTTCTGATATCTGCCGTCATTACACCAGAGATAATATGAAGTGTCTCCCTCATAACGGAAATAGAAGTTTCCGTTTCCTACTTCGTCAATCTTTATTCTGTCAAGATTTGTTCTTGCATCTGTAGTCATTGCAAAAAGACGGCTGCCGAAATACAGATGGTTATTTTTTGAATAGAAAGGATCGGTATTGTTTATACGGAGCTGTCCTGTTTTTGTACCTGTAATTCTCCAACGGATAGAGCGGTTTGCATCATCTTCGTCTGTTATGTAAAGGTCGCCGTTGTCTTCATCTTTTGAATAGGTTGTAATCGGGTAACCTACAATACCCATAGCATCGCCGGAGTTTGCCTGTGTGCCTGCATCCTGCTTTGGAAGCTTATTGTTGCCGTAACCGCCGAATGCATCAAGTGCATAAATAATATTTTTCTGGGTAACGGGGTCTTTTAATGTAGATTCAAAAACAATGATGTAGTCGTCAGTATCAGTAATTTCACTGAGTGAATTAACTTTTTCATAATGGCTTAAAGCAACGTCTTCCTTGAGTCTGGTTTCGCCCATAATTGCGTACTGGTCGATTTTCCAGATAACGTCAATAGGCTCATTACATTTGCTGCTTTCCTTGCCGTTATATGCCCATGCAGCACCCTCACCGAACATATAGAGGTTATCGTTCATAACACAGAGTGCTTCACCCATATAAAACATCTTGTCGAGGTAGTTATAGGCACCATTCTGACCGTTGTTACCGTTATCGCCGCCGAAACGGGTCATTTTGTTAAGACTAAGCACGTGGCAAGGGCGGGTTCTGCCGTTAATTACAAGATTGCTGTCGCCGGGTGAGTTGATATCAAGATCACCGACCATAAGCTCTCTTGTATGGTTAGTACCTGATTCACGCTTCCATGAACGGCTTATATAAATTTTGCCTTTATAAACCATTGCGTACTGGAATTTATCCATTCCGGGGAACAGGATAACATGAGTGGGGTTACCTGCACAGCCGACACCTTCATAATGAGAATCAGGTGTAAAGCCCTTTGGCTCAACATACTCTGTGATTGAAATGTCAGTCATTGCAAAATCACGTGCAGCAGTAATGCTATCCTGGTCAAAACGCATTGAGTATGTACCGGTATAAGAACCGTTTGTTGACTGTGTAGTGGGCCAGGAGCTGTCTGCTCCTGCGGGCTTAAGACCTGCAGTGAATACCATCTGATAGTGATATTTACCGTTAGCAAGAGGTGTAATTGTTGTCTGCTGAGACTGTTTTACATTACAGTGAGTGCCGTTAGGCGCAAACATATAAATGTCGCTGAGATTGTTGGTTGAAATAAATTCAATTTTATATTTCTTACCTTCGGTAAGAGTTACTGATGCGAAACTGGGGCAGATTTCACCAACAGGTGTTCCTCCATAGGCGATTGAACCTCTTATTTCTGCGTTGGCACCGTCAACATTGAAAGTTTTATAAGTCATTGTTGAGCCGCCTGCAGAAGCCGTCTGATCTGCTGTTGAATCATTATTGAGCTTGATACGGTTATAGTTTGTTGAAAGGTAATACCATTCTTCTGCAGAAGAATTACCGTGAAGCTCATAACCTACGATCATACTGTTTGATGAACTGTGAGCAGATGTCTTATAACGGTCATCACCGTCATAATAGAAGTTACCTGCCCAGAGAACACCGTCTTCATAACAGCAGTATGATGTTGCCGCACCGCCAAGCTCACCGCCGCAGTTGATACTGCCCTGAAGTCTTACTTCTTTTACGGTGCCGTTGGGAACATCAAGCTCTGAAAGAGGGAAATAACTGATGTTACTGCCTGTATCTGCATAGTAGAAGTTGTATTTTGATGCAGCAATACCGCCGCCGTGGCTGGTATTCACAGAGCCGTTTGCATTAAGGATTTTGAAAAGGGCAACGAATTCTGTTGTAACAGCATCAAGAGCATAAATAACCGAATGCTTACCTGCTCCGCTTGCATCGTAAGCAGAGATAAGAATCCATTCCTTTTCTTCCCAATAGGTCATACCCTGAGGAGTATAGTCATTACTTGATGAAAGTCCGGGAATGACAAAATTTGTGGGGCTGTTAGAGTCTCGTCCAAGGAAAAACCTATCCTGATAGCTTTTGTAAAGGCTTTCGTAGTTGGAAACAACTCTTGTCTGTGTGATTCCGCCGAGATTAATATCAGCAGCGGATGATTTAAGGTTAAAAATTGAGAAATCAATCCCAAAATCTACACCTGAAAACATTCCGAATACCATTATTGCACAAAGCAGTAATGATATTATTCTTTTTCCTGTTTTCATTTTCATTACCTCCATGAAAATTTACTGATTCATTTGTTCAATGAAATTTTTACATAGTCTGTGGTACTCCTGTGCCTTTTTACAGGCGTATTCGGGAATACCGTCGAACCTTCCCGTTTCTGCTTTTGAAACTGCGGCACATATATCGCAGAATTTCCTTGATTCACAAGCTGAACACTTTGCAGGAAGAATTATATTTTCACGCTTTGCACGGATTTCTTTCCATGCTGCGTCAAAATCCGAAATTTTTACACTCGGCTCGGTCATCATTCCGCAGGGAGTCATTTTTCCGTCCCATGTTACCCAGAATGTGCTCAGTCCGGCTCTGCAGCTTATCTTTTCGCTGCATTCACAGGTATTTTCGCCGAGATGTCTGTTATTTTTGTAATCGACTATATATTTTCTGAAATCATCATCACCCAGATGATTCTTTTGCCATTTAAATTGTTCTGCCGCCGCATCTTCGGCACTTATCCGTACTGTTTCACCATGTGAACGAACAGGCGGAAACATATAACTCACAGGCTGAATGGTAAGACCGAGTTCCTTTGCAAAATTATAAGCCTTCGGAGCATCTTTTTTGTTATAGGGGGTTATGCTGAAATTGAGCTTTACGTTTACTCCTGCTTCCGTAAGCTTTTTTATGACAGTAATAACCTTGTCGTAAGCATCTGCGTTGCCGCAAAGCTCACTGTAGGTTTCTCTTGAAGCTCCGTACAGAGTAATGTTCAGCCTTTGTGGCGGATTCTCTGTAAACAGCCTGATTTTTGCATCATCTATAAGCATTCCGTTTGTGTTTATTGACACAAGCAAGCCCATTTGGCGGCATGTGAGATATATTTCTTCAAAATCATGCCGTAACAAGGGTTCGCCGCCGGTCAGCAAAAGTATAAGCATACCTGCCTTTTGTGCTTTGCGGGCAAGACTGAGCCACCACTGAGTATCTTTTTCTTTTGATAGTGCACCGGCATCATCTTGCCTGTGGATATAACACATTTTGCAGTTAAGACAGCATCGGTTGGTAAGTTCAAATGAACCTGCTAACGGAGTCCCGCTTGTTGCTGCTTTTGCAAACAAACGGTTCATAAATAAATCATAATTTATTTCCAACTGCGCATCACCACCGTCCGATGTTACTAAAAAATTACAAAACCTTTTCCAGTGCTTTTACAGCCTGTTCATCGGGAGTACATTTCAGATGAAATACAGGTACTTTTGCCATAATTTCAATAAGAAGGTCAATGCACATCCGTTGTTCGTCTGGTGCAAGCATGTCCAGATAAATATTTTGCATAAGCATCTGCAAAGCCTTTACACCTTTTAGCTGTATTACTGAGTTATCTTTAGATTGCTCAAGCAAAACTATTGCTTTGAGAGGAACTGTTACATTTTTGCAAATATTGCTTGTTCCGCAGAAGGGAACACCGTTTGCATAAACAACGCCGTCTTTGAGCGAAACACCCGATTTGTCGCCGTTGATAATCTGTGCATTTCTGTATTTTTCCCACAAAGAAGCCTGAGTGCTTTTGCCTGTTCCGCAAGGAGCGGAAAATAGAATGCCGTTGCCGTTGTAATTTATAAAAGAGGAATGAAAAAACAAAACATTCTTTGCGAGCATAATCTGTGAAAGAGCAATCGTGTTCCACATATAACGTGAATCCATCAGAACATTATAGTTTCTTTCAACAATGAATGTTTCTGTTTCAGCCGGATTAGACTTGCTGTAATGAGTCATCGCACCGCTGTCCGTTCCCATGGATGCATAACGGAAAATATCATTATCTTTGCTGTATACGGATACAGCTTTATTGCTTCCCGATAACTCACTGTCAGGTACAGGCAGTTCATCACAGATGATGCACTCTACCGATAAATCAGATGCGGATTCTTCCGTTTCAAACAGCTTCCAGTTATCACTGTCAAAAGGAAAATGTGGTGCAGAAATGATTACATTTTGCCCGCATAAAAAATAATATTTTTTCATAAGAAAATATAATCCCTTATTATAATATTATATATTATATACTACTGTGTTTTTGTTGTCAATAATTCTCATGATATTATCGGAGTTTTTTTTGTCAAAAAAACAAAAAAATTACTCATAATAAGCGCAAATCAACTTGCCGAAAGGTAAAAAAAGACGATTCCGAAGAACCGTCTTTTCTTGGTGCGGATAACAGGACTTGAACCTGCACCGAGTTGCCCCGACTAGAACCTGAATCTAGCGCGTCTGCCAATTCCGCCACATCCGCAAATCTATTAAATTTTTAACACTTTTTTAAGTGGGCGCGGGACTCTTGCGGTGCCCAAAATTCTTTGCTCGCTTTTCGCGTCGCAGAATTTTGACCGCTGCGCCATTTCATCCTCCCTTTATCCGCCACCGGCGGCGGTCGGATTCAATGCTGCCAATTCCGCCACATCCGCTTATTATTAAATTTGTCCTCTAAATTTTACACGGTGAGGACTGCCGAGGCGGAGCGTTCTGCTTAACCCGCAAATAAAAAATCTCTCAAAATTTTACACGGCGAGAGAAACCGAGGCGGGCAATTAAGCTTATCCGCAAGCTTGAATATCAAGCGTTAGTATAATAACATTTCTGAGTGTTTTTGTCAATAGTTTTATTATTAAAACTCATATGTTTTATAACATTCGCCAGTTTCGATATTTTTCCACACAAACATATTATTTTCGAGTATAACATAGCTGTGAGGGCTGTTTTCCTTGGGAATTGAAACAGAGCCGGGATTCAGATAAACAAAACTGCCGCAGTCTGTTATTTTCGGTACGTGAGTATGACCGCAGAGCAGAATATCACCATTTGTGAGAGGTGGGGGAGTTGTTTCGTTGAATTTATGTCCGTGTGTGGCGTAAATCAGCTTGTCGCCATAGGATATTACGCTGTAATCTGCAAGTACGGGAAAATCCAGCACCATCTGGTCAACCTCTGTGTCGCAATTACCTCTTACGCAAAAAACCTTATCCTTCAAAGGGTTCAGAATTGCAATTACCTCTTTTGGGGCGTACTCTTTTGGCAGGTCGTTTCTCGGCCCGTGGTAAAGAATATCCCCAAGTAATAAAAGTCTGTCTGCGTTTTCATTTTTAAAGGCTTCTGCGACCATTCTGCAATAGTACGCAGAGCCGTGAATGTCCGATGCGATAAGAAATTTCATATTCAATCCTTAATTTGTGCTTTTGATTCTGTTTTTGCAAAGCCTACAATGGCTGTCATTGCAAATTTTGCGGCATTTGTAATAAGGAGTGCTATTGTTATACCCCATATGCCCATTGAAATTGTAAGGGGAATTACCGTTGCGGCAAAAATTACAATATAAATGATATTGATGAACATCTGATATTTTTCGCTTGCAACACGAAGAATTACTGTCATAAGACAGTTTGCAATAAAATAGAAAATCTGACCTGCATTGGCAAGGAAGAAATATGGTTTTGCATCGTTGAATACTTCAGGATGCAGAATTTTTATCAATATTAAAGATGCAATATAGCAAGCAAACATGGCAACGATGCCGATGCCTAAAAGAACAAGAGCAAATGCGGCAATCATCTTTTTTGTTACTTTGCCTTCATATTTTGTAAGATAACCGATAAGCACACCGTTAAGAGGTGTTGTAAGCAGAGATACAACCTTGCCCAGTAGTGTTGCAACATAGAATATTGTTACAGCTTCACCGTTTATAGCAAGACCGAGAATGATTTTATCAGCCTGCTGTGCAATTGCTGAAAGTATGTTTGTTGCTGAAAGAATACCCACGGATTTCATAGAATCCTTGAATTCCGGTGAACGGGTAAGGAGCTTTTTGCCCTTGAAAATATCGCCGTGAAGTGTTACGAATACAACTGCGGCAAGCTCACCGAGAATGAATATAAGCATCCACTGTTCGGTAAGATATTTAAACACAAGCAGACCTATGCAATAGCCTGCGGTTATAATTGCGTAATAGACAAAAAAGCCTTTATAGTTAAGCTTTATACGGTAGTTTACATCGCCGTAATAACGCAGAACTGTAGCAATCATAAGAACGGTGAGCAGAACAAAATGAGCCGCATCAAAGGATTTGTATACAATCAGTGTTCCTGCAGAAACTGCTATACAGCAAACTGAAATTATTGCAAGAAAGATATTGTAATCTCCGTTGGTGTCCTTCTTTTCTCTTGCACGCACCATTCTTGAATAGTTTGCAGCAACACCAAAGGTCGTACCCATAATGGATACGACTGCGATTATTGACTGATAATCACCGAATGCTTCATTACCTACCCATTTTCTTAACAATGAGTATATAAGTAACTGAAGCGTACCGTTCATCAGCATAAGCCCTGCAACACTGAAAATCAGGTCAGAGGCAATGGTGAATACTGTTTTCTTGTTTTTTAACATTATAAGGCTTCCAATTAATTATTTTTCTGATTCATAACATACTCAGCGTATTTCAGCTCAAAATCGTATGTCAGCTTAAGATTGTTTTTAAATTCAAAGTTGAGGTACTTTGTGGTTTCTCTGGGCATCTGCCATGCAAGCTCCTGACTGGGGAACGTTGTTGTGAAGTGGGGAATAAGAGTCTTGAAGCGGAATGCTTCGGGGGACTGTGTCATATAATACTGTTCACGGTCGAGGGGATCGTAATCGTAATTGCCCAATGCACCTGTAATTTTCTGGCAGGTGATAACAGCATCGTATTCCTTTGTTTTTGTAAGATAATCGTCAATAAGCTCGCTTGTTACAAAAGGTGCAACAGCATCAAGAATTATAATGCCTTCGCACTCGGGGTAATTTGCCTGAATGTGGTCGAATGCACTTTTGAGCGAATCAAGACGCTCTTTGCCGTTGGGAGCAAAGTCAAAGCCCGAATTTTTAAGATAATCGGAGTATTCAAGGCAGGAGGGGTCCATAACAACAATAACCTTGTCTGCAACCTTTGAGCCTTTTGCCGCATCAATAACGTAATCAATAACGGGTCTGCCGTTGAGTTTGCAATACTGCTTGGGAATGTTTGCGCCGAAACGGTTGCCGACGCCGCCTGACATAATGATAATAATATTCATAAAAATCACCTTTAATCAAAAATTTCTGTTTTTAAGAGTTCAAAATGACCGGGATGTCTGTGCTTTTCTGCGGGGAGATCCTGCCAGTTTGTGTAAAGATATTCAAGCACCTTGATGTATTCCTGCGGAGCCATAGCCATATCGTCCCTGATAGGCACTCTGGTGTAGGATGCAAAAAAGTCCTTGGGGAAAACGTTTCTGTGCTGTACGGGGAGGGGAACGCTGGGTTTAAAGTACATATCACCGCTGCCTGTGGGGATTTTGTTTACGCAATCCTCGTACATTTTGTAAATGGTTTTCATAGACAGCATTTTTCCGATTGTTGTAAGCACTTTAACCTGCATTTTCTGAATAAATGAGTAGTTTGAGCTGTCTGTAGGGATAAGTCTGTGTCCCATAGCAAGTCCGTAAACGGTTTTTACTTTAAAAATCTGTGATTTGACACTTTCTTTTGTTGTGTCGTGCAGACAGTAAAGCTCAATGAAGATTCTGTTCATTCTTGTATCGTTAGCAAAGTTGTTTTTGCCGCCGTCCGTGCTGAAAGAGTTTACGGCTTTGCTGTTTCTGTAATAAATTCTGGGAATAAAATCACAGAAATACTCACCGTATTCATTGTAATTTATAAATTCAAATTCATCTCCCAGCTCTGTGGGAAGAACGCTTAAAAGCTTGATAAAATCGTCCCTTTTAAGGTCGATGTCGATATCGTCATCCCAGGGTATAAAATCCTTATGACGGATTGCACCTAAAAGAGTGCCGCCGCTTAATGAATAGTGAAGACTGTATTTTTCACAAATTCTGTCAACCTCACGAAGAATTTTAAGCTCGATGCCCTGTATTTCGTGAAGCTTTGCTTTCTGTTCGTCTGTAAAATCTTTATATAACTGCTCTGCGATTTCCATAATAAGCTCCCATTCTTATAATATAACATATTAATATTAGCACAACTTATATTGATTTGCAACATATTTATTAATTAATTGTTGCAGTTCATCATTATTGGTGATATACTTAAAACATAACGGAGGGATAGTTATGAATACTGTTAAATTCAATAAAAAATCAACACTTGTTGTGGCTCACAGAGGTCTCAGCGGTCTTGAAAAAGAGAATACAAATGCGGCGTTTGTTGCGGCAGGCAACAGAAGCTATTACGGCATAGAAACCGATGTGCATAAAACTCTTGACGGCAAGTATGTTGTTTTTCACGACGACACAACAGGAAGAGTTGCTATTGATAATATGGAAGTAGAAAAAACCACTTTTGATTGCTTAAGAAGCCTTTTACTTACTGATATTGACGGTAAAAAGGGAAGAAGCGATATAAGAATCCCCACTTTGCAGGAGTATATTTTAATTTGTAAAAAGTACGAAAAGGTTGCTGTGCTTGAGCTTAAAAATGCCTTTACGGAAGATGAAATTTATGAAATTGTTGACATAATAACAGAGCTTGGCTATCTTGAAAACGTTACCTTTATTTCATTCTGCCTTGAAAATCTTGTATTTTTAAGGAAAAAATATCCCGAACAGCCTGCACAGTATCTTGTTGACGATTACACCGATGACCTTATCGGTATTCTTACAAAAAACAGTCTTGACCTTGATATTAAATACACCGCACTTACCGAGGAAAATATGAAAGCTCTGCATGATGCGGGTATAAAAGTAAACTGCTGGACCTGTGATGACCCTGTTGCAGGTGAACAGCTTGCAGACTGGGGCATTGAGTATATCACCTCAAACATTCTTGAATGATGAAAACCGTCTGGGAAAGAGCGAAGGAAACGGACAAGCCCATTCTCCTTTACGGCACAGGTAACGGAGCAGATAAAATCATAGATGAACTTCAACGGCTCGGAATCAATATCGACGGCGTTTTTGCAACCGACGGATTTGTAAGAAAACGCACATTCCGCGGTTTTTCTGTAATGAGTTATGACGAAGCAAAAGCTCGGTTCGGCAATTTTCTTGTACTGCTTGCTTTCGGTTCTTCGAGAACAGAGGTTATAGAAAACTTTATAAGAATTGCCAACGAACAGGAGTTTTACAGCGTTGATGTGCCTGTTTTCGGTGATAATATTTTCAATCGCAGTTTTTTTGAAAAGCATAAAGCTGAAATTGAACAAGTGCGGTCAATGCTTGCAGATGAACAGTCGAAAAAAGTTTTTGATAACATTGTAAATTTCAAGCTGACGGGTAATATGGACCTGCTTTTTGACTGTGAAACTCCCGTTAGTGAAGCCTATGAAAATATATTGAACCTGTCCGATAACGAGGTATATATGGACTTAGGTGCGTTCAACGGTGATACCGTTCATCAGTTTTTGCAATTTGTTACGGGGTATAAAAAAATTTATGCCGTTGAGCCTGACGCAAAGAATTTTACAAAGCTCGTCAGAAATACGGCAGATATTAAAAATATTGAGTGCATCAACAGCTGTATATGCGATAAAACCGGTGAAATCACCTTTTCAAAGCACGGTGGCAGAAACGGTACTGTTGATGATTGCGGTGTTAATATAAAATGCACAACCGTTGACGAAATATCCGCAAATGAGGATGTATCGTTTATAAAATTTGATATTGAGGGCTTTGAGATGTCCGCCCTTGACGGTGCAAAGGAAACCATTAAACGCTGTAAACCTAAAATGCTCGTTTCCTGTTATCATCGGAGCGAGGACATATTTACCCTGCCGATTAAAGTTTTGTCAATCCGCGATGATTACAAGGTGTATATAAGGCATAATCCTTATATCCCTGCCTGGGATACTCAATTCTATTTCGTATAAGAAAGGTATGTTTAAAATGAAAAAATTTGTAGCTGTATTGTTGTGTATCGTGATACTTTCGCTCACCTGCATTACCGCTTTTGCGTGGGAAACACCGGGGCTTAAGCTCTCTGCAACATATAATGAGAAAAAACAGGAGATTGTTGTTACTTACAGGGTGCTTGACCTTGCAGGTACTGAAAGTGCCGATTTTCGCTTGAAATATGACTCTGCGGTTGTGGAACTTAAGGACTATGAAACATCTGCACCCGGCGGAAACTCATTTGTTGAGATAGGAACAGGGGAGACGGATAAAATCAACATTCAGTTTATTAATATGTATTATGTAGCCGAGGAGGACTGCGAGGAAGACGGCAGTGCCGTTATTGCAACGTTTACTTTTGAGGTTAAAGACGATGCGGCGGCAGAAACTGTTTTTGTAGCAAGCGCCGACAGCTGTAATATGGACCCGAACTCAAAATCGGTTAATGTAAAAAGAGATACGCTCAAGCTCAACTTTGCCGAAGCCGCAAGCCAGACGGCAGAAGAAAACATCTTTGCAAACGAAAATATAAAAAAAGCAATTTTCGGCGCCGTAGCCGCATTTGTGATTTTTGTGGGAATTCTGGTGGGAATAGTTTTAAAGTACAGAAAAGAAGACAAACAATAATTTATCGCTTTGCGATAAATTATTGTAATGAGCAATGAGCAGGGAGCAATGAGCAATTAAGGAAGCCCTACGGGCTTGAATTATATAAAATTGGGTTAAAGGGCGAAGCCCTTTCCACCATTGTACATTATACATTGTACATTGTTAATTAAGTAAATTATTGTTTATAAAAAAGGATGCATTTCGCATCCTTTTTTCTATTTCACCTTATGTGCTTTTTGTTTAGTGCAATCCTTTTCGTTGCATTTAATAAGTATTGTATCGTCGCCGATTACCTCAATATCGCACCATTCAATTTTCACATCCTCCGTTTTACCCATCATACCGAGGAATCCCTGCTTACCGCAGATTATCAATGCTGTAATGCATCCGCTTTCGGTGTCGAATTCCACATCGCCCACCGTTCCTATTTTTGTGCCGTCGCACATTGAAATAATATCCTTGTCGCAAAGACTGCTTACCGAACATTTCATAAAACATCACTCCTTAAATCATTATATGGCGGAATATTTGTCCCGTATGATGAATATAGATTCAATAAAAGCAAAAAAAGGAGTAGGTCAGATGGATGCTCAGAAGCAGACAGAAAAAGTTTTAATTAAAAAAGAAAAGCTTTGCGTTAATATCGAGCAGGTAGTGGAAAATGATGTAAGCCTTGCGGATTACTACGGCGATATTGTAAAGATTTTAGGCAATTCGGCGGATACGAATATTTTTTCCGCTGTTTTGACGGGCGACAAGGTTATTATTGACGGCAGCGTGTGCGTGCGTGTAATTTATGTGGATTCCGCAGGCAAAACAGACTGCTTTGAGTCAAATTTCCCCTTTAACAGAAGCGTAGATGTGTCCGATGGTGTTGATACGGACATTGTCAGCGTTACTGCCGTTTCGGATCAGATTTCCTGCCGTGCGGTCAATCAGCGCAGAGCTGAGATACGTGGCAGTATAGGTCTTAAGGTCAGCGTTACATCATTAACCGATTGTGAAATGATTACATCTCATAAGGATTTGCCCTATCACACCCTTGAATGTAAGGCGGAGGGATATTTTCTTGAGGGCAGTATGTCAAAATGCTTTTCAGTTTCCGTCGCAAACGACGTTGAGCCGAGTCTTAAAATAAAAAAGGTTTACAGAAGCGACTTTATGCCCATTGTCAACGAGGTACGTCATATCAAAAACAAGCTTATGATAAAAGGCGCGGTGGCTGTGAATGTTATTATGCTTACAGAGGAGGGCAATTTTGTTGCTCAGAGGGTAGATGTGCCTGTAAATCAGATAATCGATATGGACGGAATCGACGATGACAGCCGTTGCTGTGTGAATATGAACGTAAGAAGCGTTGATATACGTCTTTCACCCGAAACTCCGCAATCGGGCAGACAGCTTGAGGTTGCACTTATTGTCAATGCTGATATTGATGCATACAGAAAAGCACTGATTAATGCCGTTTCCGAGGCTTATTCACCCACCTGTGAGCTTATCTGCAAACAGACAGGAATTAAATGCGTAACCGATATTCTCCGCGTTAATGAGAATCATACCGTAAATGCAAAAATGGATTTCAGTTCCTGCAGAGGGCAGAGTATTGCAGACGTATGTGTAAGAAAAATAAGATATACGGTAAATCCCACGGATAAAAATATTCAGCTCAAGGGTAATATTCACTACGGCATTGTGGTGGAAACTGTTGAGAATGAAAAGCTTTTCTTTGAAAGAATAGTTGACTTTGATTATGTAAAGCAGTTCGGCGAAAATGTGGAAAATTGCGATTTTGCACCTACCGTGAGCGTCAATGCCGTAAGCTGTGCCATGAATTCAAGCAGTGAAGCAACCGTAACTACGGAGCTTCATATTGACGGTTTTGTTTATCCCGTAAAAAAATGCGACGTTATCACAAGTGTTGAAAAAGGAAATGAGAAAAACCGCAACAACGGCGACAGCGTAATCACCGTTTACTTCGCATCCAAGGGCGAAAGACTGTGGGATATTGCAAAACAGCAAGGCAGCAGTGTTGATTTTATAAAAACTGCAAACGGCATAGATGAAGACGTGCTTTCGTCAGACAGTATGCTTGTGTTTGAATTGGAATAACAGGAGGGATGCTCAATGGATAATACCCGTATTTATGAAGATATAAAAAAGAGAACGCAGGGTGATATTTACATCGGCGTTGTTGGCCCTGTAAGAACAGGCAAATCCACATTTATCAAAAAATTCATGGAAACGATAGTTCTGCCCAATATCAACGGCGAATTTGTGCGTGAAAGAGCAGTTGATGAATTACCCCAATCTGCCGCAGGCCGCACAATTATGACAACAGAGCCAAAATTTATCCCCGAACAGGCGGCAAGGGTGGATCTGGGCAACAACGTTAATTTCAGCGTGCGTATGGTGGACTGTGTCGGTTACATCGTTCCAAGCTCTTTGGGATATATTGAGGGCGAATCCCCCAGAATGGTAAAAACTCCTTGGTTCGATGAAGAAATCCCTTTTAATATGGCGGCTGAAATCGGTACACAAAAAGTTATCAGCGAACATTCCACAATCGGTCTTGTTGTAACTACCGACGGCAGTATCAGCGATATACCGCGATACGAATATGAAGAAGCGGAAGAACGTGTTATTGAGGAGCTTAAGGAGATAAACAAACCCTTTATCGTTCTGCTTAACTGTATGTATCCCGATTCACCCTCTGCGGCGGAGATGAGCAAGGCTCTGAGCGAAAAATATTCCGTTCCCGTTCTGCCGGTTAACTGCCTTGATATTGAAGAAAATGAAATATTGGAGATTCTTCGTCAGGTACTTATGGAGTTCCCCGTAAAACAGGTGTCCGTTCACGTGCCGTCGTGGATGAAATCTCTCTCCTGCGACCACAAAATAAAAAAGAGCCTTATGTCCGCCGTTAAAAAACAGGCACAGGAGCTTAAATGCATAAGAAATATAAATGATATGTGTGCACATCTTGCCAACGAGGAATACATAACCCATATCAGAGTGGACAGCATAAGCCTTGGCGACGGTGTTGCTGAAATATGGGCTGATATTACCAATTCCGTATTTTATGAGATTGTATCTGATGTCAGCGGTGTTGAGGTTAAAAACGAGGAACAGCTTATTAAAACTCTTACAGAAATGGCTGAAATTGCCCGAAAGTATAAACGTATCCGTTCCGCACTCGATGAGGTAGAAGCAACAGGCTACGGCATCGTTATGCCCAATATCGATGAGCTTACACTTGAAGAACCTGAAATTATGAAGCAGGGCGGTAAATACGGCGTAAGACTTAAAGCATCCGCACCGTCTATTCACATGATGAAAGCTACAATTAACACCGAGGTAGCTCCCATAGTAGGCTCTGAAAGTCAGTCCGAGGATCTTGTTAAATATCTGCTCAATGAATTCCAGGAAAACCCAGGTAAGATATGGCAGTCCAACATTTTCGGCAAATCCCTTGATGACCTTGTGAACGAGGGACTTAAAAACAAGCTGTACCATATGCCCACCGAAGCAAGAATGAAATTACAGCAGACTCTTGAACGCATTATCAATGAGGGATGCAGCGGATTGCTGTGTATTATAATTTAATTTTCTTTTTTGCTGTTAAATGTTGTCAAGAATGTTGCAAACTCGCAAACATTAATTTAACAATTCCCAAAAGCCTTGAATTGTTGTCCATTTAATGTTAATATTAACCAAAAGACAATTATGTTGTCTGCAGTGTAATTTAAAGTGAGGTGTAACTAAATGGAACTTATCGTTAAGCTTATTGAATGGCTCAAGAGTGTTATGGCACTTTTTAAAGCTTTTGGTGCAGGTTTTGATGAGGAGAATGGCACATACGGCTTCGAAAACGACGGTGCAGCTCTTTAATTTTTAACTTAATTTGATTGTTGAAATCCGTGTTTTGCTTTTTTTGCAAAGCACGGTTATTTCTTTGTTGAAAGGTGTTTAGTTGTTAAAATTATAACACCTTTTTAATTAAATGTTTACAGATTGTTCATAATTCTTGATATTTGAGCATATATTTTGGTTTGAATAGGCATAAAAATATTTCTAAAAAGAAAAGTTGTCATGAATGTTACAAACTCGCAAACATTAGTTTAACAATTCGCAAAAGTATTGATTTGCATTTTAAAAAATGCTAAAATATGGACACAGGGTAATTTGTTTACCAATAGTAATAATTTGAATCGAGGTGTATATAAATGTCAGCAGCAACAATTAACGCACTTTTCCAGTGGATCATTAGCTTTCTCCAGAAGATTGTTGAAAAGTTCAACGAATTAACAGGTTTATTCGGCGGTGAAGATGATTCAGCAGCAGCATAATTAAGTTTTATGTTAATAAGCAACGGGAGGCAGTGATGCTTCCCGTTTTTTTTTTTGCAAAAAAACTTGCACATTAAAAGTGAAGTGCAAGTTTTTTAATTTATTTTTTTGTGGATTTAATTACTTTAAGTCTTGCAAATTCCTCTCGCTCTTTTTCGTCAAGAGCGTTTGTTATGTAGCTTATTGTGCTTTCAAACTTGGGAATCATAATATTGCCCAATGCGTTTGAGCGTTTACGTGTCTTTTTGATTGCATCTGCAAGTCTTATAACTGAGTTTTCAATTTCCGCAAGACGAACGGTAAGCTGTTTTGCCTCGTTGAATTTTTCATATGCATCGTCAAGGGATGCGGTGGTTGTTGAAAAAGCGTAGTAGGGGATAAGCTGAATGGGATTTGCCTTGACAGCAGGTATTTCTATACCCATAACACTGCGGGATGAAATCTGTACGGAGTCGTCAACAGGAATACACTGTGCCGCTTCTTCGCAGTCGCCCATTTCGATGTAAGCACGGCTGAGGGCTGTGTATGCCGCAGTATATTTTTCGCCAATCTGCGATTGCAGCTGCTCCGCCTCATCCATAAGGGATAAAAGCTCACGCAAAAGGATGTTGCGTTTTTTGTCCATCAGCTCGTACCCCACCTTTGCAAGGTTAAGGGACTTTTTTGCATTTATTAAATTGTTTTTTGTAGGAAAAATATTCTGTGCCAAGAAAAAACCTTCCTTTAAACAATAATTTAATGTACAATGTACAATTTACAATGTACAATTATTGAATCATAAAAATCGGGTTAAAGGGCGAAGCCCTTTCCACCATTGTACATTATACATTGTACATTGTTAATTAGATAAATTATTGTTTATAGTATTTATCTAACATTTCTTCACTTACTCTGTCGAGTGATTCTCTCGGGAGCATTGAAAGCAATTTCCATCCGAGGTCAAGAGTTTCGTCGATAGTTCTGTTCTCGTTTTCGCCCTGATTGATGAATTCATTTTCGAAAGCTTTTCCGAACGCAAGCAACAGCTTGTCGCCCTCGGATAATTCATCTTCACCAATAACCGATGCGAGTGAACGGGCATCCTGCACAAGTGCGTAAGATGCAAAAAGCTGGTCGGAAAGATTTTTGTGGTCCTCCCTTGTAAAGCCTTTACCAATGCCGTCCTTCATAAGCCTTGAAAGGGACATTAAAAGACTTACTGCAGGATATACACCCGATGTTTCAAGATTACGGTCAAGCACGATCTGACCCTCTGTGATAAATCCCGTAAGGTCGGGAATGGGGTGGGTTATATCGTCGTTGGGCATTGTCAGAATGGGGAGCTGTGTAACAGAGCCCGTTGAGCCTTCAACAATACCTGCCCTCTCGTAAATTGCGGCAAGGTCGGAGTAAAGATAACCGGGATAGCCTTTTCTGCCCGGAATCTCACCCTTTGATGAGCTGAATTCACGCAGCGCTTCGCAATAAGCGGTCATATCCGTGAGAATAACAAGAATGTTTTTGTTACATTCAAATGCAAGATATTCTGCGGCTGTAAGAGCACATTTGGGAGTAATAAGTCTTTCAATAATCGGGTCGTTTGAAAGATTAAGGAACATTGTAACCTTGTTCATAACGTCAGCCTGTTCAAAGGAGCGTCTGAAATAGTCTGCAACGTCGTTTTTTACACCCATAGCCGCAAAAACAATGGCAAAATCGTCATTGTTTGCAACAGATGCCTGCTTTACAATCTGTACCGCAAGCTCGTTATGCTTCATACCCGAGCCGGAGAATATGGGCAATTTCTGACCTCTTATCAGCGTTGTAAGTGCATCTATTGAGGATATGCCCGTATTGATGTAGTTTTTAGGGTACACTCTTGATACGGGATTTATAGCCGTACCGTTTATATCTCTTTTACATACGGGGAAAATCTGACCCAGACCGTCTTTGGGTCTGCCTAAGCCGTCAAAAACTCTGCCGACGATTTCGGGCGAGAGAGAAAGCTCCATAGGCTTACCCTTGAGTACGGTTGATGTGTTTGATGAGGAGATATTTTTTGTGCCTTCAAATACCTGAACGGCAATCTTATCACCCTCAATCATAACGACTCTGCCGTCGCGGACAGTGCCGTCTTCAAGGCGGAGCTGTACCATTTCTTCAAAGAAAGCATCCTCAACGCCGTCAAGAATGACAAGCGAGCCGTTTATTTCTTTAAGGCCGATATATTCTTTTATCATTTTATCACCTTGTCATTCTAAATTATCGTATACGTTGATAATTTCCGTAATAAGCGGATTTATTGCATCCGCATTATCGTTGGGAATATCATATTTCATTTTGATTACCTTTTCAAACATACCCGTTGCAAGGATTTTTGACATAGGTACGCCTCTTGAAATTGCCGCATTGGCGGAATCTGCAAGCTGACGGATTGCCTTCATCATCATAAAATGCTTGTATACGGGAGTGTATGTGTCTGTTTCGTGCAGAGCGTTCTGCTGTAAGAAGCCGATTCTTATAACTCTTGCAATTTCAAGGGTAAGCTTCTGGGAATCGGGCAGAATTTCTGAGCCGATAAGCTTTACTATTTCCATAAGGCTTGTTTCGTTGGCGAGAATATGTGCAATATCGTTCCTGTATTTTATAAAATCGGGATGCACGTTCTCATTGTACCAATCGGAAAGGTCTGCAAGATATTCGCTGTAGCTGTCGTTCCAGTTTATGGCAGGGTAGTGCCTTGCGTATGCAAGGGATTTGTCAAGTGCCCAGAAACAGCGTGTGAATCGCTTTGTGTTCTGTGTAACAGGCTCTGAAAAGTCTGCACCGGGAGGTGAAACTGCACCGATAAGGGTGATTGAGCCTTTTTCGTTGCAAAGAGTTTCAAAATAGCCTGCTCTTTCGTAAAACTCTGAAAGTCGGGAGGGAAGATATGCAGGATAGCCTTCGTCGGCGGGCATTTCTTCAAGTCTGCCCGATATTTCTCTTAACGCCTCTGCCCAACGTGATGTTGAGTCTGCCATAAGAGCAGTATTGTAACCCATATCGCGGTAATATTCCGCAAGAGTGATACCTGTGTAAATTGATGCTTCACGGGCGGCAACGGGCATGTTTGACGTGTTTGCAATAAGAATTGTTCTCTCAAGCAAGGGTCTGCCTGTTGAGGGGTCGGTAAGCTGAGCAAACTCATTGAGTGCCTGTGTCATTTCGTTACCGCGCTCGCCGCAACCTACGTAAATTATTATATCCGCATCGGCAAACTTGGCAAGCTGATGCTGTGTAACGGTTTTGCCCGTACCGAAGCCGCCGGGGATTGCCGCCGCACCGCCTTTTGCGATGGGGAACATAGTGTCAATAATTCTCTGTCCCGTTATAAGAGGCTCGGATATGGGAAGCCTGTTTTTTGCAGGACGAGGATTTCTTATGGGCCATTTCTGGCAAAGTGTCAAATCAATAAGATTACCTTTTTCTGTTTTAATCTGAGCAATAACGTCGTTTACCTTGTAACTGCCGTCGGTATTTGCCCATACAACCTCACCGCTTACGTTGGGAGGTACAAGTGCCTTGTGCTTTATTATCGGAGTTTCGTCGCACTGCGCAAAAACCTGACCGCCCGTAACCGTATCACCTGCGGTAATAAAGACTTTTGTGTCCCATTCCCTGTTTTCGTCAATAGCGGGAGTGTTTACGCCTTTTGTAAGGAAAATACCCGATTCCTCGGCAATAACCGTAAGGGGCTTTTGTATACCGTCATAGATATTGCCTATAAGTCCCGGACCTAAGGTAACGGACATAAGCTCCGAAGTGGAAATTATCTTTTCACCGGCTTTAAGTCCTGCGGTGTCCTCATAAACCTGAATGGTAGTAAGCTCGTCGGTTATTTTTATAACCTCACCTGCAAGTCTGTCCTCGCCAACGTAGACAGTTTCCATCATTTTAAGGCTTGTTTTGCCCTTTACCGTTACAACAGGGCCGTTTATGCCGTATATGTAATTAACCTCTGACAAATTTTTCACCCCAAATATAAACCGGAATTTTCATAAAACCATTCTTTCTGGTTTTCGAGCTTTGTTTCAAGACAATCGTTGAGCTTTAATGATTTTTTCTCGCATATGCAATAAATACCGCCCAGAGTAATTTCATCGTCAACGGCTGTTGAGATACTTGCCGATACAGCTTTGATTCTGTCTTCGTAAATTTTATCCTCGGAGCGAAGATAGATTACTATTTCGTCGCTGCCGCATATCTTAACCATTTTTTCGGCACTTGATACGAGCATATGAGCATAATCGTCTGTTGCGGTAAATTCTTTTATTTTTTGTGTTACGTTGTTGAAAACCGAATCGGTTATTTCCTGTCTTGCGGCAATAACCTGTTTTTTAAGCTCAAATGAAAGTCTTTGTGCTTCAACACCGTCGCTTACAGCCATTTTCTGTGTTGCGGCAAAAACATATTCATCATAAACTCTTTGTGCTTCTGCCTTTGCTTTTTCAAGCTCGTGAAGCTTAAAGCTTTCGGTTTCTTTGATTATCGCATCGTTGTGCGACCTTGATGCATCGTTTATGGCTTTGAAAAAAGCCTGACTTTTTGCACCTATTTCTGCCATGTTATTCACCTCATATACCCATTGCATCGGAAACGTAACGGGTAATAGCATTACTGTTAAAAGGTTTGTCGCTGTCGGGAATTTCCGTGATAAGGGGCATCGGGACAGTATTTTTTATTTCGTCAACCGTATCGGCACATTGTTCGTAAAGACTCTGCGTTATAAGGATTATGCCGATTGAACTGTCTTCAATCAGCGTACCTAACGCCGTTTTACATTCCTCTGCTGACTGCACAAGAGTGTATTCCACCCCCGCAAGACGCAATCCTACGGCGGTATCACGGTTGTCTGTAATAAGCATCAGCTTCATTTTTTAAACCTTGTTGATAATAAGTATGGAGATAACAACGCCGTAAAGTGCGATTGATTCACCCAGCGCAACGAAGATAAGTGATTTACCGAAGGATTTGGGGTCTTCACTTGTTGCCGCAATAGCAGCAGGTGCGCCCGCAGCAACGGCAATACCGCCGCCGATACCTGCAAGACCTGTAACAAGACCTGCCGCAAGCAGACCGAGACCCTTGGAAATGCCGTCATCTGCTGTTGCTTCTGCTTCTTCAGTAACGGCTGTATCAGTTGCCGCTGCATCGTCTGTTGTGTCCGCCGCGGAAACGCTGAACATAAGAGCTGCAGAAATCATGAGAATAACTGTAAAGCTCATAAGGTTTTTCTTCATAATTTTTTTACCGCTTACACCGTTGAGGTGGCTTCTGAATGCATTATAAGCAAGTATACCAAGAGCAACTGCGGGAAGAATAATTAAAACTGCATAAATAAAAGTAGACATATTGTGTTACCTCCATTAAGAATCGGATTTTAAAATTGATTTTGCAGAAACGAAGGGTTTGCCGTCGCCTGCAAAGCATCGGCTGAACATCTCGTAGAATTCAAGTCTTAATGCCTGAATACCCGTAAGCAGACCTTCAAGGCAGATAACGAGAATGTTGCCTAAAATTATAACAAATATATTTTCGCTTTCGCCCGCAAGGGAGAATACAACCATCATCATACCCGAATGTACAAGCACAAACGCGCCCACACGAAGGAATGATACCGTGTTGCTGAAATATGAAAGCACGTATTCAAGCATTTCAAACACATTCTGCATTAAAAAGTCGGAAATGCTGTCGGGTTTCCAGTTGTCGTGCTTGTCAACGATGCCGATAAGGATTTCTTTAAAGAAAAGTATCACGGCACATATTGCCATAAGCACAATACCTATTGTGCTCGGTATAATCTGGATTTTTGCCATAAAATCAACAACAAAGCTTACGCCGCACAGGTACAGTATCAGACCTGCAAGACCGTTATTGTCAAACAGAGCCGCACCGAACTTTTTGTTTTTGATGTTTGCATATATATTTATGATGATTGAAAGTGAAACAAGTGCAATACCTATACCTATTGCAAACAGCAATACGGTGTTGATGCTGTCCATTACCTCTAGGGGCTTGCCTTTCATTCCGACGGAATGATACAGCGGGTCAAGAAAATGCTCAAAGCCGAAGAATGAGCCGAAAACAAGGCCGAAGCACATTGATGAAATTCCGCAGGGAACAAGTATTTTGCCAAGCTCCATTTTTTTGAATTTCCATGCAAGTGCGCCGAATACGGAAAGGATAAGTCCCTGACCTAAATCGCCGAACATTATACCGAAAAGTAAAGTGTAGGTTATTGCCACGAACGACGTAATGTCGATTGAATTGTAGCCGGGCATACCGTACATTTTAACGTAGTATTCGTAAGGACGGAATATTTTTGCGTTGCGAAGCCTTGTGGGGGGCGATAAATGCTGATGTGATGACGAATCTGCATCCGCCTTTGCACCGCTTACGGAAAATCCGCCGACTGCTTCGTAAAGGGTAAGAATTTCTCTTTTATCCTGAAGTGATGCGTTACCCGAATAAACGTATTTACCGTTTTTCTGTGTGATGTATTTTCTTGAATTCCAAAGACGCTGTAAATCTTCAAGAATTGAATAACAGTCTATTATCTGTTCTTCGTTTTTGTGCCAGAAATCGGTGATAAGCTGATTCTGCTTGTCAATTGTTTCAAGGTCTTTTGAGTATTTAGCGATAATTGATTCTACCGTACCCGATTTGTCGGTAATATTGAATTCTCTGAAACGGTAGGAGTCAAAAATATCAGCAATTTCGGACGCGTATTTTTTAGGTGCGCAATACAGACAGTAGCAGTAGGTTTCGTCCTGTGAGCAATCGTTGAAAATAAAATTCTTTTCATCTGCAAGCTTTTTTAATACAGGTGTATGCTCAACGGGGATAAAACCAAAACGCACAACCGTATAATTTACGCTCATAAGCTGAGAAAGGTCGATATCAAGAGATTTGTAATGTGAAAGAATTTCAATCTGCGTTCTTATTTTCTTTTCCCTTGCTCTTATCTCTTTTCGGCTTTTTGCAAGTGTATGAATCTTGCTGTTGAAGCCGGACATACTGTTGTCTTCGGAATTTGTATCCGTACCGCCCAGATATCTTGTGAATTTTTCAAGATAATCTTTTGTAAGTACACGTTTGTTGCCTATACAGTTGTGAAGCTTGTCCGGTGTGAGCTGAAAGCCTACGTGATGGGCAAGATGCTCAATATCGCGTATTGAACGCTCAAATGGACTTGATGAGGAATTGCTTGTGGCGGTAATTGATGTTTCGGGGTCTTTTATTGTGAATTCCAGCTCGTTTATTGCTGAGAAAATTGCTCTGGCATCATTTTCCGATTTTTTGGGAATCCAACCGATACAGCAGAATGTTTCGCCTTTTACTACCGCAAATTTTCTGAAGCTCCAGAGCTTTTGGAGATTCAGAAGAATGGAGTAATCGTAAGTCAATTCTTCACGGTTGTCCTCCCAGAACTGAGTAAGCAATTTAATCTTTTCGTTTACGTCTGCAAGCTCTGCTTTACAGTTTGCAATCATATCCTGCACCGAGCTTTGTGAAAGGTCAAGTGTAAGCTCGTCAAAGTACAGTGCAGACATTATTTTTTTAGCTTCATCTGCTCTGTGCTTGGGTACTAAATACACGCCCCAGAAGTATTTTTCATCGGACGAATAGGTCTTGAAAATAAGCTTGTTTTCGTCTGTGTACATATAGAGCTTAACCATTGAATCCTTTGGCAGACTGCCGAAATGGAGTTCAACATAGCTTGTACTCATAAGCTCGTTGGGGGAAATATCAAGCTGAGCAAAGTGGCTTAATTTATTGATATTCTGTTCAAGCTCTTTTTTGCGTGCCTGTAACGTTGCGTGCCTTTCGCTGTATGTGCCGACAATAGGTTGAAGTGCCGAAAGAAACATACTTATGTCGCTTACTTCAAAATCGTTTGTTGCGATATATTTTGTAAGCTTGTTAAGGTAATCTTCGCTTACAGGCTTGTTGCCGTATAGCAGCGGGGCGTTGCTTAAAAGGTCAATGCCCGTCAGCTTTGATATTTCCTCAAGATGTTTTATTGTACCGTCAAAGGGATTGCTCTCCCCGATGCTCTGCCAGCCGTCCGTGCCTGACATATAATCAGGTGCATTTTCGGGGTGATAGTAGTCAACCAGCAGGGTTTTAAGATTAAATTCATTGAGTTTGTCAACAGGGCCTGTGGCTCTGACAAACATCATTTTTTCAATAGCCAAAAAATTTCACCAACCTTTTTTACGGCATTCGTGATACAAAGAGCATAGCTTCAATTTCATCTTTTGCAAGAGAGTAGCGTTTGCCCTCTATAATATTGATAATGTTGCGGATTTCAAACTCGTTATAATGAAAATATGCAAGCATTACAGCCTCGGGTGAGGATGAACTGCGTACCGTTGATACAAGCTGTTCAAACATATATTTATTGAGCCTGTAATGGATATCTGTATTGTCCTCATCTGCCGCAACGGCTTTAAGATAAGTTGTTTTAAGAATTTCGGTCAATTCCCCGGCGGTTGATGCATTCCGCATCGCATTAAGCTCTTTGACCGTGAACGCGGTAAGCTCGGGCGTTGCAACAATCTGTTCGGAATTGCCGTCAAAGGAAAAACGCTTGATTCTGTACAGCATACTTACAAAATCCGTGTCGTTCAGGCATTTGTAAAGGGCAAGACATTCGCTTTTTTTATCGGGCTTGCCTTTGCCGAAGGCAAGAGATAAGAACTGACCGTCAAGAAAAACGCTTAAATCCGTCTGTAATGCAGTAAGACTGCCCGTCAGCCTGTATTTTGTAAGCGCATCACGCAGAGCAGAGTAATAAACGGTATGCTTTGTACATTCGAGAATCTGCATATCGGTTTTTGCCTGTGCAAGTGCATACAGGTCAAGCTTTGAATGTTCGTTGTAAAAAACGGGGAATGTGAAAAAGTAGTTTTCACTTTTTGTTTCAAGTGAGCTTATCACATTTATTATCTGCTGAATATCGTACTTCATAATAAAATATTCATACAGCGAATTGCCTGCGGCTTTCTGAAAACGCATAACGGATACCATCTCGTCATACATTTTGTTGAATAGCAGATTTTCAAGTCTGCTTCTTTGCAGTTTTTCCGTAGAGGACAGCCCCTCAAATATCTGTGCATAGGCAGTTCTTGTGCGCAGGTACTCGGCAATTTCGGTAACTGAATTGAGTCTGAGCAGGTCGTTGTAATTTTTTTCGGTCAACCTTTTGCCGTAAAGTGCTTTTACCTTGGCGTAAACTGAATTTAATGCAAAATTCGGTATTTTCATATTTTACTCACTTATAACTCTTTTTAACAGTTCTGCTTCCCACTGTGCGGATTTCTCTTTTGCAGCAGTCTGCATCTGTGCAATCTGTGCCTCGGCATCCTTTTCATACGCCTGCATGGAAGCCGCAACGGATAAAGAATGCTGCTGTTTCAACGCTTCAACGTCTGCTTTTGCCTGTGCAAGTTTCTGAGCAATAATCTGAGCCTTTTCCTTTTCTGTTTCAGCCAGAACTGCGGCTCTGTATTCTTCGGTTTTGTCGGCAAGAGCCTTTGCTTCGCGTTCTGCTCGCAGGATTTCTTTAAGCATATTATCCAAATTTATCGCCGCCTTATATATAAAATAAAAACCTAAATTAATTATAGCACTTTCAGTTTTCAATGCAATCGCAAATTTTACTAATACTGCTGTTTTTTTGTAAATTTTTTTGTATGATATTGAGGTTTTGTTTCTGTTATGATATAATTAAAATAGAAAATTATTGGGAGGAAAAAATATGATTTTTTATTTTTCGGGAACGGGTAATTCACTCCATGCCGCAGAGAAGATTGCTCACGGTACAGGCGACAGAATTGCCGATATGGCAGAGCTTTTAAAAACGGGCAGAATGAGCTATACCGTAAGAACAGGGGAGAAGCTGGGTTTTGTATTTCCCATTTATTACAGCGGATTGCCCTCGGTTGTGTCGGATTTTCTTAAAAATATAAACATCGTTGCAGATAATGACTGCTATATTTACGCCGTTATAACCTGCGGCGCAAATGCCGTGGGTGCAGACGTTATGTTCCGCAAAGCAATAAGCGAATATGCATTAAAAACAGCTTGCGTATTTGAGCTTAAAATGCCCGATAATTACGTTATGATTTACGAGCCCAGCGACGAGGAAAAGAGAAAGAAATATACTCTTCACGCCGAAGGTGAAATATACGATATTATTGAGGACTTGCAGAAAAATAAAAAAGGCGGATTCAACAGCGGAGTTAAGGGTAAGGCCGCAAGTGCGGTTATGCAGAGCCTTTATTCAATGATGCGCGTAACAAAGCCGTTTTATGTAACGGATGATTGTATTTCATGCGGTAAATGCGAAAGGGATTGTCCCATAGATGTTATCAAAATGCAAGACGGCAAACCCGTATGGACACAGGCAAAATGTGCCCATTGTACCGCCTGTATAAACAAATGCCCCACACAGGCAATCCAGTTCGGAAAAAATACCGTAGGCAGAAGAAGATATCATTATGAAGAACCGTAATATAATAAGAGCGTGCAGAAAAACTGCACGCTTTTTTATAAACAACAATTTAGCGATATGTTGCTGACACAACGCGATATATTTACTACGCAAATGCGATATATTTTCGCTGACGCTCAAATGCGATATGATATAAATCCGCGTGCCGACAGGCACATATCGCATACGAATGTATATATCGCACCGTCAGGTATATCGTAAATCCGTTTACGGATTTATATCGCTACAATAATTTATCGCACAGCGATAAATTATTGTTTATCTGTACACCAAATGCACCGCATGGGCAATTCCGGGTATTGTCAATTTCTGTAACGGGGATGTTGCCGAAAGTAATGCCCCCGTTGCCACAAACAGCACGTTTGTAAGCTCTTTTTCTCTCATTCTTCGGAATATGTGTGAGCAAAGCACGCTTGCCGCACATCCGCAACCCGAACCGCCTGCGTGAACATCCTGTTTTTCGCGGCTGAAAATCATCATTCCGCAGTCGTTGTGAACACTCTGAATGTTAAGATTTTCTCTTGTTTCAAGCAGTTCATAAAGAAGCTTTGACCCTACAATTCCTAAATCTCCCGTTAAAATCAAGTCGTAATCTTCGGGTTTTGTGCCTGTATCAGTAAGATAATCTTTAATGGTTCTTGCCGCCGCAGGGGTAAATGTCAAGAGAAAACCATAAAATTTTTCAAAACCTCAAAAGTGCCTATTTTACTGGGTTTTTGGCACTTCAATTATGGGTGCAGCTATGGGGTGGTTGCAATGAAGGGAAGACTATAACGGGTGATTTGTAGACATTTTTAATAAAAGTGTCGGTTTTATAAATTTGAGTTAACGGGGTTAAATTTGCAATTTTTATAAAATACACCCCCTTAACTGCCATTTAACGCAAAAAATCAGCGTGCAGATTTTACTCCGCACGCTGTAATTTTATCACCATTTTTCTCTTAACAGAAAATCTGCAATATGTGTAATTTCAATTCCGTTATCGTTGCCGATTGCAAGTGTATCTCTGCAAACGACATATTTGTGATAGTGGTCTTTGATTTCCATAAGGTTATCTGTTTCTCTTGTTGATTCGGTGGGCAGTTCAACGCAAACCTGAACATAAATCTTTTCATCTCTGCGAACACCGATGAAATCTATTTCTTTAGTACCGTTTTTACCGATATAGACATCATAGTCTCTGCGTTTCATTTCAAGAAAAACGATGTTCTCAAAAACAGCTGACAACATTTTTCTGTCAAAGCCTTGTAAGCTGTATTTTATTGAAATATCGGAAAGATAATATTTTTCCTGAGTTTTCAGGATTGCCTTACCTTGCAAATCATATCTTTTGCAGGGATAGATGATGAATGCTTCACTAAGCCATTTGAGATAATTATATATCGTTTCAACAGAAAGACTTCTGTTTTCACTTTTAAGAAATTTTACTATTGAAGAAGCAGAGAACGTCAGACCTACATTTTCAATAATATATCTTACAACTCTGTCAAACAGATCTTTGTTTCTTATCTTGTGTCTTTTAGAAATATCTCTCGTTATTACAGAAGCATAAATCCCCTCAACAACCTGATATGCTGATTTTGTATCAAAATCGCTTATGCCTACAATAGGAAAGCCACCGTACTGCACATATTCATCAAAAGCTTCTCGAGCATTTTTAATATCCTTGTTTTTAAAAGTCAGATATTCCTTAAAAGAAAGAGTGTAAACAGGAATCAGAACATATCTGCCTGTTAAATATGTTGATATTTCACTTGACATCAGCTTTGAGTTTGAGCCTGTAACATATATATCAACATCAAAGTCTTCCATAAGAGAGTTTACAGTCTTTTCCCAGCCGCTAATTTCCTGAAGCTCGTCAAGGAAAAGATAGCATCTTCCTTTTTCTTTTATGGCATCTTTTAAATCGGTATACATCTTTTTTGCCGTAAAGTCGTCATAATCAGGATTGTTATATTTTCTTTCAATAATGTTATCGGGAGAAACACCTTTATTTTTGATTTCCTGTACTAACATTTCAAAAATTGTTGATTTACCGCATCGACGGACACCGGCAAGAATTTTCACAAGCGGTGCATCTATAAAAGGAGTAATTGCATTAATATAATCCGGTCTTAAAATCATTCTGACCACCTCCGTTACCTAAAGTATATCGAAAAACTATGCTAAAGTCAATAGTTTTTACTTCTATACCGATAAAACTTTGTAATGTTATATATTTTTTCGAGTTTAGATAATGTTATTGTTTACCTTATCTTCTTCCCAAATCCAAGTGTCATCAGCTTTTTTCTTGTTCGGTCGCGCACGTTTTCTTAATTTCTGTTTCTCGAACAAAGCCTTATAATTTGGTTGAGGTTCAGGTATTAAAATATCTAAGTTTTCTGAAAGTCCGATTTCATTCAAAATCTTAATCAGATTTGAAAGCTTGGTATCATATCCCATTTCTGTACGGGCAATAGTCTTAAGAGAAAGTCCGCATCTTTGTGCAAGCTCTGATTGTGTAATATTCAAGGAAATCCTGTACTGCTGAATACGGTTTCCCAATTCCACTAATATTGATTTTTCATCATTATAATTTGAAATCTTCATAGAGCCTCCATAATAACAAGTCAAATTTGTACTATTATAATATCAGATCTGTTTTAATAAGTCAAGTTTGACTTGTTATTTTTCTTTTATAAATGCACAAAAA
>JAZSLJ010000086.1:0-27159 GCA_045535305.1 Acutalibacteraceae bacterium
AACTATATCTCCCCTGCCGATTCCTTTTTCAATGAGTGAATGGGCTATTCTGTTTGCTTCACTGTTCAGCTGCTCATATGTCAGTTCTTTATCATCGGCTGTTACTGCAACTTTGTCCGGATTTTCTGCCGCCTGTGCCTCAATCAGCTCTTGCACACTCTTGTTTCTGGGATAGGTTGTTGCGGTGTTGTTAAACAGTTTTAACTGTTCAAGTGTTTCTGCAACCGTTTTTTCTGAAAACAATGGTATAGCACTTATCAAAATATCAGCATTATCAATTACAAAAGCGGCAATGTGCAAAATGGAATCCATCATCTGACGTATATCACGTTCTTTAAAGAAAGCTGTTCTGTAACGTATTTTTAATTGATGACGATCGTTGCCGAAGTTTAACAAATGTATCTCCAACGGAGTTGTACTTACGTCGGAATACTGAAAACGCACATCATAAGCTTCGTTATGGGGAAGGTCTTCATAATCCACAGTAATATCAAAAAGTTGGTTGACGGAAAAATCGTTTACGTTTAAAAGTGCTCTGATATCATTTTGAGTGAATTTTTGATGACGGAAAAGATTCATCTGTGAATCTTCAATTCTATGTGCATGAGCAAGAAATGATTCGGACTGAATATTAACAACAAGGGGGATTATATGCATATACAACCCAACTGTATTCAGTTCTGCCTGTGTAAGTCGGTTCAGAACAGGCACACCCATTGTAAAATTATCCAATTCAAAGTAACGATGGACATATGTTGCATAAACCGTGTTGAAGAAAGTAGCGGGAGAAATATTACTCTCTTTACAGAATACTTTTATTTTTTCAAAAAATTCAGACGTAATTTCACAGTTTTCTTCGGATACACTATAATCTAACTGCTTTTCACGAGCTAAACCCAGACTGCAAACCGGTTCGGAAGAAAACTGTTCTTTCCAGAATTTTTTATCAAGTTCAAATCGTTTTGACTGCTTATGCTTTTCCTCTTTTTCGATATACTCCTGATAAGATTGGCAGGCTGAAGGTACATAGTTTGTATCCTGCAGATAGCGATTAATATGATCAGCCATAACTGCGGCACTATATCCGTCAACAACCATGTGGTTTGCACAAATCATCACACCGGAAGAAACAGGCGTTTGAAAAATTGCACATTTAACCAGAATACCGTAAGCATCCATCGGTTGATTTACAAAGTTTTTTGCGGCCTCCATTAATTCCTCATCGGAAGAAAACTGAAAGAAGGGAAATTTTTGATATTCAAAATCTGACAGAAACATAACCGGACCGTTGTCGGTTTCTTTCATTTTAACGCGAAGACTGTCATTGACCTTCACAAGATTGTTGTACGCATCATTCAACTGCTCATAGGTATAGATTTCAGGAAACACCTGCACTACACCCTGATTCCATATATGGTCATCAAGCGTGAGATTTTTTGTATAGAAAGTCATTTGAGATGAGGTAAGCCTAAATTCCACTACAATTTCCTCCTAATGAATGATTTAATATTATATTATTATATTATATTAATATATTAATGTCAAGAAAAGAGGATTTTTTCAATAATTTGTGAAAAAAGCATTGAAAAAACTCTAATTTGCGTATATAATTATTGAGAGGTGAAATGCACATGAAAAGAACCCCTAATATATGGAGCGAACACCACGGAAAAGACAATTTCATAGACGAATACCCTGATTTTTCGTTCTTCACACTTTTACAGAAAACCGCACAAAGACATCCTGACTATACAGCCTTGGAATTTCAGGGAAAAAAAACATCTTTTTCAGAAATGATTGTTCAGATTGAATTGATAGCCCAATCTCTTCTGGCAAGCGGAATTAAAAAAGGTGATTATATTTCTATTGTTGCGCCCAACACACCACAAGCACTCTGCATGGCTTATGCTGTAAATCGCATCGGTGCGATTGCAAACATGATTCATCCCTTACTTTCAACCGGTGAAATCAAGCAATTTGTAGAAAATGTTGACAGTGCTGCTATTCTTACATTTGATATGGTATATCCGAAATTTGCAGACATCGAGTGGAATACTTCACGCAAGCCTCTAATGATTATTGCCCGCATTGTTGATGCACTTCCTTTTTACTTAAAGTCTATATACTCTGCAAAAAATAAGCTTAACATCAGATTCAATCCGTCTCACAACATAATTTATTGGAATGATTTCCTTAAAAACGGAAAAACAAGAAAACAACCCCTTGCTCCCGACGACGGCAAAGGTGATGACGTTGCAATTATACTTTATAGCGGCGGAACAACAGGTTTGCCAAAAGGAGTAATGATTCAGAACCGTGCATTTAATGCTATGGCTATTCAGTCCTCAGAAATTAAACCTCTCGATACTGCTGACACTGCAGGAAAAAAAGTTCTTGCACTTATGCCGTTATTTCACGGTTTTGGATTTGCAATGTGCATGCACGTAATGCTTTCTTTCGGTTGCCATATTTTCCTTCTGCCGAAATTCGACTATCAGGCTTGTTCAAAACTGATTTTCAAGAAAAAAATCAATTACATCTATGCAGTCCCTGCTTTGTTTGAAGCATTAGTAAGAACGGAAGAAATTGAAAAAGCAGATCTTTCTTTCATGGAAATGGTTGCTTTTTCAGGTGATAAATGTGACCAAAAGATCATAAACCGTATGAATAAATATCTGAAAAAAGGCAACTCCAAGGCTCGTATGATGGAAGCCTACGGTCTTACGGAAAGCCTTTCAGGCGTATGCATTAACCCCTTCTTTGCAATGCGAGAAGGCAGTACCGGTATTCCTTTCCCCGACAATGAAATAAAAATCGTTAAGATCGGAACACAAGAAACCCTTCCCGCAGGAGAAGACGGTGAAATCTGCGTAACAGGTCCCACGCTTATGAAGGGTTATTATAAAAACGAAATCGAAACTGCTAATGCATTACAAAAACATGCAGACGGAAAAACCTGGTTGCATACGGGTGATATCGGCTGCGTGGATGAAGACGGTTATGTCTATTATCGTCAAAGACATTCCAGAATGATTATTTTGGCAGGTTATAATGTATATCCTACACAGATTGAAAATGTTATTAACCAGTGTAACGGGGTAACAACATCATGTGTAATCGGTGTTACCGGCAGAGGTTCAGGTCTGCGTATTGTTGCAGTTGTTCAGCCCACAAGTATGGATATCAACCTTGATGCACTTCGCAAGCAGATTTTAAACGTCTGCGAAAAGAATGTTGCCGATTATGCTATGCCGAAGGAGATCATTTTTAAAGAAAACTTACCAAAAACAGCTATGGGTAAAGTCAGTTTCAAAAAACTTGTTGAAGAAATGGAGAAAAAGAACTAATCATGATAGAACGTATTGAAAAAGTATATTCAGAGGTAACAGGAATATGCGATCCAAACTTTACAGCAAAAACAAAAATCAGTAAAATTCCCGGACTTTCTTCTTTAGGTATTGTTCATTTGATTTGCGGACTTGAAGATGAGTTTGATGTTGAAATTTCAAATTCAGTCATCAAAAAGTTCAAAACAATCGGTGATGTTGTAAACTTCCTTGAAAAAAATATGGAATAATATCAAAAAAAAATAATACAGAGCCATATGCAGGAACGACTGTATCAGGTTCTGTATTTTTTTAATTTAAGTGTGAATACAAAGCCTTGCTCTCGTAATATGAGAACAAGGCTTGAATTATTATGAAAACTGTGAATTATAGAGTGTGCTGTAAAATCCGCCGAGCTTTATAAGTTCATCATGATTGCCCTGCTCGGTAATTTCACCATCCTTTACAACAAGAATTGTGTCCGCATTCTGTATGGTAGATAGTCTGTGAGCGATAACAAAACAGGTTCTTCCCTGCATAAGATCATTCATTGCATCCTGAATCTGAATTTCCGTTCTTGAGTCAACGTTTGATGTTGCTTCATCAAGAATAAGCATGGGCGCATCGGACAAAAATGCTCTTGCAATAGTTATCAGCTGACGCTGACCTTTGGAAATATTTACTCCGTCATCGGAAAGAACAGTATTATAACCATCGGGCAGACTCTCTATATAACCGTCAATTCTTGCCGCTTTTGCCGCCGCCTTAACCTCATCCATCGTTGCATTTTCTCTGCCGTACACAATATTATCGTAAACCGTACCGTAAAACAGCCACGTATCCTGTAAAACCATAGTAAATGCAAGTCTTAAATCGGAGCGTTTGATTTTAAGGGCAGGAATTGAATCTATACGGATTTCGCCCGACTGCGGGTCGTAGAATCTCATAAGAAGATTGATTATAGTGGTTTTTCCCGCCCCTGTCGGGCCTACGATTGCAACTGTTTTACCCTTTGATGCTGAAACCGAAACATTTTTAAGAATTGTTTTTTCTTCGGTGTATCCGAATGTGATATCATCAATACAAACATCACCTTCTACATTTTTCAGTTCCTGTGCATCTTCTTTATCAAGAGGTTCGGGCTCTTCATCCAATATACGAAAAACACGCTCTGCCGCAGAAAATGCAGACTGAAATTCGTGCAGAATATTTGAGAACTCATTTATAGGCCCTGCAAACTTGCGTGAATACTGAACGAACTGAGCAACGCCGCCCAAGGAAATAAAGAATACCGAGCCTGCAAGCACTGCTCCGCTTTGAGAATACATATACAGAATTCCGCCGAAAATTGCAACAAGTGCTATTGAAATGTTATTTATAAGATTGATTGTGGGGAAAAGCATTGCCGCATTGTATTCAGCTTTATAATATGCATCCATAGCTGATTCGTTTCTGTCATTAAAGCGGTCGGAAATAACATCCTGTCTGCCGTATGCCTCAATAGTTCTTGCACCTGACAGCATTTCCTCCGCATAACCGTTAAGCTCGCCGTATTTCTTCGATCTTGCGCGGAACAAAGGTCTTACCTTTTTTGAACGGTAACGGGTAAAAAGCACAGAAACAGGTACTGTAAAAACAAATATCAGAATCATCGGCTTTGAAATCTGCAACATAAAAATAAGAGAACCCACAACCGTATAAACACTGGTCATAACCTGCACAAGGTCATGTGAAAGAGTGCTGTTTATGGTATCAATATCATAAGACAGATGGCTGATTATATCGCCTGTGGGGTGAGTATCAAAATACCCTACGGGTAAGGTATTCAGCTTTTCAAAAAGCTCTTTTCTCATTTTATAAGTGATTTTCTGGCTGAGATGAATCATTATAACCGCAAGTACATAAGAAAGAACAGCAGAAAGAGCATAGCAAACTATCATTTTGATAACATTATCCCACACAACGGGGAAATTTACGCCCTTTTGTATTTCTATTGCATCTATTGCCGCACCCGAATAGCGCGGACCTAAAAGAGCAAGCTGATTTGACAACAGCGTAAAGATAACAGCAGGTATAAACAGATGCCATTGTTTTATAACATATCTGCCGAGCCTCAACATAATGCCTTTGTTGTCCCTTTTTTTAACTGTATTATTCAACAAAAGCACCTCCCATCTGCGACTGACTGATTTCTGCGTATTCAATGCAGTTTTCAAGCAGCCATTCGTGCTTGCCGTGCCCTATAACTTTACCCTCATCAATAACGATTATCTGGTCGCAATTTTTAACGGAGCTGACTCGCTGTGCAACTGTAATAACGGTAGAGCATGACATATTTTCATCAAGAGCCTTGCGAAGATTTGCATCTGTTTTATAGTCAAGTGCTGATGATGAATCATCAAGAATGAGAATTTCGGGATTTGACGCTATTGCTCGGGCTATAAGAACTCTCTGCCGCTGACCGCCCGAAAGATTGGTGCCCTTTGATGAAAGCATATGAGAATAACCGTCGGCGGTTGCAGTAATAAAATCATGAGCTTGTGCTGTTTTTGCGGCACGGATAACAGCATCTTCCGCAATATCTCTGCCGAAACGGATATTTTCCTCAACTGTGTCTGCATAGATAAAACCGTTCTGCAATGAAACACCGAACATTGAGGTAAGCTCCTGACGGCTGTAAGAGGTTATATTTCTGCCGTTCAATCTTATTTCACCCGAATCGGGCTCATAAAATCTGAGCAACAGCTTGATAAGAGTTGATTTGCCGCTGCCTGTTGCACCTATAATTCCGAGTCTTTCACCTTTTTTTAAAGAAAATGATATATTACTCAGATTCTGCTTTTTACCGAGATACGAAAATGATACATTATCAAACACAATATGATACTTATCGGTTGATGATGTATCTTCCGTTATATTATATTTATCGGGAGTATCAAGCACCTCGGCAATTCGGTTTGCGGAAGCGGCACATTTCGTATACATTACAAACATTCTTGAAATTGACATCATAGCCATTGAAATGAGTGTAAAATACTGCATAAAAGCAATAACTGTTGCAGGTGAAGACAGTCCCTTTGAAACTCTTACTGCCGCAACGGCAATAACTGCCGCAATGCCGAGATTCATAAGCAGAGTCATTACAGGGTTGACTATTCCCATAACCGTACCTGCGTGTTTTTCCTGCTTTGAAAGCTCGGAATTAACTTTATCATAACGGCGGTTTTCATGCTCATTTTTTGAAAGAGCTTTGATAACTCTTATGCCCTGTACGTCTTCCCTTGCGACTCTTACCATTCCGTCTACAGATTTTTGCACCTTTGTATAAAGAGGGACACCCTTGCGTGAAATGCCGTAAACAGTTATAAAAATAACAGGCAAGGTTGCAATCATAACAAGTGCAAGTGCGCTGTCCATTACAAGTGTAAGTGCGATTCCGCCTATAAGCAGAATCGGTGCTCTTACACCCATTCTCTGCATCATACCGATGAAATTATGAACGTTATATGTATCGGTTGTTATACGGGATTCAAGGGACGGTATTGTAAAAGAATCTGTATCGGCAGAAGAAAGATACAGCGTTTTTGTAAAAAGCTCTTTTCGCATAGCTTTTGAAAAATTGGTTGTAACTCTTGCCGCCATACGGTTTGCAATAATGTTACCCAGACATGCAATAATGCTGAATATCACCATGATTACACCGTAAAACACGATTTTGCTCACATTCATTTCGGCTATAACATTTTCCAGAATGTGCGTTAAAATATAGGGCAGAATAAGCTCTGCCATTGTGCCTGTTACCTTTATTGAAAAACCCACAAGCATCCGCAGGCGGAAAGGCTTGAGATAAGCTAAAATTCTTTTCATTTTAAACCTCACGAACCGATTTATTACATACAAAACAAATAAGATTATAGTATTAATTACCTACACGCTGATTATACAGTTTTTTGTTTTTCGTGTCAAGAAATAACGCATATGTACAAATTCAGAACATATTTTTTATTGGTTTTACTGATTGAACAAATAAAGCAATAATGCTATACTGGATTATAGTACCTATAAAGGAGAACAGCCATGAAAGAAGAAGATAAAATAAAAGAAGGTATTTTGTTCTGGCCCGGAGATCCGGAATTGAAAGCCATCAAGCTTCGCACTCACAATCTGAATATTGATTACAACAAAACCTATGAGGATGAAACCGAAAAGAGAGCCGAAATCATTAAAGAAATTCTCGGCGAATCGGGTACCGGTACATTTTTTCAGGGGCCGATTACTTTTCATTACGGCATACATACCAGAGTGGGCAACAACTGTTTTTTCAATTTTAACATTACAATACAGGACGATGCTGAGGTTACAATAGGCAATAATTGCAATTTCGGCCCGAATGTAACTATTGTTACGCCCATACATCCGATGATTGCAAAAGAGAGAAATGAAATTCTTTGTGCAGACGGAGTAAAACGCCGTCTTTGTTATGCAAAGCCCGTACACATCGGCAACAACTGCTGGTTCGGTGCAAATGTTGTTGTGTGCCCCGGTGTTACAATCGGTGATAACTGCGTAATCGGTGCAGGAAGTGTTGTAGTTAAAGACATCCCCGCAAACTCTTTTGCGGCAGGTAATCCTTGCCGAGTTATCCGCGAAATTACCGAAGCAGACAGCATGATGCACAAACCCGATATTCTTGCCGACAATACCGTAATTTGAGATTTGTATATTAAAAAAATCCAAGTTTAATGTAATTATTTACATAAGAGAAATACTGTGTTATACTTTGATACAGGAGATGATGAAATGCCAAAAAAATCAGGATTTATTATTCAAAAAGCCAAAGACACTGTTCATTTAGCGAAGAAATACTGGAATGAGCCGCCGAAAGGCAATTACATACCGTACAAAGAAGTGGCAAGTCTGAGCGGAGCCGGATTCGGTGTCAACTGGGTAACACTTCTTGCATCAACAATTGCACTTAACGCTTCAAACTTTCTTGTAGGTGCAAGTATCGGTCTGAAACCTATGGATTTGCAGCTTATGCTCAATGTTGCAAACATCATCGGCATTCCCTTGGGAATTTTCAGAAGCTGGTATTATGACAATCATCATCTCAAAGGCGGCAAGTTTCTGCCGTTCCTGCGAATGACAGCATTACCGACAGTTCTCATTTCGCTTATATTTGTATGGCTTCCGTATGAGCAGATGACATATGTAACAAAAGCAATTTCTGTTGAAATTATGTATCTTCTGCTTAATGTATTCCTTTGTTTTTACAACGAAAGCTACACATATTTTCAGCAGATAATAACCCCCAATGCACAGGAACGAGCGAATGTAATGAGTATATCTCAGGTTATTTATTCACTCGCGCCTACCCTGTCAAACCTTTTCATTCCGATGATTGCCGGCTGGACATGGGGACTTAACAATATCTGGACATACAGAATTATATACCCCATATTTACAATTATCGGATTGGTTTTCAGCATCGTTTTCTTCCAAAAAGTAAAAGAACGACTTATTCTGCCGAAAAAGAAGCCCGAGCCTGTCAGAATGTTCGACGCTATCCGTGAGGTTGCAAAAAACAAATATTATTGGATCATTCAGTCGGCAAACTGGGTTGTTTTCCTTGAAGGCGGCTTTGGCGTTATCCTCGGTTGGTCATTTGTATATGCTTACAACGGACAATATGAAGTTTCGTTGGGTGTTGCGAACACGATTATAGGTAACGCAGGTCTTTGGGCTATGCTTTTATGTCCTCTTGCAATAAAAGTTATGGGCAAAAGAAATCTGCTTATTACCGCAAACACAATAAATATTGCAGTTCTTTTAGTTATGTATTTCACATACAAAAACCTTATAATGGTTTGCGTTCTGTGGTATTTTAATACTTTCATCAACACCTTCTGGAACATCGTTCAGCACAATATAAGTGCCGACATGAAAGACTATCATCAATGGAAAACAGGTGTCAGAGTTGACGGTTTGTTCGGACCTCTCGGTATGATCGGTACGGTTATAGGTCTTTTTACAGGTCTTGTATATCCCGCCATTTACGAAAAAATGGGACTTCTTGATGACTACAATGTTCTGTATAATGACGCAATCAGAAACAATCTGTTTGAAGTGCTTATACTTTTCTCTGCCTTAGGCGCGCTTCTTAATCTTATCCCCTTCTGTTTCTATGATCTGACTGAAAATAAACACAAAGCCTATGTGGGAGTTCTGCGAATTCGTGCAATGTTTGAAAACCATTCATTGGGCGTTCTTGAAGATGATGAACTCACAGAAGCGATGGAAATAATCCTTCAGGCAAAAGAGCTTTACGGAAAAGAAAAGTTATCAATAGACAAAACACGTCTTCGTGATGCAAGAAAATTGCCAAAGCGCACAGAAGAAGAAAAGCTTATCCGCATAGAGGCAATAAAAAAGGCAAAGGATGAAATCCGAAAAATAAAGGAAACAAACCTTGCAATAGAAAGAGCCGCTATTATCATTGAGGATCTTAATAAATTCAGCGGTGATGCGGCAAAAATAAGACTCTTCGAAGCAAAAGCTACATATTCAAACGGACTGATTTATTATTATGAAAATGCCCGTGATGAATTAAAAAGAGCAAAACGGCTTCCTAAAAAAACAAAAAGTGAAAAGGAAATCCGTTCAGATGCTATTAAGCTTGCAAGAATCAAAAAAGAATCTGCATCGCTTATCCGAAAATACGGTATTGAGAACTTAACAGCACCTGATGAAGCTGTTAAACAGGAAATCATTAACCGAGAAGCTGCAAGCTTTTTTGAAAGCATAAAAATAAAACAGGAACTCAGAGCATATATGAAAAAAGAGTCTGTTTATTCAAGAATTATAAAACCTTATAAAGATGCAGAAAGTCTTATTGCTCAGGCAAATTATTACACACATTACGAAGAGCTTGAGGAAAGATATCACGCATTACATTCTGTACAATATTAAATAAAGGAGAAAATTGATATGTCAGTTTTTATTGATAGAATTGTTGCTTTTTTTACAGCACTCATAACAATCATTACAAGCTTTTTTGGTTTTGGTGCAGGCGACAGCGACAGAAAAGTCGAAAACTTCAAAGTTACCACCTATATAAGAGGCGACTACGTGCAGACGGAAGACAGCCTTTATGCCGAAGACTTTGACATTGTTACCGATGTTATACTTTTTGAATGTGCTTCTTTTGACAACGAAGGTAATGTAGTTTATGATAAAGATAAGCTTGAAACAGCTCTCGGTAACATCCGCAAAGCTATCGGCGAAAGAGATGTAAACATCACTCTTAACCTTTTAGGTCCCGGTGGTCATACTGATTCAGATGTATGGGAAGACCAGATGGAAGCGCAGAGCGATGAGCATAATAAAGCATTCACAAGCGGCGTTTTAGAGGACAACATTATTGCCGTTCTTGACAAATACGATTTTGACGGTGTTCATTTTGACTATGAATATCCCCTTTCTCTTAAAGCCTGGCATTATTACAACAAATTCCTTGTTTCACTTGATAAAAAGCTCGGTGATTACACCTTGGGTGTTGCAGGTAACGATTGGAACATTAAATTCACAACGGCGGCTATTGCTGCAATTGACTCTTTCGAGCTTATGACTTATGACTTTGTTGACGAAGAGGGCAGGCATGCAACTTATGAAGGTACTGTAAACCTTGTGCAGAAGGTTGGACTTCACGGTATGCCGCAGGAAAAAGTTAATGTGGGACTTCCCTTCTATTCCCGTCCGACAGATATGTCAACATATTGGTACGGCTACAACGGTTGCTACGAAGGTATTGATGAATCAGGCTGGTATCACTGTAACGACACAGACAAAGACTTCTGGTTCAATACTCCCGATGTTGTTGAAATGAAAACCGAATACGCCATCAATTACGGCTACGGCGGTGTAATGATATGGCATTACAACTGCGACTTGCCTTCAACTCATGAGGATTCACTTCTCAGAGCAGTAAAAACTGCAGTTGATAACAATTATTAAGTATTAAGGAGGCTTTTATTATGCCCGGACCCGGAGGAGGAGCACACGGTGGCGGCGGCGGTCGCAGCGGTGGAGGATTTGGTGGTGGTTTCAGCGGCGGCGGTAGCTTTGGCGGCGGACACCACGGAGGAGGTTTTCACGGCGGATTTCACGGTCCCCATTTTGGCGGCGGTTGGTATCACAGACCGCGCAGATATCACAATGGCGGATGCTTAGGCAATATCGTCGGAATATTTATGACTCCCCTTATAATTATTCTGTTTATTGTGTTTGGCATTATTTGGCTTGTCGGTGATAACGTATCCGTTGATAACAACACAAATAATATTATCAATGAAAGTGTTGATGTCGAATCGGTTGACATTTACGACGAAAACACTTTCCAGGATTATGCAAACAAGGTATATGCAGAAGAATTCGGCGATTCAACTGCCTATGAAGACAATATTCTGCTTGTATTTTTAACCGAAGATGAAAACTACTATGATTATTACTACATAGCTTGGGTCGGAGATCATATTGCAACAGACATCAACTATATGTTCGGCAACGAAGAAACTGAATTCGGCGTTGCGGTATCAAATGCAATAACCACAAGCTCATACAAGTATTCTCTTGATGCTAATATTGCACAGATTATCAATACAATGGAGCAGAATATATCCGAATTGAATACAGAATCATCTTTCTCTTGTGAGGAAGACCATATACAGGTTGAATCACATCTTACAAACAAAACATCACTTGAATTGACTGAACAGACAGTCAATGATGCACTTAAAAGCTTTACCGATTCAACAGGTATTCCCCTTGTTGTTGTAGTAGACGATATTTCAGATGTATTCTAAGATAAAGCAGACAGGTAAAGCAGACAGGGAAACTTGTCTGCTTTTATTTATTAAGGAGAGATCGAATGAAAATTTATAAATTTGTAATCACAGGCGGTCCGTGCGGAGGAAAAACAACGGCACTTAACGAAATTAAAGAAAAATTCAAATCAATGGGAGTAAATGTACTTATTGTACCCGAAACAGCATCAGAAATTATCGGCGGAGGCGTAACTGTCGAAAAAATCGGTGTTTTTAATCTGCAAAAATTAATTTTCAGGTTACAGCTCGAAAAAGAAGCTATATTTGATATTGCAACGACACATATTAATCAAGACACGGTAATTATCTATGACAGAGGTATGCTTGACGGAAATGCTTACATAGATGATGATGGTTTTAACATAATTCTTGAACAATACGGCTATACAAGAGAGCAGATTATTTCAAGATATGATGCTGTTTTTCATCTTGTTTCTGCCGCACTCGACGCAGAGGAATATTACACATTATCAAACAATTCGGCTCGTACCGAGGATATACCCACAGCAAGACTTATTGATGCAAAAACTGCCGATGCATGGAAAATACATCCGAATTATGTTGCAATAAATTGTACGGTACACTTTGAAGATAAAATTGAAAACCTTTTGAATCAAATAAATAATTTTATAAAATAATTTACAACTTTTTTCAACATTTGTTGCAACAATAAGTTTTTTATGATAAAATAATTTTGCAAAAAAAAAAGAAATATCATCCACTTCGGAGGAATTTTTATGCGAAACCTGATTATCAAAAGACATAAAACATTTGTTGGCTGTTTAAACACATTAAAAGTTTACATAGAAGATCCTATTTCAGGTGAAACAACAATAAACAATGTCAGATGCACAAAAATCGGCACACTCAAAAATGGCGAAAAATGTGTTTTTCCCATATATGAAAATGAGAGCCGTGTTTTTGTAATTGCAGATAAATTAAGTAAAAATTTCTGCAACGATTATTATAAGCTACCTGCAGGTAGTGAAGATATTTATCTCAGCGGAAAAAACATATACAATATTGCGGCTGGACATCCGTTCCGTTTTGACGGGGTTACTGATGAAGATATACTGAATAACCGAAAAAAAGGTTCTCACAGAGGCATTATTGTCTTAATTATTGCTGGCATCATCGGTTTTCTGTTTGGTTTTCTTAATACTTTTGATTTTGATAATTTTACAGACCCTGTGCCTGAAACATATACCATTGAAGATATGCAGATAACACTTACAGATAAATTTGAAGAAACTTTTTTTGAAGGATACACGGCAGTCTACGACAGTAAAGATGTTGCTGTATTTATGATAAAAGAAGAATTTGAGTTGTTTGACGATTTTGATTTTTATACTGTCAATGAATACGGCAATCTTGTACTTGAAACGAACGGATTTGATTCATCTGTGCAACTTGAAACATATGACGGATTGACTTATTTTGAATACGAAGCTCAGAATGACGAAAATGATACTTATACATATTTCGCAGTTCTTTACAAAGGAACAGATGCATTCTGGGTGGTAGAATTTGTCGCACTTACAGAAAACTATGAAGAATATCGCGAAACTTTTATTGAATGGGCAAAATCCGTAGAATTTTCAGAATAACAACTTAATACAAATTCAGATGTCGACAGTGCTTCAGGTACTGTCGACTCAACTTGTTTTTTTAAACACATAACTGCACTATTGTATCAAAACAATAAATAATATCAAGTTAATAAAAAAATAATGTTGAATTTGAATAATATATTTGGTATAATGATTATAATGAACAAAAAAATTACGGAGTTGATTTAAAGGTATGGACAAGAACATTCAAAAAATTATGGAAATGATTAAAGAAAACGACATTAAAATGGTCGATTTCAAAATGGTTGACATAAACGGTCAGTACCGCCATGTTACCATTCCCGCACAGAATTTTACCGAAAACATTATGACTGACGGTATCGGCTTTGATGCATCAAACTACGGCTATGCTGTTGTTGAAAAGAGTGATATGGTATTCATTCCCGATCCATCAACCGCTATGATTGACCCCTTCTGCGAGATTAAAACACTCTCCATGAGCGGTAATGCCATGATTATTGACAACCCCGAAAACCGTCCTCTTGCACAGTACCCCAGAAATATCGTTCTTGCAGCAGAAAAATATATGAGAGATTCGGGTATTGCGGATACAATGCTTATTCTCCCCGAATTTGAATTTTACCTTTTCGATCAGGTCGGCTGGGAAGTTAAACCCAACTCTGTAGGAATGACTCTTGATGCAAAGCAGTCATACTGGAACAGCGCAACAGAAGGCTTAGGTCATATTGTTCCTTTACAGAAGGCTTACCACATCGCAAAGCCCTATGACACATCATACGAGTGCAGAAGCGAAATGTGTATGCTTATTGAAGAAGCAGGCATTCCCGTAAAATATCATCATCCCGAAGTTGCCGCATCAGGTCAGTTTGAAATTGAGCCTATGCTCGGCGAAATGTCAAAAATGGCTGATGCTACAATGATGATCAAATATATTATCCACAACACTGCCGCAAAATACGGCAAGAGTGCAACTCTTATGCCCAAACCCGTATACGGTGAAGCAGGCAGCGGTATGCACGTTCATATGCTTCTTCTCAAAGACGGTGAGCCTGTATTCTCAGACGATAACGGTTATTCAAACCTCAGCAAGACAGCTCATTATTTCATAGGCGGCTTGCTCAAGCACATCGGTTCACTTTGTGCAATCACAAATCCCAGCACAAACTCATTCAAGAGACTTATCCCCGGTTTTGAAGCTCCCGTTACAGTAGGCTATGCTACATCTAACAGAAGCGCTGTTATCAGAATTCCTGCTTACGCTAAACAGCCTAACGAACGCAGATTTGAAATCCGCAACCCCGATGCAACCTGCAACCCCTATTTCTGTTATGCTGCTCTTCTTATGGCAGGTCTTGACGGTATCAAGAATCAGATTGATCCTCACGAAAACGGTTGGGGGCCTTATGACTTTAACCTTTACAATCTTCCCGAAGAAGAAAAAGCAAAGCTCAAAGGTCTTCCCACATCACTTGAAGCTGCTCTTGATGCACTTGAAGCTGATTACAATTACCTTACAGAGGGCGGAGTATTCCCTGAAGAACTCATTAAGAACTTTATTAAGAGAAAACGTGCAGAATGCAGCGAAATCTCTAAAGTTCCCCACCCTGTTGAGTTTGAAAAGTATTATAATCTGTAAAAACTATAACCCGAAAGTGGAAATAATATCCGTTTTCGGGTATTTTGTGTATTCTGAATAGGAGTTAATGGTTATGCCAAAATTCTGGAGTCTTATAAGTAACGGCGAATATACCGTTGGTTGTACAGGACAAACTGTTCATATTTACAATAAAGACAATACAGAGCTTGCGAAATTTAAAGATTTAAAACATACCTATACTTCGTGCATTTCGCCGACAGGAGAAACTTTTGTTGTTAAATCTACAGAAGGGCGTATGGCTGTTTATTCACTGAAAGAACTTTCTCTCTTAAAAAAGTTCCGTTTTTCAAAAGTAGACTGCTCACAGAATGACGGATTCTGCTTTTCTCCTGACGGAATGGAATTTTATAATATCGAACGACATATTGACAGTTGTAAAACAGCACTTTCAATATACAATACAACTGATTTTTTGCTAAAAAAACACCTTTTTCTTGAAGATACCCTAACAGTGTTAAGTGATATTGAATATGATAATGAAACAAACACTTATTATCTGATAGGATTTTTCAGAGATACAGTAACAGGTGTAAAAAGTGAATATTTTGTATCAAAATTAATTAATGATAAACTTGCTGATATTATCAAGATTTCATGGAAGGAATATGTACATTGTACGGAATACAAAAACCTGCAACGAATGGGATTTTCAGCTATGGCAAGAGAATACTTTGAAACAAATCCGCAAGATAAAACCTTTGATGAAGATTATTCAATAGCACGGTTATATAATATTAAGGCTGATAAAAACAACTAATCCACACATTAAGCACAAAATATGCCGCTGTCCTTTTTCGGGCAGCGGCTCTTGTTATAATTAAATTACATAAGTGAAAGATAAAGGTCTTTGATTTCTGCAACAGATGTATCTCTGGGATTACCGGGACGGCAAGCATCATCAAATGCGGACTGTGAAAGGAAGTCTACATCCTCAGCCTTAACAATATCTTTAAGGTCTGCGGGAATGCCTACATCTGCGCTGAGCTTCTTAACAGCATCAATTGCAGCTTTTCTTGCATCCTCAAGTGTCATAGCATCTACGCCGTCAACGCCCATAGCCTTTGCAATATCTCTGTACTTCTCCCCTGTTTCGGGTGCATTATACTCCATAACTGTGGGAAGAATGATTGCATTTGCAACACCGTGAGGTGTATCATAAAGAGCACCAAGAGGATGAGCCATTGAATGAACAATACCAAGACCTACGTTGGAGAAGCCCATACCTGCGATATACTGACCGAGAGCCATACCCTCTCTGCCTTCGTCTGTGTTATCAACTGCGCCACGAAGTGATTTTGCGATAATTTCGATAGCCTTGATATGGAACATATCGCTCATTTCCCATGCGCCTTTAGTGATGTAGCCCTCGATAGCGTGTGTAAGAGCATCCATACCTGTTGCGGCAATAAGTCCCTTAGGCATTGTTGCCATCATATCGGGGTCAACAACTGCTACTACGGGGATATCGTGAACGTCTACGCAAACCATTTTACGGTTGTTTGCAGCGTCTGTAATAACGTAGTTGATTGTAACCTCTGCTGCTGTACCTGCTGTTGTGGGAACTGCAATAATGGGAATGCACTTATTCTTTGTGGGAGCAACGCCCTCAAGCGATACAACATCAGCAAATTCGGGATTTGTGATAATGATACCGATTGCCTTTGCTGTGTCCATTGATGAACCGCCGCCGATCGCAACGATACAGTCAGCGCCTGATGCCTTGAATGCGGCAACGCCTGCCTGAACATTCTCTACTGTGGGGTTAGCCTTGATATCGGAAAAGATATCGTATGCTATTGACGCACCGTCAAGAATATCTGTAACTTTTTTTGTAACGCCGAACTTGATAAGGTCGGGGTCTGAGCATACAAAAGCCTTTTTAAAGCCTCTTGCATTGATTTCATCAGCAATAGATGCTATAGCACCTTTGCCGTGATAGCTTGTTTCGTTAAGAATGAATCTGTTTGCCATAAAAATCACCTTTTTAGCTTATTTTAATAATCTGTAAAGCGTATGCTTAACGGATTGTTAATTTAATAACAATTATAACACATCAATTTTGATTTATTTTTACTTTTTAGAAAATTAACCACACTTTATATAGACATTTTCGACAATATACTGCAAAGAATATTGACTTTCTTTATTTTTTATGCTATATTCAAGACAAATTTAAGTAAAGGAAGATTAATATGAAAACAAGAAAAAAACTGCTGTGTATGATTATGGCTCTCGTTTTCAGCTGTTTCATGATTTGCGTCGGGGCAAGTGCTGCATCCGAACCCGTTTCTGATACAGCAGCAAGCGACACCACTACAATAGGCACATCAGATTCAGCACTCAACGTTTATGAAGATTCCTGTCCCGATTGCGACGGCGAGGGATACTGCTATGAGTGTGAAGAATGTAACTTTACAGGCATTTGCGAGACCTGTGAAGGCTCAGGTGTTATTGACGTAAGAGACGGTGCTTCAAGTGAATTCTTTGCATCTTTCTGGGCACTTGTACCTCCCATTATTGCGATTGCCCTTGCACTTATCACAAAAGAGGTTTATTCATCACTCTTTGTAGGTATCGTTGTTGGCGGACTTCTCTCAGCAAATATATTCAAGTCCGGTTTCAGCTTTACAAATGCTATGGACTACATCATAGGCGACGGACTTATCAGCGCAGTATCAGACAGTGCAGGTATCTTTATATTCCTTGTATTCCTTGGAGTTCTGGTTGCACTTATGAATAAAGCCGGCGGTTCAAGAGCATTCGGCAACTGGGCTGTTAAGCACATCAAGTCAAGAGCAGGTGCAATGATTGCTACATTTGTGCTTGGTGTTCTGATTTTTATTGATGACTATTTCAACTGCCTTACAGTTGGCTCTGTTATGCGTCCCGTAACAGATTCTCACAAGATTTCAAGAGCAAAGCTTTCATACCTTATTGATGCTACTGCAGCTCCCGTATGTATGATTGCTCCTATATCTTCCTGGGCAGCAGCTGTTGCTTCTTATGCAGAAGAAGGTCAGGGGCTCAAGCTCTTTATTCAGGCTATCCCCTACAACTATTATTCACTTCTTACATTCGTATTCATCATCGCAATCGTATTCCTTAAAGTTGATTACGGCCCGATGAAGCTTCACGAAATGAACGCTATGCTCAACGGCGACCTGTACACAACAGGCGAAAGAGTTGACAATGTAACTCAGGCTCCCGAAGGAAACACAAAGGGCAAAGTTATCGACCTTGTACTTCCCGTTGTTATTCTTATTGCGACTTGTGTATTTGCTCTTGTTTACAACGGCGGTATCCTTGACGGTGAAAACTTTATTGATGCATTCTCAAACACAGATGCAACAGTAGGTCTTCCCTGGGGCGGTCTTATTGCTCTTGTTATTACAATTATCTATCTTCTTTGCAGAAGAGTTATCTCCTTCAAAGATGCTATGGAATGTGTACCCGAAGGCTTTAAGGCAATGGTACCTGCTATCACAATTCTTACCTGCGCAACAGCACTTAAGAACATGACAGGTCTTCTCGGTGCAAAATACTTTGTTGCAAACCTTATGAACGGTGCTGCTGAAGGACTTGCAAACTTCTTACCTGCTATCATATTCCTTGTTGCTTGCGGTCTTGCATTCGCAACAGGTACATCATGGGGTACATTCGGTATTCTTATTCCCATTGTTACTGCTATATTCCCTGCTGATTCAACAATACTCATCATCGGTATCTCTGCTTGTCTTGCAGGTGCTGTATGCGGCGACCACTGCTCACCTATTTCAGATACAACAATTATGTCTTCTGCAGGTGCACAGTGCAACCACATCAACCACGTTAACACACAGATTCCTTATGCAGTTACTGTTGCGGCAATTTCATTTGTTTGCTACATAATTTCCGGTTTTGTTCAGAATGCAGTTATTATGCTTGCAATCGGCGCAGTTCTTACTGTTGCAACCGTTGTAGTTATCAAAGCTATTACAGGCAAAAAAGCAGCAAAATAATAAACATTAAGCAAAAACTAAAGGCTGTCCGAAAGGACAGCCTAATTTTTTTATTAAGTTATCAACAACCGGCAAGAGTTTTGATGTATCTCTTAAAGAATGCGATACCGTCTTCAAAAGAAGATATTGAAATCTTTTCGTTTGTGCCGTGTGTTTTTGTAAGAAGCGTTGTATCAAGAAGGAAGGGAGAATATCTGTAAACATTCTCACAGATGTTCTGATAGTTTCTTGCATCTGTACCGCCCATAACAAGGTAAGGAGCAACAACGTTATCGTTATTCATTCTGTAACAGATGTCTTCAATAGCTTTGAATGCTCTTGAATCTGTGGGTGATACATTTGAAGGCTCCTGACCGCCGATAAGACGGATTTCAACATCCTTATTCTTGATAACCTTTTCAAGATGAGTCTTGACATCTGCTATAGTCATACCGGGCATAACTCTGAAATTTGCGGCAACTGCTGCCTTCTGAGGAAGAACGTTTGCCTGAGGGCTGCCGCTTGCCATTGTAACAGCAGTTGTAGTTCTTACAAAAGACGCAGCCATAGGAATATTTCTCATAACCACATTGAGAACGGGTTTGAGTGCCTTGCCGTGGCAAAGAACCATTTTAACGGGGAACGATGTATTTCTGCCTACCTTATCAACAATAGCGGAAACGATAGGTGTAATCTCGGACTTAAACTGATTGTTTTCAATATCCTTGATAACATCTGCAAGCTTACCGAGAGCTGTATGATTGGGAGGTGATGAAGAATGACCGCCCTTTGCTGATACGCTTATCTCGTAGTCGCAATAGCCTTTTTCTGCAATACCTATACCTGCAAGATTCTTGCTGAGCACACCGGGAACATTAATATCAAGAATTGCACCGCCCTCATCAAGAACGCTGTCAAGTCTGACACCTCTGCTCTCAAGAAGAGCTGACATCTGTTTTGCACCGTTATCGGGAGAAGCAACAACCTCTTCATTATGACCAAGACAGATATAAACTGTTCTTACAGGCTCGAAACCGTCTTCAAGAAGAGTCTCGACAGCTTCCATAACGCCGATAAGATGATTTTTCATATCAAGTGAGCCTCTGCCCCATACAAAACCGTCTGCGATATCACCGCTAAATGGATCGTGCTCCCAATCTGCTTCCGTTCCTGCTGAAACAGGTACAACATCCTGATGTGAAAGGAGTGCGATAGGATCAAGCTCGGAATTTTTACCTTCCCATTTATAAAGAAGGCTTGCTCTGCCTACAACCTCAACAGAAAGCTTCTCATGAATAAGGGGGAATCTCTCTTTGAGGAAAGCATGGAATTTGTCAAACTCATTCCAATCAACTTTATCAGCATCCATATTGGAAATGGTTTTAATTTTAATTGCATCGGAAAGATTCTGTGTATATCTTTCAACATTCACACGCTCGGGTTCAAGAGGTGCAGCTTCTTTTTTTTCGGGAACGAACTTAACCGCTTTTACAACGTTTGCGGCTACGAGAGAACCGACAGCACCTAATGCAAGACCGACTTTGAGTTTTTTGTTCATTAGCATCAATCTCTTTTCCTAATAATTTAATAATATAATAACACCATAAACCGAAAAAATCAATAAATATATTTCTTAATTCATCAAAAATATCAGCAACTCTACAATTTTGTTTCTTTGAACTTGACAACATATTAACAAAGTTATATTATATATACTGTATTTTAATGTAATAATGGAGGTAATTATGGGTTACACAATTGCTGAAAAGCTTATCAAAAGTCATCTTGTAAGCGGTGAAATGGTTAAAGGCACAGAGATAGGTCTCAGAATTGACCAGACACTTACACAGGACGCAACAGGCACAATGGCATATCTTCAGTTTGAAGCTATGGGAATTGACAGAGTTAAAACAGAGCTTTCTGTTGCATATATTGACCACAACACTCTGCAGAACGGTTTTGAAAATGCAGACGATCACAGATTTATTCAGACTGTTGCAAAAAAGAGAGGTATCAGATACTCCCGTCCCGGCAACGGTATCTGCCATCAGGTTCACCTTGAACGCTTTGGCAAGCCCGGCAAAACTCTTTTAGGTTCTGACAGCCATACTCCCACAGGCGGTGGCATCGGTATGCTTGCTATGGGTGCAGGCGGTCTTGACGTTGCAGTAGCAATGGGCGGCGGCACATTCTACATCACAATGCCTGAAATTGTACAGGTTAACCTTACAGGCAAGCTTTCACCCTGGGTTGCCGCAAAAGACGTTATTCTTAAAGTTCTTGAGATTCTCTCCGTTAAAGGCGGTGTAGGCAGAATCATTGAATACACAGGTGAAGGTGTTGAAACACTTTCCGTTCCCGAAAGAGCTACTATCACAAACATGGGTGCAGAGCTTGGCGCAACAACTTCTGTATTCCCCTCTGACGATGTTACAAAGGCATTTCTTAAAGCTCAGGACAGAGAAGATGACTGGATGGAGCTTAAAGCTGACGAAGATGCTGTTTACGACAAAACAATCGAAATCAATCTTTCTGAGCTTGTTCCTATGGCTGCTATGCCTCATATGCCCGACAATGTTAAGACTGTTGACGAAATCGGTAACATTACAATAGATCAGGTATGTATCGGTTCCTGTACAAACTCATCACTTATGGATATGATGAAGGTTGCTCACATTCTCAAGGGCAAAAAGGTTCATCCCAACGTAAGCCTTTCAATAGCTCCCGGTTCAAAGCAGGTGCTTACAATGCTTGCTGAAAACGGCGCTCTTGCAGATATGATTGCAGCAGGTGCAAGAATTCTCGAAAGTGCTTGCGGTCCTTGTATCGGTATGGGTCAGTCCCCCAATTCAAAGGGTGTATCACTGCGTACATTCAACAGAAACTTTGAAGGCAGAAGCGGTACTGCTGATGCAGGCATCTACCTTGTAAGCCCCGAAGTTGCGGCAATTTCCGCTGTAACAGGCGTTCTTACAAATCCCTCAAAAGAACTTGGAGATATGCCTGTATTTGAGATGCCCGAAAAATTCCTTATCAACGACAATATGGTTGAGCTTCCCGCATCTAAAGAAGATGCTCCCGAAGTTAACGTAATTTACGGTCCCAACATCAAGAGCGTTCCTCTCGGCACAGCTCTTACTGAATCTCTTTCAACAAAGGTTATGCTTAAAGTAGGCGACAACATCACAACTGACCATATTATGCCCGCAGGTGCAAAGATTCTCCCCTACCGTTCAAACGTACCTCATCTTTCACAGTTCTGTTTCAGACAGTGTGATGAAGATTTTGCTGAAAACTGCAAAAAAATGGGTGGCGGCATAATTGTAGGCGGTGCTAACTACGGTCAGGGTTCATCAAGAGAACACGCAGCTCTTGTACCTCTTTATCTCGGTATCAAAGCGGTTGTTGCAAAATCTATGGCAAGAATCCACAAGGCAAACCTTATCAACTCAGGTATTATCCCTCTTACATTCAAAAATGCAGAGGATTACGACAAGATTGACAAATTTGATGTTGTTACGCTTAAAGACATCAAGTCAGCTATAGAAAACAATACAGATGTTGTACTTGTAAACGAAACAAAGGGTGAAGAATACATCCTTGAGGGCGGTTTCTCCGAAAGACAGAAGAATATGCTTATCTTCGGCGGACTTCTTAACTACACAGGTGCAAATAAATAATTAAAGGGTGAAAATTATGACAGAAGCAAATATTAAAGCTGCCGTTGAAAAATTTGAGGCTCTTGTAAGAGAACAGGCAGAAAGAAACGAAAGAATCAAATCCGTTGGTGATTTCGTCGATTATACAACAAAAGAACAGATTATCATTGGTGTTTGCGGCGGCGACGGCATAGGCCCTACAATCACACACGAAGCAGCAACAGTTCTTAAGTATCTTCTTAAAGACGACGTTGCAGCAGGCAGAATCGTCTTTAAAGACATTGACGGTCTTACAATCGAAAACCGCGTAGCTGTTATGAAAGCTATTCCCGATGATGTTCTTGCAGAACTTAAGGCTTGTGATGTTATCCTCAAAGGCCCCACAACAACTCCTCAGCAGGGCGACGGTCTTCCCAACATCGAAAGCGCAAACGTTGCAATGCGTAAGGCTCTTGACCTTTTTGCAAACGTACGCCCTGTTAAAGTACCCGAAGAAGGCATTGACTGGACATTCTTCCGCGAGAACACAGAGGGTGCATACGCAGTTGGCTCAAAGGGTGTTAATGTTGACGACGAGCTTGCTATTGACTTTGTTGTAACAACCACAGAAGGCAGCGAAAGAATTGCAAGAATTGCTTATGAATATGCAAAGAACAACAAAAAAGACAGAGTATCTATCATTCAGAAAGCAAACGTTATAAAAACAACTGACGGTAAATTCCTGAGCATATGCAAAGCTATCGGTCAGGAATATCCCGAAATCACAACAGACGAATGGTATGTTGATATCACAACAGCAAAGCTTATCGACCCCAAGCGTCGTACAGATTTCAAGGTATTTATTCTTCCCAACCTCTACGGTGATATCATTACCGACGAAGCTGCTGAATTCCAGGGCGGTGTAGGTACTGCAGGTTCTGCTGACCTCGGTAAAAAATTCGCTATGTTTGAAGCTATTCACGGTTCAGCACCCAGAATGGTTAAAGAAGGCAGAGCTCAGTATGCGGATCCCTGCTCTATGCTCAGAGCCGCAGTTATGCTTCTTAATCATATCGGCAAGCATGATGAAGCTGACAAACTTGAACAGGCTCTTGACATTTGTATGTTCAAAGAGAAGAAGCTTCAGATTACAGGCAGAGATACAGGCTGTACTTGCCGTGAGTTCGGTCAGTATGTTATGGATACTGTAGAGTCTCTTTAATTATGAAAACAGGAAATAATATTTCAAAATCTGTAATCAGCAGATTGCCCAGATACTACCGTTTTCTCGGAATCTTACTTAATGAAGGTGTTGATAAAATATCTTCAAAAGCTCTTTCCGAGAGAATGGGGCTTACGGCGTCCCAGATTCGTCAGGATTTAAACCAATTCGGCGGATTCGGTCAACAGGGTTACGGATATAATGTTGAAAAATTAAGAACAAATATCGGTAAAATAATCGGTGTTAAATGCGAATACGATATCATTATTGTCGGTGCAGGTAATCTCGGCAGAGCAATCGCACAGCATATCAGTTTTCAGAAACTCGGGTTTAATCTTACAGCTATTTTCGACTCTAATGAAAAGCTGACAGGTGTTGATATCAACAACATAAAAATAAAGCATTTTTCCGAGATTGAAGATTTCTGCAAAACAAACATGCCCAAAACAGCCATACTTTGCATTCCCACGTCTGCAGTAAAAACTGTTGCAGGTAAGCTTATTGACTGCGGAATAAAATCTTTCTGGAATTTCAGTCATTATAATATCAATGATGACTACCCCGATGTTCTTGTTGAAAATGTACATCTTAACGACAGTCTGTTAACACTCTGTTACAACATCACTAATTCGGAGAATTAAACATGAAAAAGATACTTAATGTAAACGTCTCGGATATTGTTCCTTTTTCCAAGGGACTGATTTTTGCAAAAAAAGACATTCATCCTGACGGAACAAACAAGATTTCATTTTTCAGTTATGATGCCCACACAGGAGAAATAACAACTGTTACAAAAAGTGTATATCTATTAAATAAATTCGGTATGGCATATGAACATATCACCGCAAAATTAGGTGATTTTATATCCTGCGAAACTGCAAAACTGCCTAACCATCACACAATCGTAATTTATCCTACCGGAGAAATGGGTTTTTTTGACGACAAAGGCAGATTACTTAAAACAGGCGACCTGTATTACAACAATGCACCCGCAAGAGACGCCGCTTTTGACGGCAACAGCATATGGTGCGTTGTGCCTCAGAGAAATGCGGTAATAAGATATTCCATCGCAGCGCAAAAAATCATAATGCGTATCGGCGGGGATAACAACACTGCGTTCAACTTGCCTATTTCAGCATCGGCATACGGAAACAGCGTGTATGTATGTAATCAGGCATCATGCGAAATACGCTGTATAGACATTGATACGCTCGATGTAACTGATTACCTTGAATTCCGCGAGCCTGTAAACAAATATTTTCGATTTAAGGACAAAGAGATTGTTGTGCTTAATTCCGGAATATACGAACTGTAAGAAAATATTTTAACATATCAACAAACAACCGTCTGAAACAAATCAGACGGTTAATTTTTTATATCTATCGTATCAATTCATCTTTTATAAAATCCATAAAATGACACTCATCAAGTCGCTCTCGATTCATGCGCAAAATCATTTCCTCAACCTTTTCTTTATCAAGAGAAACGTCATCAAATTTAACACACTCCCCCGCTACTCCATACGTAATATACTCCATGTTTTCAACTGTAATTTTTGATGCTGTCAATTTATAACTCATACTGCAAAACCACCTTTTGAAATGAATTTTATCATTTGTAACATAAAAATACAATCGGCAAAAACACAAAAAATGCTCATACGGCAACAGTATTATTTTTACATATCTTGTCAAATTTTATATTTTATTTCATACTTTAATAGTATTTTTACTACTTTTAGTATATTGTTAAGTAAAAAAAGTCCGAATAATGGTGCAAATAAATATTTTGTAACGATTTTTGTATTTAACTTGAGTGTTAACATTTTTTCTCATTTCGCATATATTAAAAAGAGGAGGAATATTATGGTGAACAGATATAACGGTATTAATTCAGGTCAAATTTTCAGCAGAAAAGCCAATGCTGTTGCATACATAAAAGGCGGTAACGGTTTTAAAAATATCAAAGGAAAAGTTCTTTTTTATCAACTGAGAGGCGGTGTGTTGGTAAGAAGCGAATTTACAGGCTTACCTCAAAGCACCCAAAATTGCAGTTATCCTGTTTTCGGATTTCATATTCATAACGGCATGAGCTGCACAGGGACACAAGAAAATCCTTTTGAAGATGCACAGGGACATTATAATCCGTCAGATTGTCAACACCCTTTCCATGCCGGCGATATGCCGCCCATTTTCGGTGCTGACGGAAGAGCAATATCTGTTTTTCTATCCAACAGATTCAGTGTGAGTGAAATTATAGGCAGAACTGTAATATTGCACGCGAATCCTGACGACTTTGCAACACAGCCATCTGGTAACGCCGGCAAAATGATTGCTTGCGGAGTTATAGAGCAATTTCATTGATGTATAACGGCACGATTTTAAATATTAATCGTGCCGCTTATTTTAATAAAATAAACTTGACATTTTGACTAATAATCTATATAATATGTATGTTATCGGGGTGTAGCGCAGTTGGTAGTGCGCCTGCTTTGGGCATCGAGTACGACTGCTGCCGGTGGCAGATTAAAGGAGTACGAGATGGCGATGCAAAAAGGAGTATTGCGATGCTGTAAAGCGAGCAAGACGACTATTTTGCGAGAGGGCGAACAAAGCAAATTCTTGCAAAACTTACTATCTCAAATTCATAAATAAATTATAGGGGTGTAGCGCAGTTGGTAGTGCGCCTGCTTTGGGAGCGTGTCGGGAACTTAACGCCCTGAAAAATAAAAAGCCTCAAAACCCCTGTATTCATGCGGGTTTCAGGCATTTATAAAAATCAAAAAATCGGTCAAAAATCGTTTTGACCACAGTTTATCCCACAATTGAGAAAAATTTAATAAATATCCGGGTGTGGCGCAGCTGG
>JAZSLJ010000076.1:0-28161 GCA_045535305.1 Acutalibacteraceae bacterium
TTGTCTTCCTAAGACCGCTTGGCCTCCGACTTAGGGTCTCCGCGGAATGCCTGTCAATCTCGTTCTGTGTTGCACAAGGAAGTGCTATATCACAAGGAATTCCCCAAATTCTTCTGCAATCAGGAACATATTCCGCATTTGTGCGTATATCAACGTATTCAAGTATTCTTCCCCGACGTATTTCCTTTATTCTTTTAATAAGATCAAGGTCAACACCATCTTCATCATATATATATCCGTCAGAATCAGACAGGCTAACAACCTTTGCACCGAGTTGAATCGCCTTTTGGGCCGCATATATCGCTACGTTACCCGACCCTGATATCACAACTTTTTTACCGCCGAAATCAGTATTTCTTTCCTTGAGCATTTCCTGCGTGAAATAACACAGACCGTAGCCCGTAGCTTCGGTACGCAAGAGTGAGCCGCCGTAATTTAAGCCCTTGCCGGTAAGAACGCCCGTAAAGCCGTTTCTTATGCGCTTATATTGTCCGAAAAGATAACCTATCTCTCTTGCACCTACACCTATGTCACCTGCAGGTATATCAGTATTTGAGCCGATATGCTTTGAAAGCTCAGTCATAAAGCTCTGGCAAAAGCGCATAACCTCACCGTCTGATTTTCCCTTCGGATCAAAGTCACTGCCACCCTTTGCTCCGCCTATAGGAAGTCCCGTCAGTGAGTTTTTAAAAATCTGCTCAAAGCCTAAAAATTTAATTATTCCCTCATATACAGACGGATGAAAACGAAGTCCGCCCTTATACGGACCGATTGCGCTGTTGAACTGCACGCGAAAACCTCTGTTTATACGGACTTTTCCGTTATCATCTACCCAAGGTACACGGAATTTTATAATTCGTTCAGGCTCAACTATGCTTTCGAGTATGCCCTTTTCGATGTATTCGGGGTGCATTTCAACAACAGGCTCAAGAGATTCAAGCACTTCCCTCACCGCCTGATGAAACTCCTTTTCACCGAGATTTCTTTCTATAACTCTTTCCATAAGCTCTTTTAAATATTTATTGGTAAATTTCATAAAACTACCTCCCGATATATTATTTGTCGGACAGGTTGAATTTATTAATGTACCTTTGTTTTCAGCAAAATCTTTGTTGAAAAATCTGTACTGTTATGATAGTATATAAATGGATTTTTGTTACACAGGAGAAGAATTATGACAAAACAAGAATTTTTGGATTTTTGCCATGAAGAGTTTACAAAAAGAGGCTTCGAAAAAAAAAGAAAAAATATGTACTATTTAAAAGGTAAAGACCTGTTAGCAGGGCTGTATCTGCAAAAATCAATGGCAGAAGCATATTATATTGAGTATGATTATTTTATTGGAGAGTTTGATGATGTAAAAAGCTATCCAACAGTGTATGATTCAGATATACATAGGCGCATAGAAGTATTGTCAAAAGATACGGTTAATGGAGAACATTTCATGGATGCATGTATCGAGTATGGATTATATACAAAGGAAGAATTAGAACCATACTTTAGTAAAGTTTTTGAAAAATATATAATACCTCCTATTATAAACGGTAAACATATAATTTTAAAAAATAAAGAACATTATTTTAGGGCACTATTTTCCGAAGAATTGGATAAGGTATTAAACAAGTTGAACAATCAAGGAACTGTTCTATAATTGACAACAAAAATCAAGTTTTTAAGGGTAGCGGCAACGTTGCCCTTGTTTTTTATACTCGGACGGGTTAATTTTATTAATATTAATTGACAACAAGAACAGGTTGTTATATAATTTTAACATCTTTTGAAAGAGGAAAAATGCCATGCGAATGAGAAAAAAGAAAAATCTTGAAGAAAAGCTGCAGACGGTTACCGAAAACCTTACTATGCTCTACTCCGAGGACAGAAACTACAACACATCTGTTGAAAAGAAGGAATATATTGATTTCCGTGCAATTTTCGGAAACGACAACCCCATACAGCTTGAGGTGGGTTGCGGAAAAGGTCAGTTTATATGCGAAATTGCAAAGCTCAATCCCGACATAAATTATATTGCGGTTGAAATAAATCCCAATGTTATTTATATGGCTTGCAGAAAGGCTCTTGATGCAGGACTTAAAAATATTCACTTTTTGCAGTGCAGAGCCGAATATCTGCCCAAATACATAGAGGATAACACCATTGAAAGAGTGTATCTTAACTTCTCCTGTCCGTTCCCGAAGAAAAAGTATGCCTGCCACAGGCTTACAAACGAAAGATTTCTGAATATCTACAAACAGCTTATGGTTGACGGTGCAGAAATTCATCAAAAAACGGACAATATGCATCTGTTTGAATACTCAATCGAGCAGTTTTCACAGTGCGGATTTGCGATGAAAAATGTTACCTTTGATTTACACAACAGCAAGTTTGAGGGCAATATTATGACCGAATACGAAAAACGTTTTACGGATTTGGGGCAGCCTATTTACAGACTTGAAACATACATTAAGGAGAATTGACTATGAAATACGAAAACAATTGGGAATCTATAAATTCAAGACCCGTACCCGAATGGTTTGAAGATGCAAAGTTCGGTATTTTTATCCATTGGGGACTTTACAGCGTACCTGCATACGCACCTCACGGTCATTACGCTGAGTGGTACGGCTGTCATTGTGATGTTGAAAAAGAATCACCCGTTGACAAGCAGTATTACGATTATCATCAGAAAACTTACGGCAAGGATTTCAAATATGCCGATTTTGTTAATATGTTCAAGGCTGAAAATTTCAACGCAAAGGATTGGATAAGCCTTTTTGAGGATGCAGGCGCAAGATATATGAATCTTGTATCTAAGCATCACGACGGCTTCTGCTTGTACAAATCAAAATATGCATGGAACTGGAACAGTGTTGACGTTGGCCCTCACAGAGATTTCTGCAAGGAATTAAGTGAAGCCTGCGAGGGTACAAAGGTCAAATTCGGTGTTTATCATTCAGTTTATGAGTGGTTTCACCCGTTGTATCTTAAAAATCCCGAAGAATATGCAACAGAGCATCTTATTCCCATGCTCAAGGAGCTTATTGAAAACTACAAACCACACACTCTTTTCACCGACGGCGAATGGGAGCATCCGAGCTCCGTATGGCATTCAACAGAGTTCTTACAGTGGCTTTACAACGAATCAAGCGTAAAAGATTACATTGTACCCAATGACCGTTGGGGCAGAGAAACAAGAGGCAGACTCGGCGGTAATCTTACAACTGAATATGGTTTTGTTGGCTCTCCCGACACAGATGTTGACAATATTCAGGAGCTTGACAGAGTAAGTGAAGAGTGCAGAGGTATCGGCGGATCATTCGGCTGGAACAGATTTGAAACCGTTGACGATTATCTCTCCCCCAAAGCTCTTATTGATATGTTTGTTGACCTTATCTCAAAGGGACAGAATTTCCTTCTCAATATAGGCCCTACCGACGACGGCAGAATCCCAGTTATTATGGAAGAAAGACTCCGTCAGATGGGTGCTTGGCTTAAAATCAACGGTGAGGCTGTTTACGCAAGCCGTAAGTTCTGCAATTCAACAACAGAAAATGTTAAGTACACAAGAAGCAAGGATTCATCGAAAGTATATGCTTTCATAATGAATTATCCAATGGGCGGTATTACTCTCAATGATGTTGATTACAGCGAAAACATCAAGGTTTCACTTTTAGGCTATGACGGCGTAATCACCGCTTCCGACAACAACGGTAAACTCAAAATTGATTTCGGCTTTATTAATCCTGATGAGATGAAATCCGAATATGTTTATACAGTAAAAATTGAGAAATAAATCAGCAAGAAGACGGCATATTTTTGTCGTCTTTTTTTAATCAAAGTTGATTATTTGTATTATCTGTGATATTATTGTATAAATAAATTATGATTGGAATGTTGATAAATGAACGACGAAATGCTTATTGAAAAAAAGGTTGACTCCGAATATATTTTTGACGGCAAGCTGTTGCAGGTTTACAGGGATACCGTATCTCTCCCCAACGGAGAACTTTCCACAAGAGAATACATAAAGCATCAGGGTGCTGTTGCCGTTGTACCCGTTACCGATGAGGGTGAAATTATTGCAGTAAGACAGTACCGCTACCCTATCGGCAGAATAACCATTGAAATTCCTGCGGGCAAGCTCGACAAGGGCGAAGAACCCCTTACCGCCGCAAAAAGAGAATTAAGCGAGGAAACAGGTGTTGAAAGTGCCGATATTGAGTACATAGGCGGTTTGTACCCCTCTGTTGCTTATACCGATGAAATTATACATATATACGTTGCAAAAAACCTTAAATACGGCGAAATGCACACCGACGAGGATGAATTTCTTGATGTTGTAAAAATCAAAATTGATGATTTTGTTGATATGATATTAAAGGGCAAAATTATGGATTCAAAAACACAGGCTGCTGTGCTTAAGGTTGCAATGCTTTTAAAATGAAAAAAATAGCAACTGTTTACACTGATTTCAGCACAAAATTCGGCATTCCCCGTCAAAGCGGACTTTGCGAGGAATTAGAAGGCAAAATCGTATTTGAAAGTGAATACAGGAATTCCGATGCATTCAAAGGGCTTGAAAGCTTTTCTCACATCTGGGTATTGTGGCAGTTTTCCGAAGCAGTAAGGGACAAATGGAGTCCTACCGTAAGACCGCCCCGTCTTGGCGGAAACAAAAGAGTCGGTGTTTTTGCCACACGCTCTCCTTTCAGACCGAACAACATAGGCTTATCTTGTGTAAAACTCGAAAAAATTGAATATAGTGAAAAAGATTCTCCCGTACTGTACGTTTCGGGGATTGATATGATGAACGGCACTCCTGTTTATGATATAAAACCATACATTCCCATAACCGATTGCAGAACTGACGCAACAGACGGCTTTACCGCTTATACAAAGGATTATTCACTTGATGTTATATTCGATGATGAGCTTTTAAACATTCTGCCCGAAAGCAAAAGATCTGCGGCTGTGAAAATGTTATCTCTTGACCCTCGACCCTCTTATATAGAAGATGAAAACCGCATTTTCGGTATTGAATTTGCAGGTTATGATATAAAATTCAAAGTAAAAGACGGCATTCTGACCGTATGTGAAGTTATAAAACTATGAAGAAAAATACACATATCATAAAAAAAGCATTTATTGCAACCCTGCCTGTTATGGCGGGATACAGCGTACTGAGTATGGGATTCGGTATTCTTTTAAGGTCAAAAGGTTACGGCGTCGGTTGGGCTTTGTCTATGAGCGGTTTTATATACGCAGGCTCAATGCAGTATCTCGCAATTGATTTGCTTACAGGTGGTGTTTCTCTTATTACCGCCGCACTTACAACACTTATGGTTAATGCAAGGCATCTGTTTTACGGCATTTCCATGATAGATAAATACAAAAATACATCATGGAAAAAGCCGTATCTTATTTTTGCGCTGACGGATGAGGTATACTCCCTTAACTGCGGTGATTTGCCCAAAGATATAGATAATCCGTCGCTGTACTATTTCCTTGTTTCGCTGTTCAATCAGAGTTATTGGGTAATCGGCTCTGTTATAGGTTCACTGTTAGGGTCGGTTATTCCCTTTAACACGGAAGGAATAGATTTTACGCTGACAGCTCTTTTTGTAACGGTTTTTGTTGAACAATGGAAAAGCACAAAAAACCATATTCCTGCGTTGACGGGCATTATCAGCTCCGTATTATGTATTTTGATTTTCGGCGCGGACAAATTCCTTATTCCGTCGATGATTCTTATTGCTGCCGTTCTCACTTTCAGCCGAAGTTTTGAAAGGAGGCAGAACAATGTTTAACACACATTCAGCATTAATGGTAGCCGTTATTGCACTCGTTACGGTTTTATTGCGATTTCTGCCTTTTCTTATTTTCCGAGGAGATAAAAAAACACCCGAATTTATTACATATCTGGGAAAAGTTCTGCCCTTTGCAATAATGGGTATGCTTGTTATTTACTGTCTGCGTAATATTTCTTTTGTTTCATCTCCTTTCGGTATTCCCGAACTGATTTCAGTTGCGGTAGTTGTTGTTCTTCACCTGTGGAAACGGAATACTCTTCTAAGCATCATCGGAGGCACAGCCTGTTATATGGTGCTTGTACAGCTTATATTTTAACGGAGGATTTTATATGTTAAAAATACAGAATCTGAAACTACCCGAAAAATGGATATGGCTTGATAAAGATATTTATCCCGAATGTCAGCAGAATCATTACAGCGGTCTTATGCCCGATTTAAACAACAACTATGCTGTTGCTGAATTCAAAAAGACATACACTTTTAAAAAAGAGATAAAACATATCAGTATGCGATTCAGCGGTGATACTGCGTTTGAAATTTATCTCAACGGCGAAATTATTGCAACAGGTCCTTCTCCTGTCGGCGGTGATTTTTTGGGTAATGACAAGCCGAGAAGCAAGCATTATTCAAACGAAATAACTATTGCTGCAAACTGTAACTCTCTTGACTTTTTTGTAAGAGTTAAAATGGGTCCTGTGGGAATTTACGAATATTCAAAAGGACAGGGCGGCTTTTCACTTTCGGCAATAGTTACATTCTGCGATAATGACAAACAAAAGATAACTGCTGATAACACATGGATTGCAAGAAAAAACGGTGCATACACAAAGCCTTATGAATTTGATGGGAGAATCAGTCCCGACGAGTGGACAAATGCGCAGGAAATCACCGACATATGGGACACTGACTGCATATATCTGCCTCAACTTGAAAGAAAAATTATTACTCCGAAAACAGACGGATTTACCGTTAAAGCAAAATCAACTGAAGAATTTACCGTTGAATTTGATAAGATATATGCCGCGATCATGCAACTTTGTGTAAAAACCGCAGGCAATATTAAAATTGAAGCAACAGGTTATGAAACGGAAATTGACAGCCGTTCAAAAACCGAAACTTTATATTTCAGCAAATACGGCAAATATACAGGTTTACAGGTACACAGTATCGGCGCATTAAAAATTAAAGTAACAAACGATTCCGACAGCGATGCTCTTGTTACGCCTGAAATTATTACAGTAAACTACCCTGCTCCTTACTGTGCAAAAACAGTAACATCCGATAAGGATTTAAACGCGGTACTTGATGTTTGTTCACACACACTCAAAATATGCAGACAGCATATTCATCTTGACAGTCCCTGTCATTACGAACCCCTTGCCTGTACCGGTGATTACTACATAGAAAGCCTTATGACAGCTTTTTCTTACGGTGATATGCGTCTTGCAGAGTTTGACATTCTGCGTACCGCAGAGCTTTTAAGAAGCAACAACGGCAGAATGTTCCACACAACATACAGCCTTATATGGGTGCTGATGCTCTATGATGTATATATGTTCACCGCAAATACTCAGCTGCTTGAAGAATGTAAAGATGCTTTGATTATTCTTCTTGAACGTTTTAAAACATATATCGGCGAAAACAATATTATCGAATATCCGCCGTATTATATGTTTATTGACTGGTTATATATTGACGGCATATCATTACATCATCCGCCAAAAGCATTAGGACAGACCTGTCTTAATATGTTTTATTTCGGTGCTTTGGAAAAGGCAGCAGAAATTTTCGATATTCTCAGTGATACGGAAAAAGCAGAAGAATGCAGAAATGATGCTGATTCGCTTAAAAATGCCGTTAATGAAATTCTTTTTGATAAAGACAGGCTGATGTATTTTGAGGGTCTGACAACACCTACACCCGAGCATCTGCTCCGCAGTGAAATGCCGCAGAATACAAACAAGAGATATTATATGAAGCACGCAAACATTCTTGCCGCATACTTTGGCATCTGCGACAAAGAAATGTGCCGAAATCTCATTCACAGAATAATGAGTAATGAAATCCCCGGTATTTATCAGGCATATTTTGCACATTACCTTATGGAAGCAGTTTACAGAAACGGTCTGCGTGATGATTACACCTTAAAAATTGCCGAAATGTGGAAACCGCACGTAAAGGACTGTCCGAAAGGTCTTACAGAGGGATTCTATCCGCCGGAACCGACTTACAGTTTTGACCACAGCCACGCTTGGGGCGGCACTCCCCTGTACTCTGTTCCGCTTGCACTTTCCGGCTTTAAAATGATAAAACCGGGATTTGAGGAAATCAGCCTTTCCCCTGCACTTTTAGGTCTTGCAAAGGCTGTTATTGAAATTCCGACTCCCTACGGAAATATTACCGTTTCTCTTGAAAAAAACAAAGAAACGGTATATAATATTCCCGAACAAATCAAATGTAAAAGAGGTTAATTATTATGAAAGATTTTAAAGGTCTTTACACAGCGTTGCTCACTCCTTTTGACAAAGAAGGTAAAATCAACAAAGATGCACTCACAAAGCTTATAAAGCACAACATAAACATGGGTATTGACGGTTTCTATGCCTGCGGCACAACTGCTGAAGCGTTCCTTATGTCAACAGACGACAGAATGCAGCTCCTCGAATACACAAAGGATGCGGCAGAAGATAAAAAAATTATTGCTCACATCGGCTCACTCAACGAAGACGATGCAATCGCAATGGCAAAGCACGCAGAATCAATCGGCTGTGATGCTATTTCTTCCGTTGCACCTTTCTACTACAAATTCTCATTTGAGGACATCAAAAACTACTACTACCGCATTGCAGAAAGCGTAAACATTCCGATGCTCGTTTACAATTTCCCCATGAATACAGGTGTTACAATGACAATGAAAGAGCTTGATCAGTTCTTCACAAGCGACAGATTCTTCGGTCTTAAGCACACATCAAGCGATTTCTTCACAATGGAGCAGGTAAAGGCAAATTATCCCGACAAAATTGCACTCAACGGCTTTGACGAAATGTTCCTTGCAGGTCTTTCAATGGGTGCTGACGGCGGTATCGGCAGTACATATAACTTTATGGCTGACAAATTTGTTAAAATCAGACAGCTCTTTACGGAAAACAGAATTGCCGAAGCACAAGAAATTCAGCACACAGTAAACAAAATTGTTGCTGTTCTTTTCAAGGTTGGTCTTATGCCTGCACAGAAAGAAGTTCTCAATCAGATCGGTTTCGATTTCGGCGTTTGCAAGCATCCCTTCGGCGAGCTTGATGCAGCAGCTAAAAAGCTTATTGCAGACGAAATTATACCTCTGCTGTGATAATAATTCATCAAATTTACAATGTACAATTTTACAATGTACAATGAAAGACGAATATAAGTAAATTTAACTGTTCCTCACCGTCATTTGTTTGATTAAAAAATCATAATCAAATCTGTTAAGGAGAAAAAACATGGGTATACTCGACAAACTTTCAAAACTACCAACAAAAAACGAACTTGTAGGAAGTTTTGGAGAATGGCTAGCAAAGTATTATTCAAAAATGATGATTGACGGATTAATATTACACGATATTGTGATTGACGGTGCAGACGGTTATACAGCCCAAATCGATTTAATAATTATAGGTACAAAAGGTGTTTATGTAGTAGAAGTAAAAAACCTTGAAGGTAAGCTTTACGGGGACGGTAAAAAGAAAAACTGGTATTACTATTTGCACGGAAAAAAGTACACAATGTACAGTCCTATTATTCAAAATAAAAAGCACATCAAATACCTAAAAACATTTCTACAAGATTTTGGAGATATTCCATTTTATTCTGTTATCTTTTTAATATGCGATGATTTTAAAGTGTCCAATGTCAACACCGATATAAATAACATAGACACGATTGTATGCAGTGGATTGCCTTCTCTTACAAAAGCACTTGAGAAAATTGCTGAAAACAAACCTATTGTATTTGATGATATAAAAAAACAAGAAATTTTCAACTACATACTAAACAATCAGCATACAGGTAAAGAAATTCGTTATGACCATAAGCAAAATGTAAAAGAATATAAAAAAAATTTGGATGAATATAAAGATCAAAAAATATGCCTATATTGCAAAACGCCATTAATTCTACGCAAAGGTAAATACGGCGAATTTTATGGTTGCAGCAATTACCCGAAATGCCGATACATCCTAAAATAAATATAAAATTTCTCCCGCAGATTGTATCTGCGGGAGATTGATTTTTATTAAATTAATTGTACATTATACATTGTAAATTGTACATTGATTAAATAAGTCCCTGCTCCATCATTGCATTAGCAACTTTAATAAAGCCTGCAATGTTTGCACCTGCAACAAGGTCATAGCCAAGGCCGTACTCTTCAGCAGCCTTTGCAGAGTTATCGTGAATATCTTTCATAATCTGCATAAGCTTTGCATCAACCTCTTCTGCTGTCCATGAATATCTCATTGAATTCTGGCTCATTTCGAGTGCTGATACTGCAACACCGCCTGCGTTAACAGCCTTTGAGGGAGCAACTGCCTTACAATTCTCTTTAAGGTACTCAAGAGCATCGTTTGTTGTGGGCATATTAGCAACCTCAATATAATACTGAGTGCCGTTTGCAACAATTTTCTTTGCTTCGTCCATGTTGATTTCGTTCTGAGTAGCGCAAGGCATAGCAACATCAACCTTTTCGCCCCAGGGCTTCATGCCTGCAACGAACTTTGCACCGAACTTATCAGCATAATCCTGAACTCTGTCGCGTCCGGATGCTCTCATTTCAAGCATATATGCAATCTTTTCATCTGTGCTGATACCGTCTGCATCATATACATAACCGTCGGGACCGGAAATTGTAACAACCTTACCGCCAAGCTCTGTAATCTTCTTTGCAGCACCCCATGCAACGTTGCCGAAGCCTGAAAGTGCAAATGTCTTGCCCTTAATATCTTCGCCGAAATGCTTAAGCATCTCAACTGCATAGTATGTAGCACCGTAACCTGTTGCTTCGGGTCTGATAAGAGAACCGCCGTATGAAAGGCCCTTACCTGTAAGAACGCCGTTCTCATATGAACCTCTGATACGTCTGTACTGACCGAAAAGGTAACCGATTTCTCTGCCGCCTACGCCGATGTCGCCTGCAGGAACGTCAACATTGGGACCGATGTGTCTGTAAAGCTCTGTCATAAATGCCTGACAGAAACGAAGAATCTCTGCATCGCTCTTACCTCTGGGGTCGAAATCGGAACCACCCTTACCGCCGCCGGTGGGAAGACCTGTAAGGCTGTTTTTGAAAGTCTGCTCACAAGCACGAAACTTCATAATGCCGATATATACTGAGGGATGAAAACGAAGTCCGCCCTTGTAAGGACCGATTGCGCCGTTGAACTGTACTCTGTAGCCTGTGTTTACCTGAACCTTACCGTTATCGTCTACCCATGTAACGCGGAAAGAAATCTGTCTTTCGGGTTCAACAAGTCTTTCAAGAAGAGATGCCTTTTCATATTCGGGATGCTGTTCAATAACAGGTGTAAGAGATGTGAGAACCTCTGTTACTGTCTGCACGAACTCAGGCTCATTTGCATGTTTTTTTTCTACCAAATCAATGGTACGCTCTACATAATTCACTATTATGCAACTCCTTTACGAGATATATATAATAAAATTTGATAGTAATTTTATACCTTTGAAATTAAAAATGCAATAATAAAGTTACAAAAAATATCATTTTGTCGAAATGATTAAAAATCTACCTGAGCATTTGAAATTTTTAAAAAAATTGACAATAAAAATTTTACAGATAATCATCAAAAATCAAGATGTGTATATTTATTGATATTTGTATATTTTCTTTGAGAAAAATAAAACAAAAAAACAGCGGTAAAAACACCGCTGTAATGTATATTATTTTATAGAATCAAATATGATAAAGATTGTCATTTTCATATTCGGGTTCGGTAGTAAGGTTTATACCCAACTTGCCGAGAATAGTATGATCTCTTGCCGAAAGTATAACTGAACAGTGTGCCTGACAACCTGCAAGTAAAGGTAACGCTTTAAGAGCTTTTGCGGCATTTTCATCCGTCGCGGCACTGACGGAAAGTGCAATAAGAACCTCGTCAACATGAAGTCTTGGATTTTCACTGCCGAGATAGTTGACTTTTAATCCCTGTACAGGCTCTATAAGGCTTGAGGGCAAAAGAAGCATATCTTCGTCAATATCTGAAAGATATTTAAGTGCATTCAGAATAAGAGCTGAGGTTGCACCCAAAAGATTTTTTGTTTTACCTGTAAGAATTTTGCCGTCTTTCAGTTGAATAGCAGCTGCAGGAGCATCAGTTTCTGCTGCAACAGAATTTGCAACGGTAGAAACAACTCTGTCCTCCTGTGAAATGCCGACTTTGTTCATAAGAAGCTCTATTTTTTCAATTTCCTTTGAATTGTCTGCACCTTTTCTGCGTTCACAAAGAGCGGTATAATATCTTCTTACAATCTCCTGTTTTGCGGCAAAAGATACTGCCTCATCGTCAAATATACAGTTGCCTGCCATATTAACGCCCATATCTGTGGGTGATTTATAGGGAGATGCACCGTAAATTCTTTCAAAAATAGTGTTAAGAACAGGAAAAACCTCAATATCCCTGTTATAGTTTACTGTAATTTCACCGTAAGCTTCAAAATGGAACGGGTCTATCATATTAACGTCGTTAAGGTCTGCAGTAGCGGCCTCATAAGCAAGGTTTACGGGGTGATTCAAAGGAAGATTCCATACAGGGAATGTTTCAAACTTGGCATATCCTGCGTCAATTCCTCTTTCATGTTCATGGTAAAGCTGTGAAAGACAGGTAGCCATTTTACCGCTTCCCGGACCGGGTGCTGTAACAACAACCAGTCTGTGAGTTGTTTCGATGTATTCGTTTTTACCGAATCCGTTTTCAGAAACAATCTTTTCCACATTAGACGGATAACCTTCGATTCTGTAATGCACAAATACACTTATGCCCAATCCCTGAAGCTTTGCCTTAAAAGCATCGGCAGATTCCTGATGATTATACTGGGTAATAACAACAGAACCGACATAAAGACCGACTTTTCTGAAAAGGTCAATAAGTCGAAGCACTTCCAGATCATATGTGATATTAAGATCGCCTCTGCGCTTGCGGCTTTCGATTGCACCGGCACTTACTGCGATAACAATTTCAGCCTCATCTTTAAGCTCTAAAAGCATACGAAGCTTACTGTCGGGCTCAAAACCCGGCAAAACTCTTGATGCGTGGTTATCATCAAAAAGTTTACCGCCAAACTCCATATAAAGCTTGCCGCCGAAATGAGCCATTCTGTTTCTGATTTGTTCCGACTGCATTTTAATGTACTTGTCGTTGTCAAAACCTTGTTTAAACATACATTTAACATCTGCCTTAAAATAAACTACAATGAATATAATAACAGAAAAAGAAAGGTATTTCAACATATAAATTCAATTAATTTAAACTTATTTAATACGGTTGACTGTTGAAAAAAACAAAATAAAATGTTATATTTAGGTTCGGAGTGATTATTATGTCTGAATGTATAGTACTTTTTGCATCTGCAGCAAAAAACAGATTCACAAAGCAGTTGACAGATGTTTTTTTGAGTGAATATAGCGGAACTGTAAAATTCTACAATATGTACGAGGAAAATTTTAAGCCTTGTACAGGTTGCGGATACTGCACAACCAACGGAAAATGCCGAATGAATGATATGGATGATATTATCAACGATATTTTTGCATCAAAATTCATCATTATTGCAACGCCTGTCTACAATTACACCTTTCCTGCTCCGATGAAAGCATTTTTAGACAGACTGCAACCTTTTTTTGACAAAGAAAAAACCGCCCCTGTCCGTAAAGGCTTTTTGCTTGCCTCATGCGGAAAAAGCGGTAAATTTGCTGTTGATATTATGCAAAAACAATGTGATGTAGCCTTTTGTGAGCTTTCTGCAAAAAATTGCGGAAATTACTTTTTTATAAACACCGACAAGCGTTCAGCTTTACAGTCGGATGACATCCGCAAAGTAAAAGAACTTGCCAAAGAGTTCTTTAATAAGGCTTTTTAAGCTCATATCTGCCTGCTAAAAGCTCAGCTCTGAACTCTTTTACATCACTTACAAAGCGGTCAAGATATATACCACCCCTTGCAAGGTCTTCATACTCGTGGAAATCCGAGCCTGATGTGGTAATAAATCCGTGTTTCTTTGCCCACATTTCGGCAATATTATTTGATGAATCGTGGCGTCTGTTGCCGTTGTAAATTTCTATGCCGTCAATGTATCTGGGATTTGTAATATTGGAGTCAATTCTGAACGGGTGTGCCTGAATAACGGTAAGCTGATTTTTTTCTGCAAGCTTTTTAAACTGTTTTATGGTCATTTTGGTAAACCATTCGTTATTATAAAGAAAATCCTCATCAACCCCGTAAACAAGGTAGTCGTTGTCGTTTTCAAATCTTGCTTCAAGTGCAAGCAAAACCGCAAAATCATCGGTAGCAAGAGCTTTTGCCTTTTTATAACCGCGAAGATAATAGTCTACTTTTTCTTTCCATGTTTCACCGGGATATTTGTTTTCAAAACAATCCTGTGAAAAATGGTCTGTTACAACAACACCCGAATAACCTGCATTTTTGTAAAGAGCAACTGCATCTTCTGCACTTATATGTGCACAGGTACTTACATCCGATGTGTGAAAATGTGTTTCATACATATATTTCATAATCATTTACCTCACTTTGCAGATAATTATATTACTTATTCTTTCAGATTTCAAGAATATTAAAAAAAATTATTGCATTAAATATAAATTTCTGTTAGTATTAAATTTAGAATATTAAGGAGGTTTTTAACATGAAAAAACTTAAAGCTGCCGTTATCGGCGTAGGCAGTATCAGCCAGGAGCATATTAACGGATATATCAAAAATCCCGATGTTGAGCTTTACGCATTCTGCGACATCAACGAGGAAAGACTTTATCAGAAAGCCGAAATGTACGGCGTTGCAAAAGAGCGTTGTTTCACAGACAAGGATGAAATGTTCAGAGCTCTTCCCGAAATCGACATTGTAAGCGTTACAACATGGAACAGCGCACACGCTGAATGTGCTATTGCGGCTCTTAATGCAGGTAAGGATGTTATCTGTGAAAAGCCTATGGCTATCAATACAGAGCAGGCTTTGGCAATGAAAGAAGCCGCAGACAGAAATAACAAACTTCTTCAGATCGGTTTTGTAAGACGCTTCGGCAACGACTGCAAAGTTGTAAAAGATTTTATTGACGCCGGCAGCTTTGGCGACATATACTATTCAAAGGCTACTTATTTAAGAAGAAACGGCAACCCCGGCGGGTGGTTCGGTGATAAATCCCGTTCAGGCGGCGGCCCTCTTATAGACCTTGGTGTTCATGTTATTGACCTTGTAAGATATCTTTTAGGCAAGCCCCAGCCCGTTTCAATCTACGGTGCAACATTCCAGAAGCTTTATAACCGTCCCGATGTTATAAAAACAAGAGGATATGCGGCGGCAGATGCTAAAAAAGGCGACATCTGTGATGTTGAGGACCTTGCTTCCGCTATGATTCGTTTTGACAACGGTGCTGTTCTTCATATTGAAGCCGCATTCTCACTCAATATCAAGAACCCCGAAGGCGACATTCAGCTTTTCGGCACAAAAGCAGGATGCAAGCTTGACCCTCAGGTTGAAATCTTTACTGAAATGAACAAGTATCTTGTAAATGTTGAGTTCGACGACGACACAGCTCTTTCATTTGACGGTCTTTTCCAGAATGAAATGAACCACTTTGTTGACTGTGTTCTCGGCAGAGCTGAATGTATCGCTCCCGCACAGGACGGCGTTGATATGATGCGTATTCTTGATGCTATTTACGAATCTGCTCGTACAGGCCACGAAGTAATACTTTAATAAACACGACAAAGTCCGACGATATTCCGTCGGACTTAATATTGAATTTAAAATACTTTTCTATTATCAGTTTGGTGATTAAATTTGTTCGGATATATAAGAACTCACAGACCTGAACTTAAAGTGTGTGAGGATGAAGCATACAAGGGTATATACTGCTCCCTTTGCCGTGTATTAGGTAAAAGGTACGGTATTGTTTCACGTATGTTTTTAAGCTATGATTCATCTTTTCTCGCTCTTGCACTGATGTCTCTTTCGGAAGAAAAGATTTGTTTTGAACAGAAACGATGCCCATTTAATCCTGCAAAAAAATGCAATTTCTGTTCAAACAGCAGAAAAGAGCTTGATTTTGCGGCTGATATATCCGTATTGCTGTTATATCACAAAATCAAAGATAACATCAAAGATTCAACAATATTTAAAGCTTTATTGTACAGAATAATACTGTTGTTCATTCTTCCCTCTTACAAAAAAGCAAAAAAGCTTTGTCCCGAGGGTGCTGAAATAATCGAAATTTACATTAAACAGCAAAACGCTGTTGAAGAAAAGCAGTCCCGTAATATTGACGAAGCGGCAGAACCTACCGCAACGATGCTAAAAAAGATATATTCTTTAGGCGAAACCGATGCAGATGCAAAGCTTGTACGGGAACAGGTAGGCTATAATATCGGCAGATGGGTGTATCTTATTGACGCCTTCGACGATATGGAAAAGGACAGAAAAACAGGTAATTACAATCCGTTTCTTCTCGGAAACAACGATAATTACGAAAAAATCAAAGGTGATATTCTCATGACTGCGGGAGAAGCCGCAAAAGCCTATGAACTGCTTGACATAAAATGCTTCAGCGGTATTATAGAGAATGTTATTTATGACGGATTATATTATGAAACCATAAAAGTTTACGAAAGGAGACTTAATAATGAGTGATCCTTATCAGGTGTTGGGCATCACACCGGATGCTACCGATGAACAGATAAAAAACGCTTACAGAGAAAAAGCAAAAAAGTATCACGCAAGTAATTATGATAACGGCCCTATGGCTGAGGTTGCTGCAAAAAAACTGCAGGAGCTTGACGATGCATACGATATGATTATTGAACAAAGACGTTCCGGCGGTTACAAATCTTCATCCACATATTCTTCCGACGCATATTCAACCGGTAGTTATTCAAATTCATCATACACTCCCCCCACATACGCCGCTATAAGAGAAAAAATCAGAAAAAACGACCTTGACGGTGCACAGGCAGATCTTGATAATATTCCCGATATGTCAAGAATTGCAGAATGGTACTATCTGCAAGGTATGATTCAGCAGAAAAAGGGATGGGCAAATGCCGCATTTGAAAATTATGAGAGAGCATACAGAATGGACCCGTCAAATCCCGAATACACAAGAGCGTTCCAAGGTATGAACTCACAGAGAAACGGCGGATACAGAACAGCAGAAGGCAGACGCTCCGACTCCGATTGCAATTTCTGCAGTATATGTCAGGGACTTATCTGCGCAGACTGCTGCTGTGAATGCATGGGCGGAGATATTATCCCCTGTTGCTGAGGAATACAGTATGAAAAACAGTGCAAAAACCGCTTTAGGCGGAATGATAAGCGCATTATCACTGACAATAATGCTTCTGACTGCGGTAATTCCTTACTTAACATACGCCCTGCCCGCAATATCGGGTGCATTACTCGTACTTATGGTAATTGAAATAAACAAAAAATGGGCATTCTGTGCTTATGCGGCAATCAGCATACTTTCATTTCTGATTCTGCCCGATAAGGAAGCCGCTATGATGTATGTGGCATTTTTCGGCTACTACCCTGTTCTCAAACCGTTGCTTGAATCAAAAATATCAAATAACAAGCTGTGCTGGATTATAAAAGGTCTGGTATTTAATGTTGCTGTTGTTATTGCTTATTTAGTGATTGTAAATGTCTTCGGTATTCCGTTGGAGGAAATGGAAGAATACGGCAAATGGGGCATTGTTATCTTATTACTGATGGGTAATGTGATGTTTGTGCTTTACGATATATGCATTACAAGACTCGTTACTTTATACTTAAAAAAATGGCAAAAACGGTTCAGAAAGCTCTTTAAACATTAATATTTCAGCAGAGATTCAACCTCTGCTGAATTTTTTTAATTTTTTTTATTTACTACTTGATTTTTGCTAATGAATAGTATATAATGTACAAGCACTTTGAACGGAAGTGTGCAATTCAATATATGGAGAGTTGTCCGAGCTGGTCGAAGGAGCACGATTGGAAATCGTGTAACGGGCAAACACCTGTTCGAGGGTTCGAATCCCTTGCTCTCCGCCAGAAAACACCTTAAAATGGCTATAAACGGTCATTTCAAGGTGTTTTTATTTTTGATTTTTCAATTATCTTGTTGAATAAAAATAAGTTTATTTTGAATAAATATAATCCTCAATCAGATATTTTACCTGTGATGGTTCTATCTGAAACTCATTTAAGACGGCAATTAGTTTCAGTAATTCTTTTTCATCACAGCAAACATCACTAAATAAAATATTATCGATCTTATTCAATGCTATACCGTATGACACATAATTCCCGATATACTCATGCCAGAGATTTTGTTCCACACAAAGATACTTATATTTCATCATCAAATCTCCTTTCGAAAAATACGGAAAGTTCGCCTACATCTACATTGCACACAGTACATATTTCAAGAACTGTGCTAAACTTCGGATCTGATTTGCCTTGTTCAATATTTGCAATACATTTATCGCTTAATGAACATTTTTCTGCGAGCAATTCCCTTGAATAATCCAATTTTTCTCTTTTAGTTCTGATAAACAAACCAAATGCAACATTGTTATACATTTTAATACCTACTTTCAACAAATTTACACCTATTATACATTTACTGTAAATATATTGAAAGGAATTACAATACCCTAAAACAAAAAACTCCCCCACCGTACCAAATTGGTACGATGAGGGAGAAAATTTATGCCAGAAGAGTTTGTCTGTCAATATCCTCTGTATAGGCATCACCTAAAATCGTCTTTAACCATTCCAACATTTTTGTTTTCTCCTTTCGTTGTCCTATTTAGTCCGGCAAGTCCCGGTATTACGAAGAACGCATTTATTATCCGCCCGTTCAAGCGGTATTTTTGGGTATGAAAAAAGCACTCTGCAAATGCAAAGTGCTTGAATCATTAAATTTTCATTTTAGTCTTCTAATAACTTTGGATTTTTTTCAATATAAGCCTTTATTTTGCTTATATCGTTTTTAATTAAGATAAGATCTTCAGCAGTAAACAAATCATCGTAATCACCTGTTTCAAAGTCCTTAATATCATAATAAGTTCCATAAGCTTGATAAGGTTCAACATCATTGTTTTCTATCATAAATAACATACCTGCAAGCATAGCAACAAACTTATCCATACCATTTTCATCCATAAGATGATCAATTCCATGATAGTAATGTCCATTAACACACTGCAATATGGTACAATCGGATTTTTTAAATTGCTTAAAACTTATAAAGTGCGTTTCTTTTGTATTCTCATATCCACAATTCGGATAATCAAACATTTTTATTTTTTTCAATTTGTATACATCTTGCATATGTTATTTCACCTTCTTTCTTCGTTTCCAAGTATGTACACCGTTCGGATCCTTATTATAACTTCTTTTTCCCGAAACGATATTAACGGTAGCTTTGGGAAACATTTTTTTGAACTGTTCAACTACACCTTGGCAACTTTCACAAATATGTTTTTCCGATAAAATAGTAACAGAAAACTGATCATCAATATTCTTCTGTTTTGCTACAAATTCAAGAAACTTTGCTTCTGTATCATACTGTCTCGGAATGCCATCTCCTAAATCCTTAACACTAAAAATCCGATTATCAGACAATGCAACAGCGGGATAGTTCGCATTATAAAGCCTATACTCAAGTGTTCCCGGAACATCAAATTTACTGTGTGAAAAGAATATTTTTCCATCAAACTCCATTGAAGCAGCATTTCCACCATTTACAAGAGCATTTCTGATTCTCTGTTTTGCTTTTCCTGTAAAAGCTGAAAAATCAAAACCTTTCTTTTTTGTATAATAAGCTACGTTGTCTAATTCAATAATTTTGTTAATTGGAACATCGCCATCGACTTCATACCGATTCACAGTTCGATATTGATATTTTAGATTTTTCCACGTTAAAATATCATTATACTTGATTCTTGTAAATTCAGCAAAATCTATCGGAGCATTTTCTTTTAGAACTTTTTTATACTTTTCATACTGCTTCAAATCGGCACTTTTATTATACGTTATTTGTCGTGATTTGTCAACGCTTCTATCGCCGTATTTACCATCCTGCATCTGTTTCCATTGTTCGTAGGTCGTATCTGCAGGAACATAAAATGTGTTGCCGTTAAGGTCTCTTGCAAACCGTTCTCCGTATTCTTCCATATCGCAAAAGTAAGGGACTGTCGTACCTCTGCATCTCGGATGAAAAGGCGGAACTGTAACTCCTATCTCATATTGACTTTGAGGAAAGTGCTTACCGTCCACTTCACCGCAAATTACACAGGTGTGCCTGTCAAGAGTTTCAAGCACTTCAAAAAAAAGTAATGGTCGAAATCGATGGCAACTCAACGGAGAATATACTTGGCGGTGAATGGAATTTAAGACTTTTCACCTGTAATTATTCCGGCGGAGCAAAAAATAATCGTGAGGTGCAATTCAAATAAAGAATAATAACAAAAATCAAAGTTTCAAGATTTAGATTTTTTATTTCAAAGAAACATAAATAAAACCAAAAGAATGAATTTCATCACAAACTTTGATTTTTTAATCAAAAAAAACACCGCAGCAATACTGAAAATTACTGTTATTCATTGTTGCAAATACCAAATTTTAATAAACATCGGCAATAAACATATTTGTACATTTCAAGGTCATGGTAGCAAAAGCCTCATTCAGACTGTGGCTAAAGATGTTGAGTGAAAAACTACCAAAACTCTGCATTCATATTCTGATTAAAAGTAATGTTTAATATAAGCGTCGAAAAAGCAAAGCACCATTGACAAAACAACAAAAAAAAGGCTGAACGACGCCGTTCAACCTGAATTTATTTTTAGATTCCTTGCTTTTTACAAATATCTCCAAATGGGCAATTTTTAGAATTACATTTTTTGTTTGTGCATACTTTTTTTGTCCCAATTTCCCAAAAGGCAAGATCCATAAGTCCTGGAAAAGTAGGATTTATGCTTTTTGCTTTATAAATAACTTTTGTTGAATCAATTTGTGAAAAATCGATATTTTCCTGTTCCGGCAATAGACCAAGACGATACATTGTTCTCTTAACATGAATGTCGGGAGATATATCTATTGCATAGTGATCTTTTATTTTCACTCCATAATCTCGAGATAATATATTTGTTGCCATAGTGGCAATTTTTATACCAACACCATCAAATTCTAAGAATCTATAGACTAACTCTGCACTTGTGGGATTATCATTCCAAATTAAACCGGCATTTCCGTTATAGTCATTCTTTATTTTTTGTATTGCTTTATAAAAAGATACTGCCATTTTATGAGGAAATCGATGTAACTTTTTTTCTTTAAAAAAATCAATATACCATTTTTCAGATTTGTCCGAAAACAGTTTAAAATTAAGACCACCAAGTTTATCAGCTATTTGAAAAGGGATTTCACTAGTTTTTATATATTTGCTCTGTCTATCCATCACACAAGATAAAACAAATATGTGGGGATAATTTTCCAATAGAGTGATTTCATCTTTTGTTGCACGCGATGAATCATATATTCTTTGTGAAATACTAACAATTTCGTTATAATACTGTTGCACTTATCTCTCTCCATATAGTGTGATTTTTGCATTTATTTATTAAAATAAAATACGGTCTTTAAAAGACCGTATTTTATTATTTTGGCGGAGACGGCGAGATTCGAACTCGCGGGGGATTGCTCCCTAACTGATTTCGAGTCAGCCCCGTTATGACCACTTCGATACGTCTCCGTATATGTTAAACTCCTGTAGAAGTATTAACTCAATATTCAATTTTACCGAACGGGGCGCCCCGTTATGTCCTGTTGCAATATAGTCGTCTCGCTCGCTATTCACTTCGCGATACTCCTTATTGCGCCACTCCTTATACCTCGCTTCATCTGCCAACGACAGCGCTCGGTAACGTCCCCACTTCGATACGTCTCCGTATATTTTGCTATGATATTTTATCAAAGTGATGATTATTTGTCAAGCAAAAACAATAATTAACTTTGTCGAAAATAAAAATGTAATATAATTTTTTGAAAATTATTGACTTTTATAAAGAAAAATATTATATTTTGATTTATAGATATGTTTATATCTTTTTTGTAAGATTATTTTTTAATAACTTATGGAGAGGGGCTGCATAATTGGCAAACAACATTATTAATCTCAAGAATATTTCCGTTGCATTCGACGGTGAACAAATACTTAAAAACTTAAATCTTCAAATCGAAGATAAGGAGTTCCTTACCCTGCTTGGTCCTTCAGGCTGCGGTAAAACTACCACTTTGCGCATTATTGCCGGCTTTTTACAGCCTGACAACGGCGATGTTATCTTCGACGGCAAGTTAATCAATGGTGTTCCTGCTCATAAACGTCAGGTTAACACCATTTTTCAGCGTTATGCACTTTTTACGCACCTTAACGTATTTGAAAATATCGCATTCGGTCTGCGCATTAAAAAGACTCCCGAAAAGGAGATAAAAGCTACTGTTACCGAGATGCTTAACCTTGTAAATCTTAAAGGTTTTGAGACAAGAGATATAAACACTCTCTCCGGCGGTCAGCAGCAGAGAGTTGCCATTGCAAGAGCACTCGCAGTAAAGCCGAGAGTGCTTCTGCTTGACGAGCCTTTGGGTGCTCTTGACCTTAAACTGCGTAAAGATATGCAGAACGAGCTGAAAAATATTCAGCAGAGATTAGGCATAACCTTCATTTATGTTACGCACGATCAGGAAGAAGCTCTTTCGATGTCTGACAAAATCGTTGTTATGAACAACGGTGTTATTCAGCAGATCGGCTCTCCTATTGATATTTATAATGAACCTCAGAACGCTTTCGTCGCAGACTTTATCGGCGAGAGTAACATTGTTGACGGCGTTATGAAAGAAGATTTCGTATGCGAATTCTCAGGCGCAACATTCAGATGTCTTGATAAAGGCTTCGGCAAAAATGAAGCTGTTGACGTTGTTGTGCGCCCCGAAGATGTTGATGTTGTTCCCTTTGATGAAGGTATGCTCAAGGGCACTGTTACATCCGTTACATTCAAAGGTGTTCATTTTGAAATTATCGTTGATATCGGCGGTTTCAAATGGATGATACAGTCAACCGATGAACAGTTTGTGGGCGACAATATCGGTCTTTACATTGAGCCTGATGCTATTCATATAATGAAAAAGAGTGAATACTCCGGTCTTTACGGCGATTTCAGCAGTTTCAGTGAAGAATTTGACGAACTGTCCGACGTAAATGCCGATCAGGAGGAGCAGGACGATGAATAAGCTCTCCGCACGTACAAGACAGGCATTGACAGCTCCGTTTTCCGTCTGGATGGCAATTTTTGTTCTCGTTCCCATAGGTCTTGTTTTATACTATGCACTGACTGATGCAACAGGCAGTCTTACGCTGTCAAACCTTGCAAGCATCTGGGATTACAGAGGTACATATCTCGTATCTATAGAGCTTGCGCTTGTTGCAACGGTTATATGCCTTATTATGGCGTACCCGTTAGCATACAGCATTTCAAGAATGAAGGCTCATTCACAGGCAACAATGGTGCTTCTTGTTATGTTACCGATGTGGATGAATTTTCTTATAAGAACATACGCATGGATGACAATTCTTGAAGATACAGGTCTTATCAACACTTTTATAAAGGGTTTATTGAGCCTTGTGGGATACGAATTTGAAGGTTTTTCCATGATAAACACAAACGGCGCAATCGTACTCGGTATGGTTTACAATTTTCTGCCTTATATGATTCTTCCTATTTACACCGTTCTTACAAAAATCGACCACAGTCTTATTGAAGCAGCAAGAGATCTGGGTGCAAACGGATTTAACATTTTTACAAAAGTTCTTCTGCCCCAGAGTATCCCCGGCATCATTTCCGGCATAACTATGGTGTTTGTTCCTGCCGTAAGTACATTTGTTATATCAAAGCTTCTCGGAGGCGGTATGACATATCTTATCGGTGATGTTATAGAAAATTATTTCCTCGGTAACACAGGTGAAGTTAACTATAACGTAGGTGCGGCACTTTCCCTTGTGCTTATGATTCTCATCCTTATTTCATCAGGTATTATGAATCATTTTGACAAAGATTCCGAAACAAGCGGAGGTGCGGCAAAATGAAAACACTTTCAAAGATATACAATTTTCTTGTATTCGGATTTTTATATGCTCCCATCGTTGTTATGATTGTTTATTCATTCAATGGAATCAAAAGCCGTTCCGTTTTTTCCGGTTTTTCACTCCAATGGTACAAAGAACTGTTCAACGATGAGGTTATTATGAACTCGCTGTACATTTCTCTGTTGCTTGCGGTGCTTGCGGCTGTTATTTCAACCGTTATAGGCACTCTTGCGGCTGTAGGTATCAACGCTATGGGCGGCATCAGAAAAAAGGCTATGCTTGCTGTCAACAACATTCCTATGGTTAATCCCGAAATTGTTACAGCAGTTTCAATGATGATACTTTTCGTATTTGTTATTTCAAAATTCAACTCAATGGAAATGGGATTCGGCACTTTGCTGATTTCCCATGTTACATTCTGCATACCTTATGTTACACTTGAGGTTTTACCGAAAATAAGAGGTATGGATTCTAACATTTACAACGCGGCACTTGATTTGGGTTGTCCGCCAGTAAAGGCGTTTTTAAAAGTTGTTTTACCGCAGATAAAGCCCGGAATCGTTACAGGTATGATTATGGCTTTTACATTGTCCCTTGACGATTTTATTATCAGCTATTTCAACAGCGGTTCTGCGATGCAGACACTTTCTGTAACAATCTATTCAATGACAAAAAAGCCCTACTCCCCTAAAATCAACGCACTTTCAACACTTCTGTTTGCTGCGATACTTATTCTGCTTGTAATAATAAATGTAAGACAGAGCCGTGGCGATGCCAGAAAGAAAGGGGCAAAACGATGAAAAAAGTTTTATCTCTTATCCTTACGGTAATCATGATGATGTCTTTAGGTGTGTGTGCTTTTGCTCAGGAAGACATTACTCTGAATGTTTACAACTGGGGCGAATATATTGACCAAGAGGTTCTTGAACTTTTTGAAGCAGAATATCCTCACATTACCGTCAATTACACCACCTACGACAGCAACGAATCAATGTACTCCAAAATGATTTCCGGTGCGGCAAGCTATGATATTGTTATCCCATCTGATTATATGGTAAGCAAGCTTATTGCGGAAGATCTGCTTTATGAGCTTGATTTTAACAATATTCCGAATTATCAATATATCGGTGAAGCTTACAAAAATCAGGCGCACGATCCTGAGAATAAATACTCCGTACCCTATTTATGGGGAACGGTTGTTGTTATGTACAACTCCGAATTTGTTGATGAAGCAGATGTTAAAAATCAGAGTCTTGACCTTTTGTGGAATGAAAAATACGCAGGCAAAATACTGATGTTTGACAACCCGCGTGATGCATTCTGTCTGGCACTTCTCAAGCTCGGATATTCAATGAATTCTGAAACACCCGCCGAATGGGAAGAAGCTGCAAAGCTTCTGAGTGCACAGAAGCCACTTGTTCAGGCATATGTAATGGACGCTATTTTTGACAAAATGGAATCCGGTGAAGCCTGGATTGCTCCCTACTATGCAGGTGATGCATACTATATTGCAGAAGAAAACACTTCTATAGAATATTATATCCCCACAGAGGGAACTAATATGTTTATGGACTCCATGTGTATTCTTAACACTTCCGAGCATAAAAAAGAAGCCGAGCTGTTTATAAACTTTATGTGCGACCCGGAAATCAGCAGAATGAATGCTGAAGCAGTAGGATATTCCACACCTAACACAGCAACTCTTGAAATGCTTGACGCAGAGCTTATAGAAAACAAAATCTTATACCCCGACAATGAATTTCTTGCAAAAAATACAGACATATTTATAAATCTTTCACAGGGTACGCAAATTCTCCAGAGTTCATTATGGACAAGTCTTAAAATCGAAGAATCTGCTGACAGCTCAAATCTTAACTGGATTGATATTTTCTGCATTTGTATAATTGCAATCGGTGCAATATCGGCAATTTATTTCGGTATCAGAAGTAGTAAAAGAAAAAAACTCTGGAAATCATAAAGGACAAACTTATGTTAAAACAATTTCTCGAAATCGGTCAGATAGTATCAACACACGGAGTAAAAGGCGAGCTTCGTGTAAATCCATGGTGCGATACTCCCGAATTTATGAAAAAATTTAAAACCCTTTATTTCGATGAAAACGGAGAAAAAGCGGTAAAAGTTACTGCTTGCCGTCCTCACGGAAATATTGTTATATTAAAACTTGAGGGCATCGATACCGTTGAACAGGCTCAAAAAATGAGAAACAAAATACTGTTTATGAGCCGCAAAGATGCAAAAATCAAAAAAGGTGATTGGTTCATTCAGGATCTCATCGGCTGTACCGTTTATGATACTGACGATAATTCGATAATTTACGGAACGCTTACAGACGTTGCACAGACCGGCGCAAACGACATCTGGTACATCAATAAAAACGGTAGGGAATATATAATTCCCGCAATAAAAGATGTTGTTATTAAGGTTGACGTTGAAAACGACAGTATTTTCATAAGACCGCTGAAAGGCATTTTTAACGATGCGGAAGAAATCAAGGGTGAAGAAAATGAGAATTGATATTCTTACACTTTTCCCGGAAATGTGCAAAAGCGTATATTCCGAAAGCATTATAGGCAGATCTATTGCAAAAGGTCTTATTGAAATTAATGCACACAACATTCGCGATTATTCTGACAACAAGCACAAAAACGTTGACGATACTCCCTACGGCGGCGGTATGGGTATGGTTATGAAGGCACAGCCCATTTACGACTGTTTTATGTCCCTTTGTGAAGAAATCGGCACAAGACCGCATCTTATATTTATGTCCCCGCAAGGAAAAGTTCTTACTCAGGAAAGAGTTAAAGAGCTTGCCAAGCTTGACAATATCGCTCTGCTGTGCGGTCATTACGAAGGCGTTGACGAGAGAGTTATTGAAGCTATTGTTGATGAAGAAATATCCATCGGCGATTATGTGCTGACCGGCGGAGAATTACCTGCTCTTGTATTGGCGGATTCAGTTGCACGAATGCTCCCAGGTGTGCTGGCAAACGATGAAGCTATGGAAAATGAAAGCCATTACAACGGATTACTTGAATATCCTCAATATACAAAACCGTCAGAATGGAACGGAATGTCAGTTCCCGATGTGTTGCTTTCGGGTAACCATGCAAATATTGCAAAGTGGAGAGCCGAGCAATCGTTAAAACGCACAAAAGAAAGACGCCCCGATTTATTGGAAAAGAATTCCGATTGACAGATTTTACCTAAAATTGTTGAATTATAATATAATTTGCATAATTTTTTTATCTGATTCATAAATATCACATCTTTTTTATTGTCAATTTACACAAAGTTTCAATCTTAACGTTTCAAAGGTTTAGTGTTACATCCGATTTTTTTATATTTGGCATTATTGTAGCAATTAAATCATTGACGAATCAAAGTTTTGTGGTATAATATGTACTGTAAATTTAAATTTATTGATGAGGAGCAATAGCCTTATGTTTGTAAAAGATGTTGTTGTTGAGAATCAGTTAGGACTTCACGCTCGTCCCGCAACTTTCTTTATCCAGAAAGCAAATGAATTCAAATCATCTATCTGGGTTGAAAAAGAAGAACGCAGAGCTAATGCAAAGAGCCTTCTCGGTGTACTTTCACTCGGCATTATGGGTGGCACACAGATCAGAATCATTGCTGGCGGTACTGATGAGCAGGATGCAGTTGAAGCACTTGCTAAACTTGTTGAGTCCGGTTTTGCTGAATAATCATGCAGACGAATAATTACGGTACACGCTTTCGCGCCGACTGTTGGTAAGGAAGTATTTCCTTAAAATATGAACTTTTGGCACAATAATGCGTTAAAAGCTCCTGATATGCGTTAGCACTATCGGGAGTTTTTGCCTTTTCTTGTATCCAAAATTTATATTTTAAGGTGCTTCGCAGTTTCGTAAGAACTAAAAATTTCTTGTATTGAAGCCAAAAATGCAGCAAGGC
>JAZSLJ010000027.1:0-132735 GCA_045535305.1 Acutalibacteraceae bacterium
AAATATACAAATCGGGTTAAAGGGCAAAGCCCTTTCCACCATTGTACATTATACATTGTACATTGTTAATTAGATAAATTATTGTTTACCTTTCTACAATTATCATCTATAATTAAAAAAGCTCCCACGCAGGGAGCTTAAATTATTCTTCAATGCCTAAAAGCCAATTAACGGATACGCCCAATACATCAGCAAGTGCAATAAGTTCATAATCATTAATACTGCGTATCTGACCTTCAAGTTTAGAAAGACCTGATGAATTAAGGTCAATACCTCTTACCTGAAGCTGTGTGAGCAGATCTTTTTGCTTCATTCCTATTGCTTTTCTGCGTTGTTCAACTCTTGCGCCGGCAATATTACGTGAACCTAAATCCTGTTTTCTGACTCTCATAATTAATACCCCCTAATATTGCATTGATATAATAACACATTAATACATAATTTGCAAGTATTTGAGGAATATTTTTCAAAAATGTTAAAAAAAATACAAAATTATGTCATAATTTGTTTTTAAGTTAAAAAAAATAGTGTTTGATTATTTTAATAAATTGTGATAATATAAAAATATCAAATTATTAAAAGGATTGATATTCATGCTAAACAAAGCAGATAAATATAATCTTTTGATGGATTTTTATGAGATTGCACTTGCTAACGGCTTTATAAAAGAAGGAATGAAAGATACCGTAGCATGGTTTGATATGTTTTTCAGACCGATGCCGCAAATAGGCGGTTTCTGCATTATGGCAGGTGTGGAACAGCTTTGTAACAGTCTTATAAATCTTGAATTCAATGACGATGATATTGCATTTTTACAGGAAAAAGGTGTTTCTGAAGAATTTATTGATTATATAAGAAATTTTGAGTTTAAATGTGATATATGGGCTGTTCCTGAAGGTACACCTGTTTTTGCAGGTGAACCGATTATAAAAGTTAAAGGCCCTATTCTTCAGGCACTGCTTATTGAAACAATGGTTCTTCTTACCATCAATCATCAGACTCTTATTGCAACCAAAGCAAACAGAATAGTCCGCGCCGCGCAGGGCAGAGGTGTGGTTGAATTCGGTTCAAGACGCGCTCACGGTGCCGATGCCGCTATTTTAGGTGCAAGAGCCGCATATATCGGCGGTTGCAGTGCCACAACCAATGCACAGGCGGCAAAGATGTTTGATATTCCTATTTTCGGCGGAATGAGCCATACGTGGATTCAGTCCTTTGATTCCGAGCTTGATGCATTTTGTGCTTATGCAAGAGAATATCCCGATAATTGTGTTCTTCTTGTTGATACATATAATTCAATTAATTCGGGTGTTCCCAATGCCATTGAAGCATTCAAAAGGGAACTGTTGCCCAAAGGATACAGACCTAAGGGTATCCGTATTGACAGCGGAGACCTTGCTTATCTTTCCAAAAAAATCAGGAGAATGCTTAACGATGCAGGTTTTCCCGATTGCGATATTTACGCATCAAATTCCCTTGATGAGCATATTATAAGGGAAATGCTCAGCCACGGTGCAAGAGTTGACGGATTTCTTGTGGGTGAAAGACTTATAACAAGCGCATCTTCTCCTGTTTTCGGCGGAGTATACAAGCTTGCGGCTGTTGAAAAAAACGGCAAAATCAAAAATTGTATCAAAATCAGCGAAAATGTAACTAAAATTACAACTCCTTGTCCAAAGCTGTTGTGGCGTCTTTTTGATATGGAAACAGGTAAAGCTATTGCTGATTTGCTGACTCTCGAAAATGAAAACATTTCCGAACTTTCGGAGTATGAGCTTTTTGACCCCGATTACTCGTGGAAAACAAAAAAAGTTGATAATTTTGTTGCCCGTCAGCTTCTTGAACAAGTTTTTGACGGCGGAAAATGTGTTCATAAATCAGTTCCTTTGGCTGACATCAGATCGTATTGTGCCGAACAGGTTGATACTCTCTGGGAAGAGGTTCTTCGTTTTGAATATCCTCATAATTATTATGTTGATTTATCCCTTCCGCTGTGGGAAGAAAAGCAAAGACTGATTAATGAAACAATGAAAAAATAATAACCGGTAGTTTAAGCATTTATTATGCGAATGCTTGACTATCTGTTGGTTATATGTTAAAATTTAAAAGTTAAATAAAATAAATTCAGGTGATTATATGTCAATAATTCTTGCTGAATCCGTTGCGGTTGCAAAAAGTAAACTGACTAAAGGATTCAACGGTGATAGCCTTAATCTTGACGGACGTGTTGTTCCTATTGAAGGTGCAGATAAAGGCTTTAAAGCTGCAGGCAGTGTAAAGCCGCCTTATGCCGCAGTTGTAAGCTCATCAAACCGTAAAGGTTTTGCTAACGGCGCTGTTACCGCATTTAATGATTATGTAAAAAATATCAGCGATAATATCAGCAGTTCACAGCAGATGTTTGAATCTTATTTTGATGACATGAGAACTGTTGCAGAGAAATGTGAAATACCCGACAGTACGCTTTCTATCGGTGCTGTTACCGTATGCAGTGATTGTGTTATTGCCGCAAAAACAGGCAAAACTCATTTGCTTCGCTATTCCGACGGTGAACTTTTTGAGGTCGCAATTTCAGAGGATGAAGACGGTAAAGGCTATCAGCTTATTGATACAGTTAATGACGGTGATATCTTTGCTATTGTGAGCGATGAAGCCGCCGAAAATCTTGATTATGACGGCATTATGAATATTTTTGCGTCAGGTAAAGACCTTAAATCAATGGTAAATGATTTCTTTACTTTGTTACCTGTTAATGACGGTAAAGACTGTACTGTTGTACTTATCAGACTTAAAGTAAGGGATGTTGCACCTGTTGTAATTCCCGCAGCAGTTAAAAAGGCTGAACCCGTTAAACCTCTTGACACTGCTACAGATGATGAGCTTGAAGATTTTGCAACACAGGATAAAAACAAATTAGGCAAGAAAAAAATCATAGGTCTGATTCCTTTACTTGCTCTTGTTGCAATTCTTGCAGTTTTTGTCGGTCTTTATGCCGCATCTCATTTCGGTACAGGTAATGAGGGTGAAGATAATTCCGATTTGGCAGATTCACCTGTTTTTGAAGACGGAACCGATGATGAAACAACAACAGAGTCGGATACAGCTGAAGACGAAACAACAACAGCTGAAGAGGAAACAACAGTTGCTGAAGAAACCACAACTGATGTAACAGAGGAAAACACCACAAGAGCTCCCGAAACTACTACAAGAGCACCTGAAACCACAACAAGACCTCCCGTTACAACGACACAGCCTCCTGTTACAACAACACAGCCTCCCGTAACTACTACAGAGCCTCCTGTTACAACAACAGAAGCTCCCACAACTACAGAGCCCGCTGAACCTACAACGGAAAGAGTTACAAAGGCACCGCCTGATTGGTGGGATATTGAGGATCCGTATTATTAATAAAAAATATTAAGACAAAGGCTTCGCCGTATGCGGAGCCTTTAGTTGCAGGAAAGGAGAATGAGGAATGAGAAATGACAAAAAAGATATTATTTTTGACAGCATAACCGAGAGTGTTTATTTACTCGGCGACGGATACAGACGCTTTTTTAAAAAAGTTTTTCAGTTTGTCTTCGGCGTTATAAGATTGTTTGTTCTGCGTATTGTAACCATTCCGTATTCTCTTTTTTTCTATATAAAAAAAGTAATAGTTTATCTTGCCCTGACACTTTATCATGAAGGCAAAAAGTTCTTCGCAGAGGTAAAAAGAGCAATTCCCACAATTTCTGCTAAATTTAAAGAAAAACCGTCTATGGGCATATTTATATTTTTCCGTTATGTCGGCAGAACATTCAAAGTGCATGAAAAGTTTGCAAGAGCCGTTTTAAGTACGGTAATACCGATATTTGCGGTTATTTGTCTTACTTCTTTTGCAATTTCAATGCAGGCTGTTACATTTGCACTTAATGTTACCGTAAACGGCAAAACCGTAGGTACTGTTGAGGATGAAATTGCCTATAAACAGGCACAAACGCAAGCCGAAAAACGATTTTCACAGCTTGGTGAACAGATTGAGATTACATTACCCGAATACACTTTTGCACTTGCATTAAAAGGCAATATTGACGACACGGAAACAGTCTGCAACAATATAATTGCCGCTGTATGTGAAAATACGGTAAGTGCGTGCGGTATATATGTTGACGGCGAATTTGTTTGTGCCGTAAAGAGTGAAGATACATATAACCGAATTGAAAAAGAGATTCTTTCGGCTTATGCTGATGAGTTTGGATATACGTCTGCTGATTGTATCGTTGAATTCAATGAAAATATTGTAACAGTAACAGGTATATATCCCGATAATGATAAAATATGGTCAGCACAGCAGCTTAAAGATTATCTTAACGGCTGGTCTGATGAACAAATCGAGCATATTGTTGCCGAAAATGAAGATATTGATACAATACTCAAAAAATACGGTATTACGCAAGAAGAATTGCTTAAACTGAACGCAGACCTTAATATTGACAACATTCCCGTCGGCTCAACATTGTTGATTTCACAGGGTAAGCGTAATGTAAGTATAAAAGCCACCGTAACATATACAAAAGTCGAAACAAGTGATTTTGATACCGTATTTCAGTATGACAACAACTTTTATGTGGGTACGTCTATGACTATTGTTGAGGGCAAACCCGGTGTTGACGTTGTTTCTTATACAGATACCTATGTAGACGGTATGCTTGTTGATTCAAACAAAGAGCTTACAAGATACAATGCAAATGCACCTGTAAATAAGCTTGTTAAAATCGGTACACTCGGTGTGCCTATAGGTGATAATGATCTGCCCATTTCCCCCAGACTTATAAGAGATCAGGGCGGAACTTTCGTATGGCCCGCCCCCGATAACTGTTTTTGGCTTTCACAGGCATATAATCCGGCTAAGGGACATTACGGTATAGATATCGTTTCATCTGCAAACGGTTCGTGTAAGGGCAGACCTATTGTTGCCGTTGCCGACGGCGTGGTTGTGCTTGCAACTTATCATTGGAGCTGGGGATATTATGTAAGGGTTGACCACGGCGACGGAGTCGTTACAGGCTACGCTCATGCTTTGAAAGGCTCTTTTAAGGTTAATACGGGCGATTATGTAAGAGCAGGACAGCAGCTGTCTTCAATCGGTACAACAGGTAACTCAACGGGCTATCATCTGCATTTTGAGGTGTGGATTGACGGCAGGAGAGTGAATCCGTTACCTTATGTTTACAGTGAGTATACGGGTATAGCGGTTACGTCATAAATTTAAGGGATGCTTAATTATTTTTGCATCCCTTTTATATAATTTTTATCTTAACGCTTGACAAAATGCGCCCGCGTGTGTATAATATACATCGTTGTAAATGCTGCTATAGCTCAGTAGGTAGAGTGCATCCTTGGTAAGGATGAGGTCACCGGTTCAAATCCGGTTAGCAGCTCCAAAAAATAAAGGACTTCGAAAGAAGTCCTTTATTTTTTGTGTTTGTGTCCGCAGGATACAACTCCGTTTATCTGCTTTAGCAGATAACTTCATTTGAGCATAGCTCAACTTCATTCCGCATTAGCGGACACAAAACGAAGTTGCCTTACGGCAAATGAAGTGTTTACTCAATGAAGTGGCTTCGCCAACGAAGTTGCCCTTCGGTCAAACGGATTTTACACCCGCCCCCGATTGTAATTTCATATTATGTGTGATATAATCATCTCGATAATTAAGTATTTGATGAATGGTCGTGATTATTATGAGAAAGAAATATAATATTTTATGGATTATCATTGCAATTGAATTTATAGTTATATCGTTTTTAAGCAAAAGTGGTTTTAAAAGTCGAACATGGATAGGAAATGCAATAGGTGTCCTTATTTTTATATTGCCTATCCAATTGCTTTTGTTTAAAATAAGTACGGATGAATCGGTTTCTATTAAAAGGCAAAAGTTATCCAAAGGACTATTTTGGTTTGTTTGGGTTTGCTATTTACTTGGAGGAATAGCAACACTAATTGAATTCATTGGGCTAAATTAAGTTGTAAACACAAAAAATAAAGGACTTCTAAAGAAGTCCTTTATTTTTTTATCCAAGCCGACAGGCTTGGTATATCATCACGCTTTAGCGTGTATATCATCGCCGTAGGCGTATATCATCACACGAAGTGTGCATAACTGTCGGCTTGATGATATGCAAGGCTTCGCTTTGATTTTTTTGTTATTAATGTACAAATTCACAAAATGATGAATTTTTATGCTGTTATATTTTGTATTTTTACTATTGCAAAACCACAATGTTTTTAATATAATATTATGCGGATAATAATATAATTTGAGGTGCCAGTATGATTAAAGTAGTAAAGTTCGGCGGTTCTTCACTTGCTGATGCAAATCAGTTCCGTAAAGTTGCCGATATCATTAAGAGTGATCCCAGCAGAAGATATGTTGTTGCTTCTGCTCCCGGTAAAAGAGACACTCACGACGTAAAAGTTACAGATATGCTTCTTCAGTGCTTCCGTCTTGTAAGAGATAAAAAGGATATTGATGAAACATTTGATAAAATCAGAGAAAGATATAACGGAATTATCAAAGACCTCGGCATTGATTTCTCACTTGAAGACGATCTTCAGGGTATTAAGGTTGCTATTATGCATCACGCAAGTCAGGATTACATTGCAAGCCGCGGTGAATTCCTTAACTCAAAAATCCTTGCAAAGTTCCTCGGTTTCCAGTTTATCGACGCAGAAGAAGGTATTTTCTTTGATGAAAACGGTCTTCTTGACATCGAAAAGACAGACGAAGAGCTGGGCAGACTCCTTTCATATCACGAATATGCAGTTATCCCCGGTTTCTACGGTGCAACTCCCTCGGGTATGATAAAGACATTTTCAAGAGGCGGTTCAGACGTTACAGGCTCAATCGTTGCACGTGCCGCAAATGCAGACCTCTATGAAAACTGGACTGACGTTTCCGGTATGCTTATGGCTGACCCCCGTTGTATCGAAAATCCTCAGCCCATTCCCGAAATTACTTACAGAGAACTCCGTGAGCTTTCATATATGGGTGCTACCGTTCTTCACGATGAGGCAATTTTCCCTGTAAGAAAAGCAAGAATACCCATCAATATCAGAAACACAAACAGACCCGAAGATGCAGGTACAATGATTGTTCACAAGGCATCAAGCAATAACGTTCCTACCGTTATCACAGGTATTGCAGGTAAAAAAGGCATTACTGCAATCCACGTAGAAAAGGATATGATGAACGCAGAGCTTGGCTTCGGCAGAAAAGTTCTTGAAGTTCTTGAAAATCATAAGGTTTCATTTGAGCATCTTCCCTCAGGTATCGACACAATGAGCGTTCTTGTTTCCGCCGATGCTCTCGGCTCACACAAAGGCTCTATCACTGCTGATATCGTTAAAAAGGTAAATCCCGATTCAATCACTCTTGTTGAAGGTCTTTGCCTTATTGCTATCGTTGGCCGCGGTATGGTTAATACGGAAGGCACTGCCGCAAGAGTATTCACAGCACTTGCAAATGCAAAGGTCAACGTAAGAATGATTGACCAGGGTTCAAGTGAAATCAATATTATCGTTGCAGTTGAAGAAAAGGATTACCACAAAACAATCGAAGCTATCTACAACGAGTTTGTAAAATAATATACAGATAAATTTAACCACCTCGTATTACGGGGTGGTTGCTGTATTATTTTTGCATTATCGGATTGTCTGTTCTTTCAAGCAAATAATCAACAGAAACATCAAAGTAATCTGCTAATTTTATTAATTCTGTAAGACCCGGTTCTCGTTCGCCTGTTTCATATCTGCTTATGGTGTTCTGATTGGTATTCATTTCAATAGCAAGCTTTAATTGTGATATGCCTTTGGCTTTTCTTATTTCTTTTAATCTCACAAAATCACCTCTTGACATTATTATCCCATATTGGTATAATAAAAATATCCCGATATGGGATATATAAGGTGTTTACGGAGGTAAAAAATTATGGAAACAATTCAGACTGTGTCATCACAGCAGCCAATTCAGAACAAGAAAATGATGACTTGTAAAACATGCGGAGCGCAAATGGCTAAAAGCGCAAAGAAATGTCAGGCTTGCGGAGCAAAAAATCCCAAGAAGGTAGTTAAAAAACTTATTGTACTTATTGTCATTCTCGGCATTGTCATAGGTTATCCCGCTTTCTTTATTATTAGAGATAACACATCTGCAACAATAACTACTGATAACGGTGAAAAGCTCAGATATAATGATTTATGCAGCATTTATCAGGAATACAGGCTTAACGATGATTACAATGAATTTGTTGAGGAGTATTTACCTGCAAAAGTTGTTGTAAAAGGTAAAATAACGGAGATTGATACAACATCTGTCGGTATTACAAGCGGATACGGACAGGTTCATGTTGAAGCAGGTGCTTGCAATATTATAAAAATCGAAATCAACAATGAATATGTCTATATGATAAGCTTCGATGTTTATACAAAAGCGGAGGATTATGATTTCGGTAAATTAAAAGTCGGCGATAAGGTTGAAGCAACAGGTACAATTACAAAATCAATCACTTTAACTCCCGAAAACTATATTCGTGAAGTTTTACCCAGCAAATTAGACATAATCGGTACAGCAGACGGTATTGTAAAACAGTAAAAATCAGAACGGCTTTATAGCCGTTCTTTTTGCTATTATTTAATATAAAATAAAAGAGGATTGTATACTAATTGTCTTGACAAGATTATTGGTGTGTGATATACTTTCATTATAAATTTTAAAGAATTGGAGATATGAATTATGGAAAGAATCAAAACTCTTGATACTCGCAGCCTTTGCGACAGCGCTAAAAACGGCGGTTGCGGCGAATGCCAGACATCTTGTCAGTCTGCTTGTAAAACAAGCTGCGGCATAGCAAATCAGCAGTGCGAAAATAAGAGCAACGACTAAGATTTGAAAATATTTGCCGCTGTTACGGCGGCAATTTTTTTCTGTAATTTATTGGAGAAAGTTATGATACATCAATATAAACTTAACGGTTATAATATTGTGCTTGACGTGTGTTCGGGGTCAATCCATGCGGTTGATGAGGTTGCATACGATATTATAGCTATGTATAAGGATAATTCCGTACAGGAAATTGTAAAGTCAATTCTTGAAAAGTATGCAGACCGTGATGACGTTACCGAGCAGGATGTTCTTGATTGTATAGAGGATATTTCTGCTCTCGAAAAAGCAGGAAAGCTTTTTACTGAAGATACGTTTGCACCCGATGCTCACAGATTCAAGGCTAAAAGCGGAAATATAATAAAAGCGTTATGCCTTCACGTTGCACATACCTGCAATCTTAACTGCGGTTATTGCTTTGCAAGTCAGGGCAAATATCACGGCGACAGAGCGATTATGTCTTTTGAGGTTGGTAAGCGCGCTCTTGATTTTCTTGTTGAAAATTCAGGTAACAGAACAAATCTTGAGGTGGATTTCTTCGGCGGAGAGCCTCTTATGAATTGGCAGACTGTAAAAGACCTTGTTATGTACGCCCGTTCAATCGAAAAGGAAAAAAATAAGAATTTCCGCTTTACGCTCACAACAAACGGTGTTCTGATTGATGACGATGTTATTGAGTTCTCAAACCGCGAAATGCATAACGTTGTTTTAAGTCTTGACGGCAGAAAAGAGATTCACGATGCAGTCCGTGTTGATTACAACGGTAACGGAAGCTGGGAAAAGATTGTTCCCAAATTTCAGAAATTCGTTCAGTCAAGAAACGGTCAGGGCTATTATATGCGCGGTACATTTACCCACGCAAACCCCGATTTTACTAAGGATATAAATACAATGCTCGATTTAGGCTTTGATCAGCTGAGTATGGAGCCTGTTGTGTGCGCTCCCGATGATGCGGCGGCGTTAACACAGGATGATTTGGCTGTTGTTATGTCAGAGTATGAAAAACTCGCTGCTGATATGCTCAAACGTGATAAAGAGGGTAAAGGTTATACATTCTATCATTATATGATTGACCTTAAAGGCGGTCCGTGTATATATAAGCGTATTTCAGGTTGCGGCTCAGGTACGGAGTATATGGCTGTTACGCCTTGGGGTGATCTGTATCCCTGTCATCAGTTTGTCGGTGAAGAAAAATTCAAGCTCGGCAACGTGTTTGACGGTGTTACAAATAACGCTGTCCGCGAGGAGTTCCGAAGCTGTAATGTTTACGCAAGGGAAGAATGTAAGGATTGCTGGGCAAAGCTTTACTGCTCGGGCGGTTGTGCCGCTAATGCATATCATGCAACAGGTGCTATTACAGGCATTTATGAGGACGGTTGTAAGCTGTTCAAAAAAAGAATGGAATGTGCAATAATGATGCAGGTTGAAAAAGACCTTGAAAGCTCAAAATGAACACTCCTATAATTGATTTTATAAAGAATTATGCATCTGCAGACGTTTCAAGATTACATATGCCCGGTCATAAAGGCCAATCTTTTATCGGATGCGAAATGTTTGATATTACAGAGATAAAAGGTGCAGACAGTCTTTTTGATGCAGACGGTATTATAGCCGAAAGTGAAAAAAATGCTTCAGCACTTTTCGGAACGCAAAAAACCGTTTATTCCACCGAAGGCTCAACGCTTTGCATTAAAACAATGCTTGCACTTGTGCGTAAAAACGGAGTAAACAATAGAATTCTTGCATCAAGAAACAGCCATAAGTCATTGATTTACGGCTGTTCACAGCTTGATATTGATATTGATTGGCTGTTTGATGAAAGTGATACATTTTCTCTTTGCAGATGTGAAATTTCTCCCGCACAGCTTGAAAAAAGACTGGCGGAATATAAAGAATTGCCTTGCGCTGTTTATGTTACAAGCCCCGATTATCTGGGAAATATGCTCGATATTAAGGCTCTTGCAGATGTTGCACATAAATTCGGTTTACCGTTGCTTGTAGATAATGCCCACGGCGCGTATCTTCATTTTTTGAAGAAAAAAAATCATCCTATTGATCTGGGAGCAGATATGTGCTGTGATTCTGCTCATAAAACATTACCCGTTCTTACAGGCGGTGCTTATCTGCATATTAATAATGCTGAATATTGTGAGAAAGTAAAAAATATGATGGCTATGTTTGCTTCAACAAGTCCGTCATATCTTATTTTGCAATCTCTTGATTGGGCAAATAAGATTCTCGCAAGTGATTTTTCCGAAAAGCTGAATTCGTGTGTTGATGCACTCAATGAATTGAAAAGCAACATTGACAATATTTTACCGACAGACCCGTTAAAGCTGACAGTCAGGGGAGCAGTAGCGGAGAAAATGCGTGAATATAATATTGAATGTGAATATCAGGATCCGGATTTTACCGTAATGATGTTTACGCCTTATAACACCGCTGAGGATTTTTGTAGAATTGAGCGTTTTTTCAGTGAGAACAAGGTTGAAATATCAGAAAATCATATTAAAATGCCTGTTCCCCAGAAGAACATGAGTGTACGAGATGCAATTTTTTCGGATTTTGAGTGCATACCTGTCAGTGAAGCAATAGGCAGAATATGTGCATCACCTTCGGTTGGTTGTCCTCCTGCTGTATCTGTTGTTGTAAGCGGTGAGATTATTTCGGAGTGTGCGGTAGAAGCATTTGAATATTACGGATTGAAAAATTGCTTTGTTGTCAGATAAAGTTTACATTTTGTTCATAATTACTACATTGTGATTTAATATTTATGCTGTAAAATTTAATTAACTTGTTAGACCTAATTATTTATAAGAAAGGAGATACAATAATGGATTGCATGAATAAGATTATTGATAAAATCATTGAATTTTTGCAGAGTTTTCTTAAAAGCATAGGTCTTTGGGAACCTCTTTCAGAGCTTGCAGATAAGTATCTTCGTTGATCAATTTTCGCAAAGTAAAACGGGCATTGTTAAATGCCCGTTTTTTATTTGCTGTTAAATGATATTTTTAAATCTATTTTAAGATTTAACCGTTAAAATAATACAAAGCTTTTAAATTATTGTTTTGCACCTTCATCGAATGCTTCAAGTACCTTTACGCTTACTGCATAGCAGTTTGCAAGACCTTCAAGATTCATATTGTCGTATGTGTCGCGGCGTGTATGGTAGTAGCTTTCAAGTACGTGGTTAAGACCGGTGATACCTGTTGCTCTGAAACCTGCTTTTGCAAATGCTGCAGAGTCTGTTGCACCGCCTAAAGGAGGAACCATACCTTTCTGGCAGGGGATTCCGAGTTCTTCTGCACATTCCATAAACAGGTCGGAAACATCTTTGTCAACTGCAACTGTACCGTTTAAATCGCGGTAATTTGTCATAAGATATTTGGGATCGTGAATTGTATCGTAGGAATAGATGAATGTAGGTACATCATTATAATCGTCCTTGTGAGCCTCGCACCATGCCATTGAGCCTCTGAGACCTGCTTCTTCCGAGCCGGAAATGATAACACCAACTTCTGTATTTTCAAACTCAATTCCTGCGTCTTTCATAGCTTTAAGGATAGAGATACCCATATAACAGCCGGAAAGATTATCGTTTGCACCGTCAACAATACGTTTTCTGTTCCACATCCAATACATACCAACAAGGAAAGGGACAAAAACGAGTCCGACAAGACCTGCAGTAAACAGACCTGACTCTTTATTAATTACGCCGAAGCTTACACCGTTAATGCAAACATTAACAATAGAAATCACCATGTAGTAAAGCGCACCGATGATAGCAAGACCGATATGTAAATCAAAACCAACACCGCCCAACGCATAGTTAACAGGCCACTCCCAGCACGCATCGGGATGTCCGTTAAAGAATATTCTGCGTTTAACTTCGCCTTTACAGCTTTTGATTGCCGTTACGTTATAGCCTGTTTTTTCGGGGAAAAAGCGGTCAACAACTTTTTTGTAAAGACCGAACTGGAAAAACATTATTGCAAAGCCAATTGCAACGAGAATTACGGATGCAATGGGGAATACAAAATATAAGGGGATTGAAACAAGAGCAAAACTGATTGTGAAGAATATCCAGCCAAAGAAAGAACCGGGATTTTCTTTGAATGACTCGGTAAAAACAGTTTCACATCCGCAGTCATTTTTAAGAACTTCTGCCATGTATTCACAAGCCTGTTTTTCACCTTTTGAACCGGGATCGCGCTTTTCAAAGGTTTTGATTATGTACTCAATTTCCTTTTGCATATACTTTGCAGCATCGTCTTTTTTTTCAATAAGGTTTTTTAAATTCACAGTAAACTACCTCCGTTTTGGAATTTACCATTACTTTAACACAATTAAGTATAAAAATCAACAATTTGATGAATATATTATGAAAAGTTAAGAATAAATAAAATTTTATAAAAATTCGACTTAAATAAACCTTATTCTCTTGAATATCAAAAAAAAATATGCTAAAATAAAACAATCTATGTTTAAAAAGAAAGGGTCGATAATTTTTGAAGACAAAACTTACAGAAAAAAGGGGAAATATATTCAGCCGCAATATAAATTGCTTTGCTGCATCTATAATTGCTGCTGTTATTATGATGTTTGCTTACATCGTATGGTCATTTTTCCCTGTAGGCGAAAATATTATTCTGCGAATGGATCTGTACCATCAGTATGCTCCTCTTCTTGCTGAGCTTTATGAAAGAATTTTCGGCGGTGATTCATTTTTGTATTCCTTTACGTCGGGATTGGGCAGCAGCTTTTTAGGGAACTATTTTAATTACCTTTCAAGTCCGACTGCACTTATTATAATGATTTTGGGTCATTATAATATTCCTGAAGCAGTAGCGGGAGTTGTTCTTGTCAAGGCTGCGGCATCAGCTTATACATTTACTTATTTCCTCGGAAAGATAACAAAAAAATCAGACCTTTCAACAGCGTCTTTCGGTTTGCTTTATGCTTTCTGCGGTTATTTTGTGGCATATTATTGGAATATAATGTGGCTTGATGCAGTTGTCGTTTTCCCCATTGTAATGCTTGGTATCTGGTACATTATCAATGAAAACAAGAGCCTTACTTATGTGCTGTCGCTTGCTTATGTAATGATGACAAATTATTATATGGCATATATGACTTGTCTGCTTTCAGTCATCTTTTTCCTTTATTTTTATTTTTCATCAAGAACACTTGGTGATAAAATCAATAAAGACATTATCCTTAAAGATAAGTATAAAAAGTCATTTAAAACAAAATTCCTCAATTCCACATTTTTAATGCGAGGTGTAAACTTTGCCGCATCTTCTGTTCTTGCGGCTATGCTTGCAGCATTTGCACTTCTCCCCGTATTCTTTATTTTGCAGAATTCTTCTGCTACATCTTCAAATTTCCCGACCTCATTTTCATCATATTTTTCAATTTTCGATTTCTTTGCAAACCACCTTGCAGGTGTTGTACCTACAATAAGAAGCAGTGGCGACGCTGTATATCCTAATATATATTGCGGTATTCTTACTCTTGTGCTTGTACCTCTGTTTATGTTCTCTAACAGATTTACACACAGAGAAAAGATTGCAACAGCTACGGTAGCAGCAGTATTTTTCCTTAGCTTCAATATTAATTATCTTAATTTTATCTGGCACGGATTCCATTTCCCTAACGATTTACCTTACCGCTTCTCATTTGCATATTCATTCTTCCTGCTTTATGTTGCATACAGAGTGCTTATCAATATCGACAAAATTGCCGCAAAATCAATTCTTACATCTGCCGCAGGTGTTGCGGGATTTGCAGTTATTGTTGAAAAAGTAGGCTCTGCAAATGTTGACCTTAAAGTAGTATGGACAAGCGTTATTTTTGCAATTGTTTATGCAGTTGTTCTTATATTTGTTAAAAATCCCAAGTATGTAAAATCTTCAATTCTGTTGCTTCTTATCACAAGTGTATGTGCAGAGATTCTTATTGCTGACACTCCTAACTATAAGATTACCCAAACAAAGAGTGCGTACACAAGCTCTTATGAGGACACCGAAGCCGCTATTGACATTATTGAAGAAAAAGAAGGCGAAAACACATTCTACAGAATGGAACTTGTAACACTTCTTACAAGAATGGATAATTCATGGTTCTATTATCCCGGTGTTTCCGCTTTTACATCAATGGCATATGAATATGTTGCAGGCTTACAGGATCAGCTTGGTCTTTACGGTAATAAAATCAACAGCTATACCTATAATATGCAGACAGGACTTTATAATTCAATGATGTCCATAAAGTATGTTGTAGATAATTCAAGTTATGTGGCTACTGATAATTATAATCCTGATTTTGAAGGCGATTTCCTTTATACACAGATCGGCGAACACGACAATATGACAGTATATATGAACAATTATTGGCTTCCCGTTGCTTTTGCTATCGATGAATTTGCCGACATTGATTGGGATTATGAAAACGAGAATCCTTTTGCTGTTCAGAATGATTTTTATTATCTTGCATCAGGTGTTGAGGATATTCTCGAACCTCTTTCAGGCACAATCGATTTGTTTACAAATATTGATGATGTAAGTGATGAAAATATCAATTACGGTCAGTTCAGCGTATATAAAACAGATACAAATGCATCCTCAAATGAAATGTCTTACGTATATGAGGTAACAGAGGGTCAGAACGTATATGTTTATTTTGACGGCAGCAGTAAAGTTGAGTCAGTTCTCGTTTCTTCCAACGGTTTCACATATAATCAGACAGTAAGCGGTAAACCTTATGTTCTTAATGTAGGCTATGTTGAAGCAGGTGAGAGTGTTCACGTTTCATACAGCCTTAAGGATAATGAGAGCAGTGCTAATATCACTCAGTATGTTTATGGCTTGAAAAAAGATAAAATGGATGCCGCTTATAACAGTATTCTTGCAAGAGGTACTCTCAATGTTACTGAAAACAATGAGGACTATATTAAGGGTACTGTAAAGCTTGCTTCTGGCAAAATGCTTTACACATCAATTCCTTACGACAAGGGCTGGAGTGTATATGTTGACGGCGTTGAGGTAAACGACGAAAGCATCGTAAAAATCGGTGATGCACTTATAGGTGTCAAGATGGATGCAGGCGAGCATACAGTTGAATTTAAGTATACTCCCAGCGGTCTTGTTGCGGGTGTAGTTATTACTGCTATCGGTATTGTTATTCTTGTCATTCTTATTATCCTTAAAAAGAAAGAGCGCTTTGTATTCTCAGAGAGCTTTAAGAAAGATATCCTTACTCTCGGAATGTGGCGCGATAAGGGCGCAGAGGCTGAAATAATCGAAGCAAAAGAGCTTGAAAAAGCTCGTATGGAACAAATGCTTGCCGAAGCTGAAAATGATGAAATGATCAATACAGATGCAGATGAATCATGGTTTGAAGCACTTGCAGAAGCTGAACGATTTGTTAAAAAATCTGTTGAAGAGTCATCATTACCCGTTGAAGATGTAACTGCTGATACTGAATCGGCTGAAGATGAAGCAACCGAAGCCGTAGCAGAGGTTGAAGCCGAAGCAGATGCAGATGATACAGATGATTTTGAGCCTATTTCCGATGATGAGGTTTCTATTGAAGAAGTGTTGGAAGAATTTGAAAAGGCTACCGAAGATGTTACAACAGTAAAACCGAGAGTTTCGGCAGATGACAAAAAAGCCGCTAAAAAGAGAAAAATCGGTTTGATTGCAGTTGTTTCAGGTGTTGTAGCTGTTGCCGCTATTTCCGTAGGTATTATGTATTATGCCGCAAATTCAGACGATAACGTAGATAATAACGATGTTGTTAATCAGGGTGGCAGTGAGATTGAAACACCTGCAGTAAGTGAAGAAGATTCTTCTGAAGAACGTACAACCGTTTCAACTACTGCATCTCAGACAACAACACAGCCTTCTACTGAATCAACTACAGCTTCTACAACTGAAGGCACTACTGCATCAACAACAGAAGCTCCCACAGGTGAATATATTGTTCACACTGTAAAATACGGCGATAACTTTTACAGTATTCTTCGTCAGCACGGTATTAAAGATACACGTGAAAATGTAAAGAAATTCTGCGACTATAACGGTCTTGCTACATCTGCCAGCCTTTATATCGGTCAGAAACTTAAAGTTCCGCTTGATTATTAAATAAAAGGGGGCTTTATGCTCCCTTTTTTTGAGAGGTAAAATATGAAAACTTGTTATATCATCAGCGCAGGCGATGCAGATGAAATTCGGATTGAAAAAAATGAAGATGATTATATAATTGCCTGTGATGGCGGTCTTAAGCATTGTAAACGCAATAATATTTCACCTGATCTCGTTATAGGTGATTTTGATTCATTGGGTTATATTCCCGCAAATGAAAATACACTCGTATTGCCTGTTGAAAAGGATGATACAGACACAGCATTTGCCGTAAAATACGCTATGGAGAAAGGATTTAGCCGCTTTGTTATCTTTGGCGGCACAGGCGGTAAAAGAGCAGACCATACATATGCAAATATTGCTTTACTTGCTTATGTTTCAAAAAATGGCGGTAATGCATATCTTGATTGCGGTGAATATTCAATAACTGCTATTACAGATTCATGTATTACTTTTAAATCTGGTATGCAAGGTGATGTTTCCGTTTTTTCCTTTGATGAAAAAGCTACAGGAGTTTATGAAAAAGGGTTAAAATATTCTCTTTATAATGATGTTCTTGAAAATAGTAATCCGATGGGTGTCAGCAACGCATTTATAGGGCAGGAGAGTATTATTGCAGTTAAAAACGGAACTCTTATAATTTATTTCAACGGAAAAAATAGTGATACAGCTATTGACAAATTTTCAGATTGTAGTATAATGTAACCGAAAACAGAATACTCACCATATAGGGGTGCTTTAACAGGCTGAGATGCACGCAGGTGCAAACCCTTTAACCTGATACGGATAATGCCGGCGTAGGGAATATACAGATTGATTTGTCAATTCACGCACTGCATTGTTTATGTGGTGCGTTTCTTTTTTTAATATTTTTTTAGGAGGCATTTTAAAATGCAGGCAAGTGTAGCAATTCAGGTTCTGCCGGCTACGCAGGACTCAAATGAGGTAGTCAGAATTGTAGATGAAGTTATTGACTACATCAAAAGTACGGGACTTAACTATTATGTAGGTCCGTTTGAAACAACCATTGAGGGGGACAGTTACGACCAACTCATGGACATAGTAAAAGAATGTCAGCATGTAGCAATTAAAGCAGGCTGTCCCGCTGTTTCAGCATACATTAAGGTTGCATATAAACCCGAAGGCGGTGTTCTTACAATTGACCAGAAGGTTACGAAGCATCACTGAAAAAATTTCACCCATAGCGGCACTTGTGATTATTGTTGCTGTATGGGCGGCTGTATGCGGCTTTGAGATTATTCCGTCTTATATGCTGCCTTCACCGCAGTCTGTTGTTAAGGCATTTGTTGAGGATTTTCCTCTTCTTATACAGCATTCGGCAACAACTCTTTCAGAAGCAGGTGTCGGCTTGAGTGTGGGAATTATTCTTGCGTTTATTACAGCATCACTTATGGACAGATTTAAAATTTTTTATAATGCAATCTACCCTTTGCTTATAATTTCGCAGACTATACCCACAGTAGCAATTGCGCCTATTCTTATAATGTGGATGGGTTACGACATGGCACCCAAAATAGCTCTTATTGTAATAACTACATTCTTTCCCATAACCGTAAGCTTGCTTGACGGCTATGCAAGTGTGGATAAGGATGCTGTTTCCCTTTTAAGGAGTATGGGCGCAAAAAACAGCAGAATATTTTTCACCGTTAAACTGCCGTCTTCATTAAGCCACTTTTTTGCGGGACTTAAAATTTCCGTGTCCTATGCAGTTGTAGGTGGTGTTATTGCCGAATGGCTCGGTGGTTTTGAAGGTTTGGGCGTATATATGACAAGAGTGCGCAAGGCATATCAGTTTGACAAAATGTTTGCTGTTATAATACTTATAATCATAATCAGCTTACTTCTCATGCTTGCAGTTTCTCTTATAAGAAAAGCTGTTATGCCATGGGAACGAAAAGGAGTTAAAAATCAATGAGAAAATTTATGGCTTTAATGCTTTCTGCTATAATTCTTTTTACATTTGCAGGCTGCTCTGTAACAAATAACAATAATAATGAAGAATCATCCTCTGATGATGCAGGTAAATCCTCATCTCTTACGAAAATTACCTTCGCCCTTGATTGGACACCGAACACTAATCACACAGGTCTTTATGTTGCAAAAGAATTAGGTTATTTTGAAGATGCAGGTCTTGATGTTGAGATAGTTTATCTTGCAGAGAGCAGTTCTACAACACTTTGTGCAACAGGTAAAGCACAGTTTGCCATTGAAGCACAGGATACAATGGCGGCGGCTCTTGCAAGTGATTCACCTTTGGATATCACAGCCGTAGCCGCAATTCTCCAGCACAATACATCAGGTATTATTTCAAGAAAAGGTGAGGGGATAGACTCTCCGAAAGGTCTTGCAGGCAAAACATATTCCACATGGGATTCACCGGTTGAACTTGCTATGCTTAAGGCTGTTGTTGAGGCTGACGGCGGTAATTTTGACGATGTAAAACTCATTCCGAATACAATAACTGATGAACCAGGTGCACTTACTGCAAAGCAAACCGATGCAATATGGGTTTTCTACGGCTGGAGCTGTATCAATGCAGATGTGCAGGATTTTGAGTATGATTTCTTTTTCTTTAAGGATATTGATCCGGTATTCGATTACTACACACCCATTATTATCGGCAATAACGAGTATATGGAAAAGAATCCCGAGACAACAAAGGCATTCCTCGCAGCTGTAAAGAAGGGCTATGAGTATGCTGCTCAGAATCCCGAAGAATCAGCACAAATTCTCATTGATTCCGATAATACAGGCTCTCTCAAAGGCTCCGAAGAGCTTGTAAAGCAAAGCCAGAAGTGGATTTCAACACAGTATATCGCAGATGCTCAAAGTTGGGGCGTTATTGATGCTGACCGCTGGAACGCTTTCTATAACTGGCTTAACAAAAATAATCTTGTAGAAAAGGAACTTCCCGAAGGAACAGGCTTTACCAATGAGTATCTCAACTGAAAATAACATTCTCGTTGCCGAAAGTATCAGTAAGTCATTCGATAATAATTTAATAATTAACAATATCAATATCCGCCTTAGAAACAGGGAGATTGTATCCTTGTTAGGCCAGAGTGGAGTAGGCAAATCAACACTTTTCAATATACTGTCGGGTATCTATCTGCCCGACAGCGGAAAGGTGTATCTCAAAGGCGATGATATTACAGGCAGACCGGGTAAAATCAGCTATATGTTGCAAAAAGATTTACTTTTGCCTTATAAAACCGTTCTTGATAATACAGCTCTGCCTCTTGTTATAAAGGGCATGAAGAAAAAGGATGCAAGAATAAAGGCATCTTCGCTGTTTGCTGAGTTTGGACTTGATGGTTGTGAAAAAAAATATCCTTCGCAGCTTTCGGGCGGTATGCGGCAGCGTGCGGCTCTTTTAAGAACATATCTGTCATCGGACGGTATAGCTCTTCTTGATGAGCCTTTCTCTGCACTTGATACGCTTACCAAGTCTGCAATGCATAAGTGGTATCTTGATATAATGTCAAAAATAGACCTTGCAACGGTTTTTATCACTCACGATATCGATGAAGCAATTCTCTTATCGGATAGAGTGTATATAATGACAGGCAAGCCCGGAGAGATTACATCCGAAATTGTTATAAATTGTAATAAACCACGCCCGGAGGATTTCAATTTATCCGAAGAGTTTCTTGCATACAAACGAATGATTGTTGAAAAACTTATATAAATAAAACATTAAAAATAAATAATAAAAAAATTAAAAAAACACTTGACAAATGAGAGCTGTTGGTATATAATAGCTCTCGTCGTAGAGGAATGGTGTAACGGTAGCACAACAGACTCTGACTCTGTTTGTTGGGGTTCGAATCCCTATTCCTCTGCCAAAAAACAGCAAGCACCCAATAGGGTGCTTGTTTTTTTTTGTAAAAATAAAGGAGAGGGATTCGAACAAGGAGGGAGCAAATCTGTGATTTGTTGAAGAAAACAGTCCGGTGGACTGTTTTTGCCGACGTGGGCAACGAGCGAAACGAGGCGACAGCAGCGGCAGCTGCGGAAAAATCCCTATTCCTCTGCCAAAATAACAAGCACCCAATAGGGTGTTTGTTTTTTTGTGAAAATAAAGGAGAGGGATTCGAACAAGGATTTTTATGAGATAAATAATTATATGATTTTGAAAGTATTGACATGCACAAATATTTTGATTAAGATATAACTGTGTTGAATGGAGTGATTTTTGTGTCAAATTCGGAATCAGAAAAAAATATTATTGTTGAAAATTCAGAAAACGAAACTGAAATAAGCGATGTTGTTGATGTTGAGATTACATCAAATACTCAATCACGTAAGATTAAGAATAATGTTTTGATTGTAATAATATCTGTGATTGCTGTTGTTGCAATAATTATTAGCATTAGTTTGTCAATTATATTATTCGGTAAGAAAAATGATGCTGACAAACCGATTGATGATAATGTTATTACAAATGATATTACAATCGCAGATGCTGATAAGATTGTTACTGATGACAATAGTGAAGATTCGAACAAGAAACCGGACGATATAAATAATAAACTTGATACTCCTCTTGTGTATGATTATGAATATGTATTGAGTAGTCTAAATAAATTTTTGTTATCCAATAATTTGCATGGATGTGAAATAAAACATTCAAGAAAACCGGGAAAGAATCCCGGAGAATACTATTGGATTGCAACAGTATGTGATTCTATTGTGTATCTTATATATGAGAGAAATGGTGAGATTGTACATGTTTATCTTACCCATGTTCTTTATAATAGTAATTATGGTTATTTATACAAAACAACAGAACAACTCAGCAGTGCAATATCTTTTATTATAAAAGCTGCTCTTTGTTTTTTACCTGAAGAACAGCAATCCTTGTTGACTTATAAAATGTCAGAAAATCTTTATTATGACAATACGAATATAACCGGTGTTGCGTCAGATGGCGAATGGACTTTTACGCATAATCAAAATTCTTATATGGTAACAATATCATTAGAAAAGAATTCCAGTGTTTCAATTAATAACGGATCTTCTGATACGCTTGATTCTATAATAAATGATTCAGGTGTAAAAGATACTGTCGGAACTGATTCTGTCATACAAGATTCAAAAAATCCGAATGCCCACGTTCATTCTTATGTTGAACAAAAGGGAAAGTCTGCTACTTGTACAGAAAACGGATATTTAACATACTATGAATGTGAATGCGGATACTCAAATTTCTGTGAAATTCCCCCTCTCGGACACAATTATGCCTTTGTTGACAGTAAGGAAGCCACTTGTACGGAAGACGGATACAAAGAATATAAGTGTACTGCCTGTTCTGATTTTTACAGGGAATATGCAACCGCAATCGGACACAATTATGTTGATGCAACTTGTACTACTCCCAAGACCTGTAAAACCTGTGGCAACACAATTGGTAATGTATTACCTCATAATATGTTCCATACAAGATGTCGTAATTGCGACTATGTGGATTTTTCAGGTTATACACTTGTTTCTGATACGTTTCAAAGTAGCAGTTGGTATTATACCGGTGGAGCAAATACAGTATATCTTGATGATGGAGAAGCTTCGATAATAATAGACAGTAACGGTAAATGCAAGGTTGTTTTTGCTGATTACAGCTATACTTTTACTTTGGTACAGTCTGGCTATGAAGGAGCTTATGATAAACTTATATTTGATTGCTATCAGAATGGGAAAAAAATTGAGAATACTACAGTAAGTTTTTATTTCTCGCAAAACCGTTGTGATTTCTTTTCGTATAGAGGTGCAATTGGATTTTCACAGGTTGTATTAAATTTTGATATGTAATCAAAAAAGGAGATCCTATATGAAAAAATTCAGATGGGCATATATCGGATGCGGTAATATTGCCAAAAGTACTGCAAAAAGTATACTCAAAGGCAATCATGAAATAACTGCAGTGTACAGCCGTACATATTCAAAGGCTTTGGCATTTGCGGATAAATTCGGCGCAAAGGCTTACCGTACAGTTGAAGATTTATTGTCTTGTAATAATATAGACGCTGTATATATAGCCACTCCTCATACCTCTCATGTTGAATATGCTCTTGCTGCTCTTAAAGCACATATTCCCGTGCTGTGTGAAAAACCTGTAGGCATATCACAGGCAGATGCGGAGCTTCTTATCAGTACCGCTAAAGAGAATGATACATATTTCGCTGAGGCAATGTGGACTTGGTTTTCAGATACTGCGCTGTCGGTTAAAAATTGGGTGCAGAACGGTAAAATCGGTGATGTACATAGTGTGGAGATACATCACGCATTTCCCGGACTCATTATGAAACCAGACGGTCGTGTGCGTAATCCTATGACCGCAGGCGGCGCATTGCTTGATATCGGTATTTATCCAATTACATACTGTTATAATATCTTTGGTTATCCGGACAGTATAAAATGTGAGGGAGTTATACAGGACGGTATTGATATTAAAGAAAAAATAACTCTTTTATACGGTAATACAAAATGTGAGTTGTATATGTCTTTTGAATATTTAAAAGAGAAATTTATAATAAAAGGTTCTGAAGGCAAAATCCGTATTCCTTTATATCATGCTTCACCCGTTGCCGTAATGACAGGCAAAAACGGCAATAATATGGCTTTCGGTAAGACAACTTATCTCAATGAGTTTGACAGATGTGCAGGGGAGATAAAAGACGGTAAAAAAGAGTCGGATTACATTCCCTTTGAAGCAACCCTTAACTGCATGAAAATTATGGATGTATGCCGCGAACAAATGGGGCTTCAATATCCCTTTGAAAAGTAAAACAGTCTGTAAACTGGACAGTCGCGGATATGTGTCCCTTCAAAAAAAAATTCAGCACCCAAGTCCAAAAATGGAGTCGGGTGCTATCTTCATTTTTATAGTGTTAATTTATCTTTGTAGGGATTATTCAGTTCTTTTTCACTTCTTTCACCTATTGAACACTTTTTGCAAGAATCAACAAGCGTAGGATTATGTATGTCTTTCATAACAAATTTTGAATTGTAATAAAAACTCTCAAAAGCCCAGTGAAAACTTCCCATATATGGTTGGTCATATCTTGGTGTTGCAGGTCCCATATGTTTGCCGTATTTTTCGTAAGTTGTTGTTGGAATAAAAATCAATTTGTAATCTTCTGTTCTGCGTTTTTGCTGAATATTTCTTTCAACACAGTGTAAGATTTTTAAAGCTTCGTATATGTTTGCAATATTTGAATTGCTGATCTGAATTCCCGAGAATCTGTAACAATCAGGTACTAAACCGCTTTTTGAAAGAAGCAGAAATAAAATAATATTTTCGGCTGAGTCAAAAACGGTTGTGCATGGTGTTGAGGTTATCCAAATTTTATTAAGAAAAAGGTTTTTCCATGCATCACCATATATGTACATTAAATCGTCTTTTATTAAATCTAAAATTTGTTCTTTATATTGTGGATTTGCTATTTTTTTGACAAGTTCATCTTGAAAATCTTTGTTACACATTAAATCTTTTTTTATTTTTTCTGCTTTTTCGTTACCAAATTTATAAGAATCAGCTCCAAGCGTTGTACTCATACATAAAACAATAATTATAAAAATAGAAATTATAAAAACAATAATTGTTGGCATTTTTTTGTATTCTCCTTAATGACCTAATTTACGAAAGAAACCTCTTCCGTGGCGTGAATATTTTCTCATTGTGAAACCACCCATTGTAGACTTATAGAATTCGTTTGTTGACCAAATTTCCTTTTTTCTTGCTCTGCAACTTGGACAACGAATGGGATCTTGCCAACCAGTCTCTAAATACCTTTGTTGTTGTTTTACTGTAAATATAAAATTGTTGTAACAGTCTTGACATCTTATGATTTTGTTCTCCATTTTTTGTTTCTCCTTACGCTAAATTTTTCAAAACGCCATGAAATGTAACATTGAATCTGATATTTCCGTTTGTCAGCGGATAAATTTCAAAATTATCTGCCTTATATATAATGTCCGCAAAAGAAATCGGTTCTTCAACTGTTAAAGAGTCAAGCTCTACAGATATCGAGCCAAGATTTAGTATATCGTCAATCTCAATATTAATTTTTCCTTGCGGAGTGATCTTGCGAAGAAGGTCGTTGAGTTGAGATGCTGTTCTTATTAGTAGCTTGTATCGCGACGGATTAATCATTTTTAATGTTGATCTTGGCAGACATTTTAAATATTCAACCAAAGCATCTATGGTTGTTTCTAATTCATGTTCTTCAAAGTTTCTATTCATTTTTTTATCCTCCTTTTAAATTAAAAAAAAGCAACTTTCGCCCTTAAATATATCGGCAAAGCTGCTTTCTTCTTTTACTTGTAGTTTTTCTTTTGCTTGGTTGCAGGACTGTGAAATAATGTTCGCTCATCGACTCCTTTCAATGATTGTATTTCGCAAAAGGCATCAAAATTGTCTTCTGCATATTTTGCCCAACCTACATTAATCTCCTTTCTTTGTTTTTCTTCTAAAAAAGGGGGAAAAGATCCCTTTTTGTAGTGTTGACGCATCGCCTTACACCCATAACCTTAAAGGGGGTACAAACTCCCTTGCGTGGTGTCAGTGGACTGCCTACACCCTACACAGCAAAGGGGCAAGGTATTGCTTGCGGTGGGGTCGAGGCTTACCGCCTACACCCTACACCGCAAAGTATACACCCTTGTCGGTCTGTGGGTCGGGGCGGTTGCCCTACACTACTAACCGTAAAGGGGTAACCCCCTTGTTTACAGTGAGTGGCGGTTGTCTACATCCTAAACCGCAAAGGGTGGGACACGGTTGTTCGTGGGGTGCGTGGCGGTTGCCTTACACCCTAAACCGCAAAGGGTCATACAAACCCTTGTTTGCGGTGGTGTGGCGGTTGCCTTACACCCTAAACCGCAAAGGGTCATACAAACCCTTGTTTGCGGTGGTGTGGCGGTTGTCTACATCCTAAACCGCAAAGGGTGGGACACGGTTGTCCGTGCGGTGTGGCGGTTGCCTTGCACCTAAACCGCAAAGGGTGCTGAACGCTCTCTGCGGTGCGGTGTGGCGGCTGCCTTACACCCTAAACCGCAACCCCCCCCCTACAAGTGCGTAGGCGGTGCGGTGTGAGCGGTTACCTTACACCATAAATCGCAAAGTGTCCTACACTACTAACCGCAAAGGGTGTACCTTGTTTGCTGTGGGTTGTTGTTATTGCAATTAAATAAAAATCTTTCTATTAATATATCTTGCAATTTTTGGTTGTTTCTGTTATATTTTAATTAATTGATAAAACCACTTTAAACGAACAGGAGGAATGTAACCATGCATTCATTTTTCAAGGCAATTTTTTCATTTTTTACAATGATTTCAGTTGCTCTGTCATCATTTTTCAATCCTGCAACACTCAATCCCGCAACAGAGAACCTTTCTCTGACATATCTTGAATATCCGAGTGAAGCAGTTGTTTCATTGGAAGATGTGGGGCTTACACCTGATGAATTTATAAGCCGTGCAGATGCCAATTTGCCCGAATATGTGCAGTCAGGCGGTTATGATGATGTAGGCGGTGTTATCGTTTCACCTTATTATACTGCAAAAATCGGAAATATTGACATTCCTGTGTATTCAGCTATGGTTTATAACCGTTCAGACGATACCGGTGATATTCATTCATTCTCCGAAGTTTATGTGGATACAGATAGTGAGTTTTCATTTAATATAGAGCTTACAGGCACAACAATCACTCTTAAAAATGCCATTGTTCTGCCCGAATCTCTCGGTGTAGGTGCTGTATGCAAAGACAATGTTATATCTGCATCAATCAGCGAACCCGGTATTTATACATTCCTTGTTAACGGAGCTAACCAGCACTACGGCTACACTCTTTTCGTACGTGAACAGATTGATGAAGATGCACAGATTGCCGAGTATGTTGCTCAGTACGGCGAGGAGAATGTTCTGGTAGTTGAACCCGGTGTTGATGAAATGGATTACTCCAATTTTGTCGGTTTAGAAAATTTTGTTATTTACCTTAAACAGGGTGCATATCTGATTGCAAACCACCGTTATGACATTCAGAGTGCTGAAGATGAAAATTTATACGTTGAATATGAAGCTCTGAAAGACAATTCAATCGGTCTTACAAGATATCCCTTTGTAAATTTCTATCAGTGTAAAAATATTATTCTTACAGGTCGCGGCGCGTTAGATTTAACCCGCCTTGACAGAAGAGAACGCAGAGGTCTTGTATTTACTGACTGTGAAAATATCTATGTTTCCGGACTCAAGATTTTTAATTCTCCCGAATGGTCATTTATTACATATTGCTGTACTGACGTGGAAATTGAACAAGTGGATATTATGGGACACAGAGGTAACTGTGATGCATACGCAATCTGTAATACCAAAAATGCAACTATAAGAGATTGTTTCGCAAGAACTGCTGATGATGAGTTTGATGTAAAAGCGCTCGGCGGCAGAATGGACAGCGAAAATATAACATTTGAAAACTGTATTGCATGGGGCGGTTATGCAAGATGTTTCGGCATCTGCGGTGAGGTTTACAAAAACATATCCAATGTAACATTCCGAGACTGTGCAGTTGTATACCGCGACGGTGTATGGAATAATGACCGAATTGCATCACTTGTTATTGCCGCTGAAAACTGTGAAGGCAGTATTGACGGTGTTGTCTTTGAAAATATTGAGATTTTCCGTGATGAAGGCAGAGCTATACTCGTTAAAATATACGAAGAAGAAGCAGAGGACTTTGAAATCAAAAATATTAAATTTAAAAACATCACATATACATCATATATGCCCTCAAAAATTGCAGGTAACGGCAGCTTTACAAACACTGTTCAGGTTGAACTTGAAAATGTAAAAGCTGCAGGTCGTGATGTTTTATCTCCCGGCTTGTTCTGTCTTGTAGGCTTTGATAGTGATGTAACATTTAAATAAGAAATTAAGCGGCGGCGAGGGGGAGACTCTCGTCGCTGTTTTTCTTGCTCTTTGCTTGTATAGGTGTTATAATAAGTCTTGCTGACATAATCCTAAGAGTATTGACAAGTATAAAAAAGCTCATTGCTTAGGTTGAAATCACATTATGTTAGTAAAAAAGGTTTTATGGTGATAATTATGAAAAAAATCAGATTAGGAATTTTCGGTTTAGGTCGTGGCGGCGGTTTTGCTGAGCCTATAACCGTTAACGGCGGCGAGATTGTTGCTCTTTGCGACCGTGATGAAGCAAAAATGGCTGAGGCGGCAAAGGAGCTTGAAAATCAGCCTGCATTATATACCGATTTTGATGTTTTTCTTCAGCACGATATGGATGCAGTATTTCTTTCCAACTGTTTCCACGAACACGCTCCTTTCGCAATAAAATGCCTTGAAAAAGGTCTTAACGTGCTCAGTGAATGTACAAGTAATTATACAATGGCAGAGGGTGTTGCACTTGTACGTGCGGCAGAAAAGAGTAAAGGCTTTTATATGCTTTCGGAAAATTACCCTTTTATGCTTTTTAACCACGAAATGAAAAAGGTTTATAGTGGCGGAACATTAGGTAAAGTGCTTTTTGCTGAAGGTGAATACAATCACCCCTTTAACATGGATAACAGGGAAGAACATAAGGCTCTAAGACCCTATCCGTCTCATTGGCGTAATTATCTGCCCCGTACATATTATATTACCCATTCACTTGCGCCACTTATGTATATAACCGGTTCAACTCCGAAAAGAGTATCTGCTATGCCTGTATTTGCACCTTTTGATGAATTCAGCATCTGCGGCACATACGTAGGCGACAGAGCCGCTATTATAACCACTCTTAACGATGATGATTCTGTATTCCGCGTTACAGGTTGTGCGGCTTTCGGCGCTCACGGTAACTCATACCGCATCTGCGGCACAAAGGGTCAGATTGAAAATTTAAGAGGTCAAGGAGATACCGTTTGTCTGCGATATAATGATTGGGAAATTCCCGAAAATGCACAGGCATCACAGACTTATGTTCCTGAGTGGAATGCAGAAGATAAGGATGCTATTGAAAGAGCAGGACACGGCGGCGGAGATTTTTATGTTATTAAAGAATTTTTTGATTGTATAAGAGAAAACCGTAAGCCTGTTATGGATGAATATTTTGCAACAACCTGTGCATCTGTTGCAATCCTTTCGCACCGCAGTATGCTTGAAAAAGGCGTGCCTTATGATATTCCCGATTTTCACAATGAAGATGACAGGGTAAAATACGAAAACGATACACTTGCGCCATTTTTAGGCAAAGAATGCACACCTCAGGATTTGCCCTGTTGCTCACATCCCGATTTCAAACCCACCGATGAACAATATAAGAATTATCTTGAATTGGTGAAAGATTAACGAATAAAATTCATGTGAACAATAATTTATCGAATTAACAATTTACAATGTATAATGTACAATGAAGGAAAGGGCTTCGCCCTTTAACCCAATTCATATATTATGCAATAATTGTACATTGTAAATTGTACATTGTACATTAAATTATTGTTTAACACAAAGGAGATATTTTATGTACAACTACGCATTTGACCTTATTTCCCTCAAGGAAAACGGTCTTGAAAATGAAGAATTTTTTATTACAGCACACAGAGGTGTAACTGCTGTTGCGCCCGAAAACACGCTTCCTGCCTATCAGAAGTCCGTTGAACTCGGTTATTACACCGCAGAGTGTGATATTCAGCTTACAAAAGATAACGTATGGGTGCTTCATCACAATGACGACCTTGCAATTTTTGACAGGGAAGGCAAAATCAAGGATTACACTCTTGAGGAGCTTCGCACATTTAAGTATAAACACGGCTCAAATTGCGATACAGAGGGCCTTACTATCTGCACGCTTGATGAATATCTTGATGTGTTTGTCGGAACATCTACACGTCCGCAGATTGAAATTAAGTGCGATAATTATGATTTGCTCTATACCGTTGTTGATGCAATCAAAGCAAGAGGGCTTGAAAAGAGTGCATTGGTTATTTCATTTGATTTAGGTCAGCTTAAAGCTATTTATGACATTAATCCCGATATTGAGCTGTGGTATCTTATCGGCAGAATCACACCAGAGAATATAGCCGAAGCAAAGGCAATCGGTGATAATGTGTGGCTTTCTCCACATTATGACCAGAACGATGCAGATTCAATACAGCTCGCACTTGATGCAAATATCGGCGTGTCTTTCTGGACGGTAAACACTCCCGAAGATGCAAAAAAACTCTATGATATGGGTGTTAAATATATCGAAACGGATATATTATGTAAATAATGATTTATGCAGGAATTCTTGTTGGAGTTTCTGCATATTTTTTTAACATTTCCCTGTTAGTTTTTTAACAATTATTATTGACTTAACAACCGACTTATTGTATAATTTATGTGGTTTATACAACAAAAACTATTAAAAAAGGAAGATTTTCGATGATTGATTACAAAATGGAGTTGAACGAAGAACAAATCGCCATACTCAAAGGCGAAAAAGGCGAAGCTATGCAGCAGATTCTTGAAACTATCGTACTTTTCGGCGATATTTTCGGTGCTAAAAGGCTTGTTCCTGTTACTCACAAGGATACACACCTTGTAACATCTTTCGGTATGGGCGTTCTTAAGCCTCTTTATTCCTGTATGGAAAAGATTACAAACGAGGGCATTAAGGCTCAGGGCTATCTTACTCTTGACCCCAGACCCATTGATTACAAAAATGTTAAGTGCAATATCGTTGAAAAAATCGTTTTCAGCAAGGTTATGTACACAATGCAGCAGCCCTATGAGGATTATCTTAAAAAGTTAGGCCTTAAAAATGATAATGCTTTCAGCTGTACTTGCTATCTTGATGAAGTAGGTAACATTCCTAATGAAGGCGATGTGCTTTCATGGGCAGAATCAAGTGCTGTTGTATATGCTAACTCAGTTCTCGGTGCAAGATGTAACAGAAACAGCGGTATGCTTGATTTGTTCGGTGCAATCGTAGGCTATGTTCCCGAATTCGGCTTTGTTACAGACGAAGGCAGAAAAGCTAAGTGGAAGGTTTATGTTAAAACAACAAAGAAACCCGAAGCACAGATTCTCGGTAGCGCAATCGGTATGAAAGTAATGGAAGATGTTCCTTATGTATACGGTCTTGACGCTTTCATCGGTGATGAACTTAACGATGAAACAAAATCATACCTTAAAGATTTCGGTGCAGCAACAGCATCAAACGGTGCTGTCGGTCTTTATCATATAGATAATCTCACTCCCGAGGCAAAGAAAATGGGCGCAAGCCTTATTGTTGATGATGCAAAGGAATACATCATTGATGATGCAGAGCTTGAAAGAGTTTATAAGTCATATCCCGTTATGTGGAAGAATCCCGATGCTTCTCCCAATCTTTGCTTTATCGGTTGTCCTCACCTTACCTTTGCACAGCTTTGCTTGTGGACAGATAACATCGTAAAGGCTCTTAAAGAGAACGGTAAGAAAAAGGTTACTGTAAGAACTATTATGACAGCCAGCCCCGATGTTATTGAAAGATTCAAGAAGACACCCGCAAAATATGAGCTTCTTAAGAGAACAGGTGTTCATCTTTCTGCAATCTGTCCTCTTATGTATACAAACAACCCTGTTTGTACCATGACACACAATATGATTACCAATTCCAATAAGCTTCGTACTTATTCAAAGGCAAGATACTATAAGGATTCCGAAATCCTTGATATAATCACAGGCAAGGAGGTCAAATAAGATGAAAGAGTTTAAAGGCAGAGTTATCGCAGCAGGTAACTGGGAGGGCGAAGCAGCAGTTTCCCGTCAGGGCTTCAACACACTTGCATCTTTCCAGAGCAGCGCTCTTACAGGTAAGGACCATGCTGAAGTAGGCGACCAGAATAATAAGGACCTCTACGGCAAAAATATTACAGGCAAGGCACTTTGTCTTCCTATCACAATCGGCTCAACAACAGGCGGTCTTGTTATCCAGACAGTATGTCAGATGGGTATCAGCCCCGACGTATACCTTTTCTCTGAGCATATCGACTCTCTTGCAGCAAGCGGAATCGTTCTTGCAAGAGTTTGGGAAAAGAGTAATGTTATCTGCATTGACCAGCTTGGCGACGAGTTTCTCAACACAGTTAACACAGGCGACAGACTTAAGGTTACCGAAGACGGCACAGTTACAATTCTTTAATTAATAACAGGGGAGTCGCAATGAATGACTCCCCATATTTTTAGGGTGATTTAATGTTTTCTGCACAGACTTTTGATTTTCTCATTGAAAACCGACTTAATAACAGTAAAGAGTGGTTTCACGCTCATAAGGATGTTTATGATGAACACGTTTTAAAACCGCTTACACAGCTTTCAGTTGATATGAGTGATACTATATCATCTATGGATGAAAAAATAGTTACAATTCCTAAGATAAATAAAACAATTTCAAGAATTTACAGGGATACACGCTTTTCTAAAGATAAAACCCTTTTCAGGGAGTCAATGTGGCTTACATTCAAACGTGATAAAAAGGAAAGTCCTCATTATCCCGAATTTTTTGTTGTTCTTAACCCCCAAATGCTTATGTTTGGTTGCGGTTATTATTGGATGGAACCGAAAACAATGGAAAAAGTGCGTGAGATGGTTCTTGCCGATCATCCGGCATATATAAAAGCTCAGAAAGCATATGATAATCAGTCCATTTTCCGCATGGAAGGCGACTACTACAAACGTACAAAATATCCGGACGAGTCCATCAAGAAAAGAGAATGGCTTGATAAAAAGGAAATTTGCTTTACACATTACAGCACTGATTTTTCATTGGTATTCTCCGATTCGCTTGCAGACTATTTGTGCGAAAATCTTATTCTGATGAAAGATGTTTATGATTTTCTTATTCTCGCTGAAAATATGGCAAGAGGACTTATTGTATGACAGAAATTCAAAAAACTCTTTTCACAATGAGTGATGAAAAGTATCGGGATTTTAATGCAAAACTGATTCCTACAGTAGATAAGTCAACTGTTATAGGTGTCAGAACTCCCGACTTGCGAAAGCTTGCAAAAGAACTTTTGAAAAACGGACAGGGTAGGGAATTTATAAAAAATCTTCCTCATAAATACTATGAGGAAAATAATCTGCACGCGTTTTTGCTCGAAAAAATAACTGATTTTGATGAAGCTGTGAAAGAGCTTGATAAGTTTCTGCCATTCGTTGATAATTGGGCAACCTGCGACAGTATGAATCCAAAAGTTTTTGCAAAATATCCCGAAAGAACAAAACAGCAGGCTTTATTGTGGGTCAATTCCGAGCATACCTATACTGTGCGTTACGGTATAGGCTTGTTAATGCGATATTTTCTTGATGATAATTTTACTTTGGATGTGCTTGAAGCCGTAGCCGCAATAAGAAGTGATGAGTATTATATCAATATGATGATTGCCTGGTTTTTTGCAACTGCACTTGCAAAGCAGTATGATTCGGCTGTAAAATATATTGAAAATAACTCACTTGATAAATGGGTACACAACAAAACGATTCAGAAAGCTGTTGAAAGCTACAGAATAGCTGATGAAACAAAAAAATATCTTCGCACATTAAAAAAACTCCCGTGAATTAACACGGGAGAAAATTTTTGCAAATTTTTAATTAGCCGAGTTCTGCAAAGTACTTGATTGTACGAACCATCTGGCTTGTGTAGCTGTTTTCGTTGTCATACCAAGAAACAACCTGAACTTCGTAAAGATCATCAGCAATCTTAGCAACCATTGTCTGTGTTGCATCGAAGAGGGAGCCGTACTTCATACCGATAACGTCTGAAGAAACGATTTCATCTTCGTTGTAGCCGAAGCTCACGGAAGCAGCAGCCTTCATAGCAGCGTTGATGCCTTCCTTAGTAACGTCTGCACCCTTAACAACTGCTGTAAGGATTGTTGTTGAACCTGTGGGAACAGGAACACGCTGAGCAGCACCGATAAGCTTACCGTTAAGCTCGGGGATAACAAGGCCGATAGCTTTAGCAGCACCTGTTGAGTTGGGAACGATGTTAGCTGCGCCTGCTCTTGCTCTTCTGTAGTCGCCCTTTCTGTGAGGACCGTCAAGAATCATCTGGTCGCCTGTGTATGCATGGATTGTAGCCATGATACCGCTCTGGATTGCAGCGTAGTCGTTAAGAGCCTTAGCCATGGGAGCAAGGCAGTTTGTTGTACAAGAAGCAGCAGAGATGATTTTGTCATCAGCTGTAAGTGTCTTTTCGTTAACGCTGAAAACGATTGTCTTAAGATCGTTGCCTGCGGGAGCAGAAATAACAACTTTCTTAGCACCGGCATCGATATGAGCCTGAGACTTGTCCTTTGAGCAGTAGAAACCTGTACACTCAAGAACAACATCTACACCGATTTCGCCCCAAGGAAGATCCTTAGCATCTTTCTCAGCATAGATTTTAAGAGTTTTGCCGTCAACTGTGATTGTGCCTGCTTCATCGTCTGCAGATACAGTGTGAAGGCCTTCGCCGATTCTGCCGCAGTAACCGCCCTGAGCAGTATCATACTTAAGAAGGTTAGCAAGCATTGAGGGCTTTGTAAGGTCGTTGATAGCTACAACATCATAACCTTCTGCACCAAACATCTGTCTGAATGCAAGACGGCCGATTCTGCCGAAGCCATTGATAGCAACTTTAACTGACATGGTAATTTCCTCCATTAGATATGGCATAGCCATAGTTTTTATTTTTGCGTATATTATTTTACAATTCTTTTGTGTAATATTCAAGTCTTTTGTTAAAAATTTAACCGATTTTTTTAATATTTGTTTAACTCACACAAAAAGAGTTGTATTAATACACGTTTAAACCGCAAAAATTCCCAACATTTATATTGTAAGTTTACGGATTTACTACATTCTGTGGTTTTCCGTTTACAAAAGCGGCAATATTTTCTTTAAAAATGCCTACAAGTCTTTGTCTTGTTTCAAATGCAGCCCATGCAATATGAGGTGTGATAAAGCAGTTTTTTGCACTAAGCAAAGGATTGTCTGACTTTGGCGGCTCGCATGAAAGTACATCAAGACCTGCTCCGCCGAGTTTTCCGCTGTTAAGTGCCTGTGCAAGAGCCGATTCGTTTACAACAGTACCTCTTGAGGTGTTGATGAAATATGCGCCGTCTTTCATTTTAGCTATAAAATCATTATTAACAATGCCTTCGGTTTCGGGAGTAAGAGGACAATGCATTGTAACCGCATCTGCATTTTTCAGCATTTCGTCAAGTGATACGAATTTAACATAATCAGGCTCACCGCCGTGAAGACGGGGAGTATAGGCAATAACGTTCATTCCGAAAGCCTTTGCACGTTCTGCAACAGCTTTACCGATTCTGCCGAAGCCGAAAATGCCGAGAGTTTTACCTGCAAGCTCTACAAGAGGTGTTTTCCAGAAACAGAAATCTGTGCTGTTTTCCCATTCCCCGTTTTTTACCGCATCCGAGTGAAGCCCTACATTCATTGAAAGCTCAAGAAGAAAAGACATTACAAGCTGTGCAACTGCATCGGTTGAATAAGACGGTATGTTGGAAACAGGAATACCTTTTTCTTTCAGATGCATATAATCAACTATATTGTAACCTGTTGAAAGTAATGCTACAAATTTAAGTTTCGGTAATTTATCAATAGTTTCTTTCATAAGGGGAGTTTTGTTTGTAACTATAATATCAGCATCAATACATCTCTCAATTATTTTATCCGACGGTGTACGGTCGTATACGGTTGTTTCACCGTAATCATTCAAAAAATCCCATGAAAGGTCGCCGGGGTTGGTTGTATATGCGTCTAACATAACTATTTTCATCGTTTTTATCACCTTTTTCCAATTGTTTTTAATATTATAGCACAAACTATTGAAATTTTCTATTTTTTTTGGTAAAATAAATACATCTGTTGTAAATTAATTTTGCGGTGATATTTTGAAAAAAGAAAAAATTATCCGTTCTGCGCTTCGGCTCGGAGCAATAGCTTGTTTTATCATAACTGTTTTATTGCTTATTTGGACAGTAATTTCAAAAATAGATTTTTTTGAAGAAAAATATATTGAGTATCTTAGCTGGCTCGATAATGTAGAGCATAATGTGGCATCAATCGGCAATAAATGGTTGCTTTTAATTGTTATTATTCTTTTATATTTTGTTCGTACCGCTTTTCCCGTTTACCCTATTTCAATTCTGTGTGTTGCAACAGCAATGGTTTTTAATACTCCGTCAGCGTTTGTTATAAATATTGCGGGTGAAACATTACTGCTGTCCGTTAAATATTATATGGGTAAACACCAGGGCGGCGGAGGGTTGCATAAACTTATTCGCAAAAGCAGCGTAGCTAAAAAAATCATTGAAAGCGAAGGGCAAGGAAATTCATGGGTGCTTGCCGTGTGCAGAATATTACCGGGGATTTCAATAAATGTGGTAAGTCAGCTTTACGGAGCTATGGATTTTCCTTACGGAAAGTATCTGCTGATATCACTTCTTGCATATCTGCCGAAAACGGCATCATATATCATCATCGGCAGAAATGTTTACAATCCGTTTTCATTAAAACTGTCAATTCCGCTGTTAATCCTGTCGGTTGTTTCGGGCTTTACAATGTTGTCCCTGAGCCGTGTATGGGATACAGTTCATAATCAGGAGGATAAATAATTATGTCAAAAGAAATTGCAATCAAAAAAATTGAATCGGATGCATACGATTCTATGATGAAAAAAATATATTTTACCGATGAAGCGGTAAAATTGCAGAAAGAGCGTTATAAAAGAATTGTTGACCTTTTCTGCGAATACTACAATCCCGACAGAGAGATTCGTTTCTTCTCTGCACCCGGCAGAACTGAAGTTTGCGGTAATCATACAGACCATAACAGAGGTAAGGTAATGGCGGCGGCTATCAATCTTGATGCTGTTGCCGCTGCCGCTAAGAATGATGAAGGTATTGTAAGAGTAAAATCCGCAGAGTATGACAAAATTGATGTAATTGATATATCAGACCTTACACCTCATACAGAAGAATACGGCAAATCAAAAGGTCTTATCAGAGGTGTTTGTGCAGGATTTGTAAACAGAGGTTACAATATCGGCGGTTTTGATGCAGCAACAGCTACACAGGTTCTTTCAGGCTCCGGACTTTCTTCTTCTGCGGCTTTTGAGGTGCTTGTAGGTACTGTTATGAACTATCTTTATAACGACGGAAAAGTATCCGCAGTTGAGATTGCACAGATTGCACAGTACGCTGAAAATGTTTTCTTTGACAAACCCTGCGGACTTATGGATCAGATGGCTTGCTCAGTGGGCAGTTTTGTTAAAATTGATTTTAAAGATACGGACAAGCCCGTTATTGAGCCTGTTGAGTTTGATTTTGCATCCTGCGGACACAGCCTTGTTATTACAGATACAAGAGCTAACCATGCTGACCTTACAGACGAATATGCCGCAATCAGACAGGAAATGGAAAAAGCCGCATCAGTTTTCGGCAAATCAGCTTTACGTGATGTAAGTGAAGAAGAATTTTGTGCTAACCTTCCTCTTGTAAGAGAAAAAGCAGGGGACAGAAATGTATTAAGAGGTCTTCATTTCTACGGCGAAAACAACCGTGTTGAAAAAGCCGTTGCTGCCCTTGAACAGGGTGATTTTGAAGCATTTAAAGCTGTTATTACAGAAAGCGGCTTCTCATCATATATGTATAATCAGAATGTATTTTCTGCAAAACAGCCTCTCTCTCAGCCTGTTTCTCTCGCTCTTGCAGTAAGCGATTACATACTCAGAGGTAAAGGTGCATGGCGTGTTCACGGCGGTGGATTTGCAGGCACAATACAGGCATTTGTTCCCGCTGAATTACTTGATGTTTATAAGTCAACACTTGAAAGTATTTTCGGTGAAGGTGCTTGTTACGTTCTTAATATCAGACCCGTTGGCGGAGTTGAAATTAAATAAAGAATAAAATTGAAAGAGTGTGTTTTTTAATACACTCTTTTATAATGAGTAAAGCGTGTTTTATTTTAGCATTACTCATTGAAAATGGTGATTATATGGAAAATCGACATCATAAAGCTTTGGAGCTTGATAAAGTGCTCGAAATGCTTGCTGTTTACACATGTTGTGCAGACAGCAGAGAGCTTGCACTTAATATCAAGCCCGAATCAGATATTACAATAGCAAAAGGAGAACTGAAAAAGACAGAGGATGCATTTATTCTGCTTGCAAAATACGGTTCGCCCTCTTTCGGCTCAGTCAAGAATGTTAATAACTCACTTGCAAGGGCAAATGCAGGCGGAGTTCTGACTGTGCGTGAATTTCTTGATATCGGTGAAAATCTGCGTGTTATAAGGTCGCTTAGTGAATGGAGGGCACGTCAGTCGGATGAAATATCATATTCTGTTGATGTGTATTTTAATTCTCTGCGTCCCAATAAATACCTTGAAACAAAAATAAGCTCCTGTTTCACTCTTGAAGAAGAAATAAGCGACAATGCTTCTCCCGCATTGGCTGATATAAGACGAAAAATGCGTCAGCAAAGTGCAAGAATCCGTGAAAAGCTTGACGGTATAATCCGTTCAACCACATATCAGAAATGCTTGCAGGATGCTATTGTAACACAGCGCAACGGCAGATTTGTTGTGCCTGTAAAATCGGAGTACCGTTCACAGATAGCAGGTCTTGTACACGATACATCTTCAAGCGGTGCAACCGTGTTTATTGAACCGATGTCTGTTGTTGAAGCAAACAATGAAATCAGAGTCTTGCAGGGCAAAGAAAAGGATGAAATAGAAAGAATCCTTACTGCTCTTTCTGCCGAGGCGGGAGAGTATGCGGACGAAATCAAATACAGTTATGAAACTGTGCTTGAATTAAATGTTATTTTTTCTAAAGCACAGCTTGCATATAAAATGAAAGCATCAATGCCTGAGCTTAATAATGACGGAATAACCGAGCTTAAAAAAGCAAGACATCCTTTGCTTGACCCTAAAAAGGTTGTACCTGTTGACATAAGATTAGGTCAGGACTTTGATACACTTGTGATTACAGGCCCTAACACGGGCGGTAAAACTGTTTCAATCAAAACTCTCGGTCTGCTTACTCTTATGGCTATGTGCGGACTGATGATTCCCGTTGCAGACGGCAGTAAAATCAGCGTTTACAAAAACGTTTTTGCTGATATTGGCGATGAACAGAGTATAGAGCAGTCCCTTTCAACTTTTTCATCTCATATGGTGAATATAGTTAATATAATGAAAAATGCAGATGATGAAAGTCTTGTGCTCATAGATGAGCTTGGCGCCGGTACAGACCCCGTTGAAGGTGCGGCACTTGCAATGGCGATCCTTGAAAGACTTAAGCTTCAGGGGGCAAAGATTGCCGCGACCACTCATTATGCTGAGCTTAAAGCATATGCTCTTGATACTGTCGGTGTTGAAAACGGCAGTTGTGAGTTTGATGTGGCAACTCTTCGTCCTACTTACAGATTGCTTATCGGTATCCCCGGCAGGTCAAATGCTTTTGCTATTTCCGAAAAATTGGGAATTGACCCGCATGTTATTGAACGTGCTAAGGAGCTTGTTTCTGCTGAAAATACAAGATTTGAAGATGTTGTGGATTCACTTGAAGCAAGACGCCTTGAAATGGAGAGAGAACGCAGTTTTGCTGAATCGCTCCGCCGCGAAAATGAGGAGCTCAGACGTCAGGCAGAGGCTAAGCTTAAGGATGTTGAAAAACTCAAGGAAAAAGAGATTCAAAGAGCACGATCCGAGGCAATGAGGCTTATCGAAAATGCAAAGCGTGAAGCAAACGCACTTATGATTGAAATAGAAAAAGCCAAAAAAGAACTCAAAGCAAGTAAAAATAATGCTGACGGACTCAATAAAATGCGTTCAGATTTAAGACGCGGTATCAGCAGTGTTGACGCCGCATCCGATCCTGTTATTGATGAAACTGATGACGGATATGAATTGTCAAGACCTTTACAGGTTGGTGATACCGTTAAAATTGCAGGTATGGGCAGTGAGGGTGTTTTACTTTCCATATCCGATAAAAACGGGAATGCGGAAATTCAGGTCGGCAGCATAAAAATGCGTGTAAAGGTTTCGGACTTGCGTCTTATCGAAAAGCCTAAACAGAAAAAGAATGATACCCGTATCAAAAAGGGTACGGAAAGCAGATTGACCGCCGCATCCGATACACGCTGTGATTTAAGAGGACAGACTGTTGAAGAAGCTATTCTGACTGTTGACTTGTTTATAGATAATATGGTTATGTCGGGTCTTAATGAGGTAACCGTAATTCACGGTAAGGGTACAGGTGCTTTAAGAGCCGCTATACAACAGCATCTTAAAAAGCATCCGCAGGTAAAATCCTACCGTCTGGGTACATTCGGCGAGGGTGAAAACGGCGTTACAATCGTTACGCTTAAATAAAAAATGGGTGTTAAGGTCTAAACCTTTGCACCCATAAAAAATAATTACGAAAAAAGTGAAAAAAGCTCTTGACATTTGACTGACGGTTTAGTATAATACTCACCTGTAAAGCATAAAATCTTTACATCATGTAAGGGGTGAATCAAATGGCTAAAAATCTTAAAATGATCATGTTACTCGATTTTTACGGTGAAATGCTTACCGAAAAACAGCGTGATTTTCTTGATTTTTATTATAATGATGATTTATCTCTTGCAGAAATTGCCGAGAATGTGGGTATTACAAGACAGGGCGTCAGAGATGCTATAAAAAGAGCTGAAGGTCAGTTGCTTGAAATGGAAGCAAGGCTCGGTTTTGTTAATCGTTTTGAATACATTAACGGTGCTCTTTCCGTTATCAGTCAGAAAGCAGCGGCAATTAATGAAGAAAATCTCAAATGCGGTTTGTCAAGAACAATCAACGATCTGACAGTTGAAATTCAGTCCCTTTGTGCTGAACTTGCAGACCCAGAGGTTTAAATGAGGTAATTAAATGGCATTTGAAGGTCTTTCAGACAGACTTGATTCCGCGTTTAAAAAACTAAGAAGCAAGGGAAGTCTTAATGAATCCGATGTTAAAGAGGCAATGCGAGAGGTTCGTCTTGCTTTGCTTGAAGCTGACGTCAGCTATAAAGTTGCTAAGGATTTTACCAACTCCGTTACCGAAAAGGCAATCGGCGCAAAAGTAATGGAAAGCCTTACACCCTCACAAATGGTTATTAAAATCGTTAATGAGGAATTAACTGCTCTTATGGGCGGAACACAGGCAAAACTTGCAAATGCGGCACATCCGCCTACAATCGTTATGATGTGCGGATTGCAGGGTTCGGGTAAAACAACCCATAGCGCAAAAATTACAAAAATGCTTAAAGGTCAGGGGCACAGACCTCTTCTGGTTGCCTGCGACGTTTACAGACCTGCGGCTATTAAACAGCTGCAGATAGTTGGTGAGCAAGCAGGTGTTCCTGTTTTTGAAATGGGTAACACAAACCCTGTCTTGATTGCAAAAGAAGCAGTTAAGCTTGCCAAAGATAAAGGTTATGACTATGTTTTCCTTGATACTGCAGGCCGTCTTCACGTTGATGAAGAACTTATGCAGGAGCTTAAAAACATTAAGTCAGAGGTTAAACCTCACGAGATTCTCCTTGTTGTTGACTCAATGACAGGTCAGGATGCCGTTAACGTTGCAACATCATTCAATGATGCGTTAGGTATTGACGGTCTTGTTCTTACAAAGCTTGACGGTGATACACGAGGCGGTGCGGCACTTTCTGCAAGAGCAGTTACAGGTAAGCCCATTAAGTTCTCCGGTGTCGGTGAAAAGCTTGATGATCTTGAGGTATTCCATCCCGAGCGCATGGCATCAAGAATCCTCGGTATGGGCGACGTTCTTTCACTCATTGAAAAGGCTGAACAGACTCTTGATGAAAAAAAGGCTCTCGAACTTGAGGAAAAGCTTCGTAAAAACAAATTTGACCTTAACGATTTGCTTGATCAGTTTACCGAAATCAAAAAAATGGGTTCAATGAAGGATCTTCTTTCAATGATTCCCGGTGTAGGTAAAAAAATCAAGGATGCGGATATTGATGACCGTCAGCTTGACAAAACTGCGGCTATCATTCATTCAATGACTCCTAAAGAGAGAGCAAATCCCGACATAATCAACCCTTCGAGAAAACGCAGAATCGCAGCAGGTTGCGGTATGCAGGTTGAGGATGTCAATAAATTACTTGCTCAGTACCGTCAGATGCAGAAAATGTTTAAGCAGATGTCCGGTAAGGGCGGTAAAAAGAAAATGCGTAAATTACAGGGAATGATGGGCGGCGGCGGTTTCCCCGGTATGCCCATGTAACAAAGGTTTCACAACACAATAGTGTTTGAACATATATTTTTTTGTATATTATATTTTTGGAGGTAAATTCAAATGGCAGTAAAAATTCGTCTTCGTCGTATGGGTGCAAAGAAAGCTCCCTTCTATCGTGTAGTGGTAGCAGATTCAAGATATCCCCGTGACGGCAGATTCATTGAGGAGATTGGTTACTACAACCCCACAACAGAGCCCGCAACTGTAAAAATTGATGCAGAAGCAGCTAAAAAGTGGATCGGTAACGGTGCACAGCCCACCGATACTGTAAGAGATCTTCTTAAAAAACAGGGTGTAATCGACTGATAAAAAAAGTTGTTACAACTAAATTTTTCAGGAGGAAATAAAATGGAAGAGTTACTTGTTTCTATTGCGCAGGGTCTTGTTGACGAGCCTTCAGCCGTTAACGTAACAGTTGATCCCGCTAATGAGGAAGGAATTACTGTTTATCATCTTCATGTTGCAGCTGACGACATGGGCCGAGTAATCGGCAAGCAGGGAAGAATTGCAAAGGCAATCAGAACTGTTATGAGAGCAACTGCAAACCGCAAGGATATGAAGATTCAGGTTGAAATCGACTAATTAAACAGGCAAAAAAAATTACGGAAGCTGTAAAAGGCTTCCGTTTTTTTTAGATGTTATTTGATTTTATTTCTTGAATTAACCATTTTGTTATTAATGAAATTTATAAATTCAACTTGTTCCTGTAAGCTTTCAATATTATTACTTACAAAGATTTTCGTTTTACTGTTTGTTATAGAAAAAACATAATAATTATTTGTCTTTTTTACAGATTTGATCTGTTCATATTCAATTCTGAGTTCCTCTTTTGATTGAATATTTTTGTCAACAAAACAGTCTTCATAAAAATATGTTTCCCATATTTCATCTGAATAGAACAATCTGTTGTATTCGCGTATTCTTGATTTTGCATATGTATAAGGCCTGATGATATAACCGATTACGATAATTATAAGCAATCCTGCATAAATCAGACTGATTTCATTAGTATAATATGTCCAGTATATATTGTAGGAAATAGCAATCAGAAACAAAATCAGATAGAAAATATGATATCTTAGTGAAATATTTCTGTATATTTCCCGTTCGTTTATTTCCGAGATTGTGTTTGTGCATTTGAATAATGGGTTCATAATTTTTACCTCCTTGATTTATATTAGGGTTAAAGGGCAGAGTCCTTTCCGAACTTGCGGATGATTAAAGGTATTTCTGATATTCTTCAACAGCTTTTTTGTCGCATCTTTCATTTTCGGGATGTCCCGCGTGCCCCTTTATCCAGTTAAATTCTACGTTGTGCTTTGCAAGAAGCTGTAACAATTCTTCCCACATTTCGGAATTAAGAGCAGGCTTGCCGTCGCTTTTTTTCCATCCCTTTTTTTTCCAGGAGTATACCCAACCTTTTATAACTGCATCACAGACATATTTTGAGTCAGATACTATTGTAACATCACACGGACGGTTTAAGGCTTTAAGACCTTCAATAACAGCGGTAAGCTCCATTCTGTTGTTTGTTGTGTTTGCACTGCCGCCCGAGATTTCTTTTTCATATTTTCCGCATCTTAATATTGCACACCATCCGCCGGGGCCGGGGTTGCCTGAGCAAGCTCCGTCGGTGTAAATAATAACTTTATCTGCCATAATTTTCTCCTCAATATTATTGTTTAGATTGTATCAAAAAATTATGATTTTGTAAACATAAAAAATGATTATTTTTACTATCTCGGCAAATAATATATTTGTAAAATTTTTACCGAGGAGAATTATTATGAAAGCAGTAGTTATGGCAGGCGGAGAAGGCACACGATTGAGACCTTTGACCTGTACCACACCTAAACCGATGATAAAAATCATGGGTAAACCTGTGATTGGTTATATTCTGGATTTGCTTGTTGATAACGGATTTGATGAAATTGCCGTAACCGTAAGATATAAATCGGAAGAAATTGAAAATTATATTGAATCTTTGAGAAAGGGCAGAAATAAGATATATTGCGTAGAGGAAAGTCATGCACTCGGAACTGCAGGATGTGTAAAAAATGCCGCAAAATGTTGGAATGAGCCTTTTCTTGTTATAAGCGGAGACTGCATATGTGATTTTAATCTGTCTGAAATTATGAAAAAGCATAAATCAGTTATGGCAGATACAACTATAGTATGTAAAAAGGTTGATAACACAGGAGAATACGGTACCGTTTTGCTTGATGAAAACAGCAGAATCGAATCATTCTGCGAAAAGCCTGATTGGCGTCATGCATCATCGGATGTGGCAAATACAGGAATCTATGTTATAAATCCTGCTGTACTTGATACTGTTCCCGATAAAGATTCATACGATTTTGCATGTGATCTGTTTCCCTCAATGTTAAAATCGGGTAAAAGACTGTTCAGTGTTGTGTCAGACGGATATTGGTGTGATATCGGTGATTTTAAAAGCCTGAGAAAATGCTTTGCTGATATAATGGATCATAAAGTAAACATTTCTGTTCCTAAGGTAAAAAAAGGTATTTTTCTTAAAAACGGATTACCGTACGGAGAATATGATATTATTCCGCCTGTATATATCGGCAAAAATGTTACAATCGGACGAGGGAGCATTATAGGTCCGTATACTGCTATTGAAGATAACTGCTTTATAGGCGAAAATTCAAGAGTTAAAAAAACTGTTGTTATGCAAAATTCTTCTGTCGGTGATAATTGCGATACTATCGGTTCTGTCATAGGCGAAAAATGTGTTATAAAAGCAAACAGTATTAGTCTTGAGGGTAGTTGTATCGGTAACGGTTGTATTATAGGCAGCGGTTCAACAGTATCTAATAATGTTCTTGTCTGGCCCGAAAAAAAGATTCCTTACCGAAGTGTTATATTAAGTAATCTGCGCGACGGAAAAACCGAGTATGACCTTATCGGCGAAAACGGAATAAGCGGTGAAACTTTTACAGAAATTTCATGCGAAAAATGCTGTCGGCTGGGTGAAGCTCTTGCAGGGTCCTCATTCGGTAAGAATATCGGTATAGGTTACGATGCTTCAAAATCGTCAAAAGCTCTGGCTATGGCTGTTATGTCAGGTCTTATTGCAGGCGGAAGCAAAATTTCCGACTACGGTGAGTGTATTGAAAGTCAGATGCCGTTTTTTGTGTCTTTTTGTGCCCTTGACAGCGGAATTTATATATGCTCAAATCCGAAAACTACTCATATCAGTCTGTTCGGACAGTATGGCTTACCTATGTACAGAAAATATGAACGGGAGCTTGAAAACAGGTATAAACGCAGTGATTTCAGATGTTGTAACGGCGTAGAATGTAATGAGATACACGATATGAGCTCCGTAAGTGATATATACGAAGGTCAGCTTATATCTTCGGCAGGCAGTAATATTTCGGGAGCTGCTGCAACAATCAAATCACCGAATCCCATGATTAAAAGGCTTGTAGATAAGTGCTTTTATCTGCTCGGTTGTGTAAAGAAAGACAGTCCGGAATTTTTGGTTGACTATGCAGGAAAAACAGTATCGGCAAAAGATGAACGCGGAGACACCGTTATGCACGATAAGCTCCTTACTTTGTGTGCTGTTCATACACTTGCAGACGGATATGATATTGCTGTACCTTTTGATGCACCCGCTTGTATTGATACACTTGGTGAAAAGTACGGGCAGGAAGTGTACAGAATCGGTGAATCATCTATGACAGAATACAGTCAGAGTATTGCTTCTTGTGCAAGACATTGTATGTGGGCATTTGATGCTGTTGCATTATGCTTTAAAGTTATTGGTTTAATACGAAATGAACAAAAACAGATTTTTGAGCTGATTAAAGATATTCCGAATTATTCAATTAAAACAAGGATAATCGCTCCCGATATTTCACCTGCAAAGCTTGCATCGGTTCTTAAAATCACAACGGGAAATGACACTCAAGGACTCAGAAAATCTGTTAAAAACGGTTATGTAACGCTTTACGGAACAGGAGCAGGACGTCTTATAAAAATTATTGCAGAAGCTGATACAATGGAAGCCGCAGAGGAAATTTGTATCGATACGGAAAATAAAATCAACTCTAATGGTATTGACATATTTAATCAATGAGTGTAAAATAACAATAATATGGCTTACTATGTTTAAAAATAAATAAATGTGAATTTTTGCCCTTCTGAGGGCTTACATATTTCTTAAAATTTTATGTATAAAGGAGAGTTAAATGAGTAATCAAAAATCAAATAAAGATTCATCAAAAAAGCAGTCAGGTCAGATTAAACGTTACGGAAAAATCCAAAAAACAGGTAAGACAATATCTCAAAAATCTTTTTCCGGTGCTGTAAAACAAAAAAAATCTCAGAATCCTCAGTCTAAAAAGAATCAGAAGGGGAATAAAGCGTTTTCAATGCCTGTGAAAATTGCATTTCTCGGCGGTCTTAACGAGGTGGGTAAAAACCTTACAATTATTGAATATAACGATGAAATTATAATTATTGACTGCGGTCTTTCATTCCCCGATGCAACTATGCCGGGTATAGACCTTGTTATCCCTGATTTTACTTATTTGCAGAAAAATGCATCAAAAGTAAAAGCAATATTTATAACTCACGGTCATGAGGACCATATCGGCGGACTTTCATATCTTCTTAACACAGTTAATGCGCCTGTTTATTCCACTAAACTTACAATCGGTCTTGTGGAATATAAGCTTAAAGAGGCAAAAGTTGCTTCAAAAGTAAAGCTTAATACCATAAAACCCGGTGATACCGTAAAAGCAGGCGGTTTCAGTGTAGAGGCTATCCATGTTAACCATTCAATTCCCGATGCATTGGCTTTTGCCGTTAAATGCAAAGAGGGGGTAATTGTCCATACAGGCGACTTTAAAATTGACAACACACCTATCGACGGCGGCGTAATGAATCTTACACGTCTCGGTCAGCTCGGTGAGGAAGGTGTACTTTGTCTTCTTTCGGATTCTACAAACTCAGAGCGTTCTGGCTTTACAGAAAGTGAACGCAAAGTGGGCGAATCCTTTGAAAATCTTTTCCGTAAGGCAGGTTCAAGAAGACTTATCGTTGCGACTTTTGCTTCAAATATTCACAGAGTACAGCAGATTATCAATGTTGCCGCTTCATTAGGCAGAAAGGTTGCACTTTCCGGCAGAAGCCTTGAAAATGTTGTTGAAATCAGCCGTCAGCTCGGATATCTTAATGTGCCCGAAGGTCTGATTATCGGCATTGATGCAATCAGACAGTATACTGACGAAGAATTGGTTATTATTACAACAGGCAGTCAGGGTGAGCCTATGTCTGCGCTTACAAGAATGGCTATGTCTGACCACAGAAAAGTGTCAGTCGGCCCTAACGACTACGTTATTATATCCGCAACACCCATACCCGGTAACGAAAAAACCGTCGGTAAGGTTGTTAACGAGCTTATGAAACTCGGTGCGTATGTTGTATATGAAAGAATGTATGATGTGCACGTTTCGGGTCATGCCTGTCAGGAAGAACAGAAAATGGTTTTAGGTCTTGTTAAACCAAAATTCTTCATACCTGTTCACGGTGAATATAAGCATCTTAAAAAGCACGCCCTTACAGGCGAATCAATGGGTATTGAGTCAGACAGAATTATTATGGCATCAAACGGACTTGCAGTTTCTTTTGTTTCTGACGATAAATATGTGCTTTCAGATGTTCCCGCAGGTGATGTTTATGTTGACGGCTACGGCGTCGGCGATGTTGGTAGTCTTGTTCTTCGTGAAAGAAAGCTCCTTGCAGAGGACGGTGTAATTGTCGTTGCGGTTGCAGTTGATTCAGCTATGGGATATTGCCTTTCTGCACCCGTAATTCAGTCAAGAGGTTTTGTTTTTGTAAAAGAATCTGCAGAACTTTTTGAAGGTGCAACAGACATTGTTTTAAAAATTCTTGATAAATATACATTCAATAACAAGCACGATATAAATACTCTTAAGAATAAAATTAAGGACGAAGTTTTGAGATATGTATATGAAAAAACAAAACGCAGTCCGGTGGTTATACCTATTATACAGGAGATTTAATTTCTGAAAAAAGGTGTATTAATTATGAAAATACGTAATTTTTTGCGGCTTCATCCGATGTTTGCGGTAATGGTACTGTTCTGTATAGCAGTTACGGCAACGTCATTTTATCTTGATAAAAACGCTATTGCATATTTTGAGCTTGCGGCAGGAATAATCCTTACCGCCTTGGTGTTTTTTTCTGAAAAAAAGAACTATTCGGATCTGCAAAAAACAGTTGAAATGATAAACTCTCATATAGTATCCCGTGATGATGACAGAATTTCGGGTTTACCCATACCGTTTGTTGTCTGTTCTCCCGAAGGCGGAATTGTCTGGTATAATGAGATGTTCAAGAACGATGTTATCGGCGAAGAAGGGCTTTCCGATAAGCAGATACGCAATTTTATCCCATCGAATAAATTGAAGACCGAAGCTGATAAAAAAAGCTTTAATGTAAGCTATAATAACAAACGTTTTACAGTTTATGTATCAAAAGTTAATGATGACTATGAGGGGGATTTTATTCTTTTCTTCATAGATGATACATATCATAAGGTTATTGCCGATAAGTACAGAGAAAGCCGTCCTGTAGTTATGTTTGTTGCTGTTGATGCTATGGATGAGGTTTCATCTATGATATCGCAGAATCAGTATGCAACACTTTTGAGCGATGTTGAAAAAATGCTCATGTCATGGTTTACACATTATATGTGTATCATAAGAAAAACAGGCGACGGCAGATTTTTTATCACAGCGGAATACAAAGTCTTTTCTAAAATGAAAAATGATGGATTTGATATTCTCGACAGTGTAAGAGAATACCGTATTGAGGGCATAAATGCAGGTTTTACCGTATCTGTTGGTATTGCTACGGGAAATGATCTTTTTGCTTGCGAATCTGCAGGAAGAAAATCCCTTGATATGGCAAAGGGCAGAGGCGGAGATCAGGTTGTTATCAACGAAAATGATGAATATGAGTTTTTCGGCGGTGTAGCTACCGGTGTTGAAAGCCGTAATCAGGTGCAGTCAAGAATTGTTGCAACTTCTGTTGAGGAGCTTATAGATCATGCTTCCAATGTTCTTATTATGGGACATAAAAATTCCGACCTTGATGCAGTTGGTGCATCAATTGGGCTTGCAGAGGTTGTTGAGCATTTAGGCATAGATGTAAAAATCGTTACCGATGAAAAAACATCAATGGCAAAACCTCTTATAAATTACTATAAATCTGTAAATCCCGACCTTTTTGTTTCACCTCAGAAAGCTATGGGTGATTTAAAAGACGATACACTTGTAATAATCGTTGATGTTATGCGTGCAAGCTTTTCCGAATCCACAGAAATAGCTGAAAAAGCCAAGAAAAAGGTTGTTATTGACCATCACAGGCAATCAGTTGGCTATATAGAAGATTCATTGATTTTTTATCACGAGCCCAATGCGTCTTCGGCAAGTGAAATGGTAACGGAGCTTGTAAGATATATGCCATCAAAACCGCTGATTTCAAAAGAAGCGGCCGAAGGACTGCTTGCAGGTATTTATCTTGATACTAAAGATTTTACTTTAAAAGCAGGCGTCAGAACTTTTGAAGCAGCAGCTTATCTTAAAGACCGCGCGGCCGATACAATTACCGTTCGTAAGCTGTTTTCTGCAACGGCTGATGAAAATGCTTTGATAACTGCTATTGTGAACAGCGCAAAAATAAAGGGTAACTTTGCTTTTGCAAAAACGGAAAGTAAAGATTCTCAGATAAGACTTGCGAGTGCAAAAGCGGCAGATGAGCTTCTTAATATAGAATCCGTTGACGCATCATTCGTTGTGTTTTCAGCAGGCGATGATGAGGTTTCTATTTCTGCAAGAAGCTACGGCAGAGTAAATGTTCAGGTTATTATGGAAAAACTCGGCGGCGGAGGTCATCAGACAATGGCAGCCGCGCAGTTAAAGAATACAGATATTGACAGTGCGGCAATGTTACTTGAAGAAACGGTTGCCGCAGTTACAAAAAGAAATTTTAAGAAATCAAAGGAGGAGTAACCAATGGAGGTTATTTTGAATCAGGATGTTAAATCATTAGGTAAAAAAGGCGAAAAGGTAAGCGTAGCAGAAGGATATGCAAGAAATTTCCTTTTTCCCAGAAAACTTGCAGTTGAAGTTTCTGCACAGGCAATAACAGAGCTTAAAAACAGAGAATCTTCTAATCAGCACAGAATTGATACTGAAATTGCAAATGCAAAAGCCGCTGCAGAAAAACTTAACGGCAAAAATATTTCAATAGTTGCAAAAGCAGGTGCAAACGGTAAGCTTTTCGGCTCTGTAACATCAAAAGAAGTTTCTGCTGAAATAAAAAAGCAGTTCGGTCTTGATATTGATAAAAGAAAAATCGTTATGTCCGATATAAAAGCATTCGGTACATTTGAATGTGAAGTAAGACTTTATCAGGGTATTTCAGCAAAGCTCAATATTGTTGTAGGTGAATAAATAATGGCAAAATTTAATATTGACAACGGCGATCTGCCCTTCAGCCTTGAAGCAGAACAGGCTGTGCTCGGTTCAATTCTTCTTGACCCGTCGTGCATTTCAGTCGTTACAATGATATTAAAACCCGAATATTTTTATCTTCCGCAACATAAGGCAATATTTTCAACAATTATCAGTCTTGACGCCGCACACGGCGGAAAAATTGACCCTGTTCTTGTTCTTGATGCTTTGCGTAAAGATAATGTTTATGATGACGAAACAGGTAAAACATATCTTTTGCAGTTGTCAAAAAATGTTCCGTCAACGGCGAATGTTGATTCTTATGCAAAGATAGTCAGAGAGAAATTTTACATACGCTCTCTTATTATCGTTTCGGGTGAAATCGGTGAGGCTGCACTTAATTCAGGTCAGACAGCCGATGAGCTTCTTGATATGGCAGAGCAGAGAATCTACGACATCCGTCAGGGTAAAACTGTTGTCGGCCCTTCAAAAATCGGAGATATCCTTTCTTCTGTTTATCAGAATCTGTACAACCTTTCGCTTCTTGAAAAAGATCAGTATGCAGGTTTTAATACAGGCTTTTCTGAGCTTGATAAACGTATCACGGGTCTTAACCGCTCCGACCTTATAATTGTCGGTGCCCGTCCTGCTATGGGTAAAACCAGCTTTGCGCTTAATATTGCAAGAAACGTTGCGGTTTACGGCAGAAAAAAGGTACTTTTCTTCTCTCTTGAAATGTCAAAGGAACAGCTTGCACAGCGTATTCTTTCAACAGAAGCAAGGGTTCAGAGTACAAAGTTCCGTACAGGCAGACTTTCTCCCGAAGAATGGCAGCATATTGCCGAAGCATCTGTTTTCCTTTCAGATGTTGAACTGTACTTTGACGATACTGCAAATATTACAGTTCCCGAAATGAAAGCAAGAGCAAGACAGCTTAAAAATGTTGACTGTATTGTTATCGACTATCTTCAGCTTATGAAATCAAGTAAGAAGACCGATAACCGTGTTCAGGAGGTTTCCGATATTACGCGTGAGCTTAAAATGATGGCTAAGGACCTTAATATTCCCGTTGTAACCTGCGCTCAGCTTGCAAGACGTACCGAAGAAAAGGGAAGATCCCATAAGCCTCAGATGTCCGACCTTCGTGAATCAGGTTCAATCGAACAGGACGCAGATATCATTCTTATGCTTTACAGAGAAGATTACTATAAGGATTCATCAGACACACCTCCCGAGGAATTGCGTGTTGATGAGGCCGAGCTGATCATTTCAAAGAACAGACACGGCCCTACAGGTACTGTTCCTCTTGCGTGGAATCCGGATTTCACTATGTATACGTCAAGAGAGTATGTCAGAGAAGATGAAAACAACGGTTAATGATAAAATCGAAGTATTTATTGATTCACACAATATGATATCTGCCGATGATACGGTAATTCTTGCCGTATCAGGCGGAGCAGATTCAATGTGTATGCTTCATTTTTTCAAGGAATATTCAATAAAAAAGAATATAAATATTATATGTGCTCATGTAAATCACGGTATAAGAGGTGCTGAAGCAGATTCGGACGAGTCTTTTGTTTCCGATTACTGTAAAAATAACGGTATACCTTTTGAATGTGCCCACTTCAACATTCCCGAAATTGCTTCAAAAACGGGTGAGAGTGTTGAAGAATGCGGCAGACGTCTGCGGTACGAATTCTTTTCATCGCTTAACAGTAATGCAAAAATTGCAACTGCACACAATCTTAACGATTCAATGGAAACCGTTATTTTTAATCTGGCAAGAGGTACATCTCTTAAAGGACTTACAGGTATTCCTGCTGTCAGGGATAATATTATAAGACCTGTTCTTTGCCTTACGAGAAATGAGATTGAACAATATAATGAATTTTATAACATAAAATATGTTACCGACAGCACAAATTTAAGCGATGACTATGCCCGCAATAAAATTCGTCATAATGTAATTCCCGTGCTTACAGAGCTTAATGACGGTTTTGCAAGTGTTTTCAGCGGTTGCACTCAATCCTTGAGTGATATTGAAGATTATCTTGAAAAATCTGCTAATGATGCATATCTTCGCATTTATTGCAACAGTAAATTCTCTGTATCGGAGCTTTGCTTGTTGCATAAGGCTGTACGCGACAGAGTAATAATTAAATTATGTGAAAATGCAGGTGCCGTTGATATTTCACGCAAGCATATTGAATTGATAAATTCAATTCTTGAAACAGGCGGTGCTGTAATGCTTCATAATGCCGTAACCGTTAAAAGCGACGGTAAATATCTTTATGTCGCAGATGCAAAACTGTCCGAAATCAGTATTTATGAGCCTGTTGATGAAAATATCTCTATTTATGATTTTCCGCGTATTACAATACGGTTAGTTGAGGTTGACAAAAGCTCTTTAAATATTTATAATGATAAAATAATGTCTTCTATGGGTTTTATGGATGCATCAAAACTGTACGGTGCAGTTTTCCGTTCAAGAGCTCAGGGGGACAGGTTTAAATTTCCTTATGCAGAGCATTCAAAATCACTTAAAAATCTGTATAAAGAAAAAAATATTTCCCCCCAAAGCAGGGTAGGCGTACCTTTGCTTGTAAACGGAGAGAATGTATTATGGATCAACGGTGTAGGTGTATCTGACTATGCAAAAGTTACTCCCGAAACCGAGAAAATTATCAGAATTGAAACTTATGATGTGAAAGGTGAAAACCATGAATAATAATGTCATGCTTAATGATATTCAGAAAGTCCTTTTTTCTGAAGATCAAATACGGGCTATGATTGATAGGATGGGCGCGGAAATATCCAGAGATTATGAAGGTAAAAACCTTCTTCTTGTAGGTATTCTTAAAGGTTCTGTTATAGTTATGGCAGACCTGATGCGTGCAATCACAGTTCCGCTTGAAATTGATTTTATGGCTGTTTCCAGTTACGGAGAGGATACAAAAACAAGCGGCAGAGTAAGAATTGTAAAAGATCTTGACAGAGATATCTCTGACTATGATGTGCTTATCGTAGAGGATATCCTTGACAGCGGCAGAACTCTTGCTTATTTAAAGAGTGTTCTGGGTGCAAGAAATCCCGCAAGTATAAAAATCTGTACCATTTTTGATAAACCCGACAGAAGAGAAATTACTGATATTTCTGCAGATTACGTTGGCAACACCGTTCCCGATGCATTTATTGTGGGTTACGGTCTTGATTATGCGCATAAATACAGAAATCTTCCCTTTGTGGGCATATTAAAAGAGAGTGTTTATAAAAAATAAATTTACCAAGGAGAGAAAATAATTGGAAAATAAAAAGCGTAATATCTTCAGTTATCTTCCTTATATTTTGATACCGCTGATTTTGATTTCATCTATGATGATGTTCTCAAATTCATCTTCATCAAAGGCTAAGAAGGAGTATTATGAAATAGTTAAGTATTTTGAGGAAGATGCTGTAGAATCTTATGAACTTAATCTGAGCAACGGTTCACTTGCGTACAAGCTCAGAAATGCTGAGAGCGACAAAGCTAATAAGTACACTGTTCCCAATGTTGATTTGTTTATTATGGATGTCCATAATATTGCAAAGTCTAACGGTGTTGCTTATAACTATAATGCAGGTGCGGCAAGTTCATGGCTTACAAGTATGATACCTTCAATAATTATGCTTGTTATACTTGCTGCTATGATGTTCTTTATGTTCAGACGCGTTAACAGCTCAATTGGCGGTGAAGCGGCAAAGACAATGAATTTCGGCAAAGCAAGAGTCAAGAAAAAAGATGATAAGCATAAAACTACATTTAAAGATGTAGCAGGTGCTGATGAAGAAAAAGAAGAACTTAAAGAACTTGTGGATTTCCTAAAAGATCCTCAGAAATTTGTGGCATTGGGTGCAAGAATCCCCAAAGGTGTTCTTCTTGTAGGCCCTCCCGGTACAGGTAAAACTTTGCTTGCAAAGGCTGTTGCCGGCGAAGCAGACGTTCCATTCTTCTCAATTTCAGGTTCTGATTTTGTTGAGATGTATGTCGGTGTTGGTGCATCAAGAGTACGTGATTTGTTTGAACAGGCAAAAAAAGAATCACCCTCTATAATATTTATTGACGAAATTGACGCTGTCGGCAGACACAGAGGCGCAGGTATGGGCGGCGGCCATGACGAAAGAGAGCAGACTCTTAACCAGATGCTCGTTGAAATGGACGGTTTTGGCATAAACGATGATGTTATTGTTATCGCAGCTACAAACAGACCTGACATTCTTGACCCTGCGTTGCTTCGCCCCGGCAGATTTGACAGACAGGTAACTGTAGGCTATCCCGATATTAACGGCAGAACTGAAATTCTTAAAGTTCATGCAAAAGGAAAGTCATTAGCACCTGATGTTGACCTTGAAAAAATCGCTCAGCAAACAGTAGGCTTTACCGGTGCAGACCTTGCAAACCTGCTTAACGAAGCTGCTCTTCTTGCCGCAAGAAAGGGCCTTCACGCTGTAACAATGCCTGAAATCGAAGAGGCTGTTGTTAAAGTAATGGTTGGTACAGAAAAGCGTTCACATAAAATTAACGAGGCAGATAAAAAGCTTACGGCTTACCATGAAGCAGGTCATGCTGTTGCCACATACTATCTTGAAACACAAGACCCTGTCAGACAGGTTTCAATTATTCCCAGAGGTATGGCAGGCGGTTATACAATGTCTGTTCCTACCGAGGATAAGTTATATAAAACAAAAAAAGGTATGACTGAGGATATTGTTGTGCTTCTTGGCGGCCGTGTTGCTGAAGCTATTGTTTTCGGCGATATTTCTACCGGTGCATCTAACGATATAGAAAGAGCTTCTGACATTGCCCGTAAAATGGTTACAAAATACGGTATGAGTGATGAACTCGGACCGATTGCTTTCGGAACAGGTCATGATGAGGTGTTCCTTGGCAGAGATTATTCAAGCGTAAAAAATTACTCTGAAACTATTGCGGCAAAAATTGATGATGTTGTGGGTAAAATCATCACTGATTGCTACAAAAAATGTTATGAACTGCTTACAACACATAATGATAAACTTGCAGAAGTTGCAGAATATCTTATTGTTAATGAAAAAATCAATGAAAAGGATTTTGCAGATCTTATGCAAGGTGTTCTTGTATCCGGAGTTTCGGATGTTGCAAGCGACGAAAGCGTAACTGAGTAAGTTTTATTAATTTAAAAAAGGCAGTCATCATTTTCTGCCTTTTTTAAAGTGAAAGGAAACGGGGATATTCCGAAGGTTTACTATGAATATCAGTAAGCAAAGCAAAGCGAGCATATTTAAAATGACATCTTCCGCAGTAATTGTTATGATTCATACTGTGTTGTTTTACTATGTTCTCTTTTATCAATATAACAAAGTATTAGCTGCTCCGCTTGATTCGGGCGGTTATCTTATGATTGTGCTTTATGCCGCAATTCTCATTTTTGTATTCAGAATGATGGGTGCATTAAAAGTCGGTCATAATAAAAAATCAAATGTAATTATATCGCAGGTTATAACACTTGTATTTACAGATGTTGTGTCTTACATTCAGCTGAGTCTTGTACATCGAGCATTTTTGCCCGTCCATCAGATTTCAATAATTCTTGCGGTGCAAATTGTTATATCTTTTGTGTGGACATTAGTTGTAAGTAAGCTGCACGAAAGTTATATACCGAAAAAGAAGCTGATTATTGTTTACGGGGATAAATCAGCAGACAGATTTGTGTACAAAATGCTTGAACGTGAGGATATGTACTGTATTTGTGAATCTGTACGCTATGTTCCCAAGTCTTTTATGAATGACAGCAATTTTGAGGAAATAAAAACACGCATAAGCAAATATGAAAGCGTACTGATCTCAGGTGTTGACAGTACTGTCAGAAATGATTTGCTTAAATTTTGCTTTGAAAAAGATATTGAGGTGTATCTTCCGCCCAGAATATCGGATATTATTGTAAGATCAGCTCAGCCTATCGAACAGTTTGATACCCCGCTTGTTGTATGCAAAAATTGTTCACTTACTGCCACCCAGGAGTTAACTAAACGAATAATTGATATTATTCTTTCGCTTATAGGAATTATTGTTTCATCTCCTGCACTTTTGATTATAGCACTTGCTATTAAACTCTATGACCGCGGACCTGTTCTTTACAAACAAAAGCGAGTTACAAAAGACGAAAAGATTTTTGAAATCTATAAATTCCGCAGTATGATTGTTGATGCCGAAAAGAACGGTGCTTTGCCCGCAGAGGATAATGACCCGAGAATTACTCCTGTCGGTAAAATTATAAGAGCAATCCGTTTTGATGAGCTTCCTCAGTTGTTCAATATTCTTAAAGGTGATATGTCTGTAGTAGGCCCCAGACCCGAAAGAATAGAGCATCATATTGCATATACTGAAAAAATATCCGAATTCCCATACAGAACAAAGGTAAAGGCGGGCCTTACAGGCTATGCTCAGGTTATGGGCAAGTATAATACCTCACCTTATGATAAGCTTCTTCTGGATCTTGAGTATATTCAGAATTTTTCATTTTTTCTTGACTTTAAACTCATACTTCTTACTGTTAAAGTAATATTTATGAAAGACAGAACGGAAGGATTCAATAATAATCAAAATATTGAAAAGGAGAATGATAATGAAAAAGATAGTTAGTATTATTCTTGTATTTTCAATGCTGTTTGTTTTTGCTGCATGTGATAAGAATGAAAATAATTCTTATGATGCAGATTTCTTTAAAGAATATCCTACAGGTGATGAAATAGTTACAGTAAAAGTTAAAAAGAATCCCGTTGCAACGGTAACTCTTGCTGATGGCTCAAAAATAGTTATTGAATTACATTACAATTCAGCCCCCAATACAGTTGCAAGCTTTATTGCATTTGCCGAAGAAGGCGTTTATGACGGCATGGCATTCAATATGGTACGTAACAGTTGTATTGTAATGACAGGATATGCAGAAGGTGAGTTTGATGCACCTTATTATATTATGGATGAATATGTTGACGGCGAAGAAGATAAAGTTTCTCATACATACGGTGCAGTTTCAATGAGCCGCACATCACACAGCGATACCGTAACAGGTCAGTTCTTCGTGCTTACAAAAGATCGTACTCATTTTGACGGTCAATACAATGCTTTTGGCTATGTTATAGAGGGTATGGATATTATAGAAAAAATTGCCGCATCCGAAACAGACGATGAAAACAAACTTGTTTCACCTTATATAATCAAGTCAGTAAAAATTGATAAAAACGGAGTAAAATTCCCTAAACCCAACATTATCAGAAAGGATGGCTGATATGAAAAAATTAATTTCAATTATTCTTTGTCTTGTAATGATATTTTCATTTGCAGCTTGCAGTACAGATAAAACAAACGGTAATGAAAATGAAAGTGATTTTGAACATATAACAGACAATCCTGTTGCAAAGATTGCAATAAAAGATTACGGTACAATAACTGTTGAGCTTCGTTATGATAAAGCTCCCGATACTGTAAAAAATTTTATTTTTCTTGCAAACAGCGGTTTTTATGACGGACTTATTTTTCACCGTGTAATAAAAGATTTTATGATACAGGGCGGAGACCCCGACGGTAACGGTACAGGCGGTCCTGATTATTCAATCAAAGGTGAATTTGCAAATAACGGATTTGTTATTAATGACCTTGCACACACAAGAGGTGCAATCGCAATGGCAAGAAGTAAGGCATATGATTCTGCAGGCTCACAGTTCTTTATTTGCCAGACAGAGTGTTCATGGCTTGACGGCGATTATGCAGTTTTCGGTTATGTAACAGACGGTATTGAAATCGTAGATGAAATTGCCGGTGTCAGCACAAATGCAAATGATAAGCCCTACGATGATATTATAATTGAGTCGATTTCTGTTGACACAAAGGGTAAAACCTACGACGAGCCCGAAACAATTTTATAATTCTGTAAACAAATTATGAATATTTTTTAAAATTTTCATTAGTGCTTGACATCCAAACTTTGTAAATGTATAATTATAGTATCTTAGAGTGAAAGGATGGCGAAATAAATGAAAGCATTGCTTCACCTTTTAAAGCTTATCATCAAGGCTATGTGGAAGCTTGGTATCATCGGTTGGGATGATGTTTTTGCTCTTATGGAGCAGTTCTCATGGACTGACATGTAATTCATTTTATAGCGATTCCGCTGTGGTTATCCACGGCGGTTTTGTTTTTAGTATATTTTTTATTTACAATGAATAATATTTATCGGGTGATTTTTAATGAAAAGCTTGATAAAATTTGTTCCTTATTTTATAATAACAGTAACAATAATCGGTTGTGTTGTTGCTATTGCCTTAAAAAATGAAACAACGGTTGAAACTACTGCAAAAAAAGACTCTCCGCTGATTATAATAGATGCCGGTCATGGCGGTAAAGACGGCGGTGCAGTAGCGGCAGACGGTACTGAGGAGCAGTATATTAATCTTGATATAGCAATTTGCATTAATGAGATATTATCATCAAAAGGTTACTCAACACTTATGACACGAACGGATAATAATTCTATCCATGCCCCTGCTGCAAAAACGATACGTGAGCAAAAAGTATCCGATCTTAACAATCGATTAAATATTATTGAATCAAATCCAGACTGTATTTTTGTTTCAATACATCAAAATTATTATACAGAAAGTAAATATTGGGGGACACAGGTTTTTTATTCGCCAAATAACACATCAAGCAGTTCTTTGGCTGATTTTATCCAATCAAGTGTTGTAACAGAACTGCAACCTGAAAATACCCGAATGATTAAGGAATCGGGCAGTTCTATATATCTTTTATATCATACTACTGTACCTGCAGTTATGGTGGAATGTGGTTTTTTGTCAAATTATGAAGAAACTGCAAAACTAAATGATGCTCAATATCGCAAAAATATGGCAAATGCAATTTGTAACGGAATAATTAATTATATAAACGGCGGATATTACGAATCGGAAACCGCCTGAGGAGTGCAAAATGGCAAAAGTTAAAACATTATACGTTTGTAATCAATGCTCATACGAGTCGGCAAAATGGTATGGTCAGTGTCCTGCGTGCGGTGAATGGAACTGTATGGAAGAAACAGTTGTTAACAGTTCAGTTAACAAAAAATCCACCACAGCTTTAGGCAGAAGCACAGCTTTGTCCATTGATGAAATAAGCGAAACCAATGAGATTCGTTATGATACAGGTATCTCTGAATTTAACAGAGTGCTCGGCGGCGGTCTTGTGAAAGGTTCACTTGTTCTTATCGGCGGTGATCCCGGTATCGGCAAATCAACAATACTGCTTCAGGTTTGTCTGCATCTTTCCGCTAACAAAAAGGTGTTATATGTATCGGGTGAAGAATCTGCCTCACAGATAAAGCTTCGAGCAGGCAGATTAGGTGTTAACGGAAAGAATCTGCTTATCCTTTGCGAAACAGACGCAGAATATATCACAGAGGTTATACGTTCCGATAAGCCTGATGTTGTTATTATAGATTCAATACAAACTATGAGTATTACAGAAATACAATCTACAACGGGAAGTGTAACGCAGGTAAGGGAATGTACCAATCTTTTTATGCGTACTGCAAAAACGCTTTCGATTCCGATTTTTGTTGTTGGTCATGTAAATAAAGACGGTAATATTGCAGGCCCTAAAGTTCTTGAACATATCGTTGATACGGTTCTTTATTTTGAAGGGGACAAAAATATGTCCTACAGAATATTAAGAGCTGTTAAAAACAGATTCGGTTCAACAAATGAAATCGGTGTGTTTACTATGGCGGATACAGGTCTGCAGGAGGTTCCCAATCCCTCTGAAATGCTGCTTGAGGGCAGACCAAAAAACACTTCGGGTACTTGCGTAATGTGTGTTATGGAGGGTTCAAGACCTATTTTAGCAGAAGTACAGGCTCTTGTTACCGCGACGGCATTCGGCAATCCGAGAAGAATGACAAACGGATACGATTTTAACAGAATGTCTATGCTTATTGCTGTTTTGGAGAAGCGTGCAGGTTATTATTTTGCCAACACAGACTGTTATCTTAATATCATCGGAGGTTTGAAGATCGACGAGCCCGCATCTGACCTTTCAGTTGTTCTTGCTCTTGTTTCTTCTCTTAAAGATATGATTTTGAAAGATGACGTTATTGCATTCGGAGAAATCGGACTTGCAGGGGAGATACGCGGTGTTTCAAATGCTCTGCAGCGTGTAAATGAGGCATTAAGATTAGGTTTTAGAAAAATTATCATTCCTTATCAGAATTATAAAACTTTACCCAACGATATAAAAAAGCAGGCGGAAATCATTGGTGTAAAAACCATCCGTGATGCCTTTACAGAAATTGTTTTATGAAAAAATATGTTTTAGCATCAACGCTTAATGAACAGGCTTGTAAAACAATAATTGATTTGGGATATGAGATAATTGATTTTATGCCGAATCAGAATGTTGATTCAAGAATTGCTCATCATGCGGATTTATCGTTTTTTGTTTGTGATAAAGATATTTTTATTGCAAAAGAAATGAGTTATCTTGCAGAAAAGTTTGTGTCTTTAGGATATTATGTTCATGTTATTGATACTTGGCTTGGTAAAGAATATCCGTCGGATGTAAAACTCAACTGTGTGTTATTTGGCGAATATTTCCTGTGTAATGTTGACACTGTATCCGAAAATGTGTTAAACTATATCCGTCAAAAAGGCAAAACTGTTATTAATGTTAATCAAGGATATACAAAATGCTCGGTAATTCCTGTTGCAGATAATGCAATTATTACGGATGATGAATCAGTAAGTAATAAATGCACCGAATACGGTATTGATGTGCTTAAAATAAAAAAAGGTAATGTAATTCTTGACGGTTTTGATTACGGCTTTATCGGCGGTACTGCAGGCTTGCTTTTTGACGATATTATTGCTTTTAACGGTGATGTTTTAACTCATCCTGACGGCGAAAAAATTATTGAATTTATAAGCAAATATAAAAAAAGGTATGTTTCACTTGCCGAAAATACACTTGTGGATATCGGCAGTATAATTTGTTTATCGGAGGATTAATAATGAAAAAGAACAACTCAAAAAATCCTACAGCAACTTTTCTTGCAATTACAACACTTGCTGTAATATGGCGAGCAACGAAACGTATGATTAAAAAATACCACAAAAAGCAAGAAATCTTTTATTGATAAGATATAATAATGCTCCTTTTACCTGTGTTGGCAAAAGGAGCTGTTTTTTTATTCATCTGCGCTGCTGTCAAAATTGCTCCAGATGTAGTCTGAATAACCGTTTTCATCATCATCTTCACCGGTTGAAGCGGGGAAGGGGATTTCGTCAACTACTTCTACTTTGTTGAGTTTTGACCAGATGGATGCATCAAATCTTAATATATACCCGCAACCTGCAGGTGTACGCCAATCAGTCATGGGTGCTTCTGGCAGACCGAAAGCGGCAAGCCACGACATTATAACACCACCGTGAGTTATAATGGCGGTTTCTTTTATTCCGGATTTAAGTATGCCCTCAATTATTTTTACAAATCCGGAGAAAATTCTCATGCTGAAAGCTCTGTTAGATTCACCGAATGGGGGCGCAATATCAAGCCCGCCTTTTATCCATGCTTTAAAGTTTTCATCATCAGCAAGTTCATCAGCTGTGAGTCCTTCAAATTCGCCGAAATTACACTCTTTTATATCGTCAATGATTATAGGCTCTCTGTCGGGATAAATGATTTTTGCGGTCTCTGTACAGCGTTTCAGCGGTGAAGAAATAACAACATCTACATCAGGAAAAATATAGTTTTCTGTAAGCTCTGTAAGCTGTTTTTTTCCGTCTTCCGAAAGTGATTCATCAGTATGACCGATATATCTGCCTTCTATCGAACCCTTTGTATAACCGTTTCTTATAAGATAAATTTTATATGTTTTCATATTAATTTTCCTTTACAAATTAATCGTAATCGTATAGAATAGTATACAATAAGTAATTACGAGGTGTCAAGCATGAACGACAATTTTTCAATAAGACTCACTGACTTGCGCAGGGAGAAAAAAGTCAGTCAAAAAGAAGCTGCTGCACAGTTGGGAGTTTCTCAGGCATTGCTTTCTCATTATGAGAAAGGTATAAGAGAGTGTGGTTTGGATTTTTTGAAAAAAGCTTGTGATTATTATGATGTAACCTCGGACTATCTGTTAGGTATAACAGACAGCAGACACGGTTTTAATGATATTTATAACAGACATGAACTTCCGTCAGATTCTGAATTAAGAATTAAAACAATTTTAAGAGCGATGGTAAGCCTTTCCGAACATCTCAGTGCGGCAGGAGACAGTGCAGAAAACAGACTGCGTGAAGAAATGCTTTTATCTGTTTACAGATTTGCACTGCTTAGTGTAAAATACGGCATTTCAAACAGTGAATGGTTTGGAATTGATGTTAAAGACGGTGAAATTCTTGCATCATGTATGTTGTCAAGCATGTTTTCTGATGTAAGAGAAAATGATAATTCTGATCAGTTTGCATATGATCATGAGCCGGAATTCATTAAAACAATTATTCATAGCGCAGAAAATCTATTAGGAACACATTTTGAAAATTTACTTGTTAAAAATAAATGATAATACAAAATAAAACCTACCGAACTCGTTGAATTCGGTAGGTAATTTTTTTTTGTTTAATTATTCAGCATCGCTTGTGTTTTCTGCTACAGGTTCCCAGGATTCATTTCCGAGCCAGTCAAATGAATAATTCTTTTCATTTGTTAATCTGAAATTAACCTGAACAGTACCGTTGTCAGCAAAAGAGCCTTTGCAATCAACAACTGCAGCAACATTACTGATGGCTTTGATGTTGAGATTCATAATTCTGCCTGTGCATTTATAAGTACCGTCAGCCTGCTTTTCAACCTCAACTTCAAGATTGATTGTGCTGTAAGTGTTGTTTTCTTCATCTGCAATGTAAGAAACTGTATAATCTTTAACCTCAGCATAGTCTGTTGTAAAGGCGTTGAAATCAGCAATAACCTTTGATTTGTCTTTTATACCGGAAACATTTTCAATAGTTTCAACAGCACCGTTAAGATTCATTGAGATATAAAGCTTGTTGCCGTCAACATGGCATTCTGCATTTATAATATCTTCATTTGTTAAAGAACTTACACCTGTGCCGGGATGGATAATTGTAGAGAAGGGAGTGCTCATATCACCAAATCCGATTACTTTGGAATCTGTGGGGATACCGCCGATAATACGGTTTTTGATTGCATTTGCAGATGCGTTGAGAGCTGCAAGTTTGCCGTCCTCAGTTGCTTCGCCTGTTGCTGCATTATAAGCAAGAACTTTGATATCGTTTGCACCGAGTGATTCTGAGTAGTTTATACCGGGCTTGTTTGCTGCTGTAAATGCATCATTTGTCTGAAGCGCAGTGATTATTGTGTTGTAAAAATCAATAATTTCACTCTGAGATACAGGAATATTTGTATCAATCGCTAAAGTTGCTGCAACAAATGTATCTTCTTCTTCATCAGCAGGAGTACATGATGCAAAGCAGAAAATCATTGCGACAGAAAGTAAAATAGCTGTTAATTTTGCAAGTCTTTTTTTCATAAGAAGGTTGACCCCTTTCAGTTTATAACTAACATTTGCATTATAACATATAATTTTTTAATTTACAATAGTAAAATTACAGTTTGTCAAAAAAAGTAATATTTTTAACCTAAAATATGTACAAGCTGTCGTATGCCGACAGCTTGTTTTAAATTAATCATAATTATCGCAAAGACCTTTTTCGTCAAAGATAAATGCGGCTTCAAGAGCAATTTCAATACCTTTTTCGATTGTTTTGAGCTCCATGATGTCAGCAGTATCTCTTCTTGTGTGATAATATCTGGGAGGTCCGGGATTCATAGCAGCAAGTGATACGCTGGGGATACCTGCCTGTGATGTAGCAGCAGCATCGGAAGCACCTGCAAAAATAACTGAATATTTCATGTCTATTCCTGCATTCTTTGCAGCTTTTTTAAGGAGCTTACAACATCTGTCATCATGTTTTGTAAGACCTGACATATCTCTGTTGTAAATAAACATATCGTCATAGTCCTTGAAAGTATCAAGAGCAACAAACATTGTTTCAACATCTCTGCATTCCTGACCGTGTCTTTTTACGTAGTCTTTAGTACCACGGAGACCTGCTTCCTCTGAACCGGAGAAGAAAGAAATAACTTCAGTATTCTCAAATCTGATGTTGTTGTCTTCCATAAATTTAAGAACAGCCGCACCAACCATACATCCCGTAAGGTTGTCGTTTGCACCGTCAACACAAGTTTTGTAGTTGATGAAGAAGAAAAGAAGAATATAAGCGGGGATAAATGCAAGAGCAACCCAGCCGAACCAGTTGATGTTTTCAACAGACGGAACTATAACGTTACCCATAACAAGGCTAACAATACTGAATACTATGTTCCAGCCAAGACCGATTGCTGCATAGATAAATACAAAATACATCATACCGGGGCCTATAAGATGAGTATATCTCCATTCAAATGAAGAGTCTGCATGACCTGCAAAAATAATTCTTCTTTTAACTTCGCCTGTGGGATTTCTTACAAGCCAAGTGTTGTGAGATGTCTGCTTTTCGTAAAATCTGTCAAGAAATTCTTTGTAGAAAAGAAATTCACCGAAAAGGCATACAGTTGCAATTACGGCAAGAATGAGTGAAATAACAGGCATCTTAAACAAAAGGAAGATAGCAGCCGCAAACAAAAGAACAGCATCAATTTTTGTCCAGGCAAAAAAGCCCTTGTTTGCAATAGTAAATTCTTCTGTAACAACGCTGTCGGCAGCCTTGCCGGTCTGCTGTGCCATAAAGAGCTGAGCTTTATGTTCTTCTTCGCTACCGGAAGGTCTGGGGCCAATGTCCTTACATACTTTTTTGATAGTCCATGCGGCAAAATTTGCACATTCGCGCAGTTTGGACTGGTACTGCGCACCGCAATCCTGTGGTCTCATGTTTTTTCCTCCATAGAAATAAGTTGTAACTATGATACCATAAGGACAAAAAAAAGTCGACTGTTAATCCTTATAAAATAGAACAAAATATATTGTGCAAAATTACCATAATAAAAAATTATCAAATCATATTTACTTGTTTGGTATGTTATTGTATAATAGTAAAAACGGAGGGGTAGATATGGCAAACAAAAAGAAGAAGATTGATGAAAAATATTTTAAAATTGCAGCAGCAGTAACAATGATAGCTGTATTTGTTGCAGTTTTTTTTGCTACATTTTTTATATACAGAGGTGTAAACGAAAATAATACACCAACAACTGAAACCACAACCGAGAAAACTGTACCTGAGGAAACATCATCAATAGAGAAACAGACGGAAAAAGTAACTGAGACCACAACCGAACTCATAACAAAGGCTCCCGAAACCACAACACGTAAAGAACCTGAGTGGACAGGCGGTACTGTTGTTGCTTATCCGTCAGATACAGCATCTTGGAAGCTTATTTGTGTAAACAGATATCGTTATGTGGATTCTACTGTTGAAAAGCAAATAAAACTTGCATATGTTGCAGGATCTTCTGAGAGAATGGATACAAGAGCTGCCGCCGCATATGAAGAAATGTATCAGGCTGCCAAAAATGACGGATATAAGCTTACACCATGTTCTGGATACAGGAGCTATTCTACACAGAAACGTCTTTATTATGAATTTGTTAATGATTATATGAATCAAGGTCATACTGAAGCAGAAGCACACGACCTTGCATCGAGACGCCGCAATCCACCCGGTTGTTCTGAGCATAACTTAGGTGTAGGTATGGATATTATCTGTGCCGCAAGCAGTGCGAATTTCCAGAATACGGCAGAGTATGCTTGGCTTTGTGAAAATGCTCATAAATACGGGTTTATTCTTCGTTATCCGCAAGACAAAGCAGATATAACAGGTGTTAAATTTGAGCCTTGGCATTGGCGATATGTCGGTGTTGAAAATGCAGAAAGTATTAAGAACAGCGGCTTGTGTCTTGAGGAATATCTTGGCTTAGTATAATTATGTTGTTATTATATACAAGAGATTTACTGCGTGTTGTGTAAAATTATGTTAAAAAGACGGCTTGACTTTGCAGTATTTTTCTGTTATAATTCATAACTGCTGTAATATAAATAAACAGCAACCTTGCTCCCCGCAAGGGAGCCGAAAGTCCAAAAGGAGGTGCACAACAATGTCAAATGTAAACTATGAAGCAGTCGTAATTTTCTCACTTAAGAACGGTGATGATGTTTCAGCACTCGTTGAGAAATTTAAGGCTCTTATCGAAGCTAACGGAACACTTGGCTCTGTTGAAGAATGGGGTAAGAAAAAGCTTGCTTACGCTATTGATTTCGAAACAGAAGGTTACTATGTACTTTACAATTTCGAATCATCACCCGAATTCCCTGCAGAGTTCAACCGTGTTGTAAACATTACTGACGGCGCTATGCGTTCACAGGTCGTTAAGGCTGTTGCAACAAAGGCAGTTGAAGTTAAGGCTGAAGAAACAGTTGAAGAATCAGCTGAATAATTTTTTGGAGTGTGTCGCATATGCTTAACAGTGTTATTCTTATGGGTCGCATGGTAGCAGACCCTGAACTTAAAACAACATCTTCAAATCTTTCTGTTTTATCATTTACTGTTGCTGTTGACAGAGCTTATCAGTCTCAGGGACAGGAGAGACAGGCTGATTTTATCAACTGCGTTGCTTGGCGTCAGAATGCGGACTTTATTTCAAAGTATTTCCGTAAAGGTCAGATGATAGCTCTTCAGGGCTCAATCCAGACACGTAGTTATGAGGATAGAAACGGCAATAAGAGAACTGCATTTGAAGTTGTAGTTGACAGAGCAAGCTTCTGCGGTTCAAAGTCAGATTCGTCTGCAGCATCCAATGCATATCAGACACCTGCGGCACAGCCTGCTTCTTTCCAGAACGGCGATTCCGACAATTTTGCGGAGATCGCATCAGCGGAAGACGATCTTCCGTTCTAATTACTAAATAGGAGGTTTTCCGAAATGGCTTACGATAAAGGCGATAAGGGCGCACGTCCCAACAGAAAGGGTCGTAAAAAGGTTTGCACATTCTGCGTTGAAAAGTCAGAATACATCGATTACAAAGATATTGCAAAGCTTCGCCGCTTTACATCAGAGAGAGCAAAGATTCTTCCCAGAAGAATCACAGGTACTTGCGCAAAGCACCAGAGAGAGCTTACAACAGCTATCAAGCGTGCTCGTCAGATTGCTCTTCTTCCCTACACAAGCGACTAATATTTAAATCAAGCAGTTCTTCGGAGCTGCTTTTTTTATTGTAATTAGTTGACAATTGTTCTTCTCTTTGATATGATGTTGATGTCAAATTTAACCAAAATATTGTTTAAAGGAGAATGAATATGGTTGATGCAATTATTACAAAAAATTTACGAATGTATCGAAGCAGAGCAATACTAAAATCTGAACCCATAAATAATTGGCAGTATAAAATATTGGAATATACTGATAAAGAAACTTATGAACAGGTTACAGATTGGGCAGACTATACAGATTCTGTAACCTTTAAAACATATAAAACGTGTATGATGCGAGCTGTTTATACGCCTTCAAAACCGCGTGATACAGAAGAATCATTTTTGGAATTGGTGTTACCTTGGAACTGTGAGGCATATGTATCAATTGACGGTGTGCGTTATGCAGGTATAGATAACGGCGAAAGACGATGTCGTGTATATCTTGAAGATTCAATGTATGACAGAGAAATTTCTATTGAACTCGAAATATACAGTTGCACATTCTGCGACGGTGAATGCATTGAAAGACCGTTGAGTGGTCCTGCATATGTTACTGTTGACAAAGCTCTTGCAGATTTTTCCTATACAATGGATTATGTTTATGATCTTTTAGGATTTATTAAAAATGAATATACTCTCAACAAAGTACGTGCATTGTTTGAAAAAACCATACGCGACAGCGATGTATCATTAGATTTTGAAGATTATCGCGAAAATGTGATTGCTATTCATAAAAATCTTGTTGCTGAGTTGCAGGCTATGAAGATTGATTCCGATGAAGGTGTTATTGACTGTGTTGCATCGACTCATATTGACGTTGCCTGGCTTTGGAGGTTTAAAGATACAATCCGTAAGGCAGGACGTTCAGCGTTGAATCAGTTGCGACTTATGGATAAATACGATGATTTTGAATTTTCGCTTTCACAACCCTCTGTATATAACTATATAAAAGAAGTTTACCCCGATATTTTTGAACAGATACGTCAGCGTGTCAAAGAAGGCAAATGGCGTCTTGTGGGACCTATGTGGGTTGAATCGGATTTGAATATTTCCGGTGCAGAGTCTCTTATAAGAGAGTTTCTTTACGGACATCAATTCTTTAAAAATGAATTTGGTAAAACAAGTGATGTTTGCTGGATTCCCGACTCATTCGGTTTTCCTGCATCACTTCCGCAGATTTTTGCAAAATGCGGCATGAAGAGCTTTTATACAACAAAAGTCCGTTGGCAGACCGCTAATGAATTCCCGTACAATGTGTTTGTGTGGGAGGGAATTGACGGCTCAAACCTTTACGCAACAGTACCTGATATGTCAAATTGCTATAACAACTCTATAGATAATGAAGACGTGCGTTTTGCATCTGATAGAATGCAGCAAAAGGATATCTGGGACCACGCTCTTATGTCATACGGCTTTGGTGATGGCGGCGGCGGCGTTACGGAAGAAATGCTTAAAAATTACCGTCTTTTGCAGATTGCTCCGGGTATGCCTCAGGTCAGAATTACAAAAGCAGAGGATTATTTTTCACAGCTTGACAAAAAACGCAGTAAATTACCAGTCTGGAAAGGTGAACTTTGTGTAGAAACTCATCAGGGAACATATACGACGATTTCCGATATAAAACGTAATAACCGTTATGCTGAAATGGCGTTCCGCAGACTTGATTTGCTTGCTGTTCTTGCTCAGGAAAAGGGCAAGGAGTCAGATTATGAAGAAATTGTGAAGAATTGGAAAAATCTTCTTCTTTGTCAGTTCCATGATGTACTCCCCGGCAGTTCAATAGATTCTGTTTATGATGATGCTGAAAAAATTTATAAAGAACTGTTTGCTTTTGCTGATAAAAAACAAAAGGAACTTATCGAGAAAGCACTTTATAAAGATAATAACGGCATGATTGAATTTACTGTATATAATCCGAATTCATTCCGTGCAAGCGGTTATGTTCCTGTTGATAAAAAGTATGCAGGATGCAGTTTCTCTAACGGTTCAGATGTTCTGACTGACGCAGACGGTAATTGTAGTGTATATGTAGAGCTTGACGGATTTTCTTGTGAATGGTTCCAGATAAGCACAACAAGGTTGAAAGAGAAAAAAATTGATGCCCGTGATAACGGAAATTCAATATTAGTTGAAACACCTGCATTTAAATTTGAAATTTATTCTGACGGAACACTTCATAATTTTGTTGATAAACGTGCGGACAGAGTTGTTTCCGACGGTGAAAAGGGTCTTAATAATTTTGTTACATACAAAGACGGTCCCGAGATGGAAGATGCCTGGAATATTGATAAAGAATATAAAATGCGTCCTGTTGATATGGGATGGGAGAACAGTGTTGAAATCGTTGAAAACAACGGTGAACGCGTAACTGTTCGTGTAACTAAAAAGCATAACGATACTGTTATTACACAGGATATTATTGCTTACGCAAATATTGACAGGGTTGATTTTGTTTCTCATATTGATTGGCAGGAAAAATACAAGATTTTACAGGTTTCTTTCCCCGTAAATGTTTATGCAACACAGGCAAGCTATGAAATTGCTTACGGTATTGTTAAACGCAATACACACGCAAACACTCCTGCAGAAAAGTGGAAGCATGAATATGCGGCTCATCGTTTTACAGATCTGTCTGATGATGTTTACGGTGTTTCAATATTCAATGATTGTAAATACGGACATAACGTTATTGATAATGATATGATTATGACGCTTTTCCGTAATACAGACAATCCCTCACGTTTCCGTGATACAGGAGAGCATGATTTCTCATATTCTATTTATCCTCATATGGGCGGACTGTCTGCAGGCAGAGTAGCTCAGAATGCATATCAGTTCAATTCACCTTTTATTGTGTTTGAAGGTGAAGGTTTTGCAGAAAAACCGTTTGTTTCTCTTTCAAACGAAGGTATGATTATTGACTGCATCAAGCCCGCAGAGGACGGTAACGGCTTCATTGTACGTATGTATGAGCCTTACGGCATACCGGGAAAAACCGTTCTCAATATTAAACGTGATGCAAAAATTACTGAGGTTACACCTCTTGAAGAGTATCTTTGCGAATGTAACGGCGAAATTGCATATAAACCCTTTGAAATCCGCACATTCCGTATAGTTTAAACTTATAAATCCTATTTCTTCGGAGATAGGATTTTTTTGTTGCAAAAAACAATTTTTATATGTATAATGAATCTATAATATTTTTGGAGTGTTTCAAATGAGCATTTTTTATGAGGTATCAGCCTACGGTGCAGTAGGCGACGGCAAAACTAATGACTGTGCGGCTATTCAGTCGGCTATTGATGCTTGCGAAGCGGCAGGTGGCGGCAGGGTAGTGCTTGAAAGCGGAAAAATATATTACAGTAACTCAATTCAGCTTAAAAAGAATGTAGAATTGCATCTGCAAAAAGGCTCTGTTTTAAAAGCGACATCGGATATTGATGGCTATATAAGACCCTGCAAGATGATTAATGACCCCAAAACCGCTTTAGTAGGAAATCCTGTTACAGGCAAACCCTCATTCGTATTCATTTACGGATTTGAGGCAGATGGTTGCTCAATTACGGGTGAAGGCACTATTGACGGCAACTGCTATGCATTTGTTAAACGTAAAGACAGATATTATGTAACCGGTGATTTTTATCCCCGTCCCACAACTATTTATATTGAAAAAAGTAATAATATTTCATTCCGTGATGTAACTATTACAAATGCTCCTTTCTGGACTCTGCATCCCGCAGGTTGTAATGATGTGCTTATTTCACAAATAAGGATTCTTAATCCTCTCGATGTTGCCAACAGCGACGGAATTGACCCCGACCATTGTTCAAATGTAAGAATTTTAGGCTGTCATATCACTTGCGCAGACGATTGCATATGCCTTAAAACCTCAAAGGGTAATGCGGAATACGGTCCTTGTGAAAATATTGTTATTGCCGATTGTACTCTTACATCAACCTCTGCCGCAATAAAAATAGGCACAGAGGGTGTTGGTGATTTCAGAAATGTAACAGTTCACAATTGCATTATTTCAAAAAGTAACAGAGGACTTTCAATTCAGATCCGCGACGGCGGTAATGTGGAAAACGTTACTTTTTCCGATTGCACTGTTGAAACGCGCAGATTCTGCTCCGATTGGTGGGGTACTGCAGAGCCGATTACCATTACCTGCTTCCGACGTGATGAAAATACGGTTGCTGGTCATATTAAAAATATCCGCTATTTCAATATTACCTGTAAGGGCGAAAACGGTGTGCTTATATATTCTTCACCCGAAAATCCCATTGAAAACGTTGTGTTTGAAAATTGCAATATTCACGTTGCAAAAACATCAAAATGGGATTGCGGTAAATATGATTTGCGTCCTTGTATAGACCACGGTATAGAGGAAAATGATAATTCTGCATTTTTTATAAGGAATGCAAAAAATGTTCGTATTGAGAAAACTGCTGTAAGCTGGGGAAAAACACCTTATGAATATTATAAACACGCTCTTGATGCTCTCAATGTTGAAAATCTTGAGCTTATAAGAAATAATTTTTCTGCCGCAACAGCGGTAACAGATATTATAAAAACTGTAAACACAACCATTGACATGTCATAATTATTTTGGTATAATTTTTTAAAAATGAAAGTAAAAGGAGTTTTTGCATATGTATTTTTTTAACAGAATTGCCGCAATGTTTATGTCCCTGATTATGGGCTTACTCTCATTATTCGGAATCTCAACCAATGACACAAAGGTTGACGAAAGCGAATGGAACACCAATTACAGCTATGTGTTTGTTCACGGCCTGATGGGTTGGGGTGAGGATGATTTTGTCTACGATGTTATGCCTTACTGGGGAATGTTCGGCGGCGACCTCATGTCTTATCTTAACAATAAAGGTTTTGACTGCTGTGCTGCATCTGTTGCACCTACTGACAGTGCATGGGACAGAGCTTGTGAGCTTTATGCACAGCTTACAGGTACCGTAACCGATTACGGTAAGGCTCATTCCGAAGAATACGGTCATGACAGATACGGTGAAGACTTTACCGGTAAAGCTCTCATTTCCGAATGGGATTCAGAAAATAAAATTAATCTTCTCGGTCATTCTTTCGGTGGCGCAACGGTGAGAATGTTTGCTCATCTTATGGCTGAAGGTGATGCAGATGAAATTGCAGCAACAAGTGAAGATGAAATAAGCGGTCTTTTCACAGGCGGTAAAGCTGATTGGATTTATTCCGTAACATCTCTTGCAGCTCCTCATAACGGCACAACTGCTTACGGCGTTGAAGAATCAGAGTCAGCTGACCTTGATACTGCGGCTTACGATATGCATATAGATAATGCTCTTGCGATGAATGAAAAGCTTACTATCAGCGAATATACATATTACTTTTCATTTGCATGTTCAATGACACAGGCAAATGAAGACGGTACTTATACACCGATAGAAGAAAATATGGAGTCTCTGTTTGTTTCAAGCAGTGCGGAAATGGGTAAGCTTACAGGCACAACTCCCGGCGGATATGTAGTTGGTGAGGAATGGCTTGATAATGACGGTCTTGTAAACACCTATTCGGCACTTGCACCCATAGGAAATCCCTCAACAGAATTTGATGCAGAAAATATTCAGTCAGGTATATGGAATATAATGCCTGTATATTATGGCGATCATATGTCTCTCCAGGGCGGTATGACTGTTGTTAATAATGTTAAACCGTTTTATATTGAACATCTTTCAATGATAAACAGTCTTTAAAACAGAAAAATCAGATTTAAAGGAACTATCTCAGCACAAAATTAATAATGTTCACAGGTTGTTCTTGTTTTGTTTACAAAACAAAGATGTTTTCAATGTATTATTTAGTAGTATGATTTTTTATAAAGGGTGTTTTTCATGAGTAAAAGAAATTTCAGCTTGGTTGTACTTCTGGTGTCAAGCCTTGCTGCACTTACAGCTTCTATCATTCTTGTGGTAGATAGTTTTAATACAAATCCGGCATATTCCAACTCTGTTGTGGATACTGAAACAACAACAGGCTCAAGTATACAGAATCCGATTGTTCAAAATCCCAATAATAATGTTGATGTTCCTGTAATAAATAATGGCGATCCGAATAACAACAGTCAGGTTGAAAACCCAACCGGATCTTCACAAAACGGCACGGAAAATCCGAACGGTTCTGATGTACCCGGTGATGTTGCAAATATGTCAGAGGCGGAAATTCTTGCAATGCTTGGTGATGCTGTAAATAAGACAAAAGCATATACAAGCACATTGTCTGTTAAACACGTTGAAACATTTGATGCAAACGTAACCGAATGTACAGGCGGCTCCACAGTTGCATCTATCGCTAACTCAGTAGTAAGTTCTATTGCTGCACCTACTGATGAGGTTCTCACTTTCAACGGTGGTACTGCAACCGACAGTGAAGGTGAAACTGTTACAATTCTTCTTCCTCAGAAGGGTAATTTCAGGCTTACAATGGACGGTATTAAAACAATAACCGCAACAAAAAACGGCGATGAAATCGTTGTTAAAGTTACTCTTGTTGAAGAAACTGTTGATCATACAGTTTTTCCCACATTCAATGCTGCAGGTGTAGGCTATCTTGATTTATCAACACTTGATTTAGGTGTTCTTTCCATAGACACCGCTAACATGATTTATCCCGGTTCTACTATCGAAGCACATATCCGTCCCGATGGATATGTTGGTTATGCAGCTTATACAATCCCCATGGATGTTAGTGTATCTACAAAAGGTCTTATAAAGGCTAATCTTGCTTTTGAAGGTATGCAGACTGAAACATGGCAGTTTAATTGGTAATAAAATAGTAAAAACCGACAAGTTTACTGCTTGTCGGTTTTGTTTTGCAGGTATATCTTTGGACGTAAAAAACAAAGTCTGTTGACTTTTTTTTTTGAAGACTGACCCTAATTTTGATATAAATGCACCCCTCTTTTGAGCCGAGGGGGTGCAAAGCCGTTTTAGGGCGTGCGTTTTTGACTTAGGGGGGGGCAAACGCTTGTGATTATTTAAGATACTTATCAAAAAACTGCTTCGTTGCAGGAACACATATGACCTTAAACATATATTTTCCACTTTTTTCTCTAAAAACAATGTAAGTACACCCTGCATTACGATATCGATAACCGCGTACTCGCATCGAATAACCAACTATAGTCTCTGCTGCGGCAATGTCTCGAATTGAAAATGTTTTTTCTGTTTTGATACCAAAGTAGTAATCTACAACAATAATCACATCGTCAACAATTTCAATATATGCCTTGTCCATATCCCTCAGTGTTATAGCAATTAATATCACAAGTACAGACAAATGGGCAAGAATCACAACGGCAGGCATAATGCTATTTATATATAAAGAACATACAACGGCCATAAAAAGAAAGAACACAATTATTAAACCAAAAACAAAAGCAAGCATGAGCTTAACAGACTTCTTAGTTTCGATATTTGGTGTTCTGTCGTGGGTGCTAAACCTCATAGTATCACCTCTCTATTTACAATATAGCATATTATCTTCTGTAATTCAACTATGTCCTCATATAAATCAACGATTATGCTATATTTTAATGATTATAAATCTTTTATCGATTTAAAATGGTACAATCAAGTTATTTGTTAATTTCTCGACCCAAAAGTTTGTAAAATTCCTATTTTGGGTATAAAATAACCATCATTCCGTTGTATTGGAATGACGGTTATTTTCTGGTATGAATGACAATAACGGATTCACTGAAAAACTTAAGTTCAGTGATATTCCGCCTGTGGCAGAGTGTTATTTTCGCTATGCAAAAGTGATATTGAAACCTGCGGTTTCAGTGATATTTTATTCGCCTTTTATAACTGCCCGAAGGGCTATATCACTCGGCTTTTGCCGAATATCACTGCGAAGCAATATCACTCGCCGAAGGCGAATAAAACTAAAAAGCACTTCCGAAGAAGTGCTTTCTCTGGCTGCCCATTTAATAAACTACCCGAACACCACAAATCATTGAATTTTTCAAGATTTTTATTGTGTTCATCTAATGTTAATGGCTTTCGATTTTTAATATTAAAATAAATAACTAGTTTATCATCATAAATATAAACTGAATTTACAAATGTATCAATAATATGTTTTCTGAAATCTTCATCCTTCGGATTACCTTCACAGAACTGCTTTAGCCAATCTATAACATCAGCTTCTGTTAATTTGATTCTTGCTGCTACTGTCATTTTAGCAATAGCTACTTCGATATCCTTTTTCTGTTGTTCGAGTTCTGCTGATTTCTTATTGATTTTATCAATGACTAATTGTGATGTAGCATTTAAAATTGCAGTTACGCATTTGTCTAGCTCTGTGTCAATTTTAATCAGTGTTTTTTTTAAACTATCTATTTCTGACTGATTAAATTCCGAATTATATGATTTAACTACACCCTGTGCAATATAATTCATATTATCCGCTGAAAGAACATAGTTTAAAGTTTTTGCTATAATATAATCTTCAATTTCAGATTTTCTTTCACTTTTCTTTTTGCATCCGTTTCTGCGTTTTCGATTATAACAAGTGTAATAATGATACGGTGTACCACTTTTCCCCGTTCCTTTATCACCGGTCATTAGAGAGCCACAATGACCGCAGAAGAGCTTGCCTGTGAGAAGATAAGAAATATCTTCATTGGACCTTTGACCTCTTAAACGCTTTCCGGATTCCTCTCTTTTCTGGCACTCCTCCCAAATATCTTTGCTGATTATAGCCGGACTTTCACGCTTGATTGCATCAGCTGTTCCGTATTTATATGTTGCATCACCAAAATAAACTCTGTTATTTATAATTTGAGTTATTGAGTTAATTGTGAAATTATTATTTCCACGTGTTTTGTATCCACGTTCGTTACATTCTTGGCAAATTTCTTTTTTTCCTTTACCATTTGCATATTCGGTAAAAATAAATTTAACTATTTGTGCGGAAATATCATCAATTTGCAGCTTGCTGTCAACAACTTTATAACCGATAGGAGTATAACCGCCTGTGTTATTCCCTTTTAGTGCAGATTCTCGCATACCGCGTTTTACATTTTGTCCGAGTTGGCGACTGTAAACCTCTGCCATTGCTTCAAGCATAGCTTCCATAATAATGCTTTCATCGCCATCGCCGACTGTTTCTGTAGCAGAGACTACTCTTATGCCGTATTTTTTAAGTTTGTTTTTATAAATGGCAGAATCATAGCGATTTCTGGAGAATCTGTCAAGTTTCCAAACTATAATGTATTTAAACTGTTTCTTTTCTGCATCGGCAATCATTCGTTGAAAATCGGGACGATTGTCAGAAGTTCCGCTTATTGCACGGTCAATGTATTCACCAATAATCTGATAACCGCAGTTCTTAGCGTAATTATGGCAATAATGAAGCTGACCTTCAATGGATTGCTCAGTCTGGTTGTGTGAACTGTATCGAGCATATATAACAGCTTTCATAGTATCATCCTTTAAATGTATAGTTGATAAAAGGGCATAAAAATACCCCTTGATTTTAACAAGGGGAGTGTGGTATACTGACTTTGCGTAGCGGAGTATACACACTCCCTATATTTTTCGTCGCTCTGAGGACCAGTCAGAGCGGCGATTTTTTTTATTTTAATTTAATACGAATGTGCTGATTATTTTGCAAATATCAGCGATTTTTGCACTGCTTATAAATTCAAACTTCACTTTACCAGCACCGCTGAACCAAAGTTCAAGCTCACTGTCGGTATCAAGAACGCCTGCTGTTTCTACGGAGAATATTTGTATTTTTGAGTAGGGTAGGGATGTAAAATCTTTCTTTTTTCCTGTAACACCTTGAATATTAATTGCAATAATTCTCTTATTTGTGAAAACTACACCATCTCGAATGGACTTAAAAGATGCAATTATTTGTTCATCTGCCACAAGCAGAGGTGAAAGTTCATTGTTGAAAGCATTTGGGGCATCTTTTAATTTGAAATATGCCGCATTTTTAAAGTCAATCATTTTCTTATCTCCTTTACGTTCCGATTCCGGTCATCAAAAATACAAAAGCTGCAATTATACAAGCAATAATTAGAATAACTCTACTTGAACCTTGGAGCTTATATTGTTTATCATTTGTTTCAGTTTTTGGAATTTTCGGATTTTTAATAAGTAACCAAAGCAAGCCGCCGCTCATAGTAATCATTAATATACCGCAAATTTTCATATCACCGAAAATTGCTGTCATAGCTCCAAAAAATGCAATTGCTGTACAAATCAAAACCTCAACAATTAGACGTGCAATTTGTGCAGGCTTTTTTACTTTCGGTAGTTGATTTTCAGACGAAAACAACGAGGCTTGTATCGTTGTTTTGGTATCGTTAATTTTATTGTTGCATCCGCATTTCGGACAAAATGAAGCATCATCGGGCATATCAGCACCGCATATTTTACAAATCATAAATATCCATTCTTCTTTCCGTTATGCAATTACTTATCTTTTTGAACCGCTAAAAACCTCACCACCAAGTTCAAAATATGTGAGCTTACCTGTCGAATGACTGAATTGTGCGGTAAAATTATTTCTTACTTGTACGCCAAAAGCATTGTCAGCATCAACATATGCGGTTACTGTAACAATATCATCAGAAAAATAAACATTCCACGCATCAGTAAATATTGAACTTGGAAAATCTGCACTTGTCGGTGATAAAAGACACTTTTCTGCTGCAGATTGCGTTGCTGTTATATATGCATTTATCTGATTACTTGACAGAGCATAATCTGCAAAATTGACAGTTTCATTCTCTGTCTTTTCTGCATCATATAAGGTTGTGTTTGCAAACGACAAATAATATATTCCGTCATCATTCAGCATTAACATACCAGTATTTCCATATCCGCTTGTTGAGAATTTATAACTATAACATGTTCCGCCGTTATCAGTTACAAATGTAATATTTGAAATTGATTCAAAACCATAATCTTGCATAATTTTCCACACTGCAGTGCAATAATCTTCAGTTCGCTCTGTTGCGTCCATCAACTCTTGTATATTAGTATCAATTCTTTTCTTCGTTGTTGTTTCAGTTATTATAACTTCTGATTCTGTTGAATGTTCATCGCTTATCGAAGGTGAAGAATTATCAGAATTGCCTATTGATAAAGTTACAACAGTCCATATTAGCAAAATAATGGTTAGTATTATCTTTGTTTTCTTCGTCCAATCTTTTTTTGTTGCCCACATAAATATAATACCAATTGGGGGCAAAATGATGAACAAAAGCACTAAAAACCACATTTTTTTGTAAAAAGGCTGTTTTTTATCTGTATTTATTTTGTTTTTACCATTTTGAAAAGCATTTTGGTGTTGTTGATCTAATTGTGTACTTTTTCCGCAATGCGTACAAAATAAAGCACCATCAGGAATGGTTGTTCCACAGTTTTTACAATTCATAATTATCATCCTTTGTTTATAATTTTATAGTATTTACTGAAAATACTATTTCTTAAAATATAAATAAAGAATATAATATAAATGATATATTTGTGTGAATAAAGTGTTAATTTATCAAAATATAATTTAAATTGTATTCTTATACATTTTTTATTGCTCTATTTCTCTGACAAGTAACACCGGAACACCGACAATTCGACAATGATTAAGGTCTTCCCCCTCAATTGTTTTTGGTTCGTATGTGGGATTAATAGGTATAAGTTTCATCCAATCTTCGCCGGATACAAATTCGACTTTTTTTAATGTTGCATAATCCTCATACTGAACGACACCGATATCCCCGCTTCTGTATAGTGTTGGGGTCTTTTTTATTAACACCTTATCATTATTCATATACATCGGGTACATACTGCTACCGTGAATTTTTAGAACAAAGAAATCTTCTTTGGGTCTGCCTTTAAGATATGATAAAGGAATTTCTATAGAATCAAGTGTATCATATTCTTCATTAGCAAACATATCGTATCCTGCTGCAAGTTCACCAATGACGGGAAATACAACAGTATCTTCAGTTATTTCAGGAATATGAGTTTTTTCTTCATCCCATCCCATGAGATAACTGGGAGTAGTGTTGAGAGCTTTTGCAAAAGCTATTATTTTTGATTGGTTTATGTCGCGCAAACCTAATTCGATTTTATTTACTGCTGATGCAGTTTTAAATCCAACTTTTTCGGCAAGCTCTTGTTGAGATAATCCTAATTGTTCACGTAAAAATTTGATTCTATCATAAATCGTCATTTTAATCACCGAAAACAATATAACATAGATTAGCCAGAATGTCAACTTTTTTTGAAAAAATATCAAAAAAACTATTGACAAATTGGCTAATGATTGTTATAATCTCAATATAGCCAAAATGGCTAATATATAAGGAGGTGAAAATGATGCCTACAAATACAAAGAAATTGAGAGCTAAACTTACAGAAATGGGGTTCACACAATCGCAGATTGCGGAAAAACTCGGAATTAGCTATCAGTCCTTATGTTATAAAATAAATAACAAAATTGAATTTAAAGCAAGCGAAATTCAAAAACTTTGTGAAATTCTTGAAATTAAAAATAAGGATGAATATTTTTTTTGCAACCAAAATAGCCAAAATGGCTAAACGGAATTAAATGAAGCGAGGTGAAAAGAAATGAATCAAAAAATAGGCTCCCCGATACGACTGGAATGTACAGAAAATGAAATTGACGCTCTGCTTTACTCTGCAATTTACAAAGAACTTGACAGACTTGCAAATTGTAGAAATAAAAAAGAACGTCAGAAAATAAGAAATTTTATTTTATCAGGGTATAAGACTTTGAAAGAAGTCAGACGGAACAATTAAGTCAAAGTATTTTTCTAAAAAATATGTAGCAACAAAACTTAATATCCACCCGAGTATGTTGATGATAATTGATATAGGTGCTTTTGGGGAAAAGTTCAGGTGATTTAATATATTTACAGGCAAATTAAGCCAATATGTAGGATAAAAAGTTTGACGAATTCGAAACGCAAAAACGCCAATCGTTTTATCGAAAATTTTTAGTAACTCGTCTCTGTATTTTGGGTCACCTAAACAGTCAGAAATATATGCATCTGACATTTGATTCAAAGCAAATCGTTTGGTTACTAAAACGATATATTGGGTGCCTGCGGCATTAAATAAATTTTCTATTGGTCGTGTATATCTATTGATTTTTTCGTCTTTTCTTTTGAAATGGTTGAAGTAATATTTTGTTGCAATAAGTCTGTGAATGTTGGTAAAAAGCCTGATAACAGCGATTAACGCAATTATATAAAAGATCATAATGTAACACTCCTCATATAAAGAGTGTAACACTAAAAGAAAATAATGTCAATTAAACAGTAATGCGAGGTGAAAGTAATGGAAAAGAAAACATTAAATAAAATTGATGAAGCAATAGAGAGCCTTTGTGCATATATCAAAGCAATAGCGGACACAAACAGGATTGCATATGATGAAGAAATTGTTGATACAACAAAAACCCTTGCCGAATTACTTATAGCAAGATTAAAGATATGTGAAACAGAACAACTGGAACAACAGAAAGATATGTTCCAGCATATCAGAATCACCGGCTATGACGGAGTTTACTCTGCAATAGATATTGATTCAACTGAAGAAGGTACTACTTATGCAATTTTCAAGCCTGATAATAGCAGGGGAGTTAATCTGCTTTGCGAAATAAGGGATGTGAATTCTCTTATATACTTAGCAAACACATCCTGCACAACTGTAAATGCAGCACTCAAATAGCAGGAGGTGTAAAAATGGATATTTCAAAATATCAACATTTAAGAATAAAAGGATTTTACGGTAAATGGTCAGCCTATGATTCCTATGCGGATGATGAAATCGGCGAGCTGATTTTTCTCAAAAATGATGATTTGGGGGACAAAGCGGTAACACTTGCTTGTCGTGTTGTTGGTGAATCCGGTCTTGAATTGGTCTGTACCTTCAAAGACGAATCTCAATCGTTTTGTGATACGGTCAAGCAAGCAGCACATAGCAATTATTAGGAGGTGGTTTTATGGCAGCACTCAAATGTACCTGTTACATATCAATAGACGGCGCAGCACCTGTTTTGTTTGATTCTTTGACACAGGCACAGAAAGACAGATGTAAAAGTGTGTGGTCCGAAAAACTGTCAAGGGTGAGTTCTGCATATTTCAGTAATCATCCGGAAGAGTTTGCAGCTCTGTAAGTTTAAATAAAAGGATGTGAAAAAATGCAAATACAAACAGGTGTTATCTCATTCAGAAGCCCTACGGGCGAATTTATTTATGATGAACCTATTTATGATGATATTACTGTTGATGAGGAGCTTGAGGATAATGCTTCGGAATCATTAGTATGCAGTCCTCTTGATGCCTTCGTAAAATACATTGCGAACAAAATAAATACAGAGAGGAGCGCAGAAAATGCTTAACAACATTACATATTTTTTGGACTGGCTGTGGGATGCAATTATAAATTTCATATATTCAGCCATTCAGTTAGGGTGTGTTCTGGTTTTCCTGCTTATTCTAACATTTGGTGTGATGGTGTTATATTATTCATTCAAACCCACACATAGAGAGGATGATAATAATGTCGGACAGGCTGACGAATGAAACCAACATAATAAACGCGGTCCGTGATGAAGGCTTTGCCCTTATGCTGTATCTCAAGCTTAAAAAGTATGAGGATTTAGGGTATAGCCCGGAGGAACTGCAAAGAATTATTACACAGAATGAGCTGAGAGGTAAGCTTATTAAATCTGCAAGAATAGAGGTGAAAATAGATGTGCAGACGTGAAGAAGAATTACGCAAAATGATAGCAAACAGATTGAGTAATGTAATGTATAAGTCAGGATATACATACACAACTTTGGCATTTAAACTTGGATGCGCTGAAAACGGCCCGAGATGTTGGATGACCGGAAAACAGATTCCCGCATTAATAAAGCTTATTGAAATGGCAATTATTTTTAATTGTTCAACAGATTATCTGCTGGGCTTATCAAATGATTTTGAGGAGCTTAAGGTTGACGGTGAAAGTGTTGATATCTCAGTTTTACACTTTTTCATTGGCGACAGAATTAGTAATGTACAAAGTACAAGAGGCTATTCAAATAATAAGCTTGCACAGGAGCTTGAAGTAAAGCCGTGTACAGTTGCTAATTGGGTTGGCGGAAGAAATACACCGAATATCCTATACATAATTAAAATGGCTCAGTTGTTAAATGTATCAACCGATTATATTTTAGGACTATCTGATGATTCTCCGAAATTTATAAAGAAAGCTGATGATAATTTAACAAGATGTTCCTGCGCCGCAGTTGAAAGCGGTATCAGCTATGGAAAATATATGGCTATGAAATACCAAAATAAAAAATAAAAAGCCGCATAGGAGTGGGCGCTCCAAATGCGGCAGATACAAAAAATATCTGTAAATATTGTAAACGATATTTATAAAAATGTCAAGAAGGAAGTGTGTAAATTTAAAATGAGTGAATTGTTTGTGGATAATTTTGCCGGTGGCGGCGGTGCATCTACAGGAATTGAATTAGCAATCGGCAGGAATGTAGATATTGCGATAAATCACGACCCAGATGCAATTGCTATGCACAAGGCAAATCACCCGAATACAAAGCACTATTGTGAAGATGTATGGGAAGTGGATCCTGTTGAAGCCTGTAACGGTCGTTCCGTTGCGCTTGCCTGGTTCTCACCCGACTGCAAGCATTTCTCAAGAGCAAAAGGCGGTAAGCCTGTTGATAAGAAAATCAGAGGTCTTGCATGGGTTGCAATCAGATGGGCATTACTTGTAAGACCGAGAGTTATAATGCTTGAAAATGTACCTGAAATTCAGACGTGGGGACCACTCGGAGAAGATAATAAGCCTATTAAAGAGCGTTCGGGTGAAACATTTACGGGATTCATTCTTGCTTTGACATCGGGAATCCCGAAATCACACCATGCATTTACAGAAATGTGTAATGCTCTTGAAATATCCGTTGATTCATTTGCAGCTGACACTCTGTCAAAAGGACTTGGATATAAAGTTCAGTACAGAACAGAGAAATCTTGCGATTACGGAGCACCGACAACCCGCACAAGGTTCTACCTGATTGCTCGTTGCGACGGCAAAGCAATTGTATGGCCTGAACACTCACACGCGCCGAAAGACAGTGAAGCTGTTAAAAACGGAGTGAAGCTTCCGTACCGTACCGCAGCTGAATGTATTGATTGGAGTATTCCTGCAAAAAGCATTTTTGAACGAGAAAAACCGCTTGCAGAAAATACTCTTCGACGAATTGCAAGAGGAATTAAAAAGTTTGTTATTGACAATCCAGAGCCGTTCATTGTTACGGTTAATCATTCGGGTGAGAATTTCAGAGGTCAGAGCATTAACGAACCTTTGAAAACAGTAACTGCAAAGCACGGCTATGGTATTGTTACACCTACCATTATGAGTAACAATACAGGTAATATTGGTGCAAGTGTTGATGCTCCACTTCCTACTGTAACGACAGGAAACAGAAACTTTCTTGTAACCCCCACTATAGTTCCCATTGGCTATGGTGAAAGAGAAAATCAGCAACCAAGAGTGAATAGTGTTGAAGATCCTCTCGGAACTATTGTATCAAGCGGAAAGCATTATTTGGTTGCTCCATCACTCATCCAATACCATAGTGAAACATCTGATAATGAAGTCAGGGGACAAGAAGTAGCTGAACCGATAATGACGATTGACACAAATCCTCGATATGCTCTTGCTTGTGCTCATATTATGAAGAATTATTCAGGCGGATACACGGGAGCCGGCACAAAGGCAGATGCACCGCTTGACACTGTTACAGCTGTTGACCATAACAGCCTTGTAACAGCAAATCTGATTACGCTCAGAAAAAATATGGACGGTCAGAAGGTGGACGAGCCTATTTCAACAATATCGTGCAGCGGAGCACACCACGCAGAAGTACAGGCTTTTCTTGTTAAGTATTTTTCAACAGGTAAAGCAAAGCCTGTTGATGAACCGCTTGATACAGTAACAACAAAAGACAGATTTGCGCTTGTTACCGTGCACGGTGAAGAGTATATCATTGCTGATATCAGAATGAGGATGCTTCAGCCAAAAGAATTGTTTAAGGCGCAAGGTTTTCCCGATGATTACATAATTGACAGAGATTTTGATGGAAATGCATATTCAAAATCAAAACAAGTCGCAAGATGCGGCAATGCTGTTACACCGCCTGTCGCAACGGCACTTGTACGGGCAAATCTGCCTGAGTATTGTAATGTGAGGTGAGGAAAAATGAAAATTGAATTATATCACGATAATTTTCAGAATTATAAGAGATACAACATCCCCAAAGCACAGTTGGTTATAGCAGATATACCATACAATCTTGGTACGAATGCATATGCATCTAATCCTGAATGGTATATCGGCGGTAGTAACAAGAATGGTGAAAGTAACAAAGCTGCCAAAGCATTCTTTAACGGTGATGGACAGTTTAATATTGCCGAGTATTTTCACTTTTGCAATAAATTATTAAAAAAAGAACCGAAAGAGAGAGGAAAAGCTCCGGCAATGATTGTTTTCTGTGCATTTGAACAAATCCCTATTGTTATTGAATACGGTAAAAAACACGGATTTAAAAACAGTTATCCTCTTGTGTTTTGTAAGAATTATTCTGCACAGGTATTAAAGGCAAATATGAAAATTGTAGGTGCTACCGAATATGCAGTTGTATTATATCGGGACAAGCTACCTAAATTCAACAATGACGGTAAGATGATATTCAACTGGTTTGAATGGAAACGAGATAATAAAAAAGAATACCCGAAAATACATCCCACGCAAAAGCCTGTTTCGGTGTTAAAGCGTCTTATTGAGATATTTACCGACGAAGGGGATATTGTTATTGATCCTGTTGCAGGAAGTGCATCCACTCTTCGTGCCGCAGCAGAATTGGGGCGTAGTGCATATGGTTTTGAGGTGTCAAAAGATTTCTGCACAAAAGCAAAAAGTTCAATGCTACAGGGATATTTGACAGAATCTAATCTTACATAGAGGTGAATCAAATGAAGATTAAAAAGATAATTAAACTGTGCAAAGATGCGCACACGTTGATTTTATTTGCTGACCCGTTAAGAGATATGCAGTGGTTATCAGACGGACATGCAATTTATCCCTTGCAGGGCTGTCCCATATTTGATGAGGATAGCTTCTGCAATACATATGAAATAAACGATACACAGCGTAAGAAAATTGTTTTTCGTATAAATGAGGAGCTTCCGGATTACTACGACTTCGGAGATAGTGATAATCTTGAAACTGTTGTGGAAAGACTTCCGCTTGCAGTCAGCTATAGCTCGTACAATTCTGTTGCATTGAAAACCGAACACGGTGTTGAGTTTATAAATGCAGAACATATTATACCTTTTGCTGATTATGACAGTAAAGACCTTTCATTCAATTTACGACACAACAAACTCGGACAGCCATATTTTGCAGTTAAAAACGGATTTATGCTTATCGGCATTATCGAACCTATAAATATGATAGACAAAATATTTCTTGAGGAGCTTAAGGCTTTTGAAAAGCAGGTTGAAATCACTGTTTATAATAATTCTGTAAAGAGTCATAGTCCTCAGCTTGAGCTTGACGAGGTAACAGATAATGTTTGAAATTAAAACTCCCGATACATATAAAAAGTCCTTTTGTGTGGGTAGAATTGCTGAGTATTCAGATTTACGCACCGACAGTCAGGGCAGACAGTTTATAAAATTCACCGTTGCCGTGAATCAGAATAAGGAAAAACCGGATTTCTTCAAATATATCGCATATAACAACAAGGCAAGAAAAATTGACAGATTTATCCGCAAAGGGATGAAAGTTGTTGTATTCGGTACTGATACAACAGACAGTTATAAGGATAAAAAGGGGACAGTACACAAAACACATACAAGCGTTTGTATTGATATTGTCCCTGTTGATATTAATACGGAGAATGAAATCATTGTAAGCCTTGAGAGCATTTTTCGCGCAATCGAGACTGACCGTATTTTCAGTTCAATGGTTGTAAATAAATGAAAGTGAGGATGAATCTGAATGAGTTTTATTTCTGATGTTCTTGACTACATAAACCGCATTGAAGCGGAGAACAGTAAACTTCAGGCAGAGATAGAGAGGTTGAAGAAAGAACCATACCAATTTGCTGACATTGGCAAAATGCACAGTAAAGTTAAAGCCGAGGCAATTAACGCGCTTGCAGAGAACATAAATAAAATAATAACAGAAATTTATAACAAACATATTTTTGGAAATAACGATTTAAACGATGAAGAAAAAGATGCTGTTATAAACTATTCTGATGATGTAATGCACGGTATTGCTAAGCTCTTAATGGAAATGTTGGGTGAGCTCGAAGATGATAGTGGCAGACAACGTCATTATTTAAAGATATTGCCCGAATACTACATTTTAATAGATGAGGGGATAAAAACTTTTGAAATCCGATTTAATGATAGGGATTATAAAGTCGGTGATATTCTCCATTTGCAAGAGTTTGTCAATGGAGAATATACGGGACGAGAGTTGACAAAAGAAATCAGCTATATGATAGATAGTCCTGATTATTGCAAAGACGGATTTGTAGTTTTGAGTATTAAGAATATATGAAAGGCGAATGATGTCGAATGAAATATACAAAGATGTTGAGAAAAACGCTGTATCACATTGCAGTTTTAACAAATAAAATAAAGGCATTATATAAGCGTATTGCTGAAGAATTTGAAGATTGCAGTGATTATACAGTATGTAGAATTTTGCATAATTGTCGAGAATTAAATGGCAAACTATATGACGAAACTGGCAACGTTGTTTCAGACAGTGGACTTATAGACGATAAGTATTATTGCAATCAATATTCCGGTTACGTTGAAGATGATTATCACGGCTATATGTATTACAAAATTGATGATAAAGGAACTTTTGTGGAAGTTAATTATTGGTGTTAATAAAGAGGTGCGTAGTAATGGCAAGGTATGTAAACTATGACAAATTACTTGAGGAAAGACACCGTTTAGGGTTGGATGAAATGAGTCAAATTCCCAAAGTAAATGCTTTTAATCTTTTCATAGATAAGTTACCAACAGCCGATGTTGTGAAAGTGAAGCACGGTGAGTGGATATATCACGAATGTGTTGCTTCACACGAAGGAACTATAAGCGGATATTCTTGCTCTGTTTGCTCTGCCTTTGTATATGAAGATGTTTTTGACACCGACGAATTTCATAAAAAGTATTGCGGTTATTGCGGTGCAAAATTATTTAAAGGAGCTTAAGGATGAATATTGATGAATTTGCAGATATGTTGCAACAAGCAATCATTGAAGCTTATAAGTCCATTATGGCACCATTTGAATCTCTTGCAGAATCTATAGCAGACATTATGAATGATTATTACGATGACATAAAAGATACATATGATTTTGATTCAGATGAGGCAATCAATAAAGTTTCTTTGTTGCTTATGTTTCTTGCATTACATAAAAAATCAAGGGTGCTATTAAAGAAACATAAACGCATCTATATGCGGCAAAAGATACCTTAGTTATCCTTATATTATATTACATTATATATACAGACCGAAAAAAGCACCGTGGTGGTGCTATCGGGCTCGTAATGGAATATTAAAGTTAGAACCGTTTTATTATGAGAGTTATTAATAACATTCCCCCTATGCGATACAAGCCGCGAAAGATAGGGGGTGCCGGGGGGAAGAAACGCGAGCTAACTTAACTGTCTTCCCCCCGGCAGCATAAGAAGGAAGTGTAAAAATGAGAAGTTTCTATAGAGAAAAACAGATTTATCACGGAAATTATCTTGATGTTGATATTTATCCTGTTTTTGCAGACGGAAGTCGCCGAGGCTCACGCAGAAGAAAGGCAAACCCAACATCAGAGGTTCAGGCAAGGCTTAACGAGAAATATGCAAAAAAGAAAATCGTCTATTTGTTGAATGAAAATTTCACTTCCGAAGATTATGCACTTCATCTGTCATACGATAAATTTCATCTGCCTGAGACTTTTGAGGATGCGGAACGTCAGGAAGATAATTTTATAAGAAGATTCAGAAGAGCATTGAAGAAAATCGGTGTGGAGCTGAAATACTATTCAGCATTAGAACAGGGTGAGAAAAGCGGCCGCCTTCATCATCATATGGTAGTTTCCGGTGGTTTATCAATAAATCAGATTGCAGAAATATGGGGTAACGGATATATTCAGGTTAAACCCTTACAATTCAACGAAACAGGAATTACAGAGTTAAGTTATTACATAGCAAAAGAAACAAGCGGCAGAAAACGTCTCAGACATTCACGCAATTTAAAATTACCCACCGAAAAACAGCGTGATGGTAAAATTTCAAAGAAGAAAGCAATGGACATTCACAATTACAATGTGGATGCAAGGGAAGTATGCAGAAATCTTTATCCCGAATATGAGCTTGCAGATATGGAACCGTTCTACAACGATGTAAACGGTCATTATTATATATCACTCAGGTTGTACAAGCCTGAAATATTTAAAAAGAGGAGAAAACGCCAATCAAAAGAAGCATTTGATGAATTTATAAAAATATAAGCATTGGGGGATGATATTATGACCCGAGAGGAGCTTAAGGGTTATCCTTATGTGGTTAAGTTAATAGAGCGATATGAAAAGGAGCTGGCTGAATTGTATGACGATTCGGCTTGGGGTTCGTCGCCCGATATGACGGGCATTCACACAGGCAGCGCAGGCAGTAAGGTAGAATCAGGCTATTTGCGTAATGAAGAGAAGATACGGGAGCTTACGGAGAAATTAAAAGCTTGTCGTAAGCGGTTACATAAAATGGACCTGTTCTTTGCTTCAATCAAGGATGCACAAACCTTGATGATATTTGAGTTGAGATTTAAGGAAGAGTATTCATGGGAGCAGATTGCCGCGCATATCGGCGGTAACAACACAAAAGATTCTGTCAGAAAGACTTGCTGCAGGTATTTGAAAAAGTCGAAATAAAGTAATATCTATCCGGACAAATCGGACACCATAATAAAAACAAACAAAATAAAAAAATAAAATTAAGGAGCTTACGGAAAAAAATCAATTTTTTGAAAGTTGTCCACAATGTCCGTTTTTTATGTGTTATTATGTCATTGTGAAATTTTGAGATTGACAGTTCTTATTTTTCATACACATTCCTTCTTACACGAAAAGCACCGCCTTTGTTGGACGGTGCTTTTTGCTGTTAAAAAATGTATTTTTCATTCTGACGAAAATTCGGCGGTGATTATTGTAGGTGTTTTAAATGGCAAATGGCAAATATGAAAAGTGGCGCACCAAAAACGGATTGACATTGCTTGCAGGTTGGGCCAGAGACGGTCTTACTGAAGAGCAAATTGCCGCTAAAATGGGAATAAGCCGAAGTACGCTTAGTGAATGGAAGAAAAAATTTCCGGAGATAGCGGACACCATAAATAAAAATAAAGAAATTGTTGATTATCAGGTTGAAAGTGCGCTGCTCGAATCCGCGCTGAAGGGAAATACATGGGCGCAGACATATTGGCTTAACAATCGTCGCCCCGACAAATGGAGTAGTAATCCTACAAACGAAAACAACGATGCGCTTGAAAAACTTGATGAAATTCTTACGGAGATAAGAGAAAATGCTGTACTCTCGGAAACAGAATAGTTATATCGTTAATGCCACACATCGTTGGAACTTCAAAACAGGAGCTGTGCGTTCCGGAAAGTCTTATGTTGATGTTACGGCTGTCATTCCGATGCGTATTCGTGAAAGAATAGGCAAAGACGGTCTTGTTTTTATTATCGGTGTGTCAAAAGAAACAATCGAGCGTAATGTGCTGCAGCCTATGCGTGAGCGTTACGGTTCTGCTGTTGTTGGAAATATAAACAATAGGAATATTGCAAGAGTATGCGGTGAAGATGTTTATTGTATCGGCGCTGAAAAGGCATCACAGGTAGCGAAAATACAGGGTTCAAGTATAAAGTATTGTTACGGTGATGAGGTTGCCAAATGGCACAAAGATGTTTTTATTATGCTTCAGAGCAGACTTGATAAGTCTTATTCTTGTTTTGACGGTGCAGCCAATCCGGAAGAACCTACACACTGGCTCAAAGATTTTATTGACAGTGATGCAGATATTTATTGCCAAGAATACACTATTTTTGACAATCCTTTTTTACCGAAAGAATATGTTGATAATCTCTGTAAAGAGTATGAGGGAACTGTTTATTATCTGCGTTTGATTGACGGTAAATGGGTCCGTGCCGAGGGCGCAATTTACAGAAAATTTGCAGATAATCCTAAGCATTTTATTTGTGAGCTTACAGACATATACACTGATAGCCAAAAAAAGCAGATTCTTACATCATCACTGAGTGAGATCTCAATGGGGATTGACTTCGGCGGCAATAAATCCGGCCACGCTTTTTCCGCCACGGCCCATACAAGAAATTATAAGGAGCTTGTGGCACTTAAATCGGAACGACATTTTGGTGATATCGGACCTTCTGAGCTTGACAGTCTTGCTTTGGATTTTGCACAGGCTGTTATAGATAAGTACGGAACACTTGATTATGTTTATTGGGATAGTGCTGAAACGGTGTTAGGAAGAGGTTTAAAAAGAGCCTTTGAAAAGAGATTTCCCGATGTTATCGTGCGCCCGGCAAGAAAAATCACAGTAAATGACAGAATAAGAGCAACGCTCCGCCTTATGGGTTCGGGGCGTTTTTATATGACAGATGATTGTCAAACGCTTAAAAAGGCATTAAGTGAAGCTGTTTGGAATGATAACGTCAATACTGATGAACGACTTGATGACGGTTCAACGGATATTGACAGCCTTGACAGCTTTGAATACACCTTTGAGCGTGATATTAAGAGATATATAGGAGCTGAATAATTTGAGCTTTATAAGTTTTATGAAAGGACTGTTTAATAGATTGTTTGCCGTTAAAGATATAAAATCCGCATTTCATATTGATGTCGTAATATCACAGGAAATGCTTAATAAAATTAAGCATTGGCAGCTTATGTACGCAGGTTGTGCGCCCTGGATAAAAGACAGTATTATATCGTTACGTCTTGAATCAGCTATTTGCAGAGAGTTTTCAAATGTTGTTCTCAGTGAAATGAACTCAAAAATTTCAAATGTGAACCTTGATAAACTTTTTAAAAACGCTATTAGAGATATAAATGTTCACTTTCAGGAGGGACTTGCAACTGGCGCAATGATTATAAAGCCTTTGGGTGAAGATAAGGTGCAATTTGTTTCTCAGAATGCATTTATCCCTGTTGAATATGATGTGCGTGGAGTGCCTGTAAAGGTTATTTTTCCTGAATTTAAGCAATTAGGAGAAACACGGTTTTATACCCGTCTTGAATATCATTCTCTTGATTCTGTAAACGGACTTACAATAACAAATAAGGCATATTTCAGTACATCAAAAAGCACCCTCGGCAGAGAAATCCCGCTTACGGATGTTTCTGAATGGGCTGATCTTGAAGAATGTATCAGATATCCTTTGATGAAAAGAAACGCTTTCGGATATTATAAGAATCCGTTGAAAAATACAATAGACGGTTCTCATTCTGGTGTTTCTGTTTTTGAAAGTGCATCCGAAATTATAGCAAAATGTGATATTCAGTTCGGAAGGCTTGACTGGGAATTTGAAAGCGGTGAGAGGGCCGTTCATGTGGACCCTTCTGCACTCAAGCCTAACGGTACACTCCCCAGGCTCAGTAAAAGACTGTACAGAGCAGTTGACATTGATATGAAGGACGGAGAATTGTTAAAGGAATATTCTCCACAGTTGAGGCAGACGGAATTTATAGAAGGTCTTGAAGAATACAAGCGTAATATTGAATTTGCGGTAGGGCTGTCATATGGTGATTTGTCTAATCCTCAGATGGTTGAAAAAACTGCAACGGAAATAAAAGCATCAAAAAAGCGTAAGTACGATACCGTTACTGCCATACAAAATAACCTTAAAAACTGTCTTGATGATTTTGTTTATGCTCTTGCATTCTGGAACTCAATGGTCAACAGCGGATATGAATTTATATGTGATTTTAAAGACAGTATACTTTCTGATGATGAATCAGAGCGTGAACAGGACAGAAAAGATGTAGCAATGGGAGTTATGCGCCTTGAGGAATACCGCGCAAAGTGGTACGGTGAAACACTTGAAACAGCTCGTGCATCTCTTCCGGACACAGCAAAGGTGATTGAATGAAGCCGGATGTGCTTGAAGGCTTGCCCGAAAACATAGTAAAACTGTTTCGGGAGCTTGAGGAGCGCACAATGATTGATGTTGTACGCCGCTTAAGAAATAACGGTAATGATATTATCCGTTCAGCCGATTGGCAAATGTACAGGCTTAGTGAGTTGGGTGAAACCGAATCACAAATGAGGCAGTACATTAAAGATATCTTAAAACTTTCGGATTCACAGCTTGACGATATTTACGAAAAAGTTATAGATGATGGTTTCAGTTATAACTCCGGTATGTATTTGGGAATTGATGTTTCCGATGATGAAGGACTTTCCCAGCTTATAGAGGGTATCAGACAGCAGACAGATAATGAATTCAACAATATAACTCAGACTACGGGGTTCGCAATCGATAAAAACGGAAAAATATCATATTCAAGTGTTACGGATGTACTTGACGGCGCAATGATGGATATATCTTCGGGATTGTTTGATTATAATACCGTTCTTAAACGAGTTGTAAATCAGATGACAAACAGCGGTCTAAGAACCATTGATTATGCTTCAGGATGGTCAAACCGTGTTGATGTTGCCGCAAGACGAGCTGTTATGACAGGCGTTTCACAGCTAACAGGCAAAATCAACGAATCCAATGCTCAAAAGCTCGGCACGGATACATATGAAACATCATGGCATTCAGGTGCAAGACCTGCACATCTTGAGTGGCAGGGTAAATGGTTTACAATGCAGGAGCTTAAGGATATATGCGGTCTTGGTACCGTTACAGGACTTTGCGGTGCAAACTGCTATCACTCATACACTCCTGTTATTCCCGGGGTATCAGAACCTACATACACCGCCGAACAGCTTGAACAGATGAAACGTGAGGAGCTTACACCAAAGGAATACGGCGGCAAAAAGTATACAAAATACGAAGCCTTACAGAAGCAGCGCCGAATGGAAACTGCAATGCGAGCTCAACGTCAGAAAATTAAGCTGCTTGAAGAAGGCGGAGCTGATGAAGATGATATAATCACAGCACGATGCCGTTACCGCGGTACATCTGCAGAATATGCAAGATTTTCAAAGGCCATGGATCTGCCCGAACAGCGTGACAGAGTTTATATTGACGGACTTAAAAATATCGGACAGGGTAAATGGGAAATTGACGGCGACAAGATGGAAGCTCAGTTCCCGAAAGGATACAAAGAATATCGAAATCCTGGTGAAAAGATATCTCAAGATGAGCTTCAAAAATTTATTCAAAAAGTCGAAAGTATGGATATAAAATTTGGTGTTGTTAAAAATAAAACATATGGTGGTTTTGAAGATTACAGAGGTGATCCAAAGATACTTGATGAAATGCTGGAACACATCAAAATTAATCGTCCATTGTTGACAAAAATATCTAAAGATGATAGAATAATATTAAAGTATGCGTATGTTCTTGATGACAATGGAAGAGTTGATACGGGGGCTTTTGCTTGTACAAAAGGAAGAACAATAACACTCAATAAATTTATGTATGATGATTCTTCTGTACTTATAGAAGAATATGCACAGTCGGTAAAATCGGGACACTTTGTTCGTGGAACTGACTATCGAAATGTTATTGATCACGAAATAGGTCATTTGTTTTCAAAGAAGCGAAGCAAATTAACACGAAAATTGCGTAATGCATGTAGTAAAAGGGCTGCAATGAGTGGAATTAGTGAAAGTCAGTACATTATAGAAAATATATCTATATATGCAGACTGGGGAGATGAAATTCCTGCAGAACTTAATTCGATGTTACATAGTGACCACGGCGAATTAGCATATGAATTATTCAAGGAGGTAGGTATTTTATGAGAGACAATAAAGATTTTTCTGCTTTTGCCACTCACTATGATTGGTATACAAAAGATGAAAATGGATTTTATTTGCCTACTGAAAATGCCCCCTCGGAGGCTATAGAAGCAATGAAACGAGCAAATAGCAGGATTACTTGGGAAAGAAAACAAAATGCTTACTATTAAATAAATATAGCCGTCCTTATAAGGGCGGTATTTTTATTTAATAGAATGGTTCAAACTCTTTTGAAGTAGCATTTGAGAATGTTTTTTATACTCAGGAGAAAGTTTTTATGAGTTTATATGAAATGTTAGAAAATCTAACAATAGATACAAAGATTGAAATAACTCTTGATAATGAAGATACGGTAATCGGAAAATATAAAGGTTTTTCACCTGCTGAAGATGATATACTAAATATAGCAAAAATTTATATAGAATCTTTTGATGGTTGTTGTTATGTATTTGAAGAGCCTGAAATTCAATCAATAGAAAAAGCATAAAATATAACAACAAAATAGTTGATTTAGGCACCTTAACGGGTGCTTTTTTCATACCCAAATTACCTCGTCAGAGGTTTATCTGACTAACTTTCAACTGCAGACAGAGCAGTATAAATATCATGTAGAAAGGACAAAAAATGAAAGACATTTTTACAATTCTTGCCGAAAACAATGTAACAGTTCCGGATGAAGTGAAAGAGGCTGTTTCTGCTGCTGTCAAAGATAATTATAAGACAGTTGCAGAGGTCAACAAAATCATCGCTGCAAGGGACAATTACAAATCACAGCTTGAAACTGCGCAAACCGCCCTTAAAGAGTTTGAGGGAATTGATGTGCAGGAGCTTCAGGGTAAAGTTGCATCTCTGCAAAGTGATCTGTCAAAAGCTGAAACCGACTATCAGCAGAAAATTGCCGATATGGAGTTTGCTTCAGTGATTGATTCTGCTATTGCAGCTTCAAAGGCTAAGAATGCAAAGGCTGTCAAGGCTCTGCTTGACCTTGACACTTTGAAAACAAGCAAAAATCAGGCAGACGACATTCAAAGTGCTCTTGATTCAATTAAGAAAGATAATGATTTCCTTTTTGAATCAGATGAGCCTGTTAAAACCCCCGTCAAAGATACGGGCAATCCAAAATTAAGTGGCGATAGTACCGATTTGATGCGAGCAGCAATGGGACTTTCGCCCGCAAAGAAAGGTGATTAAACAATATGGCATTCCAGCTTGCTAAAAACTACACAACTCTGCTTGATGAAGTGTATAAAACAGCTTCTGTAACAGCAGATCTTATCAGCGATCAGACTATGGTCCGTGCCGGTGCAAATGTTAATGAAATCTGTTATCCTCAGCTTGATGTAACGGGTCTCGGCGATTATGACCGTAACAGCGGTTACACCACAGGTGCAGTTAATCTTGTATGGGAAACTGCAAAATTCAACTATGACAGAGGTACAAAGATTACCGTTGATGTTATGGATAATGAAGAAACATTTAACCTTGCATTCGGTAAAGCAGGTGCGGAGCTTATTCGTACAAAGGTTGCACCTGAAGCAGATGCTTTCACATTTGCAACTCTTGCAGCAGTTTCGGATATTTCACTCGGTGAAGCACAAACATTTGCTGATGCTGTTGCATTCCTCACAGCTCTTATCGAGGCAAAAAATAAAATGGATGAGGATGAAGTTCCCGAAGAAGGCAGAATCCTTTATGCAACTCCCACACTCCTTAATGGCGTTATGGCTCTTGATACCACAAAATCAAGAGAAATTCTTAACAGCTTTACATTCAAGAGAAAAGTTCCTCAGGGCCGTTTTTATACCGCTATTGACCTTCTCAGCGGTCGTGATGACGAGGAAGCCGGACATTATAGAAAAGCGGCAGAGGGCAGAGATATCAATTTTATGATTGTTCATCAGTCTGCACTTATCAAGTATGATAAGCACGTTGCTAACGATGTTATTCCTCCTGAACTTAATCCCAATTCAGATGGTTACATTCTTAAATACCGCAAGTACGGTCTTGTTGATGTTTATAAAAACAAAACCGCAGGTATTTATTTAAGTCATAAGGAGGCTTGATTATGGCTCGTACAGTAGGTCTTAAAATAAAAAAATCTAAGGCGGCAAGGAATAATCAGAATCAAACACCTTCTCAGACAACCCCTGCACAAACTACAGACAACGGTAACAGTAATCCCGAAGGTAAGAAGGAGTGATTATAAGTGTTTGCTGATTACACATATTATCGTAATGATTATCTTTGTAATACGGCCCCAACACTTGATGAATCCTCTTTTTCTTTCTTTTTAAGAAAAGCACAGCAGAGTTTAAAAAGGTACACCCACGGAAATATCAATGAAAATACAGCCGTGCCAGACCATGTAAAGCTCTGCTGTTGTGAGCTTGCGGAGCATCTTTATAAAGCCGAAAAATCAAGACCTCAGGCAGGTGTTGCATCCGAAACAACGGGTGATATTTCTGTATCATACAAGTCTGATGATTATGATGCAACAGTTGAAAAAGGTGTAAGACGAATCATCTATAACTATCTTGCGGACACAGGACTTCTTTACGGAGGTGTGAAATGATTTGCACATCATCATGCACCGTCTTTGTTGCTCTTGAAAAAGGCTTTGAGCGCCGCTATATTCCCGAATGTCATTGGGTGGAGAATTTATCTTCTTCGGTTACAAAAACAGGCAGAGAAAACGCACAGGGAGTAACTGTGTATATTCCGCCCAAATACAAAAACCTTGCTCCCGAAAACACGGACAGGGATATACTTGTTAAGGGCAAATGCGATTTTGTTTTTGACAACACGGACGACAGGACTGTTTCTGAAAGTTTGCGTGAGTTCAGAAAACAGTATGAATTTTTTACCGTTATGTCCGTTGAGAGTAAACTTTACGGCGGCGGTACTTCACATATAAAGGTCGTGGCAAAATGAGCATAAAACAGCCCGCAAATGTTTATAACGGTGATATGGGGCTCGTGTGGAACGGAAATTTTGCCGCTGTGCGAAGTGAACAACTTCATAAAGCCCAGATGTTTGTTGATTCCGAATGCATAAGACTTATGAAACCGTATACCCCCTTTAATAACGGCGCTCTTGAAAAAAGTGCAACATTGGGTACGGTCATAGGAAGCGGAATGATAAAACAGGTTGCTCCTTATGCAAGGTATCAATATTACGGTATGCTTATGGTTTCAAGCATCACCGGTTCTGCATATGCAAGCAAAGGTGAATCAAAGGTGCTTACAGATACCCCTTTGAAATATAATACACACCGCCATCCGCAGGCAGGGCCGTTCTGGTTTGAAAGAATGAAAGCCGAGAAAAAAGACAAAATCTTACAAGGTGCGGCAAAAATTGCAGGAGGTAAAGCTGAATGAACATAATTGAGCTTGTAAAAAGTATCGTTGAATCTTATGCGGACATAGGAAAACTTCACATTGACTACACGGGAGCAGTTCCCGACAGTTACGGCATATCGTCAACAGGGGATGTGTTGCTGAAAAAGGATATCCTCGGGAACAAGACACGGCAACATAACTTTGTACTTTATACTGTATGGCAGTCCCAGTCTGATTATGACCGTATGATAAACAGCGGTATTCTTCTTGGCCTGCAGTGTCATCTTGAAAATCAGTCGCAAGAACAAGCTGTTCTTTCACCTGATGGTAAAAGCGGAAATTTAAAATCAATCACCTGTTCAAACGGAATGCTCTATTCTGTGCCGGAGAGCAATCTTAACGCAGGTGTTATTTATCAGCTTCAGATTTCGGCACAGTATGTCATTTATGAATAGGAGTGATAAATCAAATGGCAGAAACAACTGTAAAAAAGCTTAAGAGAAGTGCACTTGCACATTATCTTGACACTAATTTTAATCCCAACTCCGAAGATATGAAATGGTTTCTTATCGGCAAAGATGTTGAGGATATGAGCGTGGGACTTAATCCCAGTACAACACCCAAGAAAAACATTCTTGACGAAGTGAGTATTGATGACGAAGGATATGAGCCTTCATTTGAAGTGGATACTTACTATGCAGATCCGTCCGATGGTGTTTTTTATGAGAAAATCAAGGATATTGCAATGAACCGCCTTACAGGTGATGCTTGTAAAACAAGAATTCTTGAAGTTCTTATTGATAAGACATCTGCGCCCTTCGATGCATGGGTTGAGGATGTTATTGTTAAACCTCAGTCATACGGCGGAGCTCAGGGAGGAGTAAGAATTCCTTACAATGTTGCTTTTTGCGGTAACAGAAGAAAAGGAACAGTTACTCTTGCAGACAAAGTTCCGACTTTTTCTGCAGCAACTGCAACATCATCCGAAACTGAATAAATATTGTATCCCTCTTGAATTTCACAAGAGGGATATATAATTTTGGAGTGTGATTTTCATTGAAATCAATTAATTTTAATACCGGCATAAAGAAATATGCCGTAAATGGTGATGAAAACAATGTCATCTCAATTAATGTTAACGATATTAATTTGCTTAAACGCATCAAAGAATCAGAGGACCTTTTTACACCCATTCTTTCAAGGCTTGATAATGAGCCTAATACGCCCGAACTGCTTGCTGAGGTTGATGTTCAAATCAAAGAAAAGCTTGATTATGTTTTTGGCACCGATATTTCAGCTCGTGTTTTCGGTGGAATGAATTGTCTGTCTCCTCTTGATGACGGGAATTTTCTGTTTATGTCGTTCTTCGAGGCTTTTGCGCCTATTGTTATTGCAGATATAAATGAGAGTAAGGCAAATTTTGTGGCTCACAAAGAAAGCAGACTGCAAAAATATATGCCCGAGCCGCAGAACAGTTCAGTGGTTGATTTATCATCACTCACACCGGAACAGCTTGCTTTTCTGAAGAGCTTAAATAAATGATAGGTCAGTTGCCTAAAACACTCAATGTAGGTGGCACAGAATATCCCATACGAAGTGATTTCAGGGATATTCTCAGGATTTACGCTGCATTTGAGGATAAGGAGCTTACGGAATATGAACAAGCTCTTATTTGTATGGTAAATATCTATCCCGATTATAAGCATATTCCCGATGCACACTTACAGGAAGCTTGCGATAAGGCATATTGGTTTGTTGGCGGCGGTGATACTCCGCAATCAGAACCGGAAAAAACAAAAATGCTTGATTGGCAACAGGATGAAAATATCCTCTTTCCGGCTATCAACAAAGCTGCAGGTTTTATCGTCAGAGAAAGGGAGTATTTGCACTGGTGGGAATTTCTCGGCTTTTTCGGTGAAATCGGCGACGGTTTATTTTCTTCTGTTATGAACATCAGAAACAAAAAAGCAAAAGGAAAACCGCTTGAAAAACACGAAAAAGAATTTTACATGAAAAATAAAAATCTTATAAATATAAAAACTCCGGAAGATATTGAAGCGGAAGAGGAGCTTAATGCTGTTCTTGATACTTTGATATGAGGAGTGGTGAATATGAAAAAATATTGCTGTAAAAAATGCGGCAGAATCCTTTTTGAGGGCATTTTTTGCGGTTTAATTAAAATCGTTTGCAGAAAATGCAAAACGGTAAATATGTACGAAAATAAATAATCTGCACAGCGTACCCAGCGTACCCGCAGACTTTCGGAAAACAGTCTGAAAGGAGTGGGTATTATGGCTGTTGACGGATATTTAAAATTTAATACAAAAATTGATACAAGTGGTTTTGATAGTGCCACAAGTAAAATATCAGCAAAAACAAAAACTACCGCAAGTGAGGTTTCTGCTACAGCTGCTGAAACTAAAGCTAAAATACAAGCTATTTTAGACGATACAACACGCTCTCATAAATCCAAAGCTGCTTCTATTGCTGCTATATATCGCAAGGAAGGCATGGAAATGTCCGAAGCGATGAAAAAAGCGTGGGACCATATTGAAAGAGGCAGTGCTGAAGCTTGTAAAAAAATATCTAAGCACACAAAAGGAATAAACGCTTCACTTGTAGGTTTAAAGTCCCTTTTGTCAAAATTAGCAATTGCAGCTGGTGCTGCACTTAGTGTGCGATCACTTATTAATTTTGGCAAACAGGCAATCGAAACTGCATCCGATGTTCAGGAAGTACAGAATGTTGTAGATACCGCATTCGGTGAGATGTCGAACAAAATGGAAGATTTTGCGGACACAGCAATCGAAACTTACGGTATTTCAAAGCTTACGGCAAAGCAGACAGGCTCCACCCTTATGGCTATGGCAAAGGGTATGGGACTTGCAAATGAAACTGCATCTGATATGGCTTTAACCCTTACAGGTCTTTCGGCTGATATGGCATCTTTCTATAACAAAGACCAGGAAGAAACATTTACAGCACTTAAATCTGTATTTACAGGTGAAACTGAAACGCTTAAGACATACGGTATTGTAATGACCGAAGCCAATTTGCAGGCATATGCATATACGCAGGGAATAAATAAAAAAATCTCTGCTATGTCTCAGGCAGAAAAAGTTCAGCTGCGATATAACTATGTTTTACAGCAGACCGCACTTGCACAGGGCGACTTCGCAAAAACTTCCGGTAGTTGGGCAAACCAGACGAGAATACTTTCAGAACAGTGGAAAGAATTCAGCGGCACAATAGGTACCATTTTTATGAATGTCCTGCTGCCTGCAGTTCAAAGCTTAAATAAAGTAATGCTTCAGCTCAATGCAGTTGCACAGAGTGCTCTTGAATCCTTAGCGGCTATATTTGATTGGGAGCTTGATACAAATAATTCAATAACAAGTGCAATAACAGAAAGTGTTGATGCGCAGAATGCTCTTACCGATGCAACGGAAGCAACGGCCAAAGCAAACGAAAAAACACTTGCAAGCTTTGACAAAGTAAACAAGCTTAATGATAATTCCGCAGGAAGTTCATCTGCAATATCTTCAGGTTCAGTCGCAACAGCAGAGACCATGAGTGTTGAAGTAAACACTACATCAGCAGAGAAGAAACTTACTGATTTTCAGCAGAAGATAAAAGAATTTGTTGCATCTTTTAAATTAACATTTAACGATGTTTTTATTGATTGGGAAAATCTGAATGGTGAACAAATTGCCGAAAAAATAATAGCAGGCTTAGGTGCTATTGTAGGTGCTGTTGCCGGTTTTTCGTTAGGCGGTGTTCCCGGAGCTATACTCGGTACGATTCTTGGTGTTTCACTCGGTCTGGTTATTTCCTCACTTACATTTGACCATGATGGTAATTTAAGTGGTGAGGAAATCACAAAATTAATAGTTGAATCGTTGACTACGATTGCCGGAGGCATTATAGGATTTGTTATAGGTAGTGCTTCATTACAGGGAGCTAAAGGTGCGGCAATAGGTATAACACTGGGTGCAGCACTTGGTATCACTTTAAACAAACTAACATTTAATGATGACGGTAATTTAAGTGGTGAGGAAATCACAAAATTGATAATTGAATCATTAACTACGGTCGCCGGAGGAATTATCGGCTTTGTTATGGGCGGTGCTGTTGGTGCAGGTATCGGCATATTCATAGGAGCTGCATTAGGTTTAAGTATAAATGAATTATCATTTGATAATGACGGAACTTTAAGCGGTGATGAGATTGCCGGTCTGGTTGTAACAGCATTGAGTGCTATTGCAGGCGGTGTTATAGGTTTCGTTGTCGGTGGACCGGGCGGAGCTGTTGTTGGTGCTTCCCTCGGAATTGGCTTGAGTATGCTTATAAATAAAGTCGATTGGGAAGAATTATGGACTAACATATCTACAGGTTTTACAGAAATTCTTACAAAAATAAAAAATTGGCTAAGCAAAAAAAAAGTTGAGCTTACCGAATCTTGGAACAATTTTACATCTGGGGTTAAGGATAAAACTGCACAGATGAAAGCCAATATAGCTACAAAATTAAACGAATTCAAAGCTGCGTGGAATCAGCGTGCAGAACTTGTTAGAAACAAAACTGCACAGATGAAAGCCAATATAGCTACAAAATTAAACGAATTCAAAGCTGCATGGAATCAGCGTGCAGAACTTGTTAGAAACAAAACCGCACAGGCTTCAATAAAATTTTCTCAAAAAGTCGCAGATATAAAAAATGATGCAAAAGCTCGTTATGATGCAATCACAAATGCATTTTCAAATATTCCTAATTGGTTTAAAAACAAATTCTCCGAAGCATGGAAAAAAGTTAAAGATGTATTCTCTTCGGGTGGTAAAGTTTTTGACGGCATTAAAGACGGTATTCTTAACGGTTTAAAATCCGTTATAAACGGACTTATCAACGGCATCAACAAAGTAATAGCAAAACCTTTTAACGGAATAAATACAGCTCTTAAAAAAATCCGAGACATATCTATTGCAGGTATACAGCCTTTTGCTAATAAAATTTCCCTTATAAATGTTCCGCAGATTCCAAAACTTGCAACAGGTACGGTTGTTCCTGCAAATTACGGTGAATTCCTTGCTATCCTTGGTGATAACAAAAAGGAAACAGAGGTTGTTTCTCCTCTTTCTACCATAAAAAAAGCACTTGCTGAAGTAATGGCGGCACAAGGTAACGGCGGCGATATAAACATTACTGTTGAGCTTGACGGAGATGTTGTTTATAAGAGCGTAGTCAAAAAAAATAAGCAAAATACAAAAAGAACAGGAGTGAATGCACTTGCGTATTGATGAAATAACCATAAACGGTTGGCAAATACCCATACCTGACAAAAACGGCTTCAAACGCACAAAAAATAAGCTGTGGTCAAGTAATACAGGCAGAACTTCGAGTGGTAAAATGATTGGTGATATCATTGCAAAAAAATACACGCTTGAATTTAAGTGGTCCAGTCTGACTGCTGAGCAAGTTAAAGATCTTGAATACGCAATCGGTACGGATGCTTTCTTCCCGGTTGTTTTCCCCGAAGAGGGCACGGATAACAAACTCATAAAGAGCTTTTATGCGGCGGACTCAACATATAAAACAAAAATAGTTATTGATGGTGAAGAAATATACAGTGATTTTTCTTTACAGCTTATAGAACAGTGAGGTGTTTTTTATGTATTCAGATGTCAGTTCAATTTTTAAACGTATAAACAGCAGTCCCGGAAGAACATTCGGGGCTCTGATTGAATTTGCAGACGGAAATAGAATTGAGCCTGAAAGCATTATTTCTTTAAAACTAAAAAGAGGAAACTCTAACGGAGAGGACATGACTTTCGGTAATGTTTTTTCTGCTTGCTTTGATGCGGTACTTGTATATGATGAAAATCTTTTAAAAAAGCTTACAAACGGCGCTGTCGTAAATCTATCTTTAGGTCTTGCGATTAATCCGAATGATGAACCTTTTAGAGATTTTGAGTTTGTCCCAATGGGGAAATTCAAAGTAAGCACAGCAAATTTAAGCGGGAATAAAATTAACTGTCAGTTTGTTGATAAGTTATATGATAGTGATGCTTTGTATAAGAGTAATCTTGAATTTCCAACAACATATGGTTCGGTGCTTACGGAAATCTGCGGAATTCTCGGAATAAGCGGATTATCAAGTGATTTTGCAAATTCTCTTCTTATGGCTATTATCAAGAAGATTCCAGTAAATAATGCACCTGAAAACGTAACCTGCAGACAGATGTTATCGTTTCTCGGCGCATATATAGCAAAAGATGTGTACTTAAATCGTGAAGGCTTGCTCACATTTAACAGTTATAATTTCAATTATCCCGTAGAAATTACCGCTGATGAAATTGAAACTCCTACGTTTGGCGAAAAAGTTGAAATAACTGCTTTTACTTGTGTTGTGAATAGTGAAACAACATATACCAAAGGCACAGGCAGATCGATGTATTTTGCAACACCATATATGACACGGGAATATTTTGAATCAGCAAATTATTCAGATATTACTTACTATCCCTGTGAAATCAATATGCTGTTGGGAAATATTTTGCTGGATTATGATGTCTTGATGTACGAAGATAAGCTTATCCCTATAATGGGCAGTGAGCTTAATTTTGACGGCGGTGTAAGTCTTAAAATAACATCATATGGAAAAACTTCTGAAGAAGCTGAAAAAATACCAATTTCAGCTACAGATTTAATACTGAAGCAAGCAAAAAAACTTGCAGACGATATGGTTCAGCACGCTTCCGATATAATGAATGGTGTTAACGGCGGTTACAGAGTTGAGAAATATAGTGATGACGGTACTCCATATGCCACATTGTGGATGAATGCCCCCGATGAAATAAGTGCCACAAACTGTATTATGATTAATAAATCAGGTGTTGCATTCGGAACAAAAAATTCGGGCAAAACAGAGTGGAAATTCACTCAGGCATGGCTTATTGACGGGACTTTCAATACTGAATTTATAACTGCTCATTCATTGGAGCTTACGGGTAAAATCTCAGACAGCAAAAAAGGTGTTATTGATGAAGATGAAATTGATCTTCATTATGAAATTTCATCTGAATTGACTACTCCCACATTCAATGGCAAAACATTCAATGCGGCAGGATTAGTAGCGTATTCAGAAGGTGTGATGCCAAGTAGAGCGTGGTATACAAATTGGGGCATGTTGCTTGAACATCCCGAGAATGAAGACGATATTGCGTCATTAATTGTTGCAATTATGGCTGCAGGCGGCAAGCTAAATTATATCGGTAATGCAGGTTTCGTTATTGTCAATGGTGATAATAGTATAAGCGGTGCACCCGGTGTGGGATTTACTGTTAATAATTTTCCTTGTCTTACAGAAGAAACAGGTATTTTAAAAACAGATTTTACAAGAAGTTACGGCGCAAACAATTATCAATGTGTGGAGAAACTATCAACCGGAACAACAATTCAATTCGGTACCGTTACATTAAATGCAACATCAACACCTTCCGAAGCTTACTCATTAACAAATTCAATAGACATCGTGTTTTCTGATGATGCAAACTATTCTTCAAATACAATGTATGCCATTTTCTTAACCTCAAACAAAGCTGATAGTTCGTTATATTACTCAAATCAGTCAAGCAGCGGTTTTACAATTAATACAAATTCAAGTGAGAAAATTAAAGTTAAGTGGTTTACAATAGGCTGGTAAAGGAGAAGTAATATGTCTATTTCTACAGTAAAAGCCGTGCTCAATGGCAATACATACAATCTGACATATAACAGCGCAACAGGGAAGTGGGAAGCGGCAATACCTGCACCTATCGGTTCATCATTCAACCGGGACGGCGGTAAATACAATGTTCAGCTAACGGCGGTTAATGAAGCAGGTTCTTCAGCAACCATTGACCGAACGGATGATACATTCGGTTCTGTACTTGCACTTAAAGTCATTGAAAAACAGGTTCCCGTTATTATTATCGTCAGTCCCGGTACAGGAGCACATATTGCATCTGCAACGCCTACTATCAAATTCAATCTGTTTGATAATTCAATCGGTTCGGGCGGCGACAGCGGAATTGACCTTTCAAGCCTTATTCTCAAGGTAGATAACACGGCCGTTGCGAACGACAAAATAACCTGTACGGAGCTTGAGGGCGGTTATGAGTGCGAATTTACTCCCGATGCCCTTTCAGACGGTAGTCATATCGTTATCATTGATGTAAACGATAATGACGGCAACTCTGCGAATCAGGTAAGTGTTTCATTTACAGTTGATACAGTACCCCCTGTACTCAATATTAACACACCAGCCGACAATCTTATAACCAATGAGAAAAACCTTAGAGTAAGCGGTACAACCAATGATGTAACAAGCACATCTGTTAATGTCAACATATCTCTTAACGGTGTAGAACAGGGTAGTGTTGATGTTGATTCAAGCGGTAATTTCTCAATGGATATTGAGCTTGATGCCGGTGTGAATACTATTGTTGTTACAGCAACGGATAGCGCAGGTAAATCATCAACTGTTACAAGAACCGTAACGCTTGATGTTTCCGTTCCTGTATTCAAATCTGTTGTGCTTACTCCTAATCCTGCAGATGCCGGTGCAACTCTTACACTTGCTGTTGAGGTTGAATAATGAGTACGGCTGAGATAGTCAGAGTGTGGGGAACAGCTGATAATATTGAGCTTGAATTGAAACTTGATAACGGGCGGTGGATTTGTAATCTGCCGCCTGATTTAATTGACGGTCAGTATGCAGTACAGCTGTTTGCTCTGCGCGGAGACGGCTCGGTCGGAATGTGGACCGGTGTACTGTATGTTTCAAACGGAATCAAGTGCTTGCATCTGAATCAAGAGAAATATACTCTTTGGCTGAATCGGGAGCGATGTTCACTTTTGTTGAATCAGAATGAAAATATGCTTAACCTGCTTCCCGAACAACAGCTGAATATATCCCTCGCACCTGAAAGAATTAAAATCAATCTCATAAAGGAGTGTTGTCATAATGTTTGAGTGCTTACAGCGTGAGTATACTGTCGGTGAAAAAAGGCTTATTGAATGGCAGATACAACCCAATTCAAAGATAGATACCGTTGTTGTTACCGATGCGCGGTATGAGTTGCTGAAAAACGGCGAGGTCATAAAAACAGGTAATGCTGAGGTCAGCGGGTTGAAAATATCACTTATGTTTGAAGCTGAAGAAAAAGGTAACTTCATTCTTCGTGTTTTTGTAACTGTTCCGCCCGAAACAATAAAAGCCGAGCTTTCAATCTTTGTTTCCTCATAAAAAAAGGGGGAATCAGCTTGAGTTCAAAGATTTTTGATTGGCACAGTATTTCGTTACCTGAATCCGTTGTTGCAGGGCAGTCTTTTATTTTGTCTGTTGAGGTAACAGTAAAAGAAGCCTTATATGACAGCAATAACAGGGTTATGCTTGATAGTGCTGACAATGTTATTCTCCCGGCAGACGGTGAATACATAAGCAGACATACAGGTGATAATATTGACAATCTCATTACGGAGGTGCTTACATGAGTGAATATAAAATGCGCCATACGGGTGAAGAACTTGATGAAGCAATTGAAAAGGTAAAAAACGGGTACATATTACCGTCAGGACAGTTTGAATTTACAAAAAACGGTGAATATGATGTAACAGAGTTGGCAAAAGCGATAGTTAATGTTCCAGGTTCAAATTTTCAGTGCGGATTTTTAGAAGCAGGTGCAAATAACTATACAAGTTATACTTTAACAGGACTTTCAGGAGATTTTAATTCTTTGATAATGTTACAGTCCGGTCAAGTAGGAAATATTAACACAAATGAATCGAGAATGCTCAGACTTATATACATACCTAATTTTCCTGAATCAAGTCATAAGACAAAAGTACTTTCTTACAATCAGTCAACATCAACAAGTACAACTGAATATCTTTCATCGTTATCTTCATCTAATGTCAAATTCGATAATTCAAACGGAACTTGTCAAATAACATTGCCGACTAATCATAAACTTCGCTATCAATATGTGTGGATAGCATTTTACTTATAAGACAGAGTAATCTGTGAAATATAAAATTTATAAGGAGATATAAAAATGACAAACAAGGCATTATTTAAAGGAATTGACGTATCCTACGCAAACGGCAAAATCGACTGGGATAAAGCATCCCGTAGTGTTGATTTTGCAATTTTGAAAATCTGCAACGGATATCAGAAACAGCAGAATGTTGTAGATAAGCAGTTCGGTAACAATATTGCCGGCTGTGAAAAGTACGGTGTTCCTGCAGGCGTATATGTGTATGCATATTTCACCACAACCGAAAAGGCGAGGGAAGCTGCGCAGTTTGCAATCAAGCTTTTGGATGGCAGAAAGCTTGAGTATCCTATCTTCCTTGACCTTGAGGAAGATTGCATCCGCCGCCTTGGCACAAAAATGATTCTTAATCTTGCAAAAGCTTTCTGTGAAGAAGTTGAAGCTGCAGGCTATCAGTACGGCACTTATGCAAACAAGTATTGGTTCAGTAACATTCTTACCGACTCCTGGTATGAAAAATACATAAAGTGGATAGCCCAGTACAACAGCAAGTGCACATATAAAGGTACTCTGGATATCTGGCAGTATACCGATACAGGCAGCGTTCCCGGCATAAACGGAAATGTTGATATGAACAGCTGTTACACATCTTTCGTAAAAGGTGATGTGAATAATGACGGTGTTGTTACAGCAGAAGATGCAAGAAAAATTCTCCGTGTATCAGCTCAGCTTGAAACATTCGATTCCACTCAAGCGGAAAAGAATGCCGATGTCAACGGCGACGGTAATATCGATGCTGCAGACGGAAGAGATGCATTAAGAATGTCAGCGGGGGTGGAATAATGGATGTTGTTGAGATAATAAAAATAATTGCTGAGATTATCTCAGCGCTGGCAATTATTTCAGGTATAATCTTTGCCTGTTTCCGCTGGTATCTCAAACAGAATAAACAGGATGAAGACATTAAGGTAATTAAAGAAGAAAATACACTCATCTGCTTTGCGTTGCGCGCCTGTCTTGACGGCCTTGAACAGCTCGGTGCAAATCATACCGTACCCGTGGCAAAAGAAAAGCTTGAAAAACATCTTAATATTTTAGCTCATAAATAAAAATAACGTGCATTTTTTTAATAAAGACGCACGTAAAGAAAGGATATTTTATATATGGAAATCTTAACTTACATAACTGAAAACGCACTTATTCTTATTCCTGTTCTTGTTGTAATCGGACAGATAATCAAGAACATACAGGAAATCCCCGATAAATGGATTCCCGTAATCCTTCTCCCTCTCGGCATCCTCGGCGCCATGGCGCTCGGCAGTTGGACCGTTACTTCCGCAATTCAGGGTGTACTCGTTACCGGCGCCGCCGTCTATGGTAACCAGCTCGTTAAACAGCTCAAAAAAGATGAATAAAGCAGATGAAATTGAGCTTAACTTGCTGTTAAATCAGCATTGATGTAGATTTTCGGCATCTTATAGATACAAATGCACTTTATAGTGTCGTGCTTAACGCACATATAAGACAAGCCTTCCCGGCACAAATTTACTCCCTCATCGTATCTTTCGGTACGGTGGGGGAGTTTTTATGTTAAATATAAATTTAGTGTAATACTGCATATAATATATCTACACTACTTAATTATAAAAAAATTATTTATGTCGTTTTTCAGCATAATATATATTTTATAATAATATATTGACAAAACATATTATTTGTTTTAATATTAAGGAGAAATTTAATGAAATATTTTTTGAATTATTTTTTTAAGGGACGGAAAGTAACAATGAACTTAAATGATTCTGACATTAATGTAGTTAATGAAGCTGTATGCAAAATAAGAGCGAAAAATTCTATGGATGATAATGAAACTATAGACATTATTAAATTTGCTATAGATAATGGTTTTATTGTGCAAACCATGAATATGGGAGCTCAATCAACAGGCATGTTGTTAGTTGATGAAAATAATTATATAAACGGAACAAATACTCATAAATTGATTGTTGTAAAAAAAGGTTTATCAGAAGAGCAAATTCGTTTTATTGTGGCTCATGAACTTGGTCATTATTTTTTAAGCGGAGAAAATAAAAGGTCAAAACAACTAGCACATAGAGAATATGTTAATTTAGAAAAAAATGAAGAAGAACATAAAGCGGATTATTTCGCTTTAGCATTTTTAATGCCTGAGAATGGAGTATATAATTTTGTTAACTTGTTAAAAAATAATGGGTATGCCCGTGATAAAAAAAGGGTTGTCAGATTAGTTGCTGCTTTATTTAATGTTACAGAAAAAAAAGCAATTGCGAGACTAGAACAATTGCAAGTATTTTTAGATTGATTAAAAAACGAGGTTTTTAGAGTGCATGAAAATTTTAAAAGTATTTTAAATGTTTATAAAAATTTATTTGACATAAATCAAGGTGGTGAGGCTTTATCTTCAGATGCACAAATTAATAACAATGAAAAGGAACTTGATGTCAGGAATCAATTATATTCAACATTGTTATCAAAATATGTAGAGTCTTATACAGATAATCAAAAAAAGAAAAATGATAAAAAGTGGTTTTTTTATAAATTGATTGTTGGAGTTTTTTTCTGTTTAATTGGTGTTGCTATTTTAATGTCAATTATTGTTACAATATTTTATAAAGATAATGCTGTTGCGGTTTTAGTTACATATTTTTCATCGTTTGTAGGCTTATTATCTGCTTTGATTACTATTCCAAATACAATAGCTAAATATTTGTTTAATCCTAAGGAGGATGAAATAATTACAAAAATAGTAATGGAAATGCAGAAACAAGATAATGTAAATAGAGAGATTAATCAAAAAGCATTGAATCATATGGAAGGAAAATATAATCCAAGAAAAGTATATTCTGCGAAAGCTAAAAAGAAAAATAAAAGGAAGGTGTTTTGCGTTGGAAAATAATGATTCTAATGTATTAACTGAGTTTGTGGTTTTTAACAAATATATGGGGTTTGAACAATTACAATTTCTAAAATTAAAAGATGTTCATTGTGTTTCAGTAACCGAATTGAACAATATAAATTATTGTGAATTGTTGGAAAATCCGAAAAAACTATGGACTATAGAAACAGCGTTATATAATGGATTTGACTACTACTTACCTGAAATCCACGGAGTAAATGGTCAAGATGCAATAAAATGGATTTTGAGCCAATCAGAAAATGAAACCGATTATCTATATTTTTTTTCTCCATATTTAAAAAAAGTAAAGTGTGGAAAAATACAAATTGAATTAAACTCAACAATTATTGAAGGAGTTGTTGGTGATTTTTATAATTTAGAACATAATGATCTTGATATTTGTATGGAATGTTGTTTTGACTTGTGCTATAAAAAAATAATAGATCGTGGACTGTTTTCTGATACTGAAATATTTTCTTTGTTTGATTTGTCAAGAAAAATCAAGGATATATATCTGCCAGAATTAGAGAAAAACAAGAATCTAGTGTATTGGATAAATTTTGCATTTGGAAATTTTCATGATGCTGAAGATGCCAAGACCTATTCGTTATTTGCTACAGGATTAAGATCTAAATTAGTTAAGGTAGAGAGATAATTATAAGATTTAACACTTGTCAGAGTTGATTGAAGGTTATTTTAGGAACAATGCATATACTTTAATTCATAGAGTCTTAAATTAATATTGATTTTGGTATTATACTATACACAAAAAAATATAATGTTCACAAAAAAACTCCCACATCGTACAATTTTTGATGTGGGAGTTTTATATATTGAACGGGTGTTAGGATTTGCAGTTAATGAGGGTTTACCTTACTTAACATAACGTTGAGATATTATTATGATTACTGTTAATAATTCAAATATTATGCCATACTCTGGCTAAAATATACAAAACAATCCGAACATATCATCAAAAAACTGTATGTGTTCGGATTGTTCTTGTGCTGGCTGAGGAGGCGGGATTCGAACCCACGAATGCAGCAGTCAAAGTGCTGTGTCTTACCGCTTGACGACTCCTCATGATATTAAAAAACGCAAATCCAAGAAAGATTTGCGCCTTCATTTAGTGGGGTGGATAAACGGATTCGAACCGTTGGCCTCCAGGGCCACAACCTGGCGCTCTAACCAACTGAGCTATACCCACCATAAATGGCGCGCTGGAAGGGACTCGAACCCCTGGCCTACTGCTTAGAAGGCAGTTGCTCTATCCAGCTGAGCTACCAGCGCACTTATGGAGCGGGTGATGGGAATCGAACCCACACAGCCAGCTTGGAAGGCTGGAATTCTACCATTGAACTACACCCGCATTTCTACGACGCTGATTATTCTATCACAATATATATTTAAAGTCAATACTAAATAGTGAAAATTTTTCAATTATAATTATAAAAATACTAAAAAAATGTTTGCAAATATATATTTGGAATGGTATTATTTATACAGTTAACATTAAATTTATAATTATGTATTAAAATATCAAATATTTAATACTTGGGTGAGCATATGAAAAAGGTACTTGTTATTATTAATCCGTGTGCAGGAAAAGACAGCAAACGTGTCAGTGCGGAAGATGTTGTTTCTGCATTCAACAAATACGATGTTGAATGTTTTGTTAAAACTACGGCTTGTCATGGCGATGCTACTGAAATAGTTAAGGAATACCATACTGATTTTGATGCTGTTGTATGCTGCGGCGGAGACGGTACATATAATGAGGTTGTTAACGGCTTTATGACTTGTGATGCAAAGCTTCCTATCATCTATATTCCCTGCGGTTCAACTAATGATTTTGCTCATTCAATCGGAATTTCAAGTGATCCCGAAGTTGCTGCTGAAATGTATGTCAACAATGCTATAAATAAATTTGATGTGGGTGCATTTAATGAAAAATTCTATACATATGTCGCAGCATTCGGAATAGGAACATCTTTTTCATATAATACGTCTCAGAAATTTAAAAATAAATTAGGCCACTCAGCTTATATTGTTGACGGATTCTTGCTTAATATCGTATCTGTTGTAAAAAATCTTAAAGCGTATCATATGCGTATAGAGTATGATGGCGGTGTTATAGAAGACGACTTTTATTTCGGTGCTGTTGCTAATTCAAACAAAATTGCAGGCATTTTTAAGCTTGATAAGTTTGATGTAAAAATGAATGACGGTCAGTTTGAGGTTTTACTTGTAAAAAAATCGAATCCGCTTGGGCTTTTAAGGGTGTTTCTTAATACAGCATTGAGACAGGATTATTCCGATAACGAAATTGAATTTTTCAGGACATCAAAACTTAAAATAACAGCTTCGGAACCTGTTGATTGGACTATTGACGGCGAATATGCAGGTGCTGCAGAATTGGTTGATATACAAAATTGTCATAATGCAATCAATCTTGTATCACCGGAAAGTAAGTTTGTTGATTAATTATGTTTGTTAAACCGTATTTTTTTGATTCATTTAAATGTAAAGCCTCAGATTGCACAGATTCTTGCTGTATAGGGTGGGAAATAGATATCGACTGCGATTCACTTGATAAATACAACTTGGTTGAGGGTGAATTCGGCGCAAGACTTAAAAATAATATTTCAACAGATGGTGAGTGTTCATTTTTTAAACTTGAATCAGATGAAAGATGTCCGTTCCTGAATAAAGATAATCTGTGTGATATTTATATAAATCTCGGCAAAGACAGTTTGTGTGATATTTGCAGAGAACATCCGCGCTTTTATAATGAATTTGCAGGAAGATGCGAAGCCGGTATCGGTCTTTGCTGCGAAAAGGTTTGTGAAATACTTTTTTCTGACGATGCCTCGCTTGAATTTGTGTATGAAGATGATGGCTTTGACGATGATTTTGATGAGTTTGAAGCATCTGTCGTTTCTGTTCGTCAGCAGATAATTGATGTTGTGTCAGACAGAACCGTACCGTTTTTTGACAGATTGAAAAGTCTGGGTAATATTGGTTCTGTTGAAAAAATTGTTGATATTTTTGCTCAGACTGAGCCGATTAATCAGGAGTGGAGCAGTTATATCAATGATTTACAGAAATCAGTTGATAATCTTTCTTCTGTAACCCCCTGCTTTAAAGATTCGGATTATGAAAAATTGTTTATATACATTTTATACAGGCATTTTATAAAAGCGGTATACGACGGTGAAACTGAGAATTGGCTGCAATTCTGTGTTGCAAGCTTATTGTTTATTTATGCTATGGATTTGTATACATTATATAATAACGGTGTATATACAACATCTGACAGAATAAACAATGTAAAACTCTGGTCTAAACAAATTGAGTATAGTGAAGATAATATAGAATATGTAAAAAATGCATTATCGGACCTTTAAAACGGGTCTGATATTTTTTTTGGCAATCAAATTGTCGGAGTGCTATTTTTTTTATTGAAATAATGAAAAATTTTGAATTATTACTTGACAAAAGGAAAAAATAGTATTATATTATTAGTGGAGTTAGCACTCAAACAATGAGAGTGCTAACAATAATAAAGGGTGAGAGTATGGAACTTTCAGAAAGAAAAAAGAAAATACTCGCCGCTATTGTTGAAAGATATATTCAGACAGGTGAGCCCGTTGGCTCAAAGGTTCTGTGCGGTAATCTTGCTGTTTCATCAGCTACGGTAAGAAATGAGATGTCCGAATTGTCGGAATTGGGGTTTCTTGATCAGCCTCACACATCAGCAGGCAGAATACCGTCGCAACAAGGGTTAAGGTACTATGTCAATAACCTGATGGCAAGGTGCGAAATCAGTGATGCTGACAGATTCCTTATAGAAAACCGTTTGACAAGCGATTCTGCCGAACCCCAGGAAATTCTTTCAAATGCCGCGAAACTGCTTACAGAGGTTACAGGTTGTGCTTCTGTTGCATTAACGCCTTATGATGTCAATGCGCACATAAATCGCGTTGAATTGATACCTATAAGTTCAAGAGCAGTTCTCGTTGTTCTTGTTGTATCTACAGGCGTAGTTAAAAGCAGGATATGCCGATGTGATACTGAAATTGATATTTCATTTGCAGAGCTTTTTTATAATATTGCGGCTGCACATTTTACATCGCACCGTTCTGATGAACTTACGATTGCAAAAATTCAATCTATTGCCGCGTCATTAGGTGATAAAGCATTTGTTATGACACCTTTGCTTTTTGCATTATATGAGCTTGCACATGAGGCTTCAAGATGCAGTCTTATTACAGAGGGGCAGACTAAACTGCTCGGTTTTAAAGAACTTGAACCTGATGTGTACAAGATATTTGAATGCTTGAAAACACCTTCAGAGCTTGTTCATGTGCTTAATTCCGGTCTTGATGATTTTTCTGTATCAATCGGAAGAGAGAGCAGAAACAGAGCATTTGAAAATACAAGTATAGTATCATCAAAATACTCAGTAAGCGGCAAAAATGTAGGTGCTATCGGAATAATCGGACCTTTAAGGATTGATTATGCAAGATTTGTTCCGAATATAATATGTATCAGTGAAACAGTAGGAAAGATTCTTTCCGAAACAATAAATGAGTGAGGTAATTAAATGAAAAACAGTGAAGAAACTACCATTGAGCAGGAAGAAACTGTTGAAGCTGTAAGTGAGCTTGAACAATTACAGGCTGACTACGCAGCACTTAATGACAGATATTTACGGACTCTTGCTGAGTATGATAATTTCCGTAAACGTACACAGAAAGATATTGAAGCTAAAATAGCATATACAAAATCTGATATTCTCGGTAAAATTCTTCCGGTAATTGATAATTTTGAACGTGCTGCCTTCAATTCTGATGCTGATTTTGACAGTTATAAGAAAGGCATTGAAATGACTGTTAATCAGTTTATTGAGATTCTTAAAAGTCTTGGTGTAGAGTCTTTCGGTGAATCAGGCGACAAATTCGATCCCAACATCCATAACGGTGTTATGCATATTGAAGATGATGCTTACGGTGAAGATGAAATAGTTGAAGTCTTTATGAAAGGCTACAGAATCGGCGATAAAATTATTCGTCCCGCTACTGTAAAAGTGGCAAACTAAATTAAGTAAATTTATATTTTTTATATCAAAGGAGAAAATTATATGTCAAAAATTATTGGTATTGACTTAGGTACAACTAACTCTTGCGTTGCAGTTATCGAAGGCGGCGAACCTGTTGTTATTGCAAACGCTGAAGGCGCAAGAACAACTCCCTCTGTTGTTGCTTTTGCAAAGACAGGCGAGAGAATGGTAGGTCAGGTTGCAAAAAGACAGGCAATCACAAACCCCGATAATACCGTTGCATCAATCAAACGTCAGATGGGTTCTGATTATCATGTCAGAATTGATGATAAGAAATATACTCCTCAGGAAATTTCAGCTATGATTCTTCAGAAGCTTAAATCTGATGCAGAGAGCTATCTCGGCGGTCAGGTAACAGAAGCTGTTATCACTGTTCCCGCATATTTTACAGATGCTCAGCGTCAGGCTACAAAGGATGCAGGTAAAATTGCAGGTCTTGATGTAAAGAGAATCATTAACGAGCCTACAGCTGCTGCTCTTGCATACGGTATTGATAAGGAAACTGACCAGAAGGTTATGGTTTATGACCTTGGCGGCGGTACTTTTGACGTATCAATTATTGAAATGGGCGACGGTGTTCAGGAAGTTCTTGCAACAGCAGGTAACAACCGTCTCGGCGGTGATGACTTTGACCAGAGAATCATTGACTGGCTTGCAAATGGCTTCAAAGCCGAACAGGGTGTAGACCTTCGCGGTGATAAAATGGCTATGCAGCGTCTTAAAGAAGCTGCAGAAAAGGCAAAAATTGAGCTTTCAGGCGTTACAACATCTCAGATCAGCCTTCCTTTTATCACAGCTGATGCAACAGGTCCCAAGCACCTTGAAACAACTCTTACAAGAGCTAAATTCAACGAACTTACAGCAGACCTTGTTGAAGCTACAATGGGTCCTGTAAGACAGGCAATTTCAGACTCAGGTCTTAAAATTTCTGAGATTGACAAAATCCTTATGGTAGGCGGTTCTTCAAGAATTCCCGCTGTACAGGATGCTATCAAGACATTTACAGGCAAAGAGCCCTTCAAGGGTATCAACCCCGATGAATGTGTTGCTATCGGTGCTGCAATTCAGGCAGGTGTTCTCGGTGGCGATGTTAAAGGTCTTCTTCTTCTTGACGTTACACCTCTTTCACTCGGTATTGAAACTCTCGGCGGTGTATGCACAAAGATTATTGAAAGAAATACAACTATTCCCACAAATAAGAGTCAGATTTTCTCAACTGCTGCAGATAATCAGACATCAGTTGAAATCCACGTTCTTCAGGGAGAAAGAGAATTTGCAAGAGATAATAAAACTCTCGGCAATTTCCACCTTGACGGAATTATGCCCGCAAGAAGAGGCGTTCCTCAGATTGAGGTTAAGTTTGATATAGATGCTAACGGTATTGTTCATGTTACCGCTAAGGACCTCGGTACAGGCAAAGAGCAGTCAATTTCAATCACATCTTCAACTAATATGTCAAAGGAAGATATTGAAAGAGCTGTTAATGAAGCTGCTCAGTATGCAGAAGAAGATAAGAAGCGTAAAGAAGAGCTTGATGTAAGAAACGCTGCAGACCAGATGGTTTATGAATCAGAAAAGATTATCAGCGAAAACGGCGATAAGTTCTCTGCTGACGAGAAGGATTCAATCAACAGAAAGATTGATGACCTTAAGGAAGCACTTAAAGGTGATGATATCAACCTTATTAAACAGCGTCAGGAAGAGCTCCAGAAGGATTTTTACGCATTGAGCGAGAAAATGTATAAGGCTTCACAGGAAGCTGCAGGTGCTCAGGGCGGTTTTGATCCCAATGCAGGCTTCGGCGGTGCTCAGGGCGGTCAGGATGCCGGTTCAGACGGCTATTACGATGCACCTTTCACAGATGTTGATGAATAATTAATTTAATCTTGCGTACCCCGTCATATCGGCGGGGATATGCTTGCATTATGGGAGATAACATATGGCAGATAAACGAGATTATTACGAGGTGCTTGGTGTTGATAAAAACGCTTCAGCTGATGATATAAAAAAAGCATACCGTAAAATGGCTAAAAAATATCACCCCGATTTGAATCCGGGTGATGCAGCTGCAGAAGCGAGTTTTAAAGAGTGTAACGAAGCATACGAGGTGCTTTCAGATGCCGATAAAAAAGCAAAATATGACCGTTTTGGTCATGCAGGTGTAGACCCTAACTACGGCGCAGGACAGGGCGGTTTCGGCGGTGGCTTCGGCGGCGGAATGGATTTCGATTTGGGGGATATCTTTTCATCTTTCTTTGGCGGCGGTTTTGGCGGCAGTCAGCAAAGAGCAAATCCTAACGCTCCTCAGCGCGGCAGAGATATACAGACCAATATTACAATTTCATTTGAAGAAGCCGCAAAAGGCTGTAAACGCAATATTGATATACAGCGTATTGAGGTTTGCGATGAATGTAGCGGTACAGGAGCGGCAAAAGGCACAACAACCCAGACATGTCCCGATTGTAACGGACGCGGTCAGGTAACTACTCAGCAAAGAACACCTTTTGGCGTTATACAGTCTACAAAGGCCTGTCCTCGCTGTTCTGGTAAAGGTACTATTATTCCTACTCCTTGCAGTAAATGTAAGGGATACGGCCGTATAAGACGTACTGTTAAGCAGGAGGTAACTGTTCCCGCGGGTATTGATGACGGACAGATTTTCACAATGCGCGGTCTTGGCGACAGAGGAGTTAACGGCGGTCCAACAGGCGATTTAAGAGTTGGTGTTAATGTTCGTCCTCATCCTTTCTTTGAGCGTGAAGGCTTTAATGTCTGGTGTGATGTTACAGTTTCTTTTGCACAGGCTGCATTAGGCGATGAATTGCAGGTGGTTACACTTGACGGTAAAGTCAGATGTCCTCTTCCCGCAGGTACTCAGCCCGGCGATGTTATTAAACTGCGCGACAGAGGTATACCTCATGTTAACGGCAGAGGCAGGGGAGATCAGCTTATCAGAATCATTGTGGAAGTGCCGAAAAAACTCACTCAGCGCCAGAAAGAGCTTATTAAGGAACTTAATGCCGAATTGGGCGGGAAATCTTATTCCGACGATGACGGCAATGATGACAGAAAAGGCTTTTTTAAAGGCAAAAAGAAATAAAAAAATTAACCGTAAGATTAAATTCTTACGGTTTTTTATATTATATGTTTTAATGTTAAAATTCTATTATTTTTTTTAATCTGTGATTAACTCCGGAGCGGGTGAGTGGTGTTGATAAATTCGCCCCAAGTTCACTGAGAGTCATTTCAGGATTTTCAAGCCTTAATGTTGCGATTTCTTTCAGGTCAGACGGTAAATCGTCAAATTTTCCGGAATCTTTCAGCTTCATAATGGCTTCAATCTGCTTAGCTGCAGCATTAAAGGTCTTTTTTATGTTAGCATTATCGCAATTTACCTTGCGGTTAACATTGTTTCGCACATCTTTGAATATTTTTTCACCAATAAGCTCCATAACGGCTGTTTGCGCACCGATAACCGTAAGAATATCCTCAATATGACTGCTGTCTTTAAAATAAACAATCTTCATTCCGTTTCTGTCCGATTCTTTCGGAACTGCGGAAAATTTTTTAAATAATTCACACAAATCAATGCTTTTGTTTTTGTGTGCAACATCAAATTCAAGATGATATTCTTTTTTTGGGTCGGTAATAATACCGCATGAAATAAAAGCACCTCTTAAAAATGCACCGAAGCAGCAATCGAAATTTTCTATATTTGTAGTTAGAATTCTGAATGTTGTTTCACTGGTGGAATATCCCAGTTCGTTAAGCAGTGCAATTCTGCTGTCTTTTGATGGGAGTGAAACTGTAATTTTTCCGGATTTTGATACTGTTTCTTCCGGTTCTGTTTGTATGAGATACCGTATTGCATTTTTGTACCTTTCAGCAACAAAAGGGTAGTCAGTCATTATGCTGATTTCCTGTCTTGAAAATGCTCTGCCGAAATAAAGCAATCCGTAGGCTTCTGCACGAATACAGCAGTCGGATGTGCATTCAATTTCACATAACTCTTTTTTTACATCTGATGAAAATGACATAATTAATAAATAATCTTAACCTCAGGTTCGAGTTCAATACCTGTTTTTTCTTTAACAGTTCTTTTAACATATTCAATAAGAGCTAAAATATCACTTGCAGTTCCGTTCTTGTTTATAACAAAACCTGCGTGTTTTTCACTTACTTGCGCTCCGCCGACAGCGTAGCCTTTTAAACCGCATTGTTCGATTAAAGCGCCTGCATAATAGCCTTCGGGACGCTTGAATGTACTGCCTGCACTGGGAAACTCAAGAGGCTGTTTATCCTTTCGTCTGCCCATAAGCTCATCCATTTTAGCTTTTATTTCTGCTTTATCACCTTTTTTCAGTTCGAAAACTGCATCAGTGATAATATAATCAGGATTCTTCGCGTAAAAGCTTGTTCTGTAAGCAAGATTCAATGTATCAGCAGATACATCTTCTGAGCAAAAATCCGGATTAATATGTGTAACAGACTTTAAAACATCCTTTATTTCACCGCCGTAAGCACCTGCATTCATATATACAGCACCGCCGACCGTTCCCGGGATTCCGTATGCGAATTCAAGTCCTGTAAGACCGTGTTCAAGCGCAGTTAAGCACAGTTTTGAAAGAGATGCACCCGCACTGCATGTGATAGTAGTATCGTTTACTTTAATGTTGGATTCAAGAGATGTTGTTTTAATAACAATTCCTCTTATACCGTTGTCGCATACAAGAATATTACTGCCGTTTCCCATAACCATATAAGGTATGTTTTCACTGACAGCACTTTTCAATATATTGATAAGTGAATCAGTCGTAGCAGGGAATACAATAATATCAGCATTACCGCCGGCTCTGAAAGTGGTCTGATGACTCATAGGGGAGTCAGTTAACACTTTGCAGTTATCAGATTGTATGCAGTTAATAAAGGATGAATAATCTGTCATAAAAATCACTTTCTTATTCTGTCAGGAGAGCTGCACCGATGATACCTGCATCGTTGCCGAGTTCTGCCGCACAGATTTTTGTCTGTTTTGAAGCATGGATTGAATAAATCTGTGCTTCAACAAGCTTTCTTACAGGGCCGAGAAGGTTTTCTTTTTCATTACCTACACCGCCGCCTACGCAAAGAACATCAGGCTGGAATGTGTTGATGATGTTAACCATACCGCAAGCAAGATAACCCATATAATTTTTAACAACTTCAGTAGCTGTTTCATCGCCTGCTCTCATTGCGTCAAATGCGGTTCTACCGTTAACATTATTGATTTTTCCGTCTTCAACCATATCCCACATTTTTGTGAAAGGATCTTTTATCATCGCATCTTTAGTCTGCTGAATAAGAGCAGTTGCGGATGAATAACGCTCCCAACAGCCTCTTCTGCCGCAGTTACACTGTTCACCATTATATACAATAACGGTATGACCCATTTCACCTGCTGCATAGTTAACACCTGTAACAAGCTTGCCGTCAACAACAATACCGCTGCCTACGCCTGTACCGAGAGTAATAGCAACAAAGTTCTTAACACCTTTACCCACACCCGCAACAGCTTCACCGAGTGCAGCGCAGTTTGCATCATTGTCAAAATAAACATTCTGGCATCCTGTACGTTCTCTGAGCATATCATAAGCAGGTACATTGTCAAATGCAAGGTTGTTTGCAAACTCAATAAGTCCCTTTTCTTTGTTTACTGAACCGGGAGTGCCTACACCGATAGATGCAACATCTGCCATTGTGATACCTGCATTTGCGATAGCATTTCTAATTGTCTTTGCTATATCGTCAAAAATTTCATCAGCAGGTCTGGGAGCATTTGTTTTTTCCGCAGCTCTTGCGATAATTTTGTTTGATTCATCAATTACGGCTGAAACAATGTTTGTTCCGCCAAGATCTACACCTATTCTGTACATATTTATGTCCTCCGTTTAAATAAAATTACATTTTAAAAATAATCTTCACCGTTGTTTGTATCCCAAACTTCGATTTCTTGTTTGACAGGTTCAAAACCGTCCATACCAAGGCTTTTCATAAGCTCCTGTGCCGCATTATAACCCATTTTCTTCTGACGGTTGCTTACTGCCGCAGTTTCAATGATGATAGCAAGGTTACGGCCCGGTGTAACAGGTACAACTGTTGCAGGAACAAGAATTCCCATAATGTTTATATAGTTTTCTTCAAGCCCCATTCTGTCATAAACCTTAGAAGAATCCCAAGGCTCAAGACGGATAACCATGTCAATTTTTTCCGAAAGTTTAACAGCACCCAAACCGAAAATATTACGGGCATTAATAATGCCAACTCCTCTTACCTCAATGTAATGACGGATATTATCGGGAGCCTGACCGACGACTGTTTTTGTTGAAACCTTTCTTATTTCAACTGCATCGTCAGCAATAAGACGGTGTCCTCTTTTTATAAGCTCAACGGCTGTTTCACTTTTACCTACGCCGCTGTCGCCGACAATAAGACATCCTTCACCAGATACCTCAACCAGAACACCGTGTCTTGTTATACGGTCTGCAAGTTCAACACCGAGATAGGATATAATAGTTGACATGTTTGAGGATGTATCATCAGCAGTTCTTAATACGGGAACTGCATATTTTTTTGCAGCTTCAATAAACCCTTCAACAGGTTCAAGCTTTCTGCATATGACTATTGCGGCGGGATGAGTTGAAAAATATCTGTCAAGGCATTGTTGACGTTGTGATACTGAAAGACTGTTAATGAATCCGATTTCGGTAAGACCTAAAACCTGAATTCTCTCAGGGTCAAAATAATCTTCATAGCCTGCAAGTATGAGTCCCGGACGAATAATATCTTTTGATGAGATATAAATGTTTTCCGGCGGTTTTGGTGTATATAAAACTTCATAACCAATGTCATGTATGATTTTTTCAAGTGAAACCGTGTACTTGGTAGTCATATAGCACCTCCTTATTTTTATTACATCTAATAATATATTATACAGATTATGTATGTAATTTTCAATAGAATTTTGAAAAAACGGTGAGAAAAACTCACCGTTATACTTTATTTTTTTTAGACTTTAAAAAATCCGGAGCTTGTGCAAGAAGGATTGCAACAAACATAACTACGCAGCCCATAAGTTCTCTGGGATTCATAGTGTTACCTCTGATTACCCAGTCTGCAAGAGCAGAGAAAACAGATTCAAGGCTCATAAGTAAACTTGCAAGTACAGGGTTACATCTTTTCTGACCGAGTATCTGTAATGTAAATGCCGCACCGCCTGAGAAAACACCTGAATATATAAGCGGAACAGCTTGTCCCATAATAGCGTTTATGTCAGGTTTTTCAAATATAAACATACAGATGTATGATATTATTGCCGCAATAAACACCTGAAAACAGGATAGCTTGAGACCGTCAACTCTGTCTGAATAGTAATCAACTGCAAAAATCTGAGTGCCGAAGAATACAGCACAAAGAATAATCAATAAATCAGCTGTTGAAATGCTCAGTCCCGAACCGGGCTGAACTGAAATAAGATAAAGCCCGCCGATTGCTACAAGCACACTGAACCAGGAAAGCAGATGAATTTTCTTTTTAAAGAAGATGCCGAATACAGGTACAATAATTATGTAAAGTGCCGTTAAGAAAGCTGCTCTGCCTGTTGAAGTTTCTTTACCTTGCATTTCAATACCGAATTGCTGTAAATTATTTGCCACGCCAAGAGAAATACCGCATATAATACCGCACTTTAAAAATGTTTTATTCTGCGATATCCAGTCTTTTATTCCGTTGTATTTTTTCTTGTTGAGTTTTGCTTTACCTGTATTGTTTGTGATAAGTGTAACAATTCCTACGGAAATAAACGCAAGAGTACATCTTACAGCCTGAAATGTGAAAGAGCCGATGTCGCCGCCTTCACTTTGTGCCACAAAAGAGATACCCCAAATAATAGCAGCAAGCACAATGAGCAAGGGACTTATGATTTTAAGTTGTTTTTCTTTATTCATTTTTTTACCTTAGATAATTGATTATTTTAAACGTTTCTGAATTTTTTGTATAGACTCTGGGTATTCGTCTTGCAATTGAACATATAACCTCATAGTTAAAACTCATTGAAAGACTGCCTATTTCTTCTGCAGTAATGACATTATATCCGTCTGTACCAAAAAGTATAACTTCATCATCTGTTTTTGCATCAGGAATGTCTGTAACGTCAACCATAAACTGATCCATACAAACTCTGCCTGTGATCGGCGCATATCTGCCGTTTATAAGAACTCTGCCTTTGTTGGACAATGCTCTCGGATATCCGTCCGCATAACCTGCCGCTATTGTTGCTATTCTGCGTGTTTCGGTGGTTTTGTAAGTGTGGCCATAGCTTATGCCTTCACCTGCAGGCACGTCTTTAATGCGTGTTATATGGCTTTTTAAAGTCATTGCAGGTATAAGATCGATTTTTGATTTATCAATCTCGTCGGAAGGGTAGAGACCGTATAATGATATACCCATACGAACCATATTAAAATGCTCGTTGAACTCGGAAATTCCTGCGCTGTTGCAGATGTGTTTAATTGGAATATTTATGCCGTTTTCTTCGCATTTTTTTATAAAAGCGCAAAAACGGTTCAACTGTAATTCGCTTGTTGATTTGTCTGCCATATCGGCACATGCATAGTGAGAAAAAATACCTTCAATTTCAATATTTGATAACATTGAAATCTTTTTAACAGCTTCAACAGAATCATCCGAAACATCAAAGCCTATGCGTGTCATACCTGTATCTGTTGCAATATGAATAATAGCCTTTTTGTCAAGCCTTAATGCTGCATCATTCAGTTTTTCAGCTGATTCATAGGAAAACACAGTAAGTGTTATATTATTTTCAATCAGAATATCATAGTCGTCGCTGTGGGTATAAGTAAGAATGATTATAGGATTTTTTATGCCGGCATTTCTCAGTTCAATGGCTTCATCAACAGTTGCAACGGCAAAATAATCAGCTTTATTGCTAAGTAATTCAGCCAATGTAACCGCACCGTGCCCGTAACCGTCTGCTTTGATTACAGCACACAGTTTAACATCATCATTCACACATTTTTTAAGTGAATTGAAATTATGTTCAATAGCGTCAAGGTTAATTTCCGCATATGTTCTTATATAGTTGCTCAATTAAAACTCACTTCTTAATTCAAATTAGTTTTTTCGATAAAATCGTTGAATAATGCCTCTTGAAGCGCACAGAGCATTTTACTGTTCTTGCTGCCGACAGGTATTCCGTCAACTGTTGTAACAGGTGTGCAAAAAGCTCCGCAGTTAGTAAGTATAACTTCATCTGCATCCATAAGTTCAGATACAGTGTATTCTTTTTCCTCAACAGAATAACCCAAATGCTTACACATTTTGATAAGATTTGCTCTTGCGATTCCTTGAAGAATAAGATTGTCTGCAGGTGCAGTTATAAGTGTGTCATTTTTTATAATATGCACATTACTGTGGGCACATTCCGTTACTCTGCCGTTTCTGTGGAAAATTGCTTCATCACAGCCTGCTTCAACTGCCTTCTGGATAGCCATTACAGAGGGGAGCAGATTAAGTGTTTTAATATTACAATGGAGATAACGTGTGTCTTCAACAGTAATAACCTTTTGTGTAACATCATTTGTAAAAACTTCTTCGGGCGTAATTGTTATCCAGATGTTAGCTTTACTGCCGTCAGCAGGGAACTGATGACTTCTTATGCCTGTACCTCTTGTAGCCTGCCAATATATAAAACATTCACCACAGTCAACTTTTGAAAGCATCTCATTAAGAACTGCTTTCATTTCATCTTTTGAATGAGGTATTTCAATTCTCAGTAGAGATGCACTGGTATAAAAACGGTCGATGTGCTCATCAAGATTGTATATAATATGATTACGGGAATATGCTGTGTCATAACAACCGTCGCCAAAATAACTTGCACGATCATTCATTGGAATATACATTTTTTCAAGCTCGTCAAATGTACCGTTGTAATAACCGAGATTTTTCAATTTCTGTTACCCCTTATATAAATCTATCCTTAATTATATGCTAATTAAAAAATTAAGTCAACAATATATTTGTACATATAAAAATAAAAAAGGCGACAGGTTTTTGGATGTTCTGCCGCCAATATGTATTATGAAAAGATTAAATTTCCGTTACGATTTCCGATATTGATTCGGATACGATTTCTGATTCAATTTCTTTATTTTGAGTATAATTTGTAATACTGTCAAGCTGTGCAGATACTCTTAAAAGAATTCGTGCATCGTTTGCTGTGATTACCTTGTTTCCGTCAATATCAGAAACAGCAGACTGAAAATCTGTCGGAGTTTCAAGCTGAGCTGAAAATCTCAACACAAGTCTAGCATCAGCGGCAGTAATTGAGCCGTCTCTGTCTACATCACCAAGATTATAAACAGGTATTTTTTCAGTATTGTATCCGAAATCTTTAATAAGCTGGGGGTAGTTTACATAACAGGTGTTAAGGTCAGTATATTTTGTTTCAATACCTGTAATTCTGCCTCTTTCGGAATATTGCCACATACCGTGTTCACCTTTGTAATCACAGTCTCCGTCCCAATCCGCAACCCAGAGCGCATGAGTGTTGAAAAGCGACTGATTATAGTAATCCTTTGCCCAGTATGCCGAACAGTAAACACCTGAATATATATTCGCCGCGTCCATTGTGTCAAGATATGCTTTTGTCATATTGAATATTGCGGTTTTTCCGCATTTTTCAACAACTTTATCTTCCATGTCAAGGTATGCGGGCATATCAAGCTCAATATTGTTTTCTTTAATTGTTTTTATAACAAATTCAGCTTCTTTTTTTGCATCGTTAACCGATTTTGCCGCAGAATAGAAATAGCATCCAATATGTAAGCCCTGTTCTTTTGCACCCTCGTAGTATTCAAGAAATTTGTCGTCAATAAGGATTTCTCTTGTTACGGAGCCGCGTAAGCCTATTCTTATAATTACAGCTTCAAATCCTGCTTCGGCAACTTTTTCCCAGTCAATTTTCCCCTGCCATTTTGATACGTCAATAACCTTCCAGTTAACGGAATATGTACCGATGTTATGGTAAGTATCATCATAAGCAGATGTGTATTCCATACTTATCCAGCCGCTTTTACCGTTGAATGTTGTGTAGCCCCAATCACCTTTAAAAGCAGTAATTTTAACAATAGATCCCATGGGAATTTTATCAATAATTTCGGTGTTTGTACCTGGACCTGCTCTGAAATTAAGAACTGATGCAGTTGTTGAGAATGTACCTGCTGTATATTTTGATGTAAAAGTGAAATCGGGTGATGCGTATGCATAAATTTTTTCTATTCCTGCTGTGTATATCTTTTTGTTAACGCAGTTGTTGTCATTACCTATTATTGCAGTTATGAACTCAGCATCTGCAGATAAAACAATTGCACAGTCTGTAAGCTCCTGACCGTCTGATAAAAATATAATATCACCTTTTACGGGAGTATATTCATCCTTAATGTGAATCCTGTTTTTTTCAGCATAAAAATCATACATCTGCTGTGCATTTTCAGAGTGGGGGATAACAGTTTCGGGAATATCTGCCTCTGCAGCGGTCCACAATATAAAACTGATATTCCAATTCTCGTTTTCGGAATATTTTGATTCATTTTCTGCTTTGTAACCTACCTGTGTAAGAGCTACAGAAACAAAATCTTCTGCGTGATCACCTGTGTTAATATAAGTGTTTTCAAATTCTGCATGTGATATAACAGAAATCGACAACAGGAGCGTAAGAGTGAGTAGAAGGCATAAAAATCTTTTCATTTTTTCTTTCCTTTACAAAAAAATAGAGATTGAGTAAATCAATCTCTATTATGCAACATTTTAATTTTAAATACAAGTATTTTTTACTATTTAATCAATAGAAAAATTTTCTTGACAGCCATGCTCTGAGCTTTGGTTTTCTGTCTGCAATGCAGAAGAAAATAAGAATTATAAGGCAGGAAATCGCAAGTATCGTTGTGAAATAAGTAACGTAAACCGAATATGCAAACAAATTAACAATAACGCATATATAAATATTCAAAATTAAAGCGGTTGTAAAAAATGCAATCACAGAATGTATAGCTGATCTCTTTTTGTTGTAAAATGCAACTAAAAAACCAATGGCAAAAAATACGCCTATATCAAGCGGTATTGCCAATTTCCAGAACCAATCGGTGTCAGGTGAAATCATATAGAAGAATACAAACATATATAAAGCAGTGGCAACAGCATCAACAGCTACTATCAACAGCTTGTATTTGCTTTTGATATAAAACGGAAAAATTATCAGGAACCAGAACATCAATGAGCTTGAAATAACGTAAACAGACCATAAAGTTTCGGGTGTTAAAAGCAGATTTGTTATAAAGCAAACAATATTAGGCAGAAGCAGAAGGAGAGAAAATATTGTTGCTGTATAGCGCTTTCTTGTTGATTTCGGAATGTCAATTCTTTCAGGATATGTTGGTTCTGCTTCATTAATTTTCAGCAGATTTGGGTTTATTACAGGTGTATCACACAGAGGACAGCTTTTTGCCGCCGCTGCTAATTCCACACCGCAGTTTACACAATAGGACATTTAAATTCTCCTTTTTTGCAGTAAATTATTGTTTGTTACTTTCAATTTTAACAGGTATACCTTCCTTAACAAGAAATCTGAAAAATTCTTTTTCAACTTCAGTATTAGTAAACATATTAGAAAATGTTATTGCCATTACATTTCCGACACTCATGCCTCCGACTCTTGCACCGTTTCTCTGTCCCGGTGATGGCATCAGCATCATACTCTCAATGTGCTCGTACATTTCTTCAGGAAGTTTAACCACACCAACATTTGTAAAAACAGATGTTGTAGACCTTTCTGCACCAACAATAAACACTAATCCTACAGCTAAATCTTTAACTATGAGAGGAAGAAATCTCAATACAGGATTTTTTTCAAGGCCTATATTTGATGCAAACATTGTTTGCAGATGCTTTGCATTATTTGTAAGCCTTAAACTGAGTGAAAGATGTTTAAGTACTTCTTCAAAAGTGTATTCGCCCCAATTCGGGTTGATATCAATGTTATAGTTGACCGAGAAGTTTCTGAGAGTCTTTGACGGAAGCTGATTACGGCAGTTAACGGGAATCTGCATACTGATGGTTTGTTGTTTCTTTTTTTCTTCCCGCTGGAAATTTATGTGCAGATACATAAGTATGGATGCGATGTATTCTGTTATGGTAACACCGTATTCCTTTGCTTTTGCCTTAAGCTTGTCCACAGGTACATAGCCGGTTGTGAGAATTGATGTGTGTTTAGGCATCTTTTCACCTTTTTTGTGATATGCCGAGCCAACGGGAACATTCTCTTTAGCAGTTTTTGATGCGTATTTTATGAAAGAGTCCTCAAATTCTTCCTCTTTCGGTTTTTCGTTGATATCAAAAACCATACCGCCGCAAGAGATGCTATGACCTTTTAATCTTAAATATTCTGCAGTTATTGTACTAATGAAAATAGATGCACCGTAGCCGTCTGTAAGCGCATGAAATATTTCAAGCGAGATTCTGTTTTTGTAATAAAATATTCTGAACAGATAACGGTTATTTTCGTTATATTTTATTCGCAGACAAGGGTTGTTTGCATCGGGTAAAACTAAGGGTTCTTCGGGATTTTTTTCGATATAGTGCCAAAAAAATCCGTTACGAAGCCTGACCGCCATAGTAGGAAACCTCGGCAGACATCTTTTCACCGCTTTGAGCAGAATATCGGGGTCGATTTCTTCTTTTAAGTTAACGGAAACCCTTATAACATTTGACCACGTGGTATTCTGTGCAGGGAAAATTATTCCTGCATTATCAAGCTTGAACCATGTTTTGTTTTTTACATTCTTTTTAAGTTTTTTCATTTTAGTTGAAATCAGTATTTTCTATTTCATTCACAAGCTCATCAAGGAGCCTGTCTTCACTGACCTTTCTGAGAATTTCACCTTTTCTGAATATAAGACCGCATCCGTCGCCGCCTGCAATACCTATATCAGCTTCGCGTGCTTCACCGGGACCGTTTACCACACATCCCATAATTGCAACGGTAATATTTTTGTTGCAGTCTTTGAGACGTTTTTCCGCCTGTGATGCTAATGAAATAAGGTCAATTTTTGTTCTTCCGCAGGTGGGACAGGATACAAATTTGATACCTCTTTGTCTTAAATCAAGTGCATTAAGCAAATCATAAGCAGCATCTATTTCTTTAACAGGGTCTGCGGTAAGTGAGATTCGCATTGTATCACCGATACCGTTTATAAGAAGTGCACCGAGTCCTGCGGATGATTTGATAATACCCATTCTTTCCGTGCCCGCTTCGGTAATACCGATATGTAACGGATAATCGCACATATCTGCAACGATTGAATATGCTTCAAATGATTTTCTTACATCTGATGATTTTAAAGAAATTACAATATCATCAAAATCAAATTTTTTAAGCAATCCAACATGATACATCGCACTTTCTGCCAATGCTTCGGGAGTGGGAGAGCCGTGCTTTGCAAGAATTTCCTTTTCAAGTGAACCTGAGTTTACACCTATTCTTATCGGAATATTTTTAAGTCTGCATTTGTCTGCAACAGCCTTTACTCTGTCATCAGAACCGATGTTGCCGGGGTTGATTCTTATTTTATCAATACCTGCTTCTGCACATTCAAGCGCAATTCTGTAATCAAAATGAATGTCTGCAACAACAGGAATGCTTAGATTTTCTTTTAATTTGTATACTGTTTTTACGCAATCAATATCGGGTACGGCAGTTCTGATTATTTCACAGCCGGCATTCTGTAATTCCAGAGCCTGCTTAACACAACCCTCGGCATCAGATGCGGGAGTATTGAGCATTGACTGTACGGCAATCGGGTTATTTCCGCCGATAGTGATATTGCCTATTTTAATTTCCTTTGATTTTCTGCGTGAATACATATAATCACCATTAATTAATAATCAGATTTTTAATATCATTGAAAGTAATAACAACCATTAACAGCATCAGCAGTACAAGACCTGCCGCGTGAATAAAACCTTCATATTTTGCAGGAATAGGTTTTTTTCTTATTGCTTCAATAATTATGAAGAACAGTCTGCCGCCGTCAAGTGCAGGAACGGGCAGAAGATTGAATACACCTACGTTTATCGAAATGAGTGCCATTATATAAACAATCATATCAAAGTTTGCACCTGTTGAAACCGCTTGAGATGTGGCGTCTGCAATAATCGAAACTGTTCCGACGGGTCCTGATAAATCGTTTATTCCGTAATGACCTGTTACAAGGTCAAAAAGTGTAAGCCATATAAGTCTTGCAATAGAAACCGTATCTTTTGTTGCAGTTACTATTACGTTAAGCGGTGTTTTTTCTACACCTACAATTATAAAATCGTAAATTATGGTTTTATTGCCCGCGTCATCGGTTTTTTGTTCAAAACGGACACCGTTAAGTTCAACTTTTTCACCGTTACGCTCTACAACAAAGTCGTAAATGCCGTCATCATCGCGCTGTAAGCAATAGCTTATATCACGGCTGGAAAAAATTGACGTACCGTTGATTTCTTTTATTATGTCGCCTTCTTCAATTCCGTACTGCACACTTGTTGCATTTTTATAGAAGCTGTGAATCTGCGTTGTGCCGATAAGGTCATCCATACATGTAAGAATAGCAACAAATATAAAGCCTAAAATAAGGTTCATTATTGCACCTGCGGCAACAATAATAAATTTTTTCCACCATTTTTTATTGCAGAATGCGTTTTCATCTTCTGATTGAGCATCTTCGCCTTCCATGCTTACATAACCGCCTATCGGTAAGCAGCGCAGTGAATATTGAGTTTCACCTTTTTTCTTTTTAAATATGGCAGGTCCCATGCCCAATGAAAACTCATTTACTTT
>JAZSLJ010000013.1:0-30400 GCA_045535305.1 Acutalibacteraceae bacterium
GTTGGAAAGTAAGTTTTTCTGTAAAATGTGAACTAACCGCAGAATATTACGTTGTAAAATCACCTATATGCGTCAGCATTATCGGTGATTTTCGCCGTTGTCGCACGATTAATTCGCATTTTTAAGTGCTTCGCAGTTTCGTAAGAACTAAAAATTGCTCGTATTGAAGCCACAAAACGCAGCAAGGCTGCCGCCTTGCGAGGCTTTTGGCAAAAATACGGGGAATTTTGTTCGAGAAACAAATACTTCCTTATCAACAATCGGCGAAAGTAACTGCGTTTTTGTTTTATTCAGATAACCATTCCACCGTTGACACCGAGAATCTGCCCGGTTATATATCCTGCTTTTTCTGAAGCAAGAAATGCCACAGCGGCGGCAATTTCCTCTGCTTTACCCAATCTCATAAGCGGAATCTCATTACACAATGCAGCAATATCATCTTGTGAAAATGATGACATCATCTTTGTGTCTATAGCACCGGGAGCTACACAGTTAACTGTTATTCCCGATGGTGAAACCTCCTGTGCCAATGCTTTTGTAAGCCCTATCACACCTGCTTTTGCCGCAGAGTAATGAACTTCACAGGATGCACCGACCTGCCCCCACATTGAAGATATATTAATTATCCTGCCCGTTTTCTGACGAATCATAAAAGGTAATGCAGCACGGCAACAATTAAAAACTCCTGTAAGGTTTACACCTAACATTGTGTTCCAATCATCATCGGTAATATCAGTAAACAGCTTTTGCTGTGCTATACCGGAATTACAAACAAGAACAAGCGGCACACCAAAGTCCCTATTAATTTTTTCAAACATTTCGTTAACTTCCAAAGAATCAGAAACATCAGCCTTTGCGGTCATAACATTAAAACCGTTAAAAGAAAGCTCCGAAGCTAAAGCTTCAGCCTTTGCCTCAGAGCTGTTATAATTTATGACAACCGCCATTCCGTCTGCACACAATGTACGGACTGTAGCTTCACCGATTCCGGAAGCGCCGCCTGTTACGACGGCAACTTTACCGTATCTCATAATTTTAGTTAGTTGCCAATGAGAAGAATGAAGAAATGAATGATGTAATTGAAGCCTTCTCAAGACCTTTGAGTGTAAGCTGATCAGCAGGAATTGTAGGTGTAATTTTATCAATTACAATCTGCATTGTAAGAACGCCTTTATCATCGTAGTTGTCTACCTGGATAAGCTTTTCACCGATGGAGTAGAGTTTTACAGTTGCATCTTCGTAATTGTATTCATTACAAAGACCTGCTTCACCATTGATAGTAACTTTTGACTGTTTAAGATTATAAACCTCATCTTCACCAACCTTATCAGCGATTGACTGGAATTCATCAACACTGAAGCTTTCGCCAAGACCGAGAGCTGCAAGAAGTGAATCTGAAAGCTCTGTATAAATTTTTGCTGAAGGCTGAACAACATAAGTAGTGCCGTTAAGAACCATCATACCAAAAGAAATTCCGCTTACAGCAGCAGTTACATGAACATTCACACCGTCAGATGCAAGCTGAACCTTCATTGCATCACCCGAGCTGTAAATAACACCGTCAATGTAATAGTTACCTCTTACAAAAACTTCAACTTCTTCGGGTACATGGGTTTCAACAGTTGTTTCGCCTTCCTGGATATCATTATCACTTCTGATATCACCTACAGCATCGTTTTCAAGGAAAGCCTGGAAAGCTGAGTCATCTTCAACAGAACCACCCTTGTTGTCATCTGTTGTGTTATCGCAGCCTGTGAATACAACTGCCATACACAGCACAAAAGCAAAAATTACGCATAAAACTTTTTTCAATTTTATCACCTATTTTAATATTTTTATGTTTTCCACAATTAACATTGTACAATACATCCGTTAAAAAATCAAGTGAATTTTGATTTATTACAATTTTGTATTATTTGGCTTTAAATGATATTACACAGCTCATAGAAAGCTCTTTAAACTTTGGCAATTTATACTGAGGTTTAAGTGTTGCCATTGCAGGAATATCACCGCCGACACCGTACTGCCCGCCGTCTATATTAACGGTAAGCGAATCGCGACGGTTAAGATAACACGAATGGTCTGCTTTATGAAGCTCCTCCAATGAATAAGGATGTACACTTGCTTCAAAGGCTTTATCTATCGCATCAACGCGAAGAATTGCGTCGTTATTACCAACCTCAAGCCATCTTACATCGCAACGGTTCGCATTCTCCTGCGGGAACAGATAATCGTGAATAAAATCTTCACAGGAATCAAATTTATGAACGCCGAGATATGCACCTGTTTTTCTGTCGCAATAATTCTCATGAGGACCTTTACCGTAATACTTTATGCCATCCATACCTTTCACAAGTTCAAATGTAACACCGTATCTGGGCAAATCGTAAGGTGTTATGTTACGGCAATTAAGGTTTGTAATAACTTTTCCGTCGGGAGTTATTATAAACTCTGTTTTAACCTTATCAAGCCCTATTACACGCCAGCAAACGCTTATTTTGATACATCCGTTATAATTTGAAGCATCAACTGAAGATACCTTCATTTTTGATGTGGCTTTACGGAAAGCATTGAGGCCAAGAAAATCTTTTACAAATTCAACAGGTATCTGAGCCATACGCTCGTTATCTGTGTTGGCTCTGCCGAAAACAGGTTTAATTCCGCTTTTAAGGAATTCTTTATCGCCTGATTTATATGAATAAAGCTCACCTGTTTTCTTAGAAACTTTTACAGTAAAACCGTTTCCGTCAACAATGATATCCGAAGCTGTTTCGGTAAGCGCAACATTGCCGTCGCAGGGCTTTGCCGTTGTGAATTTATACTCACCGAGAACAAACTGTTCCCTTGCCATAAGATGACCTGCAGGAAGCATCATTTTTGCATATTTAAGAGTAAGATACACATCAACTGTTGATTCCTCAGTTACGTTAACATCAAACGGAAGCTCAATTTTAACGGATTCAAGATAACCTGCGGATTGTAAATCGAAATCAGACTCATTAACGATTCCGCTCTGATTAGTAAGCACTACCTTAAGTTTGAATGAATCAAGAGATGTGAACATAAATCTGTTAAGAACCGTAAGCACATTACCTTCAAGAGCAAAATCTGCCTGCTGATAGCACTTTACAACCTCAAAATAATGGGGATTGGGTGATCTGTCGCCTCTGAAAACGCCGTTGAATGCAAAATTACCGTCATTCGGCTTATCACCGAAATCACCGCCGTAATTCCACTTATCTTTACCGTCGGGAGTTGTTGTTCTGATTGCCTGGTCTGCAAAGTCCCAGATATATCCGCCTGCAAGACGGTCATACTTTTTAAAGTCATCCCAATAATCGGCAAAATTACCCATACTGTTACCCATAGCGTGTGAATATTCACACTGAATAAAGGGTTTATCGCGGTAATGCTCTGGTTTAAGATGATAACCCATCTGCAGATTCCACAATGCTCTTGAATGGGTATGAGACTTGTTTTCGCCGATTTCCTTCATTTCTGTCTGCACTGTGTACATTTCACTCATAATATCGGAAACTTCAAGATATGCGTCGGGTTCGTAATGAATCGGTCTTGTATTATCAATAGAAAGAGCTGCTGCTTTCATATCGGCAAAGGTCTGACCTACACCGCTTTCGTTACCCAAAGACCAGAAAAGAATACAGGAATGGTTTTTGAATGAATTAACCATATTTTTCATTCTGTAACAACACTGCTTGCTCCATTTGGGATCACTGCCGGGGATTTTGATAGCAAGACCGTGAGTTTCAAGGTTATTTTCACTCATAACGAGAATACCGATTTCATCACAAAGCTCATAAAAACGGCGTGAATTGGGATAATGACAAGTTCTTACATTTGTAATATTGCTTCTTTTAAGCAGTTCAAGATCGCTTCTTATAATCTCCTCGGGAACAGCGTGGCCGTAATCGGGATGGAAATCGTGTCTGTTAACACCGCATATTTTAAGCGGAACTCCGTTAAGAAGAATAAAAGGTCCTCTTTTTGTTTCGGGGTTATATTTTTCAATTTTAATTTCGCGGAAGCCGAACTTATGCTCTCTTACGTCAACAACAGTTTTACCGTCAGAGAGAGTAACTCGGACATTATAGAGATAAGGATTTTCATGGCTCCATAAATTAACATTATTTATTGTTTCATCAAGCTTTATGGTGTAAAAGCCGTTTGTATTCATTTTCGGAACATCAGAACACATAGTCTTTACAACTTTACCGTCTGCATCAATAACATCAACGGTCAGTTTACCTTTTTTCAGTTCAGCGCCCCTTGCTTCAACCTCTGTATCTATTTTAAAAAGTGCATCTGAGTATCCGTCTGTAAATTCGCATCTCATAAAATAGTCTTTAATATATTTTTTAGGTTTGAATACAAGATTTACATCACGGAAAATACCTGCAAGACGCCACATATCCTGATCTTCAAGATAGCTACCGTCGCAGAACTGACGTACCGTTACCGCAAGGCGGTTTGTGCCTTTATGAACATACCTTGTGATGTCATACTCTGTTTCATCAAAGGTATCCTGTGAATATCCAACAAATTCACCGTTGACAAAAACTTCGCCGCATGAATTTATACCGCCGAAATGAATAAACACATTATCGTCGGTTTCGGCAAGCTCAAAATCCTTAACGTAAAGTCCGCAGGGATTCATTGAATCATCGATATGAGGAATTTTTGTCATTGAAATAGGCTTCGGATATGTAATATTGGTATATATAGGCGTACCGTAGCCTTTTATCTGCCATTCGGAAGGTACGGTTATATCATCAAAACCGGATACATCCGCATCATTTCGCTGATAATCTGACGGAACATGATTACAAGAAGGCAAAAAACGGAATTTCCATGTGCCGTTAAGACATTGTGTCTTTTTAACACCTGTTGAAGGGTTAATGGGAAAACCTGCCGCAGAACGTTTTTCAGTATTAAAGCTGAAAAAATCAATATCCTGCCACATAGGTAAATTTTTCATTTTACATCACCTATTTATAATTATATTTACTTAATTATACCAAATACAAATAACAAAAGCAACCGCAAAATTACTTTCTTATAATACAAAAAAGACCCCGCATACGCCGGCTGTTGATAAGGCAGTATTTGTTTCTCGAACAAAATTCCCCGTATTTTTGCCAAAAGCCTCGCAAGGCGACAGCCTTGCTGCATTTTTGGCTTCAATACAAGAAATTTTTAGTTCTTACGAAACTGCGAAGCACCTTAAAATATAAATTTTGAATACAAGAAAAGGCAAAAGCTCCCGATAATGCTAACGCATATCGGGAGTTTTTAACGCATTATTGTGCCAAAAGTTCATATTTTAAGGAAACACAGCCTTATCAACAGTCGGCGTTTGGCCTTATTTTATCAAACGATTGAAAGTTAAGCAACAACTGTTTCCTGTGTTGCGAATTCATCGTCAAAACAGGAGCATGAAACATAATTTTCTTCAGTATTGCCGATTTGCTGTTTCTTTTCCATAAACTTTTTTACTGCAACATAAATTGCTGCTGCAACAGCTGCGATTGCGGCTACAATAGCCAAAACTTTTAAAAACTTTTTCATGGGAAAACATCCTTTCGTTGATAAAATACCAAGCAGAATTAAGCGTTGGACTTGTTGAGCTTTACAGCAAGAGCTGACTTTTTACGAGCAGCGTTATTCTTGTGAATAAGTCCCTTAGCAACAGCCTGATCTATCTTCTTTTCAGCAGCCTTTACTGCTTCTGCCTTGTCAGCAGCATTTGTTTCGATAGCTGCGTTAGCCTTTTTAAGAGCTGTTTTGAGAGCAGTATTAGCAGACTTATTTCTCTGAGCCTTTGTAGCGTTAACGATTACACGCTTTTTTGCAGATTTAATGTTAGGCATTTATTGCACCTCCTTTTGGTCTATACAGGTTATTATAATATCATGCTTTGCAAAAAAAAGCAAGTAATTTTAAAAAAAATATGCAATTATTTTCAAATTCTTTGTGAATAAAAAATCTCTATACTGCTAAAACTTTTTTCAGGTGATTAAAATTGGATTTCAGAACAGATCTTGCAGTAGAAAGAGCAGAAATATGCGGTATAGGAAAAAACGAGGGTATTGAAAAAACTATAGAGCACTACGGCAATTCAACGGTTACCTGCGTAAACATTACAAACGAAAACGGCGAAAAACTTATAGGCAAACCGAAAGGCAGATATATAACTGTTGATGTCCCATCCTTTTCTTGCGACAGCGAGCTTCTTGACGGCAGACTTGAAGGTCTTATTGAACAGCTTATTACTCTTATTCCCGACAAAGGCACAATATTGACAGTAGGACTTGGTAACAGAGATATGACTGCCGATGCATTAGGCCCTGAATGTGCGGACAAAGTATTTGTAACTCGGCATATCAGTAAAGAGCTTGCCGCATCAATAGGGTTTGATTCACTCAGAAGCGTGGCTTCATTTACCCCGGGTGTACTCGGAAAAACAGGAATGGAAGCATCTGAAATCGTAGCAAGCATAGTTAAGAATATCAATCCGTCGTGCGTTGTTGTGATTGATGCCCTTGCCGCGCTTGACATAAATAGATTAGGAACTACCGTTCAGCTTACCGACACAGGCATTTCACCCGGTTCGGGAATCGGCAACACACGAAAAGAAATGAGCAAAACAACGCTTGGAGTACCTGTTGTTGCAATAGGTGTTCCGACAGTTATAAGTGCCTATACATTAGCACAAAATGTGCTTGATGAGATTGAGGTTTCAGCCGACATCTCAAAGGGAACTAAATTCAAAGAATATATCGTTGCATCAAGAGAAGCGGATTTAATTAACGAGAGAGCATCAAAATTTATTTCACTCGCTCTTAATTCGGCTTTGCAAAGAAATATTTCACTTGAGGATTTAATGATGCTGATGTGAATTATTGTTTTTATCATCTCATACAATATTAATATCGGGGTGATAAAAATTAAACATAAGATGCCGCATAAAAGAAAAAAATTCACACTGCCCTTATGGGCAGTATTAATTCTGTGTGCCGTAATTACAACTTTATCCTACAAAATCACATTTAAAAGTACAGTCGGCACAGAATTTGCATATATCAGCTCTCTGCTTGTGATGCCCGAGGCATTTATGCATGAAGCAAACAATATAAAAAAAAGCATAATATCATTTTTTGATAACGGAACAGGCATAGTTCAAATAAAACAAAAGTCAAGTACCTGTAATGATAATGAAGCGTATTTAAATCTAAGTGATACTCCGTCAGACATTCTAAAAAGTATGAAACGGATTCAAAAGCTGTTTGATTCGGGTAAATACGAATACAACGGTGAAATCCTTGAAAAAACTTATATTGATTATCAGGCAACGGATTCGTTCAGTAACATTTATGTAAAAAATACCACAGAAACAAAAGATATTGACATAGAAGATATATTGAATAATAATTTCAGTCTGCCGATAAATGATATATCAAAACCTACGGTGCTTATTTATCACACCCACACTACGGAAACCTACATAATGACTGACAACGGTAAATTCAGTTCGGATTATTCCGAAAGAAGTGATGACAAAAAAATAAATATGATTCGGGTCGGCGATGAAATAGCAAAAGTTCTTGAATCAAACGGGATTGGAGTAATACATGACACCACCGTTTATGACAGCGTTTACACAGGTGCATATTCAAAATCAAGAGAGGGAATTAAAAAAATTCTGGAAAAATATCCGTCAATAATAATAACACTTGACATTCACCGCGATGCAATTTATTACGACAGCAACACACGAATAAAACAAATAACACAGCTTGGTAACGATAAAGCTGCGCAGATGATGATAATTGCAGGTGCTGAAGACGGAAGCATAACAAATTTTCCATCATGGGAAACAAATCTTGAATTTGCTTTAAGACTGCAAAAAACGGCAAATGACAAATACAAAAATCTGATGAAGCCCATATTATTCTGCTGTCGCAAATACAATATGGATATTACCCCGTATTCCTTGCTTATTGAGGTTGGTACGGATATGAATACGCTCAAAGAAGCGGCATATTCGGGCAGGTTGCTGGGTGATGTGCTGACGGATTTTATTAAAGAATACGCAAAAGAGGCATAAAATGAAAACAAAAGAAGAATCAAAAATCATAAGAGTATTCACATTTGTAATAATATGGATAATTTTTGCCGTCTGCACTCTATGCGGACTGATTAAATCCGGTGAGCAGACGGCATACATGTATGAGGGAAAAGAAATTGAAACCGTGAAGTTTGATTTCTTTCAAAAAGAATAGTATTTCTTATTTGGTAAGCTGCTTTATCCATTTAAATCTGTTAACTTTTACAACAGCAACAAAGCATTTTGCAAGCTGATCGGACTTTAACAGGAAAAATGTAACGGGAATAGGCCATTTAAATATAAAGGCTGACAAAAATGACAACGGCAAAACCATTCCCCACATAAATATAAGGTCATTAATAAACACGAACTTTGTATCTCCGCCACCCGAAACTATACCGCAAAGACAAGGGGCTTCATAACAGGAGCCTATTATGGTAACGCTTAAAATACATATAAACACATTTGCCATATCTGCCGTTTCCGCCGCGACCTTAAAGAGTGATATTATTCCGTCTTTACATAGCAACATTATTATACAGGACAGTATACCTGAGGATATAAAAATTTTCTGCAAACGCTTTGCATAAATTTTAACTCTATCATAATCATTCTCCCCTACCGTTTTACCTATAATAACGGAAGCGGCGCTTGATGTGGAATTATAAAATACGCTTACAACCTGATATATAGTTGTTGCAATATTATTAGCTCCCAGAACGGCGTTGGATTCAAGTCTGCCGAGTATTGCTGTCTGCACGGTCATTGCAATTCCCCAGGATAAATTGGAAGCTATAAGCGGCAGACCTGCTTTTATGTAGTCATGTATGTAATTTTTATCAAGAACAAAGAGATCTTTAATTTTAAGCTTAATCTTTTTGTCAAAACAAAATACATAAACAAATACAATTAAAAATTCAACAAATCTTGCAATAAGGGTTGCATATGCCGCCCCTTCAACACCAAGCTCAGGGCAACCGAAATTGCCGAATATCAACGCATAGTTAAGAGTAACATTAACAACTAATGATATTGCAGTTACAACAAAGCCGATTTTTACGGTTTCCACACTTCTGAGCATACCGAGCATAAGAGTTGTAAAAGTATAAATGCAATATGTAAAACCCATTATCACAATATACTTTGAACCCTCAGCTATAACATTGGCTTTATCAGTCAGCAAGCCTAACACCGTTTCGGGCATAAGAATAACCGCCAAAGACAATATAACGCTCATGCCCAAGCCGAATATGCAAGCTGACGTAAAGATTTTTTTAATAGGCGCAGTCTGCTTTTTGCCCCAATATTGCGATGCCAACACACCAAGACCGTTAGATGCACCCATTGAAAACATATGCAATAAAAACTGTATCTGATTAGCAAGAGATACACCTGCCATGGAAAGCTCCGAATACCTGCCAATCATAATATTATCTGCAAGATTTACGCTGTATATAATAAGATTTTGCACAACTATAACTGCCGCCATCGAAAAAAATGTTTTATAAAAATATGTATCCTTAAACAGTTTCATATATCCACTCATCCGTTAAAACAACGGGGTTTATTTTTTTGCCGTCGAATGTAAATTTGTCAATACAGAGGAATCTTGCATCCCTTGCAATAAGTCCTACCTTACGGCGGTGATATACACAAAGAAAATCGTTTGTATCATTCACCTGAATATATCCGTTATGACCCGTTCCTTCGTATTTATCGCCGTTTTTGGAAAGAATCGTACCTTCGGATTTAAACTCACCCAAAGGAGAATCGGAAATTGCATAGTCAACTCTGTATGTACCGTTTGTCCAGCCGCCGCATGACCACATAAAGTAGTACAAGCCGTCTTTTTTCATCATACACGGTCCTTCTACATAGTCTTCGGGCGTGATTTCTTTAAAAATCTCACCGTCATCAAAAGGCACAAAGCCTGTCATATCATCATTCATAACGGCAACATTACAATGTCTCCAGCCGCCGTAATACAGATAAACTGTACCGTCATCATCTTTAAACAGATGCGCGTCAATGGGTTGTGCGCCGTTGATAAACTTACCTATAAGAGGTTTACCGAGATAGCTTTTAAACGGACCTGTGGGACTGTCTGACACACCGATTTCAAGTCCGCCTGTTTCAGCATCGGACTGAATATCGTTTGAAGCAAATATGTAATAATATTTTCCGTTTTTCTCAATTATAGTAGGTGCCCATACTGCTTTTTCAACCCAAGGGAAAGATTCAATATCGATTATACCTTTTTTTATTTCCCAATTTTCAAGATCTTCTGAAACAAAGCAATCGTGATTCAGCTGGTCCTCAAAAGCCGCAGAGCGTGTAACGTAAATATGGTATTTACCCTCATAAAACCTTGCTTCGGGGTCTGCATACCAATTTTCGGATAACGGATTTTTTATTTTGACTTGCATTTTTTAATAATTCCTCCAGCTACGGCTGCAATACCTGCAACACCGAGAGTAATGTATTTAGCTTTTTCCATTTCATCAGCATCAAGGAAATATCTTACTGTAGTAAGAATGTTATCACCCAACAGGTCTGTCATACTCAGAGTATAAGTATTGACTGAATCAGGATTGTTTTCGTCAATTTCAAATACACGCACACCTCTTGAATCCTTACTGCCGTAGCATCTGAATGAAGCCGCAGGAGTTGCAACAAACTTTATACCGTCTTTTTCACCTATAAAATTGTTTGTGTGGTCGTGGCCTGAAATAATCATGCTTACTTTGCCGTTTTCAAGCACAGCATCATAAAATCCGTTGTCCTTTTCAACAGGAGTAACAGGTTCACCAGCTTTACCTGTGCAATCACTTCTGAGAGATACCTTGTGAGTTTCCTCATCGACATCAACGAATTCAGCAACCTCTTCGAGTGGGATATGCATAAACATAAGAGCATTTGCATCACCTTCCTGTGCGGCGGCGACAGTTTCTGCCTTAAACCATTCAACAGTTTCAGGAAGAACCTCATCATAACATTTATCATCTTGTCTGTCATAATAAGCAGTATCAATCATATACAAATCAAGAAGTTTACTTGTGCCGTCAGTTGAATAAACGGGTAAACGGTAAGTACCGCACAGCTTACCTGTATTTTCACAGCCTCTGTTCATATTGTATGCTCTGAAAATATCAGCCTGTTCATCTTTTGTAAATGAATTTCTGTCGTCGTGATTGCCGAAAACAACAGCAAAAGGAATTCCTCTGTCTTCGGGAATTCTGAACACATGACGAAGAGCTCTTTTAAGGATTTTGTACTCCTGTTTTCTTGTGAGCTTACGCTGACCGCTTCCGAAACGGTAATCGGAAAGATGATTGCCCAGAATGTTATCACCCGTAAATACTATAAGATCGGGATTTACTTTTTCACAAGCCTTTTCGAGCATAGATACCATAGTATGCCTTACCCACTGTGTATCCTGAGCATCACTGATTTGTAAAATTGTAAGTTTGCCGTTTTTAAAATTCAATTTATCCATAAATATTCCCTCATTTCAGCATAATTAAGCTACATTTATATTATCATAACGTGTATTAAAATACAATACATACATTTTATGTAACAAAATAAAATTTTTCTTCATCGCTTTAAAGTATTGACATAATGAAGAAATTATACTATAATATCCTCACAATTCACAATCCGAGGGGGATTAATTATGCGAATAGGTATAGTCGGTTTAGGTCTTATAGGCGGTTCAATGGCGAAGGCGTTAAAATACTACACAGACTCAAAAGTTTACGGCTACGACATAGATGAAACAGTTGTTGCCGAGGCTATTTCCGAAAATGTGCTCGACGGAAAGCTGTCAGAAAACAATCTGTCAAAGTGCAATTTAATAATAATATCCCTCTACCCCGAAGCAACGATTGAATATATAAAAAAGAATGCATCTCTTATATCAAAAGATTCAATAGTTATTGACTGCGGCGGCGTTAAAAGACTTATTTGTGATGCACTTGAACCTATTGCAGACAAATATGGATTTACATTTATCGGCGCACATCCCATGGCAGGTCTGCATATGTCAGGTTACGCATATTCAAGTGAAAATATGTTTAAAAATGCATCTCTTGTTCTATGTCCGAAAGAGAATACCAATAAAATAAAGATTGACTTATTAAAAAATCTTTTCGGTAAAATCGGTTTTACAAATATACAAATGGCAACACCCGAAGAACACGACAGAATTATAGCCTACACATCTCAGTTGTGTCATATAGTTTCAAACGCTTACGTAAAAAATGATGCCGCTATGCTTCACAAAGGCTTTTCCGCCGGTTCGTACAGAGATTTGACACGTGTTGCAAAGCTGAATGAATATATGTGGACCGAATTATTTCTGGAAAATCAGGATTATTTGCTCCGAGAACTTGACGAACTTATATCAAATTTAGTAAAATATAGAGAATCATTAAACAATGCCGACCGTAATACTTTGCTTGAAATTCTGCGTGAAGGCAGAATACGAAAAGAAACCATAGACGGCATTATTTACAGAAATTAAGGTGAAATCAATGAATACGGTAAAAATATCCGCATCAAAATGCTACAACATATACATCGGAAACAATCTGCTTGACAGTGCAGGTGAAATGATAAAAAACGAGTTAGGTGTATGCTCGGCTGCTGTTATTACAGATGATAATGTGGACAGGCTGTATGCAGACAGAGTTATTGCATCCCTTGAAAAAAGCGGTTTCAGAACCGTTAAGTTTGTATTCACTCACGGTGAAGAGTCAAAGTCTGTTGCAACATACGCTGAAATTCTTTCATTCCTTGCTGAAAATCATATAACCCGCTCGGATATGATTATTGCATTGGGTGGCGGTATCCCCGGTGATATGGGCGGCTTTGCGGCGGCTACATTTTTAAGAGGAATTAAATTTGTGCAAATGCCCACAACTCTCCTTTCAGCAGTTGATTCTTCCGTAGGCGGCAAAACTGCAATAAACCTGCCAAACGGAAAAAATCTTGCAGGTGCATTCTATCAGCCCGATATGGTAATTTGCGACTACTCTGCTCTCGACACTTTAAAGCCCGAAATTTTTGCAGACGGCTGTGCAGAGGTTATAAAATACGGCGTTATTCTTGATGAAGAATTTTTTGATTTTCTTAAAAATAACGATATCAGAGAAAACATTGAATATGTAATCACACGCTGTGTTGAACTAAAAAGAGATATTGTCAATCAAGATGAAAAAGATACGGGAATAAGAGCAATTTTAAATTTCGGACATACTATCGGGCACGCGATAGAGATAAACAGCTCTTTTAAAATTTCTCACGGCAGTGCTGTGGCAATAGGTATGGTTATTGCATCAAAGGGTGCATACGCTCTTGGTTACTGCGACTGCAATCTGACACAAGAAATTAAAAATGTACTTATAAAAAATAATCTTCCCGTAAACTGTGAATATTCTGCCGAATCACTGTACAATGTTGCCTGTTCAGACAAAAAGCGTACCGGCGGTACATTGACTCTCATTATTCCCGAAAAAATGGGTAAATGCATCGGCAAAAAAATTCCCGTTGAGGATGTACTCAACTTTATAAAGGCAGGCATCTGACAATGATTGCAACCCTTGATTTACGAAATATGAAAGGTGAAATTGATGCAATCGCTTCTAAATCACAGGCTCACAGAGCATTGATTGCGGCTTCTCTTGCAGATAAACCCACAAAGCTGTTGCTCAATTCCACATCAAACGATATAAAAGCCACCGCAGAATGTTTAAAATCGGCAGGTGTAACGATTAAAGAAGACAATCTTAACCTTACTGTTTTTCCTGTTGATACATTAAAAAAAGAGGCTGTTTTTGACTGCGGTGAAAGCGGCTCCACAATAAGATTTTTAATACCCGTTGCTGCGGCATTAGGTATCAATTCCGTATTTACAGGCGGCGGCAGATTACCGGAAAGACCGCAAGCACCCCTACTGAAAACACTTTCGGAGCACGGTGTTACAGTATCTCCCGACGGTGAATTCCCCATAAAAATCAGCGGTAAGCTTGAAAGCGGCATTTTTAATATTTCGGGAAATATCAGCTCTCAATACATAACGGGTCTGCTTTTTGCATTACCGCTTCTCGATGGCGACAGCGAGATAAGGCTTATTCCCCCCGTTGAATCAAAACCATACATTGATATGACCGTTGAAACACTCAGAAAATTCGGAATTACAATTACAGAACAGGGTAATTCCTATTTTATCAAAGGAAATCAGCAATATATTTCTCCCGAACAAATCAGAATTGAGGGAGACTGGTCAAACGGTGCATTTTTCGTATCCTTCGGCGCTGTTTCCGATATAAAAATCAACGGTCTTTCCCTTTCTTCCGTACAAGGTGATAAAGAAATTATAAGCATTATAAAATCAATGGGTGCAGATATTCATTCCGATGAAAACGGTATTCATATAAGCAAAAATGAGCTTAACGGCATTGATGTTAATGCCGCAAACATTCCCGACCTTGTGCCTGTTATTGCATCAGTGGCTGTTTTTGCAAAAGGACAGACGCGAATTTATAACGCAGGCAGATTAAGGCTGAAAGAAAGCGACAGACTTGCAACCGTTACTCAAATTATAAAATCGGCGGGCGGAGATATTGAAGAATTGCCCGACGGACTTATCATTAACGGCGGTAAGCCAATAAAAGACAGCTTTACTGTTGATGCCGAAAACGACCACAGGCTTGTTATGGCGGCGGCGGTGCTTGCATCACATTCCGTTGTAACGGTTAAAAATGCACAGTCAATAAACAAATCATATCCCACATTTTTTGAGGATTTAAGAAAACTCGGAGGTAAGTGCGATGTCATCAATGACAGGTAAAAACATTAAAATATCGGTTTTCGGTCAATCTCACTCCGAGGCTATCGGCGTAGTTATTGACGGACTTCCGACAGGCATCAAGCTTGATTTTGAAGAAATTTATGCTTTTATGGCAAGAAGAGCTCCGGGAAATAATGCTTTTTCCACAACAAGAAAAGAAGCAGACAAACCCGAAATCATATCCGGACTTGCTGAGGGTTATACCTGCGGTGCACCCCTTTGCGCTGTTATAAAAAATACCAACACCCGTTCAGGCGATTATTCAAATCTAAAAGATTGTCCGCGCCCCTCTCACGCTGATTTTGCGGCAAGCATACGATACAACGGTTTTAACGATATTGCAGGCGGAGGTCATTTTTCAGGCAGACTTACAGCTCCTCTTTGTTTTGCCGGTGCGGTATGTATGCAGATTTTAAAACAAAAAGGTATTGATATAAAAGCTCACATCTACTCAATAGCCGATATAAAAGATACACCCTTTGACCTTGTGAGCATAACAAGTGAACATATTGCATCAAAGGATTTTCCTGTTATTAATGACGCACAAGGCAAACTGATGCAGGATAAAATTCTTGAAGCAAAAGTTCAGGCTGATTCCGTCGGCGGTATTATCGAATGTGCCGTTACAGGCGTAAAAGCAGGCTACGGCTCGCCGATGTTTGACGGTATTGAAAACATAATTGCAAAAAATATTTTCGGTGTACCCGCAGTAAAGGGCATTGAATTCGGCAACGGCTTTGACTGCACTCTGCTAAAAGGCAGTGAAAACAACGATTCTTACCGCATAAAAGACGGTAAAATTGTTACAGAAACAAACAATTCAGGCGGTATTACAGGCGGAATATCAACAGGTATGCCCATTGTTTTCAAAGTTGCAATGAAGCCTACACCCTCAATCGGCAAGGAACAAAAAAGTGTAAGCCTTTCAAAAAATGAAAATGCAGACCTTATCATAAACGGCAGACACGACCCCTGTATTGTTCAGCGTGCAGTTCCCGTTATTGAAGCAGTTGCAGCAATAAGTATTCTTGATATTATCTCGGAGGCAAACTAATGGATATAAACGAGTTAAGACAACAAATTAACGATATTGACCATAAGCTTGTACAGCTTTTCAACGAGCGTATGGCTGTATCATTGGATGTTGCAAAATATAAAATTGAAAATGATATGCCCGTAATGGACAAAACGAGAGAAAGAGCAATTTTAGAAAGAGTTGCAAGTGAATCTTCACCTGAAATTTCAACATATACAAGAATGCTGTATTCAAACATTTTTGATCTTTCAAGAGCTTATCAGCACAAAATCATTAACGGCACATCCCCTCTTACTGAAAAAATCCGTCAGGCAGAAGCATCAACGCCCAAGCTTTTTCCCGAAAATGTAAAGGTTGCCTGTCAGGGTGTTGAGGGTGCTTATTCACAGCACGCTTGCGACAGAATTTTCCGTTTCCCCGTCATCTCATACTTTGAAACATGGAAAAACGTTTTCGATTCAGTTGCAAACGGTGTTTGCAATTACGGTATTCTTCCCATTGAAAACAGTACAGCAGGTTCTGTTAACAAGGTTTATGACCTGCTTAAAGAATACAACTGCTACATAGTAAGGAGCATTCGCCTTAAAATCGACCACTCTCTTATTGCAAAACGAGGTACTGATTTATCACAGATTAAAGAGGTTGTTTCACACGAACAGGCTTTGAATCAATGCAGCGATTTCCTTGCAGCTCTTAACGTAAAGCAAACTGTTGTTAAAAATACGGCAGAAGCCGCAAAATATGTTTCCGAATGCAGCAGAACAGATATAGCAGCTATTGCATCAGCCGATTGCTGTGAGCTTTACAGCGGACTTACAGAGCTTCAGCCTGCTGTGCAGAATGTAAAAACCAACTACACACGCTTTATATGTATTGCAAAGGATATGCAGATTTTCCCCGGTGCAGACAGATCAAGTATTATGATGACCACATCACACAAGCCGGGTGCGCTGTTTTCCGTTCTTTCAAAATTCAATGCTTACGGAATCAACATCCGCAAGCTCGAAAGCCGTCCTATTCCCGAAAAGGACTTTGAATTTATGTTCTATTTCGACATTGAGGCTTCTATCTACTCCCCCGACCTTATGCGTCTGTTTGATGAGCTTTATGCCGAAAATTATAATTTTGTCTATTTCGGCAGTTATTCCGAAATTCTTTAAGAGGTGAAACAAATGCATTTTGACGGCAATTTCGGCCTTATAGGCAGAAGATTAAGCCACAGCTATTCACCGCAGATTCACGCAATTCTGGGCGATTACAAATACGACCTTCTTGAAATGGAAGAAGATCAAGTCGAGAGTTTTTTTAAAAAAAGAGAATTTGATGCGGTTAATATAACCATTCCGTACAAAAAAACAGTTATGCCGTTTCTTGATAAAATTGACCGTGATGCGGTTAAAATAGGAAGCGTAAATACCGTTGTAAAAGAAAAGGACGGCACTCTTACAGGCTACAACACCGACTACTACGGTTTTTCTTATATGCTCAAAAAAGGCGGCATTGATGTAAAAGGCAAAAAAGTTCTTATTCTCGGCGACGGCGGTGCATCTGTTACTGTACAAAGCGTTGTACGCGACCTTGGTGCAAAGGAAATCATCGTTGCATCACGAAAAACAGAACCTCATTACGATAAGCTTGAGCCTCATTTTGATTCACAGGTGATAATCAACACCACTCCTGTGGGAATGTATCCGAATAATCTTGAAACGCTTATAAATATTGATAATTTCACCTGTATTGAGGGTGTTGCAGACCTTATTTACAATCCTGAACGGACACAGCTTATACTTGATGCTCAAAAAAAAGGTATAAAAACCGTTAATGGACTTTATATGCTTGCCGCACAGGCAAAAAAAGCGGCAGAACTTTTTTTCAGCACAGAATTTGACGAAAAAGTTATTGATAAAATTGTAAAAAAACTTTCTTTTGAGCTTTCAAACATAATTCTTGTTGGAATGCCCGGTTGCGGCAAAACCACAATCGGCAACATTCTTGCCGAACATTATGGCAGAAAACTTGTTGACACAGACACGCTCATTATTGAAAAAGCAGGTATGCCTATACCTCAGATTTTTGAAAAATACGGTGAATCTTATTTCCGAAAAATTGAAGCAGAGGTTATAAGAGAAATCGGTAAAGAAAAAGAACTTATTATTGCAACGGGCGGCGGTGTTGTTGTTACTGCCGAAAACCATGATGCACTAAGACAGAACGGGACTGTTGTATTCATCAACCGCGATATAAGTTTTCTTTCAACAGAGGGCAGACCTCTTTCACAGCAGAACAAGTTGAGTGATATGTTTGAAAAAAGGCTTCCTCTTTACAGAAGCATATGTCATTATGAAATTGACGGCAACGGTACTGTGGAAGATGTATCAAAAAGAATTGAGAGGTTATTTTTATGAAATTTCTTGTTATAAACGGCCCGAATATTAATATGCTTGGTATCCGTGAGCCTGAAATTTACGGCAATAACACATACGAGCATCTTCTTGGAATGATTAAAGATTGGGCAGCGGATAATTCAACAGACGTTGAGTGTTTTCAATCCAACCACGAAGGCGCTATTGTGGATAAAATTCAGCAGGCATATTTTGAAAAGATTGACGGTATTGTTATAAATCCTGCGGCTTACACTCACACAAGTGTTGCTATTCTTGATGCTCTTAAAACGGTGCAGATACCTGCTGTTGAGGTGCATATTTCAGACATCAACACCCGTGAGGAATTCAGACATATATCTTACGCAGGGCAGGCTTGTTTTGAACACGTTATAGGCAAAGGTCTTGATGGTTATCTGATTGCACTTGATATTCTGAAAAACAGATAAAATTTTAAGCACGGTTATATCCGTGCTATTTTTTAACAAATTTTGAATAAACTATTGACAATCTTTTAATTGTGTGTGATAATATTTTTGGTGATTTATGATGAATTTCCGCAGATTAGAAGATTTTTTAAACTTTCTTACCTCTTGGCGAATTCCCGGAAACAGTGTTTCCGTGCGCCTTGAGGGTGAGGAAGTTTTTTCTTTTTTCGGGTTTTCAGCTCTTAAAAACAAATTTTAAAGGATGGTAAATATGAAATCAACAAAAAAGCTTACTTCTTTATTCCTCGCGCTTGTACTTGTATTTTTAAGTTCATTCACATCTGCCTATGCTGAAAATGAATTATTCCGTTCTTTTAACATTATGAACTATGCCACCGAACGCTACGGCACATTGGTTTCATCTCAGCTTCATTATACAGGCTCTGAACTGATACGAGCTGAGATTGAAGATAACATTGTTCATATTGAAGTTTTTGACAACAATTACAATTTAAAACGCACATACACAGTAAACGGTGAGCTTGAATATGTCTGCGGTGTGCATTTCGGTGAAAATTACAATTTTATTGTTTGCGCGCAGACAAATCCCAACGAAGATGATTCCCGAGAAGTTGTACGAACAGTAAAATATACAAAAGATTGGGAAAAAATAAAAAGTGCAAGCATTTACGGGGCTAACACATATATTTTTGAAGATGCAGGATCACTGCGATTTGCTGAATACAAAAACCATCTGTACATCCGCACCTGCCATGAAATGTATATATCAGCTGACGGCAAGCATCATCAGGCAAACATGACTTTTGTTATTGATACCGACACTATGACAATCACCGATAATGACTACAAAGTTTCCAACAATTCCGAAGGATATGTAAGCCATTCGTTCAATCAGTTTATTGCTGTTGATAATGAAACGGGAAGCGTTGTAGCAGTTGACCACGGTGATGCACTTCCCCGTTCAATTATAATGTTCCGTTACGATAATCAGCTCGGTTCGGAAACATTAGGACATCCGACAAGTGTAAATCTGTTCAATATAGCAGGTAATTCAGGCGACAATACAACAGGCGTTTCTGTAAGTGAATTACTTGTTACAGACAATAATTACATCGTAGCATTCAACAGCTCCGCGCAGAACGGTATATCTGTTGTAAGAAATGTATATCTTGCAATCGTTCCCAAAAATTCATTCAAAAACGAATCAGTAAAAATTGTTAAACTTACAGATTATAAGAATACCGACAGCGTTGTATGCGGTTATCCGTATGTTACAGATATTGGTAACGGTCAGTATTCCGTTATATGGGAAGCTCATAAACCCACTGATACCAAAAATTATACCTATTACACCACGGTTGATGAAAACGGAAATATGCTTTCGGGCATAAATTCTTTTGAAGCATATCTTTCAAATTGTGAGCCGATTTATGTAAACGGCAAGACAATATGGTATTCTACTTTTAATTCAGAACCTGTTTTCTTCTATATAAATAAATCGTCAGCCGGCATCGAATGTGATAAATATGAAGATTTTTCCGATAAGTTTGTTGATGCTTCATGGGAACATGAAGAATATTTTACTGATGACGAAAAGGTTTTCCTGATACTCAATCCGGACACAAATTCAAGTATAACATCTATAAAAGCAGATTCTGATACAAATAAAATATCCTATGGATACAAAGGTAACAAATTCTCAATAACAACATATTCAAAACCCGGTACATACTATTTTTATGCAACGTTTGCAAACGGTAAAATTCTGAAAAAATCCATTGTAGTTAAGGATGAAAAGGAAAAAACTACACTTTCACCCGATAACAGTGAGCATTCATACCGCACACAAACTATTCAAAAACAGAACTGCTTAACCGATGGAATCATAGAATATACCTGTAATTACTGTGGACATTCTTACAGAGAAATTATACCTGCAACCGGTCATAAAGATGCAGACGATGACGGTTTATGCGACAACTGCAGAATTATATTGCTCACAGAAAATCCCACAGCTTATATAAAATGGGAAAAATCTGAATACTACACCGATGAAAACAGTGCTACATTCAATGTTATTTGCGATGAAGGCGTAAGAATAACCACTATTTATTCCAGTGCAAGCAGTTATACTTATAAAGTTAATTCCAAAACATCTATCACCTACTATTATTACGGTACACCCGGCACTACTAAGGTTTATGTTAAGCTGAGCGACGGTCAGATTATAGGCACAGAGCTTGTTGTTAAAGACAGAAATGCACCGTCTTCAGAAGCAACCACTGTTCCCGAAACAACGACAAAACCTATAACAGAAAACACTACAGTTCCGCCTGTTGAAAATGAAACAACAACTCAACCGCCGACAGTAACAAATATAAAAGGTGATGTTAATAACGACGCTCTTGTAACTGCCGAAGATGCAAGACTTGTACTACGTATTTCTGCACAGCTTGATCTTCCCCCTGCAAACATACTGATTGTTGCAGATACAGACGATAATAAACAGATCACCGCTGCAGATGCAAGAACAATTTTAAGAGTTTCTGCACAGCTTGAAACATTTGATTAAACTCAACTTGTAAATAAAAGGAATAATATATAATGCAATTTAACAAAATTCTATCAAAACCGTTATGTATGGGAATACTCACCTGTGCTTTTGCTTACGGACTTATCCTTCCGTTCTGTTGGGGAAATAATCCCTTATTATCTACAGGCACTTTGTCTGTTCTCTGCGAAGACAAACAAGTGTTTTTCTGGATTTGGGGTATACTCAGCGCAGGCGGACTCATCTTGAACATACAATATCTTTATAAAAAATTCAGCATAAAAAATAAGTTCCTTAACTGGCTGTGTGTTATTTCATTTATCAGTATGATTTTTGTTGCGCTGACACTCGGACACGATACAACCACCTGGAATACTAAACGAATACTTCATTGGATTGCAACAGGAGCATTTATTGCGTTTCTTATCGCATCAATATCTTTGTTTTTCCTTATATACATAACAAAATTCAAATACTTTGCCATTCTTGCAGCTTGCTCGCTTTCAGTTCTTGCGGTATTTCTGTTTATGTTCCTTATTATAGGAAAAAGCGGTCTGATGGAAATAATACCTTTAGCCATGATAGAGATTTTTATGTTCATCGTTAATTTTACGCCCATTGTAAAAGTTCAACCAAAACAATAGTATATAAACAAAAAGGCTTGCACCGAAAAAGTGCAAGCTTTCTTTTATATTCAGATTTTAATCAATCAATAATTTATTGAGCTTGGTATATGCTTCTGCAATTTCCTGAACATCCGAATAGCTCCAGTCATAAAGCTCAATCATATACTTTCCTTTATAACCTGTTGCTTCTGCGGTATCAAAAAATCTTTTAAAATCAAAATCACCTTTCAATGGGGTTACGCAATCACAAATATCATTTTTATCGCTTATATGAATATGCACAACGGAATCTGACAGCTTATCAAGAAAATCGTAAGGTGTGTATCCTGCCCTGCGTGCCTGTTTTATATCAAGCACAATCTTAAATTTTTCACCGATGTTATCACGCATCATTTTAAGATATTCAGGACTTTCACCACGGTGTTTTACAACATTTTCGTGGCAGACACGTACTCCGTATTCAGAGCCCATATCAATAAGATGTGAAAAGCGTTTACAGTATAATTCATCGTTAATAGTACCTGGGATTTTTAAGCCGTGAAATACAAAAATATCTGCACCTAAAAGTGAAGTCATTTTAAAAAGTCTGTCATACAAAGGCAGAATGTCATTCCAGCGGCGTTCATAATTACTGAACAGATAAAATGACTCTGCGAATGACTGAAACGGATGCAAAGACACGATATTCAAGCCGTATTTATCTTTTATTCTGAGAAATTCATTTATAAATGAATCCTCAATTTCAGAAAATGAATTCAAAAACAGTTCCGTATTTTTAACACCGAGCTTTCCCACCATTTCAAGGGACTTTTCCGTTTCCAACGGGTAAAAGCAGGATGATGATACACCGAATCTTGAAGACATACAAACACCTTACCAGAATTTATTTATTGCTGCGCCCTTTATATTTATTATAAAATCAAGGCGGAGTGATTATAAATGGAAGCATTTAAAAATATGAATATTATTTCTAAATATACAATCAAATACGGCACAGTGCTGATTCTAACACTTGCCGTATCTGCATTTTTCTTTTATTTAAGGGCCGAAGCATCCTCCGACCCTTACTTTTACATTTTTATGTATACCGATATTTTATACAGTATAAAGGAATACATTTCTGTAATTTATATATTACCGTTATTGATTGAAATTATAACTCTTGCCGCTAAAGAGCAGTTTAATAATTAAACAACACCGAGAGTATTGAGAAGCACGTTTGCAATACCTTCAAGTGCCAATCCAAGAGCTCTTATAAAAGCATCGATAGGAGCGAAGAGAGAAGCATCAATATCTTTAAAGTTTTCGTTGATATCAGCTTCGGGCATACCGTCATAGTTAAGAAGGAATGCCTGTGTATAAGTAACTGCACCTTCACTGATGATTTCAGCTCTTACATAGCTGCCGATATTTTCGCACTCGTCAAGGTCGATTGTTGCACCTTCTGCTACAACGTTACCGTCGGAAATCCAACGAATGTAAAGAGCATCGTCTGCATTGATTGTGATTGTATCTTCAGCATTGTCAACAGCGATTTCGTTAACTGTTACACAAGTTGCACCCTCTGCAAATCTGAATTCCATACCCTGGTCGCCGTCTTCAATCTGAGCAGCGATTGTATCTGCATCAGCCTTCATTGCTGCGCCGACTGACTGTGCTGTTGCATTGTCGGAAGCAAGAAGTCCTGCTGAGTATGCATAAAGCTCATCAACGTTACCGATACAGCTGCTCTGTGCAAAGAAATTACCTGAAAGAAGACAATCCTTAAGTTCAGCAGATGTATTTTCTGCCATAAGAGCCATAACATAACCTGAATCAACAATATCAAGGTTATGAGCATCTGTTGATGCAATAGCATAAATATTTCTGCCTGTGGGAGCTACGTCTGTAAGCATTGTATCCCAGAGCTTTCTGTCAAAACGTGTTCTTGAGTCGCCCTTGGAGTTAATATCAATACCAAGACAGGAATCATATTTTACAAGAAGATTCTCAAACTTGTCGATATAATAGCCGTAGAATAAGTCATCCTTATCGTAAGCATCTGCTGTATAGAGCTCATCTCTTGCATTTGTGTATTCACCGGGATGGTTGATAACAGATACACCGCCGAGTTCATCAACAGCGCTGATTATTGTTTCATAATCGCTTGTGCCGCCGAGTCTGCCGTGGCCGTAATCAACAAACCATGTGTTCACGTGAGCATTATTGAAAGATGTGGGATTCTGCTCGTTTGCAAAAGGCACACGAAGCATTGACTGACCGCCCTCCTGGGTGTAGTAGTCATCACCGTTTACTGTTTCAACAGTATAGTTTTTACCGTTTGCTGCAATACCGTTTTTATCAAGAGTAACGATATTTGACTTACCCTCTTTAACCATCATAAAGAGCTTGATTGTTGAATGATAGTTGGGCTCTGTCCAGCTGTAGCTTACCGTACCGTGATCGCTGATAGCGTGGATATCAAATCCGAGCTCATAATGTCTTTCAATCATTTCAGAAAGTGAATTATCACCGTCTGATGCATTTGTGTGTGAATGAAGGTCTGCTTTATATGCATTGTAAGCATCCCAATCAACATCTGCATAAGTGTCAGTAATGTTGTAATCGATGTCTGTATCAGCGGCAAATGCACAAATGCCGAGTGAAAGTACCATTACAAGACTTAAAAGCACTGATAAAAATTTTTTCATAATCTTCTTTCTCCTATCCGTAGATTATTGTTGTTATACTATTTGCAGGGGACTCAACAAAAAGCTTTGCATTGCCACTGTAAACCGATTTAAAAGACTCTTCTGCAGTAGATGTAATAATCTCCATATCAGTAAAGAGTTTGCCTGTTGTGAAATTCACATTATCGTCAGAACTGTTGACGATGATAAAAACTGTTTTTCCTTCGGGTGTTATGAATGCACAGGTCTGATAATCACCGAGAACAATACTTGAACCGCCCAAAAGTCTGCTGGGATTTGTATAGATTCTTGTACTGCCGGGGGTTATATATTTTGAGAAATGACCGAGAGCCGCATATCTTGCCGCTGTATAAAGCTCGGTACATTCATCGTCAGCTACGAGCAAACCGTCAGAGTACATTTTGCCGTCTTCTCCGATTGCGTAATTGTTGACGCCTACCCACGAAGACCAGGAATTAGCATTTGAATATGCGAGGTCCTGTGTAATGACTTTTGCCATGAGCAGTGCACCTTCAAAATCGTTTATATGATGATTGCAGGGAAGCTCACACCACTCTGTCATATCAACGCTGATATCGGTGTACTTTTGTAAAACAGTTTCACCGAAAACCTGTTTACCCCAGGAGTTATCGTCGCTCCAATAACTGTGATATGCAAGGGAGCCGAGAACATCGCAGATGTCTGCATCGTTATAAAGAGTATCAAAGTACCACTCTGTTATCTCGCCTATTTCACCGCTTTCGGGGCCCATAAGCTTAACATCAAGACCGCTTGCTTTGATTTTTTGTGCAAAAACCTTTAAAAGCGCTACGGCTTCTTCCTTTTCGTAATGACAGCCTTCCTGTCCTACCCAATCACCGCCCCAGGACCACTGCGGCTCGTTAATGGGACTAATATATTTAACGGGAACACCCTTTTCAATGAAATATTTTGTTATTGTAATAAAGTAATCAGCATATGCTTCATAATTTTCTGCAGGAAGATTTGTTGTGTTATCCGTATAACTGCCGCAGGCTGAACCTGATGCAGTCATTGAATAATGGGGTGAATTTGCAAAGAGTACAACAGTATCGATACAGCCGTAGGAAAGACACAAATCAAGCATTTTCTGTGCTGATGCATCACGGGTAAAATCGTACTCATACTCACCTGCTGCTTCATTATAGTAATAAAAGCTTTCGGTTGCCCGTGAGCCTGTTACTCTTGCATCGGGATTATCTGCTTCACCGCCGCCTACATTGTAGCGGTATATTGTGAGAGCAAGCCCGTCCTTACTGTAAAGAGCCTTTGCTATATCCTGAGCATACTCGGAATCACCTGCATTCTGTGCCCACCATGCTGCAGAAGAACCGAAACCGCTGACAGTTTGAAACTGTGCTGCTTCGTCCATTTCGACAGTAATGCTTTTGTTAAGCAAAAAGCCTAAACCTTCACTTGCCGGCACTATAAAAGCAAGAATAAACGACATCAAAATGCTTATAAAGGCTTTGATTTTTACCAAGCAACCATCTCCTTATTAAAAATATATATTAATAATACTACAATATGGATAAATTTGCAATATATTTTTGATTATATTTTTTACATTACTTTCAAAAAAAGCTGTTGAATATAGTTTTTATCGGTGGTATAATTCTCTCGTTGACTTTAAGGAGATATTAATATGAAAATTAATAAATTTACGGGGCATCTTGCCGCATTATTCACAATTATAGTATGGGGAACAACGGTTATTTCCTCAACAAAGCTGTTACAAAGCGGTCTTTCGTCGGCAGAAGTAATAATTTGCAGATTTCTGCTGGCTTTTATACTGCTTAACATAATCTATCCGCCCAGACTTAAATTCGAAAGCATCCAAAGAGAATCAATGTATGCCATAGCAGGTCTGTGCGGCGTTACGCTTTACTTTTTCCTTGAGATTATTGCGCTTGAACATACAAAAGCCGCAAACGTAAGCGTTATTTTTGCCACATCACCCTTTTTCTGCGGCATACTTTCGTTATTTTCAAAAAAAGCGGACAAGCCTAAACTTAATTTTTTTATAGGATTTTTACTTGCAATTACGGGTATTGTTCTTGTTACATTTGAGGACGGCTTCACTTTTGACATTAATGTAAAAGGTGCATTTTTTGCAATCGGCTCTGCTCTTGCATGGGGACTTTACTCCATTCTTTCAAAAGAAATCGGCTCATACGGACATAATGTTATTCAGACTACAAGAAGAATTTTTATGTACGGTCTTATTTTTATGATACCTACGCTGTTTATTTTTGATATTGATATTCAGCACTACAAGCTTCTTACAGACGGCACCGTGCTGTTCAATTTGTTATATCTGGGACTTTGTGCATCGGGTATCTGTTTCCTTACCTGGAGCCACGCAACCAACACTTTAGGCCCTGTAAAAGCAACGACATACATATACGGCACTCCCCTTGTAACGATAATATTCTCATATTTTTTCCTTAAAAGTCAGACTCTTACATGGCAGTTATTCCTCGGTGCGGGACTTATTATAGCCGGCTTGCTTATTTCCGTTGCAAAAGGTACAAACTCACCTGCAAAAAAATACAGAAAGAAGAAAAAGAAAAAATGACATCCAATTCATTAAGCAATAAAAAATCTAATTTTCTGATATTCCTTTGCTGGGCGGCATACACTTCGGCCTACATAGGCAGACTCAACTACAATGCATCTATGGTTGAGATCCTTTCTCAGCTCGGAACAACAAAAGAAGCCGCAGGCACGGTAAGCTCATTTTTCTTTTTTGCCTACGGAGCAGGACAGCTTGTAAACGGTCTTCTTTCAAAAAAATATAACACTAAATATTCCATAACCATTGCACTCGGAGCATCTGCAGTAATTAACCTTGCAATGACCTTCTGCACAGGTGTTGACACAATGAAATACCTTTGGTTCTTCAACGGCGTTTTTCAGTCAATTCTCTGGAGTTCACTCATAAAGACATTATCAGATTCACTCTCCGACGAAAAGCTCCCCAGAGCTGTTATGGTAATGAGCACAACCGTTGCGGCAGGCACATTCGGTGCTTACGGACTTGCAGCATTATTCTCCGCATTACAGCTCAAATGGACAAGCATTTTCTATGTATCCTCAGCAGTTGTAGCTGTTGTTGCCGTACTATGGTTTATGGGTATGTCCGCAATAAAGCAAGGCGGAAGAATAACACTTTCACCCGATCAAAAAAAGCAAAAGAAATTATCACTTACACCAATATTCATATTTTCTCTTGCGGTAATCCTTGTATGTGCTGTTGCTAACGGATTTATAAAAGACGGTATAACCACCTGGGTACCTTCCATTTTAAAAGAAGAATTCGGGGTAAGCTCCTCAATATCAATTATCGTAACTCTGATTTTACCGATAATTTCAATCTTCGGTGCAACGATAGTTAAAAAATTACACGCAAAGCAGAAAGATGTCAACATACTCAACGGCGGATTTTATCTTGTTACAGTAGTGCTTGCAGGACTTATAATGCTTACGGTAAATCTTCGGTTTGCTCCGCTTACACTCGTACTTTTTGCAGGAGCATCCTGTATGATGGCATCGGTAAATAACGTAATTACGAGCATAGTTCCGCTTTATTCAAGGGAAAAAATTGACTCGGGACTTTCCGCAGGCGTGCTTAATACCTTCTGCTATGTGGGCAGTACGCTCAGCACATCCCTTTTGGGCAAAATAGCAGACACAAGCGGCTGGAATAATGTGTTTTTATGTATACTTATATTTGCAATTGCGGCATTTTCAGTATGTATAATTGCGGTAATATCAGCAAAAAAAGCCAACTAAATTTCAGCACCCGAAAAGGGTGCTTTTTTTGTCGCATTTTGTTTTTATTGTACACAATAACGGACATTTAAGTGTATATACTTAAGGTACAGCAAAACAAAAGGAGAAATCAAAAATGAACGAAAATACAAACAACAACGCAAGAACAAACGCCTTAGGTGAAAAAATCATTTACTTATTGACAACAGTAGTATGTGCCGTAATTTTAGTAGTAACATTTTTTGCATTCAGAAATATCGAAAACATAACACACGCATTAATCGTACTGTTTTCGGGTATTCTGCTTGACGTAATAATTTTCTTTAACGGCTCGGTAAAAGAACATAAACAATAATTTAATGTACAATGTACAATGTACAATTATTGAATCATAAAAATCGGGTTAAAGGGCGAAGCCCTTTCCTTCATTGTACATTATACATTGTACATTGTTAATTGGCTAAATTATTGTTTAAACAACTCCCTGCTCAATCATCGCATTAGCTACTTTCAAAAATCCTGCGATATTAGCACCGGCAACAAGATTACCTTTCATTCCGTATGCTTCGGCGGCGGCAGATGCACTTGAATAAATGTTTTCCATTATCTCACGTAATCTTGCATCAACTTTTTCAAATGTCCAATAGCCTCTTATGGAATTCTGGCTCATTTCAAGGGCAGAGGTTGCAACTCCACCCGCGTTTGCCGCTTTTGCAGGGCCGAAAATTATATTGTTTTTGTGAAACACCTCAATCGCATCGGGCGTACAGGGCATATTTGCGCCCTCTGCAACAGCCATACAGCCGTTATCAACAAGCATTAAAGCGGAGTGCTTATCAAGCTCATTCTGTGTGGCACAAGGCAGTGCAATATCGCATTTTATGCTCCATATCTCTTTACAGTTTTCAAAATAGAGCGCATCGGGGCAGAAATTAACATATTCTTTAATACGCTTGCGTTCAACCTCTTTAAGCTGTTTCACAACAGACAAATCAATTCCGTTTTTATCGTAAATATAGCCGTCAGAATCGGACAGAGCAACAACCTTTGCGCCAAGCTCGGTGGCTTTTTCAGTAGCATAAATCGCAACGTTTCCCGAACCTGAAATAACTACTGTTTTCCCCTCAAAGGATGTGCCGTGGTCATTGAGCATAGCCTCGGTAAAATAACAAAGTCCGTAGCCGGTTGCCTCGGTACGGGCAAGAGATCCGCCGTATTCAAGACCTTTACCCGTAAGCACCCCTGTAAATCTGGTGGTGCTTCTTTTATACTGTCCGAAAAGATAGCCGATTTCTCTGATGCCAACACCGATATCTCCTGCGGGGATGTCCGTATAAGAGCCGATATGCTTTGAAAGCTCAATCATAAAGCTCTGACAAAAGCGCATAACCTCCATATCGGATTTGTCCTTAGGGTCAAAATCGGAACCGCCCTTACCGCCGCCGATAGGCAGACCTGTAAGAGAATTTTTAAAAATCTGCTCAAAACCGAGAAATTTTATAATTCCCTCATAAACAGACGGATGAAAACGAAGACCGCCCTTATACGGCCCGATTGCGCTGTTAAACTGCACACGAAAACCTCTGTTTACCTGTACTTTTCCGTTATCATCTACCCAAGGGACACGGAATTTTATAATTCGTTCAGGCTCAACTATGCTTTCGAGTATGCCCTTTTCGATGTATTCGGGGTGTATTTCCACAACAGGCTCAAGGGATTCAAGCACTTCTCTCACCGCCTGATGAAACTCCTTTTCACCGGGGTTTCTTTCTATAACTCTTTCCATAAGCTCTTTGAAATATTTATTGGTAAATTTCATAAAACAGCCTCCCGATTTATTATTCGTCGGACAGGTTGAATTTATTAATATATCTTTGTTTACAGCAAAATCTTTGTT
>JAZSLJ010000040.1:0-3588 GCA_045535305.1 Acutalibacteraceae bacterium
GGGAATATAATTTGATGGTGATTTTCCTTGACGCCATCCGAGGCTTTTGGCTTTATTCTTAGTAACATAATATTCTGGCAATTCACCAAAATATTTAAGCCAATAATCTGCTCCCTCATTGTTATTTTTGGTTGCATTACCGGCTTCAATCGATTCCAATGGTATAATATCACATCTGCAATTAATATGCAACGGCGGAGCAGGGTCAACGACTTCATCAATTCTGTAAATCTGACCGTGTTTTGAACGACAATCGATACAGGTTTTCAAATCAAAAATTGCTCTCCAATTCTCATAATTCGTACTCTGTGTAGTAACCGGCTCAAATGTATCAAGTAAACCTTTCTCTATACATGACGGTTCCTCGTAATACACGATAGTTTTCCTGACAAAATATTTATCATTTTTAATTTTTGTCATAAATTCCTCCATATAATCAAAGATAGAGAGAACATTTGTTCTCTCTATTGATAGTATAGAATAATTATTGATTTTTGTCAAGAGTAAATTTTAAAAAATCAGTAAAACAAAAAGACTCCTGATTCATCAGAAGTCTTTTTATCGGGTTTGATTTCCGTTACCCAAAGATGGGACCGTTACACCTTTTCGAACCCCAATATTAAACAATTATTTTCTTAGGCTCAGGAGAACAGCCTTATGTAACTATTTATAGTTCGACAAATTAGAATTTATAAAACTCATTTAAGCTCTGCAATTTTCGCTTCAAGTTTCTGAACAAACTGACCGACGAAATATCCGTCAATGAATCGGTGATTTACATCGAGTGTCATATTGATGATGTACTTGCCGTTTTGCTCTGTATATTTACCCCAAACGAGAATCGGTGCGGTGTCGTCTTTGAGCTTCGGGTCGGTGTAATCACGCTCGTTTGAACACATAGTGATATCCGCCCAAGGAATGCACGAAAAGACAATCTGCGATTCTCTCAAGCCTCCGAGAGAATATACCGATAACGGATTGTTTTCACTTTCCTTGCGTGCTTTTGTTGCAAATTCAATAATATCTCCGTCGCAGGGAAGCGATACCATATGAAAACTTGTTGCACCTTTTTTCAAGTCTGTGAAACAAGGCACTCGGCGGTCAATTTTATAGACTTTGTTATCCTCTGTTTCAAGCAGGAATTCGTCAATTTCGTTTATTGACCGTGTGCATAAATATATGAGCGAATAATAAAAAGATATTTTATTCTCTCTTGTGAAAGCAAGCAGATTTGTTACATCAATATTAAACGCAACGCAGTAATGCGGTGTTGCAATTTTTGAATAAAACTCAAAATGTTCTTTTCTGTCCCAAGTATTTATATCAATTTCTTTTCTCATAAAAACATCTCCGTAAATTCTTATCGACGAACGAAACGATTCCGTAATCTGTTACGGTGCAGTGTTGTTCATACATTATTGTCACTTCGCTTTTTGAATAACATAAAAGAGTATACGAGCACCGATAAAGCCGAAATAATAACGAGAATATTGTGTAATGTGTTAATTTCAACTATTGCCCTGTGTTCCGCAGAAGCAACAAAGAAATACGATAACAACATAAACATTGTAAATATCGGCAGCAAAATCCTTGCAAACCATTCTATACCCATCTTCTCTGCGTTGATGCCGCCCTTTTTTACAAGCAATGCTATAAGAATTGCGGTTAAAACAACCGCTGCGGATATTGCAATAATCTGCACTGTATCCGAACTGTCGAAACGCCTTGCAACAGGTCTTACAAGATTTACTCCTACAGTGCATATAAAACCTGCTGCAAACACAAGGATTTTTTTGGATTTTTCGGGAAGATTTGAAAATGCAATTTCGGTAACATCTTCGTTTTGCTTCAAAGACAACAGAAAGGCGGTGATTATAACGCCTGCAATAAATCCCGTGAAATATTCCCAGCAGGACCACGCATATATAAAATCTTCCTCATATTGTATTCCGAGCTGACGGTAACCGCCTTTTGTAAACCAAAAGAACAAATCGGATATCGTTATTGATAAACCGAAGGCTCCGCAAACAAGAGCACCCACTTTTGCGGCAACTTTATCTTTAACAATAAATCTTGCTGCAAGTATTGCACCCAAAGCCCTGATTGCGGATGAAACCGCTTGAATTTCAGAGAAATAATTTCTGCCACCTATAATCTTTTTGCTCCAGGAAATATCCGCAAAGTTCTGCATAAATACTTTATATGCAGAACCTTCTATGCCTGCTGTTTCAAGTCCTTCTTCAAAAAGGTCAACAGCTTCGGGCTGAATGAGCTGCACAATCCAATGTGAAATGCTGGCTTTTGAAACAATATCAAAAATCAGAAATGCACCGATAACAACTATAAAATCTTTTATTTTCCATTGGTGAGAACTGAAACCTCTGCCGAGCAGCACACCGAACAACCCCGCAACACCAAAGCCGACGCAACACATCATAAATGCACCTGATACGGGTGATATGTATCTGAAAATATGCTCTGCACCCTCAACTTCACTTTCACGGATAACGCCCGTTATCTGGGTTAATATTGTTCCCCAACTCGGAACGGTAAGAATAAAGGACATAGCGGTTAATGAAAGCCAGCCTAAATCAAGTTTTTTTCGTTCACCCATAACGGTTGTGATAAAAAGCAGGTAAACAAAACCAACATTAAATACGCCTGCCTCTGAACCCCAGCCGCGCGAACCGCGAAGACGCCATAAAAATCCAAGCAGAAGTCCGCCGATAAGAATAATCAGAATTTTTTGCCATAAATTTTTTTGTGTTGTTTTGACCATTGTTTTTCCTCCTGTTATTTTTCTTTCGCTTTGTGTTATAAATTAATGTTGATTTCATATTTATCATCGATAAGAATATAATTCACATTATGTGTTTGTGCCAGTTTTAAGATTTCTGCATTGTCTTCCAACACACTCTCCAATGTGCACCATTCATCATCCAAACGGTTTTCAATGATGTTTGCATATTTCTTTATGTCGGCAAAGTGGTTTTTGATATACTCCTCACTCATTACAAGACAGCAGTATTTGATGCTTTCAAGATAGTTGGATTCAAAGTCCTTCTGCCAATTGAATGGAATATAGCCACCTTCGACAATTAAGTTCTGATTGTTCTCAATTGCAGTTTTTATCATTTCACGAACAATAGGCCACAAGTATTCGGTTAATTCATTATCATCCATAGGGGTAAGTTCTGTGTTGCCGCTACGAATTAACCCCATTTTTAGATGGTCTATTGAAAAATATGGGAATTTATATTTTTCAAGCAGTCTTTGTACGGTTGCCGTCTTTCCTGTGTGCGATGCACCTGTAATTAATACAATCATTGCTTTCATTCCTACAAATTCTTATTTATTGTTCTCTTTTAAGTCCGCAAATACAGGGAGATTAGATGAACAACACGAAATATTAAAGTGTTGATAAAAAAACCTTATTTATTTGAGAATATTAAAGATAATTAACAGCCAAGATCACGATGCTCGTGACAATCATAACAATACCGACCACACGGTTTAAAGTTTTTGCGTTAGACTTGTTGGCAATTTTAGATGCAATTCTTGCCCAAAGCAAAGTAAATATTACGCACA
>JAZSLJ010000059.1:0-3177 GCA_045535305.1 Acutalibacteraceae bacterium
GCTTGATATCAGTGCCGTGCATGAGGATTGCGGGAATCTGTTGTTTGACAGTCAAAAACAGGATGTGCACGCAGGTGCATCGGGGTGCGGTTGCTCCGCTTCTCTGGTCAGCACATTGTTCCGCAGAAAAATCGAAAATAAAGAACTGCAAAAAGTTCTTTTTGTCGGCACGGGGGCACTCATGTCACCGCTTTCTGTCCGCCAGGGCGAAAGCATCCCCGGCATCGCACACGCCGTTTTGCTCAGTAATAAATAAAATGGAGTGTGGCTTATGAAAACCGTGAATCAAGATTAACGGATAAGCTGAATTTTGCTATTTTATTTGTAAGCCTCTTTTAAGATGTTGACATCCACGTAACAGTGGAGTATAATGATTAAAAATTACTGAAAGGCAGGTGGACAAAATGATGATGAATCTTAATCTTATGACTTGGAGAGCCGTTTTGTCCGTTTGCGATTGATGTAATATATCTTTCAGAACACAGGCATCTCCGTATATTTTCGGAGGTGCCTTAAATTTTTATAGGAAGTGATTTATATGACAGGAATAAGTATAGCAGCTAAAAGAGAATGGAAAGCGGTTTTAGATAGATTTCAGATTGATTTAGATAAATGCACTAAATATCCGTTTGGTGAGTATTTTACTGCTGAAATAAATAATGAAGATGTTTTGTTTTATAGATGCGGAGTTAGAAAAGTTAATTCTTCAGCGGCTACCCAATATATGATAGACCATTTTGATTTAAAGAAAATAATAGTTGCAGGAACCTGTGCAGGTATAGATAATAGATTTAAAAACCTGGATATATTTATTCCGGATAAAGCAGTGCAATATGATTGTACTGTAAAAGAACAAGAGCCGTTGATTAAGGATAGTTTTACTGTTTCTTTTGATTTGAATTTATTGGATTTTGATGTGCTGACAGGTACAATAGGAACTGCAGATAAAGCTGCTGTTATGTGGAAAGATTATTTAGAATTAAAAGAAAACGGAATAACTATTGCAGATACAGAATCAGCAGCGATAGCTTATATTTGCAAGGTAAACAATGTTGAATGCATTATAATAAAAGGTATATCCGATTTTCCGACTAATGAAAAAGAAAAACAAGATGTACAACTTAATACATTTTCAACTAATGTACCGATTATAATGAATAGAATTATTGATGAGTATTTACCTTTGGCTCTGCAGTCATCAATAAAATACAGAGGCTGAATTATGGACAACTTTAAAAATAACGCATACAAACTGCTTTATGGTTTCGTTTTACTGAATGAATTAAAAAATTACGGTACACCGTACATCGTTGGTAGTTATGCTATGGACTTAATGGCGTGGAATGACTTAGATCTTTATGTTTCCAATGAGGCGATGTCAACAGAAAAGCTGTATGAACTAACATCTTTTATCTTTAGAACTTTCCATCCTGTGTGGTATGAAGCAAAGAAAGAAGTGTCTGACGGAAAAACAGCTTGGTTTCACGGCTTTGAAACTGAAATATTAGGTGAGCTTTGTAATGTTGATATTTGGTTTTTTGATAAAGAGACCATAACTAAAGCCTTGGATTTCAGTAAGAACATAAAGCAGAAACTTTTAGTTAATCCTGAGCTTAAAGAAGTCGTTATAAACATCAAACAATCATTGATAGAAAATGAGCAATATGGCTTTGATAAATTTTCAAGTATAGATGTATATACTGCTGTGTTTGAAAATAATATCAGAAGTTATAAAGAGTTTATAGAATCTACTTAACAACTGAAGGAGGTGAAGGATAATGAAAATTGCAGTTTTAGGCTATGCCGGAAGCGGCAAAACATATCTGTCTGACTGCCTATCCGAAAAGAAAAATATCCCTGTCCTTCACCTTGATGATATCAAGTGGGACAAGGAATGGAAGCCTATAGATGATTCTGATGTACTGCCTAAAGTTGCAGACTTTATGGCAAAAGAAGATTGGATTATTGACGGCTACTATACATACCTGATGATAGACGAGCGACTGCAAAGGGCGGACAAAATAGTCTTGATTCAGCTTCCGAGAGTTACTTGCTTTTTCCGTGCAGTTAAACGAACAAAGAGCCGCAGACAAGACGGGTACGCCAACGATATGAATTGGTGGTTTGTTAAATTTACTCTTTTCGGTTGCAGAAACAAGGAAAGACAAAGCTATTATTCTGAAATTGCGGAGAAGTACAAAGATAAAACTGTTGTTTTAAAAACAAAGCGGCAGGTTAAAGAATTTATGAGGAGTATATAATATGCCACAACACCCTATCCCACCCTTATACGACAAAAACTCAAAAGTGCTTATTCTTGGCAGTTTTCCGTCGGTAAAATCCCGTGAGCAGATGTTCTTCTACGGTCATCCGCAGAACAGATTTTGGAAGGTTGTTTCTGCCGTCATGAATACTGATACACCCGTAACCATTGAGGAGAAAAGCGACTTTCTGCACTCGAACCATATTGCCTTATGGGATGTGATTGCCTCTTGCGATATTACAGGCAGCTCCGACAGTTCGATTAAAAATGTGGTCGCAAATGACCTTACAGAGATACTCAAAAACGCTGACATCAGTCAGATATTCGTCAATGGCAAAACTGCTGAAAAGTATTACAACAAGTACATTCGTGACAAAATCGTAAGAGATGCTGTTTGTCTGCCCTCAACTTCACCTGCAAATGCCGGGTGGAGTGTAGATAGACTTGTTGAGGCGTGGAGAGTAATAAAGGGATATATTGATTAAGGAGTAATAATTTCAAAATGCTTGTTAGAAAACTTAAAGTAAGCGAGATACCAAAATTAACAGAGCTTTTCAAATACAAAGATGTAAATGAAATGATTGTCGAAAACACAAAAGAAATTGAAAACGGGGTTATTGATATTTTCGGTTTGTTTGATGGGGATAAGATTATCGGTGAATTGAGAGCCAAATACATTAGTGATGATAACCGTTTTGCAATAAAAGACAAACGTGCATATCTTTATGCTTTCCGCATTCATCAGAAACATCAAGGGAAAGGTTTGGGCAATTTCTTACTTGAAAAAGTGTTGGAAAGTCTTGAAGAAAGCGGTTATGGCGAATTTACCGTTGGAGTTGAAGATGATAACTTAAGAGCACGCTATATGTATGAAAAACACGGTTTTACAGAAACTATTGCAAGAATAAAAGAAA
>JAZSLJ010000024.1:0-8206 GCA_045535305.1 Acutalibacteraceae bacterium
TTGTCGCAACATAATAATACGAAATTGCTCACTTCAGAAAAAGCGTAACATAGGAATTGCGATAAGTCTTAATTATGACACCTATGCACGAAGTTTTTATCCCGGTTGTGTGTGCGTTCCTCAAAGTGAAATCACTCTCGATAACATCATTTTAGAAAATGATGTTGATATTTTGCTTCATTCAAATTATCCGACCGAAAATATAACACTGAAAAATATAGATTTCAAAAACTCAAAGCTTTGTTTTGATACAGTACCAAAAGCAGATAAAATCATTTATCCCGAGGTTGAGATAAATACAGAAAATGTTGTTTTTAACGAAAACACAATACAAACAAGCCCAAAGCATCCGATAAGAATATGCTTTATGAAATGATAAAGATAAATTCCGATTTTACAAACTGAACATTTTTTACTGCTCTCTTAAGAGGGCAGTTTTTGTTTCGGGAGATTGAATTCTGTGATTCAGATATGATATAATAATCTCGACAAACTTGAATTTAATGGAGATATATTATGGGAGATATTCTGATAAAAATACTTGTGTGCTTTATCGCAGGAGCTGGTGCAGGCATTGGAACGGGATTTGCGGGTATGAGTGCTGCCGCGGTCATAGGACCTATGCTAATAACCTTTTTGGGCATTCCTGCCTATGATGCGGTCGGAATAGGGCTTATCAGCGACGTTTTAGCAAGTTCTGTTAGCGCATACACCTATAGGAAAAGCGGAAACTTAGATATTAAAAACAGCTTACCATTGCTCGTGAGCGTTCTTATCGTAACGATGGTCGGAAGTTTTGTGGCAAGTTTTCTACCCGAACAAGCCATGAGCGGTACTATGCAGATAGCACTTATTATTATTGGATTGCGATTTATATTAAAGCCTGTCAACAAAACGAGGGAACAGTTGGAAACAGTTTCTCCTAAGAGCAGACTGCTCAAGGCAATAGTCGGCGGTATTATTGTTGGGTTTATCTGTGGCTTTGCGGGTGCGGGCGGTGGAATGATGCTACTGCTTGTTCTGACCTCCTTCCTCGGTTATCCTATGCATTTGGCAGTTGGCACAAGTGTGTTTATTATGGCCTTTACGGCTCTTACCGGAGGAATTAGTCACTTTATGATAGGTGGAGTTCCCGATATTCTTTGCCTTGCGCTGTGTGTAATATTTACTTTGCTTTGGGCAAGAATTGCATCTAAAATTGCCAACAAGTCTAACACAAAAACTTTAAACCGTGTGGTCGGTATTGTTATGATTGCGACGAGCATCGTAATTTTGGTTGTTAATTATCTTTAATACTATAAAATAAATAAGATTTTTTTTAAATCAACACTTTAATATTTCGTGTTGTTCATCTAATCTCCTTGTATTTGAGGACTTAAAAGAGAACGATAAATTCCAATTTGTTGTTCTGTGTTTTTAACTTATTTATTAATATTGAAAATGCCTTTATTTAAATGGTATAATATATAAAAAACTTTCTTGTAGGTTGTGAAAATATGTCAACAAAACTCTGGTACGATGAATTTATAAATGATTGGATGTGGGCGTTACCTTTAGGTAATGGCAGAATCGGTGCAATGCAATATGGTAATCCTCATTGCGAACAGATTGAAATAAATGAAGAATCCCTTTGGAGTGGCAGACAGATTCAGGAAAAATACCACGCTTCACCTGAAGCCCTTAATGAAATCCGTTGCCTTGTCAGGGAAGAAAAGCTCAAAGAAGCAGCTCAGCTTGCCCGCAAAACTTTTTTATCAGACCCTCCTGTTGTCCGTTCCTATGAAAGCTTCGGGGAGATTTTTATTGATTTCTTTGATAAGTCCCCTTACTCGGATTATCGCAAGGAATTAGAATTAAGCGAAGCAATTACCCGGATTTTCTGGACAAAAAGCAAAATAAACTTTAAAAGTGAATGCTTTATCAGCGAAGATTTTGACGGATTTGTTTATAAAGTCGAAACTGACCAAAAACCTTTTTCTTGTAATGTGAGTATTAAAAGAAAACAGGATGCTTACAGTTCCTGTGTAAATCACGATACAATTATCATGAACGGCAGAGTTACATACAACACCCATCACTATTATGGTGAGGGTGGAGAAGGTATGTCATTCGGGGCAAAGCTTCGCATAAAAACAGACGGTGAACTGACTGCCGACCATAGCACAATAACTGTTACTGATGCGACTTATGTTATTGTTTATGCTGCTTTCGAAACAAATTACAATGTAAACAAATATGATATTGACGAAACAATAGATTTCAAAAGCAAGTTAAATAAAACAATTGAACGCCTTGTAAATGAAGATTACCAAAAGATTAAAGAGAATCATATTCTGACCCATAAAAAATGGTTCAGCAATGTGGAGCTCGAATTAGAAAAAACAGAAATAAGCGAGCTTCCCACCAATCAAAGACTCAAAGAACTCAAATGGGATGAATATGACCCTGATCTGTTCGCTCTTTATTATAATTTCGGCAGATATCTTTTAATTGAAAGTTCAGGCAAAAATGCCCGACTTCCCGCTAACCTTCAAGGTATCTGGTGCCACGACTTCAATCCTCCCTGGGGTAGCGATTTTCACACCAACATAAATCTTCAGATGAATTATTGGCCCAGTGAAAGTGCAAATCTTTCCGAAACTTCTGCGCCTTTCATCCATTTTATGAAAATGGTCTCTTCTTTCGGTTCTGAAACTGCAAAAGAACTTTTTGGCGCAAGAGGTTGGGTTATTAACCACACTACTGACGCATTCGGAAGAACGGGCGTTCACGATAGCGTTGACTGCGGATTTTTTCCTATGGCAGGCCCCTGGCTTTGCCTTAATCTCTGGGAGCATTATGAATACACTAACAGCACAGAATATCTACAAGAGATTTATCCGATTTTAAAAGGCTCCTGCGAGTTCGTTCAGGACTATTTAACAGAGAATGACAAAGGGCAATTTATCACTTCTCCCTCCAACTCTCCCGAAAATGAATTTTATTATATTGACGCTGACGGCGAAAAGCAGGAAAGTATGTTTACCGAGGGTGCAACAATAGATTTCCAGATTATTTATGCTCTCTTCACCCGTACTGTTCATGCTTGCAAAATTCTTAATAAAGACGAAGATTTCTCTGAAACTCTTTCAGAAGTTTTAGAAAAGCTGCCTCCTATTGAAATAAGCGAGCGTTACGGAACAATCCGCGAATGGATTAAGGACTATGAGGAAACTGAACCGGGACACCGACACATTTCTCACCTTTTCGGACTTTTTCCCGGCGACCAGATTAACGAAAGTATCCCCGAAATCTATGAAGCAGCAAAAAGAACCATTGCCCGCCGGATTGAAAATGGTGGTGGTTCAACAGGTTGGTCAAGAGCCTGGACAATCTGCTTCTACACCCGACTTAAAGACGGTGAAAACGCATATAAGCACCTAAAAAATTTACTTGAAAAATGTACTGCAAATAATCTTTTTGACATTCATCCACCGTTCCAGATTGACGGCAACTTCGGTGGTGTTGCGGCTATTACGGAGATGCTTCTTCAGAGCCATCTTGGCTCTCCTGATAACAGAATTTCAGAGCTTTTACCTGCTTTACCGAATGATTGGAACAAGGGCTCAGTTAAGGGTATCAAAGCAAGAGGAAATCTGACCTTTGATATTTTCTGGGAAAATTCAATTCTTAAAAATGCTGCGGTTACTGCAGAAATTGATTGCACATTAAGAATTAAATTAAATGATAAAACGAAAAACCTCAAAGCAAATAAGCCCCATACTATTGAAGACAACTGCCTGAAAACAGAGCTTTCCGCAGGAGAAACAATAGAACTTGTCAACCGGTAATCCGAAGAGGCTTTAAGGTTAAATGTAGTATATCTATCTATGATATAATCAGATTGACAAACAAGAATTTGCGGAGATGTTTTATGAGTGAAACACATTACGATTCAAAAACAAAAATATTGGGCGGTTTTCCGAAAATAAAAAAACTCGGTGCTGTAAGTCCGAACGGTGAGAGCACGCCTTTTGTATGGAACGGAAGGCTTATGCGGCTTGAACTCGACGATGCAACAAACGGGGTTGATTCTGATTATAAAACTTCTGCCGTAATCCGCGACAGAGAAACGGGTGAAATTGTTTCCCGCCTTGCCGAAGGATGTTACTATTACTCGTTCTATCAGGAAAACGATACGGCATATGTTCTTGGCACAAAAAGCGAAAACGGTATGCTGTGCGGCAATACAATACTGCTTTACGAAAGCAGGGATTTGATTAACTGGTCAAGCCGCACTCTTGTAAATCGTAACGGATGGCAGTTTTTTAACTCATCACTTACAAAAGATGAAAACGGTTATGTGTTACTTCTTGAATTCGGTCCGCATCCTTTCAGTTACACTTTTGCAACTTCGCCTGATATGATTAACTGGACATTTATGCCCGATGAATGCATCTTCGGTAAAGACCGCTATGTTGGCGGACCGTGGATACGATACAGCAAAGGCTGGTATTATGTTATTGCGGTTGAGGAGTTGCCTGCATCAAGATACACAAATTATATTTACCGCACAAAGGATTTCAGAAACTGGCAGTCGGGATATTATAACCCTTTGTTTATGCCGTCGGAGGATGACAGAATAATCTCGCCTCATGCCTTTGATTTGAGCGATGAATTAAAAGAGCAAATCCGCACAGGCTTTATCAGCAGCAATTCCGATATTGATATGTGCGATTGGAACGGAAAAACACTTTTTACGTATAACGCAGGCAATCAGCTCGGTTTTTATTTTCTTGCAGAGGCTGAATACGACGGCAGTGTTGCGGATTTTCTTGAATCGAATTTCCGCTGATACGGAGGCTTTATGTTTACATATTTTCATTGCTATCATCCCGAGACTTGGGAAGCACAAAAAGAATGCGGACTTATTGATGAGCACGCAGGCGTACGTTTTATGCAGACTGCAACTCTGCCTGAAGAACTGAAATTCAACAATCTTGCGGCAAAAGGCTCTGTATTTTATAATATGATGCTCAATAATCCCATGCCGATGTACATTGACCGTCTGCAGGGCGGAGTTGTTTTTGAGGATTACAAATATAATTGGGAGCTTATCGATTCATACCGTGAAATGCTCGGCGAAAATTTTTGGGGATTCCAGATGCACGAATGGATGAACAACCTTGCAAGCGATTTGAACAGAATTGCAGAATGCATCGGAGATTTGCCGTGGACAGCAGAAAATATAACAAAATCCGTAAGTAAAAAATATCCTATGAATTATCTGTGGCTTGAAGCACAGACTGCAGAGGAATATGCACAGCTCGGCAGAATCAGCACAGCGAAAGAATTTATAAAGGCAACCGCTGAGCTTTTCGGAAACAGATATGAGCTTTGCAACGGTCAGCTTATTCCCTGCGACAGCTACGGATTGGCATACCAAACCGAGATAAAATGCGGAGTAAAACATTTTATGCCCGAAATCGGAGCACAGACTATTGATACCCGCATACAGATTTCTTATGCAAGAGGTATGGCAAGGACAAAAAATGCCTCTTTCGGTGTTTACTATGAACCCTGGGGCGGAAAGCCTTTCAGCACCTGCTGTTATCACAGAGACAATGAAAATGAATGGGGCATAAAAGGTCTTGGCGACCTGGCTTTTGAAACAAAGGGTTGCAACGGCGGAAGCTCCCGCTCATTGCAGAAAAGAATTCAGCTTTACGGCTATTTTGCAGGTGCGGATTTCATAAGTGAAGAATGGGGAATGTGCAACACCTTCTACGATTGGAAGGATTTTGAACTGACACCTTACGGAAAAATCAAACTTGATTTTCTCAATATTATCAAAAAATATCCTAAAGAGAAAATCGGTACACCCTATACTCCCGTTGCGGTTGTGCTGCCGAAGGATTTGTTTGGGATAGCAGGACTTGATGACGGTGAAAATCAGACAATTTTCGGTTATCCGTTTTCAGGTGATACCGCCGACAGGATGCGCAAAGTCAGAAAGGGCATAAAAGCCTTGCTTTCAAATCCGTCTGAAATGGTGGGATGCGAAACAAGAAATATAATCAACAGCGATGTTCCCGATTGCATTGACATCATTCACGAAGATTATCTGAATCTGTATCAGGATTATGAATTCTTTGTTGACCTGACGGGTAATCCCGAATTTGCAAAAAATCACCGCTGTATATCGGTTGATGAAGCTCTCGAAATGCTAAAAAATCTTCTTCCCTGTGAGGTTACAGGCGGTGTTCATTGGTTTGTAAATAAAACAAAAAATGGCTGGCTGCTTGTTATGTTCAACAACAGCGGAGTTGAACGCAGCGTTGAAAAGGGTGAATACATTTTATCCGAAGAAACGCGGGAAGCCTCCGTCAGGCTGAAAAACGGACAGGAACTGACCGTGCTTGAAAGCACGGGCAATGTCTGCTTTGAAAACGGCACATATAATATAGAAATCAACCCCGGCGAATGGTTCCTTGCAAAGTTCAGATAATATTCAGCTTAAACTGCTCTCTATGAGGGCAGTTTTTGTTTCGGGAGATTGAATTCTGTGATTCAGATATGATATAATAATCTCGACAAACTTGAATTTGACGAGGCTAAAAATAATGGTTATTGAAACAGAACGTTTGCTATTAAGAGAAATGACGGATGATGATTTTCACGCACTTTACAAGGTGTTAGCAGATTCTGACATAATGCAGCATTATCCCTATGCATTTGATGAAAATAGGGTAAGGAACTGGATTGAGCGAAATATCGAAAGATATCGGGTATTTGGTTTTGGACTGTGGGCTGTATGCTTGAAAAAGACAGGTGAAATGATAGGTGATTGTGGCTTAACAATGCAACTTATAGGCGGAGAAATAAAACCTGAAATCGGATACCATATAAGAGCTGATAAACAAAGAAAAGGATATGCAAAAGAAGCGGCGATTGCAGTCAGAGATTGGACTTTTAACAACACTCCTTTTAACATCGTTTATTCTTATATGAAGTATACCAACGAAGCATCAGCCAAAACTGCTATGTCATATGGTTGCAAACAAGTAGATGAGTTTTCTGATGAGATAAATGAAATTACAAAGGTATTTGCGATTTCAAAAGATGAGTGGATTAACCGATAAATTCCAATTTGACGAAGTATTTCCTATTATTTGAACAAAACATAATCCTAAACCAATTTAATACACTTAAGTATACAACTTAAGGTAATACAACCGAAACCCCTTGAAACATAGGGATTTCGGACTTTTTTATACCTCAATGCACTCTGAAAATGAGTGCTTTTTTCATTTTACGGCAGTTCCGTAAGCGTAATAGTTTTACGGAATATAAAATCACCACCCCTACCATTTGTAGGGACAAAAAATTTGACTACACACAAACCAAGAGTATATTCATAAAATAAGACCTTATCAAATTTGAATCTGCGTGATATAATCATTACAGAAGCTTCAAAAACTTTAAAAAAAGGTGTAATTTATGAATAACATATTTACTGAAAATCTTAAGAAATTTAGACTTGCAAAAGGTTTCACTCAGGAGCAGGCTGCTGACAAACTGAATGTCAATTCTCAAACTGTTTCCCGATGGGAGTGTGGCACTACCCTACCCGATGTTCTGACATTACCTGAACTTGCAAAACTCTACGAAGTGACAGTTGATGATTTCTACAAAAAGAATTCTGTTGCATATGACAACTACGCACAGCGTCTTGCTTCGGTTTTCGAAGATACACATGATATTGAAGATTTTATCCGTGCAGATATAGAATTCAAAAAGCTTATAAAAAGTAATTCCCTTACAACGTACGATATGTGGGAATACGCAATGATTCATTATTTCCTGATGCACTATGGCAAGGAAAAGGCTTTCTGCTGGTTTGATAAAGTATTGGAGCAAGGCGAAAGCGCTGACAAATTTGCTTATTGGAAAACCCGCACACAGAGAATGAAGCTTTGCTCACAGCTCGGCAAAGACGAAGAAAATATCAATGAGCAACGAAAAATCATTGAAGATAACCCCGACAATGTGAATGAGTGGGATCTCCTGCTTGCTGCATATATGTATGCCGGTCGTTATGAAGAAGCATACGAAGAATTCAAAAAAGCAGTCTGTAGATTTCCTGACGAATGGGTATTGTATATCGACGGCGGAGATATTTCCAAGAAGCTCGGTAAATATGATGAGGCTATGGAGTATTATAATA
>JAZSLJ010000035.1:0-6749 GCA_045535305.1 Acutalibacteraceae bacterium
CGTGTTGAAAAGGCAAGAAAGATTCAGCAGGAAAGACTCAGAGGCACAGCCGCAAACTGTAACGCACAGATGAATCCTGCGATGACACGTGAGTTCTGTGTCGCATCCGAGTCCGCAATGAAGATGCTTCAGATGGCTTTCGACAAGCTCGGACTCTCGGCACGTGCGTACGACAAAATCCTCCGTGTAGCAAGAACAATTGCCGACCTCGACGGCTCGGAGATTATTGAGACACCGCACATTGCAGAAGCAATCCAGTACCGCTCCCTTGACAGAAAATTCTGGAACAAATAAAAAATATTGTTGACAAACCCGTTTTTCGGGTGTATCATTAGACAAAACCAAATACAGGGGTGCTGATATTTTTATCGGCTGAGATTATACCCTTTAACCTGATCTGGATAATGCCAGCGTAGGAATGTATCGTTTCAAATATTGAAAAGATTTGCACCTGAGTTGGACAACTCGGGTGCTTTTATTTATATTTGATACATCTTTACACCGGATTTTATCAAATATAATAAAAAGGAGGAAAAAACGTCTATGAACGCAAGTATCGGAATTCAGATTATTCCTAAATTATCAGATGACAAAGAAGTAATCCGCGTTGTTGATGAAGTTATTGCCTATATTCAATCAACAGGTCTCAACTATTTTGTCGGTCCGCTCGAAACTTCTGTCGAAGGCGATTTTGACAAGCTGATGGAAATAATCAAGAATTGTATGACAATTGCGGCTGATGCAGGTGCTGCTTCAATTTCCGCATACGTAAAAATCAACTACCGTCCAAACGGCGAGGTGCTCACCATTGAAGAAAAAGTTTCAAAACATCACAAATAAGCTGTGGGCGTTTTCCGCCATTACTCTGTTGGTAATCGTATGGCAGTTAATTTGCTCGTTAAACCTTGTTGACAGTTTTATGCTTCCGTCACCCGTAATGGTGGTTTCGGCGCTTGTCAAAGAATTCCCTGCCCTAGCAGAACACTCTTTAGTAACACTGAGCGAAGCTTTTGCTGGATTGTCTATCGGTATCACGGTAGGTTTTCTTATAGCAGTAATTATGGATCGTTATGACCTGTTGTATAAAGCGTTTTATCCGCTGATAGTTTTAACTCAGACCGTACCTACTGTTGCCATTGCACCGTTACTTGTGCTTTGGTTCGGATATGAAATGTTGCCAAAAATCATACTTATTACAATCACAACATTTTTTCCCATTACAATAGGACTGCTCACAGGCTTCAAATCTGCTGATAAAGATTCTGTTAACCTGTTACGTGCAATGGGAGCAAATAACAGACAGATTTTCCTGCACATCAAATTACCCGGAGCATTGCCTCAGTTCTTTTCGGGACTGAGAATTTCTGCCTCATACGCAGTTGTCGGTGCAGTAATTTCTGAATGGCTCGGCGGTTTCGGCGGACTTGGCGTTTATATGACCCGTGTAAAAAAAGCATACTCGTTTGACAAAATGTTTGCAGTAATCATACTCATTTCAGTAATAAGCCTTTTACTTATGAAGCTTGTTGATTATCTGCATAAAAGACTTACACCTTGGGAAAGGAGTCAGAACAAATGAAAAAATTTATATGTATAACAATGGTTGTTGTATTTCTCTGCATCTCTTTTACAGGATGCGGCGACACAGACAAAAATAAAAACCTTGAAAAAATCACTTTCGTACTTGATTGGACACCTAATACTAATCACACGGGTATTTATGTTGCTCAGAGGCTCGGTTACTTCGAAGAAGCAGGGCTTGAAGTTGAAATTGCACAGCCACCCGAAGACAGCTCTGTTGTGCTTGTCGCATCAGGAAAGGCTGATATCAGCGTATCTTTTCAGGATTCTTTAGCCGCCGCTTTTGCAGGTAACGAGCCTTTGCCTGTTACAGCAATCGGTGCCGTTATTCAACACAACACCTCCGGAATTATATCACGAAAAGGCGAAGGTATGCACAGACCGGCAGGCATGGCAGGTCACAGCTATGCAACATGGAACGGTGCAATAGAACTCGCAACAATCAAATCGGTTGTTGAGGCTGACGGCGGAAAATATGAAGACATCTCTCTTATTCCGAGTACTGTTACCGATGAAGTTTCCGCACTGAAAAGCAAATCCGTAGACTCAATATGGGTTTTCTACGGTTGGGCAGGAGTGAAAACAGAATTAGAAAATCTTGAAACAGATTATTTTGCTTTTTCAGATATCGACCCTGTTTTTGATTATTACACACCTGTGTTAATTGCAAACAACACTTTCCTCAAAGAAAAACCTCAGGTAGCAAAGGCTTTTATGGAGGCAGTAAGCAAAGGCTACGAATATGCTATCAACAATCCTGATGCAGCTGCCGATATTCTTTGTGAGTCAGCGCCTGAACTTGAAAAAGATTTGGTTATTGCAAGTCAGAGATATCTCGCAGACAAATATCAGGCAGAAGCATCTCAGTGGGGTATCATCGACAGCAACCGTTGGAATAATTTTTATAAATGGGTTAACGAAAATAACCTTGCAGAAGGTACAATACCGCTTGATTACGGTTTTTCCAACGAATACCTTCCCACAAGGTGACAGGAGTAAATAATGTCTGTATTAAAAGTAAACGGAATTTCTAAATCCTTTGATAACGAGGAAATTATAAAAGATATATTTTTAGAGCTGAATGAAGGAGAAATTGTCGCCCTGCTCGGTATAAGCGGAAGCGGAAAAACAACTCTCTTCAATATCGTAGCAGGATTGTCTCAACCCGACAAAGGTGAGGTTATTTTAAATGGCGAAAACATTACGGGGAAGCCCGGAAAAGTCAGCTATATGCTTCAGAAAGACCTTCTTTTCCCGTACAAAAATATCCTCGACAATGTCGCCCTGCCTCTTATTGTCAAAGGGACACCGAAATCCGAGGCAAGAAAAACCGCCAACCGTCTGTTTGATCAATTCGGACTCGAGGGCACACAGAAAAAATATCCTTTTCAGCTTTCAGGGGGTATGCGACAGCGTGCGGCACTTTTGCGTACTTATTTATTTTCAGAAAAAGTTGCTCTCCTTGATGAACCTTTTTCAGCTTTGGATATGCTGACAAAAAGCTCCGTCCACGAGTGGTATCTTAACGTTATGGAAACAATTAAGCTTTCTACACTTTTCATCACTCATGATATTGATGAAGCAATTTTACTTTCAGACAGAATTTATCTGCTTACAGACAAGCCCGGAAAAATCACCAAAGAAATTGTTATCAATGAACCTAAACCCAGAAATAAAGAATTTCATCTTACGGAGCAATTTCTCAGCTACAAGAAAGAAATTATCCACCATTTGGATAGCAATCAATAAAAAAATCCAAGGTATCAGTCGATGAATACCTTGGATTTTTTGTTTATTCGAGCCATTGAATAAAGGCAGTTTTATCTGTGCTGTTATATCCTGCCTTCTGATAAAAGCTGAAGGTTTTTTCTTCTTTTGAGCCTGTAAGCAGCATCATTTTATAACAATTTGATTTTAGCGCGATTTCTTTTGCATAGTTCAGACACTCAGTTGCATAACCTTTTCCACGGTAATCTGCACAGGTAACAACATTCTCAACAAAAGCGTACGGTCGCACCTTCCGTGTAAGATTAGGAATAATCACACATACACAGGAAGAAACTATTTTTCCATCTGCAATCTTTACAATAATGTGATGATTATCATCTCTAATTATTGTATCCCAAGTTTGCTTTAAGTGTTCTGTCATTTCCGGCACTGAACTTTCATGTAAATACAGATACAATTCCAACAACTGATTTAATTCATTTTCTTTTATTTCCCTTACCATACAAACCTCTGAAACTATTCTTCCTTTTCAAAAATCAAATCCAATTCCTGAATATGACCCGTGCCGCGTTGTTTCGTGGGGATATAACCGACATATCGCCAGCCGTCAGCTGCTCTTTTTTCGATGATTGACCTGTAATCGTCGATGCCGTAAGAGTTGCCTCCGAGCATACCCCATCCGTCCATACTGCAATTGACCTTTTCGTATTCGTATTTATACATTAAAATCACTCCGTAATATCTTTATACTGATAAACCTTAACGTAATCAATGATAAATTCTGCACCCTCGGCAGGTACGTTTTCTCTCTCATTCGGAATACCGTTTTCGCCCCTCATTTCAACGGAAAGGATGAGATATTCCTCGTTCTGACTGACTCCGCCGAAGTCCGTGCGGAAGGTTTCAACACCGTTGATGTAGAAGATGTATTCGTTCTCGTTCCATTCAAGACCGTATGTGTTGAACTCCTCATAAGGGTTGTTCTTGAGCAGGAATTTTGTTGCACCGTGCTTCTGGTGTGCATCGCCGTAACCGTCAAAATGGAGATTTGATGTTATCGCATTCTCCATAAAATCGCCGTAGCAATCGCTTTCAAAAATATCAATTTCAGTGCCGTCCATACCGTCGTTTCCGACCTCATAAACGCCGTCATTCATAAGCCAGAATGCACTCCAGATGTCAACACCCTTCGGGAGGATACATCTGCACTCAAAGTAACCGTATTTCTGGCTGAAGCCGTTGGGTGAATCAGAATCTGTATCAATACCCGCACTGTACCAGCCTGCACCCTTGCCGCCCATACCGTCCTCAAGATAGACAACGGGAATTACAAGATTACCGTCCTTCGTCTCGGCAAGATACTGATTCCAATAACTGCCCTTTCGTGCCTCAGAAGTCTTACCGTACTGATAATGACCCGACCATACGCTACGGTCAAGCTCAGAGTCAAATTCATCCTCAAAGGTAAGGGTGAATTTATCCATATCAAGCTTTTCTCCCATCGGGTAGCACGGAATGTCAAGTGCCACACAAAGAGAAATTATAAGCGACATAAAAAATGAGAAAATTGACTTAAACATAATCATTTCTCCTTATTTAATTACTTTTATTCTGTCCTCAAAGCGAGGCTTCATTTCGGGCTTTTCGTCAGGATAGCCGACAGCGATTGCAATAAGGAATTTGTACTCCTCGGGAATATCCCATGCACGCTTCCACTTGTTGCCCTGCTCGTTACCGTCTGCAAAGAGTGCACCGACACTTGCGATAATGCATGTACCGAGACCCATACCCTCAGCGGCAATGCAGATATTTTCGCACATAATTCCGCCGTCCATATAGCTCTCGCCCTCAGCAAAAAGCACGATGAATGTCGGAGCGTTGTGGTAAACGGGGTTAGTGTCCCAGCGTGTGTATGCAGGTGTATCGTAGCCGACAAGCTCTTTGAAATCAATATTCATTTCCTTAAGCATATCCGCATTCTGAACAAAACGCACGTGGCACGGCTGACCGTTTCGTCCGCTCGGGGCGCGGAGTGCCGCCTGCATGAGTGCGTTGAGCTGTTCATCCGTAATCTGCTCAGGCTTGTACTCACGTATTGTCTGTCTTTTGAGAATTGTTTTCATTACCTCGTTCATAATACACCTCAGTTATCTTTTGTTAATTTATTTCTTAAAATTCTATTGTAAATAAGTCCTGTCGGGATATAAATTGCAGTTACAATCGCCACTGTTGCAAGCAATCCCGTTACAAACGGTGCGGACACAAAATTATAAACCAAAACAAGTGCCGCAACCAACGGAATGAGCACCGAAAGAATCTTTGCCGCAAACGGACCTGCCGCTGACGGATTACACGGTGACCAGTAAGTAAGAGAATTTTTCAGCGGAGATGTGTACATTTTACCGCAACAGTCCTTGTAGTTGAGAGAATATGTTTTGTAATTCCTTACGTCATTCTCGTCAAACTCAAACACACGGAACGCTCTGTACTTTGTGCCATAGCTGTTGTAGCCCATACCCGGACAGTAGCCGAGGTCAATTCCGTCCACCTTACCTGCAAATGAATTGTAGTGGTCGTGGCCGAAGTACATAGCGAAAACATCACCACGGTCTTTCATAGCATCAAACTGCTTTGTGCCGAGTGTCATTGACGGAGTTTCGCCGTATGTATAGTTATGGAAAAGCTTTTCCTCATCAAGGCACCAATATCTCGGGTTGCCCTTTATAAAGTCACATTCTGCACCCTTTGTACCTTTCTGAACTTCTCTGAAAAGCCCCATAAGGTTGCTGACGGGAATATGCTGAAACACCATTGACGGTACGGTTTTGCCGCCGTTTTCTGCCTTTAATTCCTCACCCGTTTTTCTGTACCAATCGAGCTGTGCATTGTTCACACCCTCAAATCCGATACCCTTTGTTTTTGAGTGGGTATCCATAACAAAGAAGTTGAGAGGAATACTCTTGCCGTCAGAAGAACGGACAGGTACATTGAACGTGCCGACATCGGGTCTGCCGTCGTTTATGTTATCAAAACATACACAGTTTTTAAGCGTAGCATAAATCTCCGCCTGAACCTCGTTTGACACACCTGTTTCGCGGTCATGATTGCCGAATGTGAGTACATAAGGGATATTGTGCTTTTCAATCGCACCGAAAAGTCTGTGAATTGCGGTTTTGACGTTCTTCTTCGCCTTTTCGCCCTTGCCCCACATACCTACAACATCAAGCTGATCACCCGTTATAATAATGAAATCGGGTTTGACCTTTGCAATAGCATCGTCGACGAATCGGAGCGTATCAACACTTGTATTTTTCGTGTCCTGCAGGTCGGAAATCTGCATAACCTTTAATTTGCCGTTTTTAAATTTAATTCTGTCTTGAAGTCCCATCGGAACCACCTCGGGAAAATTTTATCATAATTCATCTGTAAAAGCAATAAAA
>JAZSLJ010000021.1:0-12239 GCA_045535305.1 Acutalibacteraceae bacterium
CGTGAATGAGAGCCTTAGCAACACCCAAAGAAACTGCAAAAAGAACAAGGCCTACAGCATCATCAAGTGCAACAATCGGAAGAAGGATGTCCGTAAGGGGACCCTTTGATTTATACTGCTTGACAACCATAAGTGTTGCCGCAGGAGCAGTTGCGGATGCGACAGCACCGAGCACGATTGCAGACGGAAGCGGAAGCTTGTCGGGAATGAGGAAATGGAGACCGATAAGTGCCGCATCAACAAGAAGTGTTGTAGCAACAGCCTGAACTATACCGATAACCGTCGCCTGCTTACCAGTGGCCTTGAGCTGAGCAAGGCGGAATTCGTTACCGATGAGGAAAGCAATAAAACCGAGTGCTACATCGGGAATCAATTCGTAAGTTTTGATATCCTCCATACTGACAAAACCGAGTCCGTGAATGCCGAGCGAACCGAGAATATACGGGCCGACGATGATACCTGCAACAAGGTAAGCCGTAACGGCAGGAAGTTTGACAAGCTTTGCCAGACGTGAAAGAAGAAGTCCGGCAAAAAGACAAACAGACAAGCTCATTAAAGTCTGCATAAAATAACATCTCCTTTGCGGCTGTTAGTATAGCACAAAGGAGATGTTTTGTCATTGGTTAAATTGTATAAGAGTGAAGAGTATTTTCAGAAAATTTAGTTTAAGATTATGCCGACAAAATTATGCTTTCATCAAATAACAACAGGCAAAACCGCGCCCATAACCATAAAAACAACCATAAGAATTATAAATGAATATTTTTCGAATTTATTAAGTCTGATTTTTATCTGCGGTTGTATCCGTTTAATTCTGATAAGCATATACAACGGTGCGTGAGTTATTATAAATTCATCATTTCTTGTATGTATAACAATCCGACTGAATTGTATTTTGCTGACAATATCAGGACGATACTCTATACTTAAAATGTCTGTCCATTTAACAAATCCGCCCTTATGATGGATACCGTCATCTGCTAATATACAAATAACAGGACCTATAAATCGATTAATAACCGACAACACAAATAACGGACCGATAAAAACCAAAAACACTCTGACAATTACCTGATCAAGTTCTCGCAAAATATCTTCAAAAGACCAGATTCCCCACAACACGAACCAACCAAAAACCCAAGCAAGATAAAGGTATAAAGCCAGAAGCAAACCCAACAATCCGCTGAAGAACTGCAACCGTACTTTATAACCTTCAACCAGTTTGTCTAAACGATTTTCTTTGTTTGCCTTCACTTCGTTTTTACACCTCAAATTCATTTTCACCCTGAACAAGCTTTTTGTGTTCCTCCTTGTAAATGAATACCGCCTCAGTGTTTTTCGGAATCGTAACATTAAACTTCACATTTCCGTTTTTGTTTTCATAGCTGACCGCAACTACTCCGTTCGGTGTGGTGATACTGCCGCTCATATGCTTGAATCTGTCAATTGACACCGGTTCAATCACAATCGACTTATACCCTGCCGAATTTTCAGCCTGTTTTATGCCGAGAAGATATTCAAAAATATATGCAACGGGTGCACCGAACATAGGATGGCTGTGTGAACGGCTGCGGTTACTGTCCCAGTATTCGTGGAATGTTGTTGCACCGTTACGTCTCCAATGCTCATAGCCCTGATCGCCGTTGTGTGTAAGCAGGTCAACGGCAAGGTCGCTGTCGCCCTTCTCAAAAAGCAGACGGGTGACAATATCCGTTGCAAAAATTCCCGTATCGTAATGACCGAGCTTTTTGTAGTAGCTGACCATATTACGGTACGTCTTTTCGTTGCCGAGACCGATATCAACAGCAAAGGAGTTTGCACCCTGAACATTCATGACAAAGTTATCATCAAATGTATTGAAATATGCCGCAGTGATTGCGCCCTTGCGGTATTTTATCTTTTCCTCATACTCAGCTATATCTTCGTCCTTGCCGATAATCGAAGCAATCTCGCACATCTGCTGAAGTGACTTCACCATAAAGTAAGTGTTGACCATCGGCGCAGGAAGTACAACCTGCTGATTGTGTGAGGTGATATCCCTGTCCGGATAAAGAATATTCGGCCCGCACCAGTCACCGAGACACCACTCACCTGCTTTGTCACTAGTAACAAGCCCGTAATCGGAATGCGATTCAAGATAATCGATATAACGGCGCATATTAGCATAATATTTTTCAAGAATTGCCTTGTCGCCGTAGTGTTTGTAAAGCTGATACGGCACTTCGACAATCGCACATCCCCAACCACCGGGGCCTCCGCCGCTTCGGATATACGGTGCGGTGTACTGAATATGTCCGCTGAGAACATCCTGACAGTCGCCGATATCCTGCATCCACTTTTCGTAGAGTGCTCTTGCATCAAGGGTTGTCAGCACAGCGTGGCAGGTAAGCTGACCGTCACCCGTGTAGCCTCGTCTTTCAAGATGCGGACAGTCCGAGGGATGACCCGTATGCATATTGCAGAGCATCGTATGAAGGAAGGTTTTATAAATCCAGTTAACCGTTTCGTTGTCGCACTCAAAGGTTGAGGAGACGGGCACATCCGCAAAAACAGCCTTTACGCACTCAGGTTCAGCGTTGCCGATAACCTCGAAATATCTGAAGCCGTACCAGGTAAATTCAGGCTGAGCGAGGGTTTCCTTGCCGTCGGAAATAAAAGTGAACTGCTGACCGTGGACGTGCATCGGGTCAAGGGTCTTGTCGTTCAGACTCTCCTCCGACATATTGACAATAACCTTTTCGCCCTTTTCAGCATTAATTCTCAGCACGGGATAACCCGTTGTATTCTCACCGCAGTCATATACCGTTCCGACCGCAGTTTCACTGATTTTTTTACAGGGAAGCTTTTTAATAAGCTTGTCCGCTGGGCAATCCGTTACGCAATATTCCGTCTCAAGACCTTCCGTACAGACTGCTTTCGTCCACGACGAATCATCAAAATCAGGTGCAAAACAATCGTTATAATCCGTAAAATCGTGATACTCCTCCCAAGTGAAATTGTACTTGCAGACAAAGCTTTCTCCGATACGGCAATTTTCGTCGGAAACAAAATATTCCGCACCGTTTTTGCCGCTGACCTCAATGCAGTAAATTGCTTTCGGCAGACCGAAAACACGTGATCTGTGAGTATACCAACCGCCGCCGTAGTGAATTGCAATAGTGTTTTTACCCTCTTTCACAAACGGTGTGATATCAAACTGAGGTACGTACACTCTGTGCCCCGAGATAACCTCATCAACGGGGTCGCAGGTGCCCTCAAAATCGGAGGACAGCGGAAGAAATGTATCGGGATTGATGCATTCTCCGTTTATGTAGCATTTGAAAAATCCGAGTCCAAGAATATTCAGTGTCGCCTTCTCGGCAGAGCTTATCTCGAATGTGCCTCGCAGGACAGAAAAACTCTCCGCCGTGCGAATTTCCGCACCAACCCATTTAGCATTATGAAAAAAGTATTCCTGTGTCATATCAAAATCCCCTTTTTGTGTTATAGGTTATTCAGCCTGAACGAAACCGTTCTCCTCGTCAAATCTGAACAGTTTTACATCAGCAGAATACATACCGTTAATCAACTTGCTTTCAGCCAGATAGAAATAATTGTATCCGACACAGCACATACCGCACTGACCAAGCTCAGAACGCCAACCGTTTACGGTTTTATCCTCTGCCGTTGTATGAGTCTTCAAGGTCAAAATATAGCCCGTTTCATCAAGACCCGTAAGCTCGCTTTCCACGGGTTTCTTCGTCATATCAACTGCAAACAGATCATAGTTTTCAAAAATCTTTTTTCTGCCTGAGTAAACTGACAGCATAAGGCAGTTTTCTTCCTTGTTATACGTCATATTCTGCACACCGTATCTGGTATTACCGGTATACACAAAAAACTTATGCTCATATGTTTCAGGTCCGCTCAGGTGCATTGAATCCTGATCAAAACTCTGAGCATAATCCGAAAAGCTGTCCATGTCGTAACACAGAATAACCTGATGGTCATTATCATCTCTGTTCACATCGGAATATATTCCGTAAGCAACATACAGGAATAAATCTCGCTTATTTCCTCCCGGTAGAGGAGCAAAGCACAAGCCGTCGATTCCGCTGCAGCCGTACTTGTGTTCAACCGTATCAGTGTTCAAATCTTTGCCTGTTCCTTTATAATCCTTAAAAACTTCCGATAAATACACCGTCTTTATCATATCAGGATATTCCGATATGTCATAATCACCCTCGACAATTTTATCAACATCGAATATGGCAACATAGAAGCCGTCATCAACAGTTATCTCTTTGTCGCTTCCGTCAATCAGACTCTGTCCGATATCATCGTGTTTATACTCGAGGGAGGCATATACTTTTTTATCTTCATCGTTAAAGGCAATGCAACCGATATGCCCTGCAAAACCGCTTATACTGCCTATGACATTTCCCTGCAGATCGGTTTTAACAATTTTATCGGTAAAGGAATAATACATATATTCTTTCTTGTCATCAAGTGCGATTCCCTGAACGTGAAAATCACTTTGTCTCCCGACATAAATCTTCCTCGGAAGCTCTTTTGCAATTTGCTTTTCAGGATAAACCCTGAAAATAAATACAAGCAAACCTACCAATACAACAACTAATACAGCCAATAAAATACATAATTTATATTTAATTTCCATCTTCATAAAACGTCTCCTCGAAAAAGCAGATTTTCTGCCCGAACTGTTTTGTCTTATTATAACACGCTTTAAGGAGTTGTACAAATCGAATTTTTAAGATTTTCTAATATACCTCGGAAAAATTATCTTTATTTCCTTCCAAAAGAAGATATTGAAAATGAAGTGCCGTAAAAACACAAAAAATCTCCGATACCAAACAGATATCGGAGATTTAATATGTAATTCAAGTAAGGCTGTAATTATTTTACCTTAATCTCATGAATCCAGCCTTCGGGAGCTTCAATTCTGCCCATCTGGATACCTGTAAGAGTATCGTACAACTTCTTAAGAACAGGGCCCATTTCGTCCATACCGCTCGGGAGACAGATTTCCTCACCGTGGTCAACAATCTTGCCTACGGGTGAGATAACTGCAGCTGTACCGCAGAGACCGCACTCAGCAAAATCCTTAACCTCTTCTAAGAGTACTTCTCTCTCCTCAACTTCCATGCCGAGATATTCCTTTGCAACATAGCAAAGTGAACGTCTTGTGATAGAAGGAAGAATTGTGCCTGACTTCGGAGTTACAAGCTTGCCGTCCTTTGTGATGAAGATGAAGTTAGCACCGCCTGTTTCCTCAACCTTAGTTCTTGTTGCAGAATCAAGGTACATATTCTCATCGTAGCCCTTATCGTGTGCATCAACAATTGCATACATGCTCATTGCATAGTTAAGACCTGCTTTGATATGACCTGTTCCGTGAGGAGCTGCACGGTCGAAATCGCAAACACGAAGAGTGATCGGCTTTGCGCCACCCTTGAAGTACGGGCCAACGGGTGTTGCAAAGATACGGAACTGATATTCTGTTGCAGGCTTAACACCGATAACGGGGTTACTGCCGAACATAAACGGACGGAGATACATTGTTGCACCTGAGCCGTACGGCGGAACGAAATCTGCATTTGCAGCTACAACCTGCTCAACAGCTTCGATAAACTTCTCTTCAGGGAAAACGGGCATCTTCAATCTGTCTGCACTGTCAGCCATACGCTTAGCGTTAAGGTCAGGGCGGAATGTTACGATTCTGCCGTCCTGAGTGCGATATGCCTTCAAGCCTTCAAAAACTGTCTGAGCATACTGGAGAACACCTGCACATTCGCTGATAACAACATTAGCGTCTTCAGTAAGACCGCCTTCATCCCATGCTCCGTCTTTGAAATTTGAAACATATCTTTTATCTGTCTGAATATATCCAAATCCCAGATTTGACCAATCAATATTCTTGTTACTCATATTCTTTCCTCCGTAACATTATAATTATTTTCACAACCTATATTTTAACTCTACATTGAACACTTTGTCAAGGGATAAGATTGTTCATTCTGCTTTTCTTGACATATTATTTATGCTTCAGGAGAAACCGCCTTAAAAATTAATCACTGAAACAAATCAACAAATGTGCTGTTATAGATTAAGAGAACTGCCGAGGTGACAGAAAAAATTAAAGAATACTCAATCGAGTATCCTTTAATTCTGGCGTGGCAACGGTTGCTGAATCTGAACTTAATTGCTAATCTGTCTTCCCCCTCTTTCATAACCTTTTTAGTAGAATAAGTTTTTAAGAGTACTGATCATATCAAGCTTTTTCATTTTCTTCTTCATAAAACAAGTCGTTATAAAAACACTTACATACATCAACACTATTGCCACCGCTACGACCATCCATATCTTCCATGAACCATCAAATGTAACCCTACTGTCATTTTCATATATTGCGGAAGTATTAACTGTAATAAACATCGTCACAAATGCAGCAATCAGACAACAAGTAAGTGTTATCATATTACCTTCTTTATGCACGGTCCGCAAAATTTCTCCGATATCCGAACCCGAAGAACGCATGAGAGCATATATTCCCGTATTCGAAGTTATGTTTGCAAAAACCGAACTAAATATAGTAAGAACCGACACTACAATAAGAGCAGTCGCAACTGCCAAAAAGTAAATTTCAGATGCAAAGCTGAACTCAACCATTTGAGAATCACAAGATAAGATTTCCTTACCACTATAATTTCTGACAATATCAAACACCATAACAATTATTACAAATACGAGCAATGTGATGCTTGTTATGCTAATCATAGAAATATAATTCATAATATTGCCTGAGAAATTACCGATTGACACGAAATGTCCCATACCTTTCCTTATGTATTTTTTGGGCTTTGCAGTCATCGTTCTTATGCCGTTATCGGCTGTCAGTTTATTTTTCATTGCTGATGCTACTTCTGTAATTGATACATCCTTATATACCCTGGTGGAGAATTTGAAGGTTAATAATACTATTATCATTACCGTTATGGCCAAAGCAGAAAAAGAAAGGTTGATATTTACAGGAAACAGCGAAAATTCATGCTTTTCAAAAAAGATTTTACCAATAAATCTAACTGTATAAATGCCTGCCGTTCCAAATAAAATACCCGCAGGCACACCTGCGATAAGCATATATTGAGTTTCTTTGCAAACATACCTCTTTATCCCATGCATTGTATCTCCGGATCCAAGCATTGTTATCAGAAAGCTTCTTCGCGCCTTTTTACATAGTCCGAAAACAATGGAAAGCGTTGAGTTAACCATAAACAACACCACTGCTGAAAGCAGAACAATTGTTGACGGCATATTTTCAACACTTGCCTTCGGCAAAAAAATCGAATCCGCGTTTTCAGCCTGTGGCAGAAACATCATATTTTCATCCTTAACTTCATTTAAATAACCCTCAAAACTCGGAGTGGAATATGTCACCTTCGGTTTTGATCTTGCTTTTTTCAGTTCTTCAATCTGTTCTTCCGTCATTCCGTGCTTTAAATACACTAAAAATTCTCCTGTATACTCGCTGATTTCAGTAAGATTTGCGATATTATTTTTAAGAAGTTGTGAAAAACTGTCACCGGTAATATTTTCAGAATTTTTAACTAAAAATGCAAGATAGTTTGTACTCAACGTCAGTGTCATCATCAACGCGGCTGTTGTCACAGCTATTGTAACAACAAGCAGAAAAAACTCAGTTTTTTCTTTCACAAATCTTTTTTTAGCAAGAACACTGTAAAACTTCATTCACACCACCTCTTTTTTTTTCGTTGGTCGGAAATGATTTTGCCGTCCTCAATACGAAGTATTCTGTCCGCACAGTTTGCAATCGTTTCATCATGAGTAATTACAACCAAAGTCTTGCGTTCTTCTTTACAAATCTTCATAAGTAAACCGATAACCTCTTTGCTGTTTCTTGAATCAAGGTTTCCCGTCGGTTCATCCGCAAGTATTAAAGAAGGTGATGCAGCAAGTAATCTAGCAATCGCAACCCTTTGCTGCTGACCGCCGGAAAGCTGATTTGGTAAATAAGACCCCTTGCCTTTTAACCCAAGTCTATTAATAATTTCAGTAATTTTTTCAAAATCGGGTTTTCTGCCTGAAGCAACTAAAGGATACGCAATATTTTCTTCAATATTTATAACGGGAATCAGATTAAAAAACTGAAAAACCATTCCAATTTGCTTGCACCTGAAATAAGAAAGGTTGTCATCGTCAAGCTCATAAATATCGCAACCACTTATGTATACCTTACCTCTTGTAGGTTTTTCTACACCAGCTATCATATGCATAAGCGTTGATTTTCCCGAACCGCTGGTGCCGACAATTGCAACAAATTCTCCTTTTTTAATTTCAAGTGAAATATTATCAGCAGCAGGAAAACTATTGGCAAAACCGTTTTCATAAATTTTGGTTGCCCCATCAAGCTTAACAGCAACATCTGTATCAGGCAATTGAATTTCAATAATTTTCTTCCTCATCAGTTACAGCTCCTTCAGAAAAGATTTTTATAATCGGCATCAATTTTATGACTATAAAATAACAAAAAGCAACCGAAAATGGTCGCTTTTTGCACAAAAGGTCATTATTTTTACATAAACGGTATCGTTATCTCCGTCACAAAAGTTTTATCTTCAGAATAACGATTAACAAAACCAACATATTTATGCACGGTCCTATCAATTCGTTCCAAACCAAATCCGTGGTTTTCTCCCTTTGAAGAAACAAATTTGTTACCTCTTTTTTTAGGTGGTTCATTAACTGAATTCTTTACGTTTATATATAATTGCCCTTTGAAAGTTCCGATAAAAATACTGATAAACCTGTTCTCTACATTATCTATTCTTTCGCAAGCCTCTATCGCATTATCAAGCAAATTACTTATAATAACGCAAAGGTCAACGTCATTCATTCCGCAAATTCTCGGTATAGAAAAATTTGTTTCACAGGGAATGTTCTTCGTTTTACATACAGTAAGTTTACTGCTTATCACAGCGTCCACAACAACATTTCCCGTCCTCACAAATGTATAAAGAGAGTCAAAACTATTTGACAATTCCTTAAGATAATCGCTGAGTTCCTCAATATTTCCTAGCTCAACAAGAGCACTCATAATCTGGATATGATTTGTGTAGTCATGGCGCCAAGCACGTATTGTCTGGTAAATATCCTTTATCTCCTCATAGTGCTTTGCAACAAGATTTGCCTCCTGCTTAGATGTACGATTTTCAAAATAGCCGCTTATGTAAACAAAAGAAAGAACAAAAAACACTGTAACCGAAATCAAAACAACATACGCCAAGTACATCAAATACGGTTGAAACATCAGCAATCCCCTCTGTAATACTTAATAAAACTAAGGTTGACATCGTTATACATTCGTCTTGAAATCGGTATAGTTTTTCCGTTATCAAGAAATATATCTGTTTTTGATATCTTTGAAATGTGTTTAAGATTAACAACGTAAGACCGGTGGCAATAAATAAAACTCTCATCGAGCAAGTCCATAATTTCTGAAATCGACTGTTTTACATTATACTCGTTATTGTTGCAATACAAAGTACTTGAGTGTCCAAACGCTTCAACATAAAATAAATCCTTCAGATTTATTCTTAAATTTTCGTTTTCAGCATAAACAAGAATATACGAGTCTATTTTACTACAGTTATCACAAGCTTTTGAAAGAATTTCAAAAAACTTTTCCTTTTTTACAGGTTTTATTAAATAGTGCAAGGCCGCAACATCATAACCGCGTGAAAAATATCCAAGAAATCCGGTTATGAAAACAATTTGCACGCTACTGTTAGTTTCACGTATTTTTTCGGCAAGTTCAACACCGTCCATAGCTTTCATCTGGATGTCAAGTAGGAGAATATCAAAGTTCTTATTTTCCTCATATTCGAAAAGAAGTGCTTCTGCACTTGAAAAATCCGAAATGTTCACGGCAACTCTAGTCACCTTCGCCCATTCCTGCACAAGCGATGTCAGATATTCAATTTCAATAGTTTCATCATCGCAAATGGCAATATTGAGCATGGCAACCATTCCTTTCATTTATGTCTCTATTGTAGATGTAATCAGAATTAAAGTCAATAATTATTTAATTCTTAAACAACCCTGTATAAAAACAACAAATCCGAACACATCGTTGGAAATAGATGGGTTCGGATTTCTGTCCTATGGCGCCTCAAACAGGAGATTCCCCTGACAGGGGAAATGTCACGAAGTGACAAAAGGGTGTGAACCTGTGACAGATACGGTCAGAAACATTGTCGCGCTACTTCGCTTGGAGCGCTTGTATCGCTCGTGTTTCTTCCTGCTCAAGCACCGCCTGTTTCTTCCACCGGAAGCGGCGGCACTTGAGCCAGATAACAGCCGCGACATTAACTAACGAGGTGTTGCAGATTGGAATTCTATCTGAAATACAAAAAAGAAAACGACCACCTATTGGTGATCGTTTCTTTTTGGCGCAGCAACGGTTGTTGAATCCGAACTTAATATTGAATTTTCAACCTCAACCATCCGGACGGCTTCAGTGCCGTCCTTGTAGTTGAAGTTAATTACTAATCTGTCCTCAAACAAATGAACTGAATTCAGAAACAAATCTATCAGTCTTCGTTTGTGGTCTTTTCTTTTCACTCCGTACTTTTTCAGCTCTCCGAACCATTCAATTATCATTTCTTTTGTAAGCATCGGCTGTTCGATTTCTTCCTTTATTATCTGTGCAGACAATTCAGTCTTCTGCTTTTCTAATTCTTCGAGCCTGTCCTTTGTCGATGAAGTAAGTATTCCCTGCTGAATTGCATCGAGCATATTGTCAATTCCTCGTTGAATATCAGCATATTGTTTTTTCAGCATCGGAAGTGTTGTATTTTCTTTTTTCTGCAGCTTCAATATCTCGTCTGCGACTTTATCAAGCAGTTCATTGTTCTGTAAAATCGTTTCAATCTGTTTTAAAACAATTTCTTCAATCCAATCCTTCTGAACAGTTTTCTTGTCGCAATCGTGCTTCTTCTTCACTCCGACACATTTGTAATAGTAATACTTTTTGTCTGTATGACTTGTACCGCACTCCCCTACCATAAGTCTGTTACACTTACCGCAGAACAGTTTTGTTGTCAGAAGATAATCGTCATCTGCCTTATGTGTTGCAGGTGCTTTTTTCGTTTCTTCAATCCTGCGTTGAACCTTATCGAACAATTCCTGCGGTACAATTGCAGGTATTCCGTTCGGATGAACAATATCCTTGTATCTGTACTCACCTATATACTTTCGGTTATGTAACATTCGGGAAACAACATTATCGCTGACCTTCTTGCCCTTGGTTGTTCTTATTCCTTTTCCGTTCAGCTCTTCTGCTATTTCTTTCATTGTCTTTCCTTCAGAATAGTTTTTCAACTCTGTCCCCAAACCAAAACTGTAAGCTGTTTTAAAATATCGTTTTGGTTTGGAATGAGATGCCTGCCTGCGAATTTTAAAACAATTCGCATCTCACGGCACCTCAGCGGATGAACAATACTTAATGCATATCCGTATCGCTCCTCCACCCACAAGCAACAAGAATCTGTCCCTGTGTGAGAAATTCCTATAGCCTGTGTCTTCATTTTTAATATGTTAGTTGAAAATAATTTTAATAAAAAAAGAAAAAACTGAAGCCTTAAAGCTTCGGGCAAAAGAAGAACCCTCCGACATCAGGTTTAATCCGATGTCGGAGGGTTTGTCATTAGCTTTTATTTCATTTTTTGCAGTTCAATTCGTTTTCATTATCCGACAGATACAAGCTCTGACGGGTCAGCGGGCAAAGCAAAGATATTTTCTCCTTTGCAATCCAAGCCTGTTTTTGAAGTGCTGAAGAGTTTGGCTTTACCGTTTTTGAGTTCATAAACACTAAGAGTGAAGTCCTTTCCCTCTTCTTCATTGTTCACGCTGAAAACACAGAGATAGCTTTTACCGCCTGCTGTTTTGACATAATACGGTTCGATGTATGAGAACCACTCGGTTTCAAATTCTGAGGTTTCAGAATTTATGCTGATGGTGTGGTAAAACTTAGTGTCTTCATCACAATCGCCAGAAACGATGAGCTCCTCAGCTTTTTTATCACCTGTAATATCGGTGTAAAACGGTTCTGATACAGGCAGACTTACGACATACTCATCGGGCACGATAGTATATTTTTCATTGAACAAATCGGGATATTCTGCAAAAGTTACGGTTACAACCTGAATACCGAAATTTGT
>JAZSLJ010000090.1:0-58037 GCA_045535305.1 Acutalibacteraceae bacterium
ATAGTGAGGTATAATTGTCCATATAAATCAAGAAAACAGAATGATTTACTGCTATTATATTTCAAGGGTGCCGTATGTTCGATTTGGAAATAGTTGTTGCTACTCAGGAATACATAAAAACACATCACAACGATGCTGATTTCAGCATTGAAAGTATCTGCGATGCTATAGGATATTCCCGCCGTCAGCTTGACAGATTGTTTCATAAATTCTTGCAGACAACTCTTTACGAATATGTAAATGCTATTGTACTAAGTAAAAGTGCAGAGAAGCTGATTACCACAGATGACAATGTGCTTGATGTAGCTTTAGACAGCCATTTCACTTCCCACGAAGGTTATACAAGGTCTTTTACAAAACGGTTTTCTGTTACTCCTGATGAGTACCGTAAAAGTCCGATTGCCATACCTTTGTATATCGGTCACCCTGCAAATCATTATCACATCTTGAAAGAAGGACGAGAAATGGAAAGCACATCAATCTGTACTGTAATACCTATGGACAGACCGAAAAGAAAATTGATTTATCTGCCGTCAAAATCGGCAACAGGTTATTTATCTTATTGTGAAGAAGCAGGTTGTGATTGGGAAGGACTTCAGAACAGTATTCCAGAAAAGTTTGATACCGCAGCAATCCTTGAATTGCCTGAATTTTTACAAGAGGTTGGTTATAGCAATATTGCTTCAGGTGTTGAAGTTCCTTTGGACTATTCAAAGCCTTTACCCGACGGCTACAAAATAGCAGAACTTCCCGAATGCACTTTACTTTATTTTCAGAGTGAACCATATGACAATCCCGATGATTTTGGTATCTATATCGGTCAGGTTTATAAGGCATTGGAAAACTATAGCTTTGAACGCTACGGTTATAAAATTGCAGACAATATCGCTCCGACTTTCAACTTCGGCGCACAAACCGATATCGGTGCAAGAATCGCCGTACCGGTAGTAAAAATATAAAAGCAAAGGATAGCTCCGGTTAAAGAGCTATCCTTAATTTTATGTTATATCAAATCTTCTGTTTACAACTGTATATCCCAATTCTGCAGAAGTGAAAATTCCATGTGTTTTTGCATATTCGCCGTGCTGAAGGTCATCAAACGGTAAAGCACCCTTTGACAGAATATCGTTGGTAACAAACTTAAAAATTGTTTTATAAAGCCTGTCGTTTTCCTTGCCTTCTGCAAATCGGATTGCACAGCAGTTGTTAAGCCTCATTCCGTGAACTTCATCAATTCCGCATCCTGCAACGGCAATCAGATTATCCTTTTCAAAAACACCGTATTCGAGATTGTTTTCATCAAGATAATCCTGTTCATTGAGCAAGTGCTTCACATATCCATCTTTTCTGCCGTTTGCCCATTTAGTGATTGCTTTTTTATCTCTCGGTGTGAGCAGTCTGATTGCGATATTCTCAGGAAGCGAACATTCAAAAGGTTCACCGAAATATAATGCCTGAGGAGTGACCTTGAGGCTTTCTGTAATACCGTAAGAAGAGAGAATCTCTTTAATCTCTGCTTCGCTCTTATCAGAATAAAATGTTTTTCTCTGCGGAAAGCGTTCTATCCAATCAACCAACAGCTTAAAATCATCCGTCTGCATTTCCAGATAAAATCCGCCGTTAAAATCATCACCGACACCAATGAATCCGTTTTCATAATTGCCGTTATGAGCAGCGATTGTAAGACCGCAATACTTGATTGTTGTGCAGAAATATCCGTATCGTTTTGCATCCTTTTCGAGAAGAAAATCAATCACTTCATCCGAATCAACAAGCTTAAAATCGGGATTGTTATGCACAAAACGGTTTACAACGGTTTTGTCCGTTATCTCACCCATGCACATCATTCTGTTTTTGTTTTCGGCACGGTATTCGCTCGGAGTAACATCGTACTTTTTCTTAAAAGCCTTTGTAAATCCTTCGTGGGAATCGTAGCCGATTTCAAGTGCAATATCAAGCACTGATTTGTCGGTAGTGCGAAGAAGAAAAGCAGCTTGCTTCAAACGGATATAATTTATATATGCGGTAACTGTAAAGCCTGTGTGAGAAAGAAAAATGCGGTTGAAATAGTCAATTGAAAAGCCAGCATTCCTCGCAACCTCTTCAACGGATATACCGTTTTCGGTAGCATTTTGCTTTGCAAATTGAACCGCATTGAAAATGAGTTCTGTATTTTCCATAGTAACATCTCCTTGATATATGGTGTGTAAAAATCGACCTTTACAACATCATTATATCTGCAGACGAAAATGTTTTCTTGAACAAAAACGATTAGTTTTTATTCCTGCTTTTCCTTTGCAAATAAATCAATATATTTTATTGAAATGCATTTGTCATTCTGAAAAGTAAATTCAACAATCCAAGGCATAACAGTGCGGAATCTTTCAAAATCTTCATAGCCGAATGAACTATCATAATAGTTGATTATTGTACTTAATGCTGTGCCGTGACTGCCGATTGCGATGTTTCTTTCTTTATATTTGTCAAGTACATTCTTTAATGCAGAAATATTCCTGCTTTGAACTTCATTTAAACTTTCTCCGTCAGACAGTTTGTAAACAAAATCAGCCCATTGGGCTTTACTGAAAGCTTTAAAATCTTCAATCCAAACACTGTCTACCTTGCGTTCTCTGAAATCATCAACAATTTCAATATTCAAGCCTTTGCTGTCAGCAAAATGTGCAACGGTATCAACCGCTCTTTTAAATGGACTTGACAACACAAATTCAATGTTTTTATCTGACAAAAACTGCGTAACAAGTTGTCTGTCAATCATTCCTTTTGTCGAAAGCTCTCTTGACATATCATCACGATTGTTATAATTCGGTTCAGCGTGTCTGACAAAATAAACTTTTGTCATAAAAAAACACCTTAATTCTTTGACAATTGTAATTGTTGTCTACACAACATTACCCCTGATTAACTGCATTCGATATTCAAGCAGATGCAAACAAAACAATGTTACTTTAATAGCAAATACAATATCTTTTTCTTCGGTATTATAACCATTTCCATGAATGCATTCATTTCTTATTCCTAATCCGTTTTCTGCAAACAATGCAAAGTGAATAAATACAAAGTCACTCACATATGAAATTTTCCCTATTTCATCATAAAGAAACTCTATCATTTTTGTTAAAACAGTTGAAGGTTCTTTTAATTTATAGTATTTGTCTTCATTTTCACAAATTGAAGCAATACCAAACAATTCACCCACTTCACGAATCTTGTTCTCCACAATAGGAAAAAGTTGTGTTAGATGTGCCAATGATAAATTTTTTGAATATTCAATCAATTTGTATTTTGGATTTTCTTTAATTACAACATTATAAAGCTTTTCAGTTTCGTTAAATAATGAAAAATAGACTTGAAAATTATCTTTTATATTGTGATATAAACCTGACATATGTTTTTCTATGGGAAAACTGTTTCTAAATTTGTAACGATTATTATTATGTAAATTTTCAAGCACTTGCATTAAAAGAAAATCAACACGATGGTTCTTATCTATTACCATTTTTGACCTAAGAGGAAAATCTTCACATATTTTAATATTATCCACCCAAATTAAAAGTGGATGGTCTGCTGTTCTTTTCATACAGTTTATTAGACATTCATCTTTAAGCAACATACAATTACAAGAACACAAAAATGGATTATCGATTATATTTGAATTATGCTGTTCAACCGCATCGTTTGTAATATCAAATGGTGCCTTAAAACACTTAACAGCTTTACTACAAATTTTAAAATATATATCTTGCCACAAACTTCTTATAAATATAATTTCTGATGAAATTTCAGAGGGAATTATGTTTCTGTTATTTTTAATTTTTATTAAGAATAGTAAATAATCTATAAAAATTGAAGCAATTAGTACTGTATCTTTTTCTATAACATTAGCTATAACAGTTTCAAACTTATCAGAAACTTTATAGAAGATGTTTTTATCAATAACAGAAACTATATCAGCATTATTTATATATAAATTAAAAGTCCTGATATCTTTAATTGTGTCTATTTCAGAAACTTTATCAAGTGTATATTCCTTTAAAATATCAATAATTTTTTTTGAAATGGGGGCATTTCGTTTTTTTAAATATGAAAAATATTCTATATTATCAATTTTAGATATTGCAATATTGAACACAGATTTCTTATCATCTGTATTAATATTAACATCAGAAAAAAAGGACAATACAAATTCCAAACTTGAACATTTTAAGTAAACGAATCCTTTCTCATCACTATAATTATCAATGTTAGATTGCAAAAGTTGAAAATGTTTATTTATTGTTTCCTGACTTGGAATACTTTTTCTCAATCCATAATCAATGGTCTCAACTAAAAATTCAACATCTGTATTTTTGTAATACCGTTTTATCTTTGCAACAATATCTGGCGTATAAATATCAAAATCAGGAAAGGTAGAACCATCAGTAAATTGTATTTCAGGTATAAATTTACCATCAGAATATTCAGCGGATAAAAACCTTAATAAATATTTTTCTTCCCATGCTATTGCACTGGACATATCAAAAGAATTTCGAAAGGAAAAAGCATCAGGGTTAGAGCAAACTTCTAATAACTCCTCGCTAATATTTTCACACGGATGATGTATCGCATTCAAATTTTCATTAAAAATAGAGTTTTCGTTTGAGAAATCTATTTTTAACGAATTAATTAATTGAAGTATTTTATCACTTTCATATAAAAAATCTGTCATTTCTATAATTTCAAAAATATTGTAACTATTAAAAATATCTGTATATATAAGATATTTTAATTCAGATTTTTCATTAATGATTTTTGCTGAAAAAACATATAAAACAAGCAATTGAATAAAATCATTATTGAAAGATAACTTATTATATTCAAGAATGCCTACATAATACCGAGATACCATATCAATATCTTTTAACCAATCTTGATTTATTTTAATATCATCAACAATCTCATGTATTTTATTTAAGTGCACAAACACATCTTTTACTTCACTGAAAACATTAAAAAAATCAGTGCTATTTGCAATAGTAAAATCCACCTCAAAATTTTCTTCTAAATAATCAATAAACCAATTCCAATCAGTACTCTTACTTAAAAGATTATCTACATATTTAACTTGTATTTCGTGTTCAAAATAATTCTTTGACATTATTTATTCTCCTTTTGTATACCACTTCGGCACGGGGTTCTGCATATTGTCGTACCAATCAAGTACATCCTTTGCTTGATTCAACATTGTCTGAATTTCACTGTCACCAAAAGGAATTGCCCAAGGGATTGATGAAAGCATATTGCTGCTGATATAAAGTGCAAGGAGCTTCCAGAAATCCATTGGTACTTCATTATCAAAATAGCCATTGACAATACCTGATGCAAAAACAGGAGCCGACTGTGCACACCACACAATACGGTTAAATTCTTCCCATGGGTCACCAAAATCATAGCGGTCAAAATCAATAATAACGATTTTTCCGTTTTCAATCATCATATTACCGATATGATAATCTCCGTGCTGATAACATTGAGGTCTGTTTTTTAATAAGTGACGATTTGCTTCTATGTAGTCAATGATGTATTCTGCACCGTCAAACTTTATCGGACAGTCATTATACATCTGAATTTTCCTGTCCATTTTCTTGTTAAAACGATTTTCCCAATCGGGCTGGTCAGCAGGAGCAGGGATTGAATGAATCTTTTTAAGGATTCTGCCTGCTTCAAGTCCGAGTGCATACTGTTCAGAGTCTGCAAGATATGGAACAACCTCATTTGCATCTTTACCGTCAATCCAAGTCTGCAAAGTATAAACACCCTCGTCACACTCACTGAAATCAACGGGCTTGCACATAGGCACGCCGAGTTTTTCAACCTCTTTTTGCATGCGATACATATTCTCTCGGTTTGCACTCTTTTCAAAAGGTGTAACACGCAGAAGATATTTTGTTCCGTCAGCAGTTGTGACACAGTATTTCTTGTCACAAGACCAACCTTTGTTTATAGGTTCCTTCGATATAAATTCCATCATCGCTCTAATCCCATTTCTTTCATAAGTTTTATTAGTCTCTTTGCACGGAACATAAGATAATCGTGTCCCATTTCACCCAAAAGAATGTACCAGTTCAGCTCATTACAAAGTGCATAAAGTTCGACCTTTAAATCACAGTATTTTGAGGTCGGATTTCTCTTTTTATATTCTTCATAGAGCTTTAGTTTTTCACCGAACCCGAGTGTCAGGCAAAACAGCTCGTATTCAGGTTCAGCCCACAGCATATCAAACGGGTCAACAGCTCCTGCAAGTTCAGATTTCCAAAAATCAATAATCAGGTTCGGCATCCAAAAGTCACCGTGGCAAAGACAGGCAGTGTTGTTTGCAACACTGAATATTACATTGAAATTAGTATTGATGAGTTTAACAGCTTCCATAATCTCAGGTTCAATTTTGTTTTTCTCAAACTTTTCTTTTGTAAAAGTATAAATGTCAATGAAATAATCTTTATAATACTCTGCCCACGTGTCATAAACAGGGTTGTCATATTTACCGAATTTATCGTTATGTACACTTTGAGCATTCATAAGTGCATCAATGATGCTGTTTCTTAAATGCTTTCGTGACGGAACAAAATTTATGAATTTGCTTTTACCACTCATTCCTTTTATATATTTCATACCGAAAAACACAGTATCGTTTTCCTGATGTAAAAAATAGGTTTTTGGAACTTTGTATGAAACTTTAGGCGAAAGAAAATCCAGCATTTTCTTCTCTTTACTGATGGCATCATAGAATTTGCTTGTTTTTACGGCAATTTCATAAGGTTCGGTTGTGATTTTTACAAGATAAACACTTCCGCTTGCACCTTTGCCAACGGCAAGGATTTGTTTGACTTCTGTATTCATTTGCTTTTCAACAACCAATTTGATTAAATCCGTATTCATAGAAATTATCCTATCTGAATTTCGTTAAAAAGTAATTTTTCAATAGTAATTCGAGGACGCCACCAAGCTCTTGCCTGTTCATATTCATCGGAATATGGGGTGTACCATTTCCATGTAATATCAAAGCCGCCGTCTTCCATTTGCAGTTTGCCTAAAATAGCCTTTTCTGCAGCAATTAACGATTTGATTTCAGGCGTGATAAACTCCATATATCTGCCGGTAAATATAGTTGAAGGCATCGGCACATATTCAACCCCGTATTTTGTGATATCCTTACAAATGCAATTTTCAATAGCCTTACATAATAGGTCTTTAAAAGCATCTAAATTAACTATATCGTTAATACTGTTTGCAGTTAAAAGCTCATAAGCCAGCAGATAACAATTTACATCATCTCCGCTGATTTCTTCTCCGTTTTTGAGATATGTAACAGCTTCTTTTATAATCTCTTCATAAAGAGGAGTGCGATTACCATAACAAACCATAAATGCAGCCAAAGAAATTGACGGATTAAATTTGCTGATACCATCGCCCTTTTTCTCCCACCAAATTGCATGAGGATAATCCTTGTTGCTGTCTATTGCAAACAGCCAACGTTTTTTATCTTCGTCAAAAGAATCGTGTGACTCCAAATATCTGACGATTCCTTTTACAATATCAGAATCTCTGTCAAGTGCATTTACACGTGAAAGGGTAATGATTGCATCGTTTGTTGCAATCGGGCTTGAATTGGGATTAAAGAAATCAGGCTCAAGAGCATGTCCGAATCCACCGTCAGCATTCTGAAATTTTGAAAGCTCATCAACAACAGCTTGGTTTGATTCATTCTCAAAAAAATATTTGTAAACAGCCAGTTCAAGAGGACGTGCATTTTCTAAAATATATTTTATTGCTTTGTTTTTATCCATTTTGATTTCCTTTCAATCATCCTGCTGAGTATTTCTATCACCAATCAATATACTCATTAACAAATCTTTCAAATTGCCACTCAGGGCCGTCATATAAAACCTGCAACAAAGCTTCTTGTAATTCTGATTTTGAAAGCTTCTTTATGTAGTTTTGGAGCATATCATCAAGCTCTTCTTCGTATTTTTCCTGTTCCTCATAATAAGCATCTAATTCTGCTTTATATTTTATTGCCTCATCAGGAAAGGCTGTGAAGAAAACAGCTACCATATGTTTACAAATTTTCAGTCCGTTCGCAAAAGGACAGTCGCAGGTTGAAGTTTTAGGTTTCTTAAGATTGAGATGGACAGAATACGGATTCTGTGCCGTTCCTTTAACAGTCCCCTCATATTCAGAATCATTAAGCTGATTGCAGGATAAAACCTTGTTTTCTAAGAAATATTCATATCCACGGCAAACTGATTTACCACTTGCCGTTGTAAGTATACTCATAAATCCACCTTATGATATCAGAACAATTTACTGTCAACAACAGTCTGTAGTGCCTTGATTGCTGTCGAATAGCCGATATTATCAAACACAATTTTTTCTGTAATGTCCTGATAATCCTTTTTATAAGCTTCATTATCGATAATTTCCTGAAGAAGCTTATTCATATCAACATCATCCTTTGCAGAATGGCAGTTCGGATGACCTTTTCTTTCCTCAAAAACAGCTTTTGCAAGCATTCTTAATTCGTCGTTCAGTTCAACAATATCGAGCAACTTATAAATATCATATATATGGCGGGAATGTTCCTGAACCGCATCACAAAGATAATAATCTCCCAATGCATACAGCTTATCAATCAGTGTCCGTTCTGCAGCCTGAACATTGACATTGAATGGCTCAAGATTATATTCTGCAATAAGACTATCATATCCGTTTTCTTTCAGATAGTCATAGATAATGCTTGTTGCCTGCATTTCTTTGCAAGGATATGCCTTGATATACACAGCGGTTTCCACAACAAGATATTCTTTCAGGTAATCGGAAGCAAAAACAGTCGGATAATCAATAATATACTTATTATAATCTCTTCTGCTGTGTACTTTATCAGTATTTGAAAGCACAAAACCGAATTCATCAATTACAGAAACGATATTTGCTTTAAGCTTTTTTCTTTGTCCTTCGGTAGGCTTTGCCTCTGTTTCAATATTCAAATCAATATCTTCTGAAAAACGGTTTATAAGTTTATAGCATTTTGAAAGAGATGTACCGCCTTTGAAGATAAGATTAGGTTGCAATTCTTTTATTCTTTTAAGAAACAACGTAACATAATAATCTTTTTCTATAATTTCAGGTGCGATTTTTTTATCTTCAGCAACTCTTAATATGACCTGTTCAAAAGTTTCTCTGTTATGGTGCAACATTATATACAACCTCACTTTCAATAAGATTTCTCATCACTTTGTCAGGAAAAACAGGAGCATATTCAGTAATATTCTTACGGGTTATGCCGTTTGCTTTAATAAAGTCCTGAATAATCTCTTTTCGTTCATCATCAAGAAAAGCAGGAGAAGTATCATTCATGAGCTCCAGAAAACTGAGTACAGCGACATTTGAACCGGTGATTTTTGTTCTTGCTCTGCGAAGAAGAACTCTCTGACTGCCGACCAACACATCACGGGTCTTTGATGTTTCGTTATTTGTATAGATTTCAATTACATTTGACATCTGAGTAGAAAGTCGTAACTGATTCTGAAATGTTACGCCCGAATAATATCCGATTGTATCGTTGCCGTCAGAAATATATTTCTTTTCAATAACCTTTCGGGGATTGAGCAAACTCTTGCCGAAAACAGTTTCTGTCGGTATATAGTAAACACCCTTTTCAAAGCGCATAAGCTTACCTTCTGCAACAAGAGTATTCAGTTGCTTATATATCCAAGGCTTTGAATAATCTTCGAATTCAATTTCATTTGACATTATAGGTTCATTTGTCCCAAATTTATCGAGCAGATAATCAAAAAACTGCATAAAATCAACTCCTTTCATATAGTATATACTAACGCTGTTGAAATTATAACACATTTAACCTTACAAGTCAATAATATTATATTTTTCTGTAATCATTATAAAAATCCATTGTTGTTTACAATATAAATCATAATTAAATTAAAGGTGAAGTTTTGGAAAAACAGACTTCGCTTTAATTTTTTTATAAAGGAGTTTTTAATATGGACAAAACCATACGCAGGATTAAACTTTCAACAGAGAAAGATGAAAACGGTTCATTTTACAGTATTATTTTTGAGAACAAAAATGCTCTCGTCAGATTTCATGACGGACGAACAGGCACTCAGCGGTACATACATCAGAGCTTCCCAAAAGGGCTTGAAAACCTCGCACAGATTTTCAATGAAATCGATGACTTCGAAACAAGGGATGCCTATTTTCAGGAGGACAAATAACAAATGGAAGCAATAATCATTGACACCAATGAAATAAAAACAAGTGTCGGCACATTCAAAAGAACCATCGAAATCTCCAGAATCAATGACTTCGGCTGCGGTGTAGCTACAACATTATACTTCGATGGCATTGAATATGATGATGTAAAAGAACTGAAATTCTTTCTTGGCGATGAAGCATTTGATAAAATGAAAAGCGAGGTAGAAGATTACTCATCGGTATTAGACTTTTTCATGCAGGCATTTCCAAGTATGAGGACGCTTTAAGTTTAAGGGCGACAGAATAATCTGCCGCCTTTTTTACATGACATCATTGAATTCAATTTGCTCTGCAACGGTATTTTTTAATGTGCGATTTTTAGATATTTTGTAAAATCCCATAAGCAACGAATCATCAAGCACACTTATCTTTATACAGCGATTTGCAGAACTTTTTGAAATAAGTTCTGCTTTTATCAAATGATTTATAGCAGTTCTTATCTTACTGATTGTAAGATTGCAAATTTCAGCAAGTTTACGCATAGTAATTCTCAATGAACATCCCTGGGATTCTGATAGTTGCTTTAAGATATGATACATTACAACTATATCATTGTGCTTTAATGAAGTTTTCATAAGCAGTATCTCCTTTCATAATATTTGAAGCTTAACCTTCAGATTAATTATGAAAGGAGATATTTTTATAGTTTTTTATATATAAAAAATAACAATAATAAATATTTTCTTGTACAGCAAAAATATATCATCAGACAGAAAAGTCTGCACCACCACCCAACATCTATCCTTTCTTAAGCAAAAAAAAGACTGCTTATGCAGTCGTATAATATAAAATTTTTTCTTTCTTTTTTAAGATGACAGGGCTTTTTTGAATGTGCCCTGTCATAATTAGTTTGTTATGAAAGAAGTGGTTTTCATAAAGAAAACCGGACATAAGAAATAAATTACAGAGTCAAAAATGAGAAATGGCTATATATAAAGCTTTTTGAAGGTTTAAAAATGTCCGTTTTCATAATTCCATACCGACATTTTTCATGACAGAATAATTTCAAAGGAGAAAAGAAATAAAATGAAGAAAAATAATACTTCTATATGCATTACGAAAAATACAATAGCTTATGATGAAGAAACAGGAGAGGTTTTTTCTGTTGAAACAAAATACTCCACTATCGATGTAAATTGGGTAAAGGTGTGGATTGAGCCACTGTTTGAAACGCTTACACAACTTAGCCCGTCTCAATTGAAGGTTGCCTGCTTTGTTCTCAGCAATACCCGTCAAAAATCGAATATGTTTTTTTATTCAGCCAGAAATATATCAGACTACCTGAAAGTGAGTGAGGATGTTGTTAATGAAGCATTGAGAATTCTCAGAAAAAATGATTTCATTAGAAAGATTGATATTTCAAGATATATGCTAAACCCTATGCTCGTATTTTACGGCAAAGACAACAAGGAGTTAGCAAAAAATTTCTACAAAATAAAAAATACATACGGAAAGAAAGTAGCTTATCATCCCTATGCATGGCGAAAGATATGGATAAAAAACTTCTTCCCGAAAATTCAGAATCTTTCGGGGAAAAATCTGCTTGTGGTGTTGTGTCTGCTGAGGCATACAAATAACAGAAATGAAGTCAGAATTACTCAAAGTGAAATTGCCGAAGAAACCGGACTTTGCATTCAGACCGTTAACCGTACTATGCAGAAATTGTTCGAAAATCAGTTTTTCGCAAAGCGTGAAGGGTATATTCTTATTGACCCAAATTGCATAGCAAGAGTTAAATTAGATGACCGGATATATATTAAAGCGGATTTTGAGCAAAATGAACGTTATCTTTAAAATAGGCTGTCATAATTAAGATAGTTCTTGATATTTTGGATTTTTCATTTTCTCCACATCCTTGTTATTAAATTATACGGCAATTCAGCTCTCGAAAGAGGGCTGTTTTGCTTTTATCTTGCTTTGTAAATATTCATAATTAAATCAGAGCTACTGATATATGGAATTCTCCTGTTTGTATCTGGGTTTTGATGTTTTGTTTTCCCCGGATGCTGACCCCGCAGAAACAGTCCTTAAAAAAGGGCTGTTTTTTGCTTTTTATAAATCAACTGCAAATACATAATTAATATGAAAATTTGATGTAATGGAAATTTTCAAAATCAATAAAAGGAGTTAAAAAAATGGACAACACAGTAAAAGTAGTAAAAACAACAATCCCGACTGCATTCGGAAGCACCACTCGAAAGACAACTTATTTTTCTTTCCCTGTTAAAGTTGAAGGTGTTGTGTATATCAATGACAGGAGTTTTTTAGAAAATAATTATGTCCTTGATGAAATCACCGACCTGCTGATGAATGGTCAGACTTCTGCAGACATAGAAATTGACGGCAAGATAGTATTCTATGATGTACATCTGAAATTTTTCAATGAGGATGGTAAACAGATTCTGCCGAAACGGATGGATGCACAGTATCTTAAAGAAATAATTCGTTCGGCAATTCTTGAAATTGATATTGATGAGTGCCTTGTCGGAAGAAAGGAGACTGAAATAATTATAAATAACAATAAGGTATAACAAAAAATCAGCTTCCCTGTTATCGGGAAGCTGATTTAGCAATTTTGCGGCCGATTTTGTTTTCGAGCACTTCATCAATTTTTACTGAAGCAATAAAATTAAGAGTATCATCAATTGTTGCATCGTTTCTGAATGCCTTGATTGTGTTGAGCATTCTTCTTGTTTCCTCGCTCAGATAAAAATTGTGCTGACTTTTTGTTTCTGTCATGGAAAAGTCCTCCGTATTTCATTTATTTGTAATAATTATGACTGTTTTTAAGGGAGAAATTTTTCTGTACAGAATTTTTTGAATTTTTTTGAAAATTTTTTAATTTTTTACGCAGCCATCATTTCATCAATACATTTTTCATAAACATCTGCAACAGATGCTTCAATAGCATCGCTTATTGATTTAGAATCTGATAATGCAGTCAGAAGCTTGATGTTCTTGTATGTTTCTGCAGATAATTTTACATGATATCTGATTCCGTTACACATTTGTTATTATCTCCTTTCTTATGCAGATTTTTTTGCTCTTGCGAACATTTTGTTGTACACATCCATAATTGCTTCTTCAAGAGCATCACTTACTGAATCATGTTCAGAATGATTTGCCATAAGAACAATGTCTCTGTATGTGCTGCCTTTTAAGTAAATGTGGTATGATTTGCCTTTTCGCATAATATTATCAACCTTTCATCAATTAGTTGTACTAATTATGAAAGATTTTTTTATGTACATTTTTATATATAAAATTTTTTGAATTTTTTTGAAAAAAATTTTTTCAGGATATAAAAAAAGATTTTCTGAACCAGGGATGGAATTATCCATATGCAGACAAAACACAATTATTCTTAAATATGAATTGTATAAGGTGAAAAATATTGAAAAATCATACAAACGGACCAAAATATAATCCCCGGCTGTAAACGCGTAAAAAACACACTATTTATTTAGAGAAAACACATCTTTTTTATAACTTTTTCAATGTTTTTATAAAAGCTTAACACAGTCGAAAACACACTTTTGCATAAAAAAATTAGGATGCCCCGATAATCGGAGCATCCTGTCTGTGTTTTTATAAAGTGTCGCAATATAGCCGTTTTTAGTGTATTTTTCGGCACATCACGGGACATAAAAATTAACCGAAATATCTCTTAAGAAGACCTTCGAGAGCCTTACCGTGTCTTGCCTCGTCTCTTGCCATTTCATGCACAGTATCGTGAATAGCATCAAGGCCGTTCTTCTTTGCACAAGCTGCAAGCTCAAACTTACCCTGTGTTGCGCCGTATTCGCAATCAACACGCCATGCAAGGTTATCCTTTGTAGTAGCCTTCATTTTAGGCTCTAATGTTTCGCCCAGAAGCTCTGCGAACTTTGCTGCATGTTCAGCTTCTTCATAAGCAGCCTTTTCCCAGTACAAGCCGATTTCGGGATAGCCTTCACGGTGTGCTATACGAGCCATGCAAAGATACATACCAACCTCTGAACATTCACCGTTGAAGTTAGCCATTAACTGCTCAAGAATATATTTCTTATCTTCCTCGCTGATATCGGGGTTATTTGCAACAGTTTTTTCATAAACACCGTATTCGTGCTCTGCAGCAAGCTTCATTTCGCCAACCTGCTCGTTGAACTTCTCTGCGGGAACTTTACAAACAGGGCATCTCTCAGGTGCTGAATCACCTTCATGAACATAACCACATACTGAACAAACAAATTTTTTCATTTTTAATTACCTCCAAAGTAAATTAATTATTTTTTAATTTATATGAACATCTTTCGATGTTACTGACTTATTCACCTACACATTCACAGCAGGTGCCGTGAAAAACAAGTGTATGAAAATCAATTTTTCCGCCGTAATGGCTTTGCGCCATACCGTCAAGCTCCGTATCGTGCATTATAAAATCAAAATCATCAATTCTGCCGCACTTATCGCAAACAAAGTGAGAGTGCTTTTCAACATTACCGTCAAATCTCTCTTTGCCGCCCCAGAATGCCACACTCTGCACCTCGCCGTTTTCTTTCATCTCGCTTAAATTCCTGTAAACAGTTGCAAGACTCAGATCCGGAATCTCCGGCTTTAGTGTGGAAAAAATCCATTCGGCAGTAGGATGAGATTTTGTGTTTGCGAGAACTGCACGGATCGCTTCTCTTTTTCGTGAATATTTCCTTACTTTTTCACTCATTGTACTGCCTCCTTAACAATAATGATAATTGTTATCATTATTGTATACTATAAAATCACGTTTGTCAATAGTTTTTTTAAAATTTTTTTAACAAAAAGCATTATAATTGACATTTTTTACAATTTGTGATATATTTTAATTACACTTTATATAAATGTAATACAATTAATAATAAAGAAAGGTGATTTTATATGAAGAAATTTACGGCAATTCTTTTATCATTAATTATGGTATTCAGCTCAATGGCAATAGTTGCCTCTGCAGCAGAAACCGATTTAAAGGTAATTGTTGCAAACGATCTCCATTTTTCTGAAGCATCCTTTTATCCCTACACCGGAAATACAGCAAACGATGCGTATGCTCACGTGCCATCTTCCGGTCAGCTTACTTACGAATCAAACGCGATAATAACTCAGTTCCTTGCTGATGCAGCAAAAAGCGACTGCGAATTTTTACTTTTACCCGGCGACCTTACCAATGCCGGCACAAGCGTTGAACATAATCTTCTGACAGAAAAGCTTGCTGAGTTTGAAAACTCCACAGGAAAACAGATTTTTGTTGTTGCAGGTAATCACGACCTGATGAGAACAAACATTGATGCATTCAAAGATTTTTATTCTCAGTTCGGATATAATGAAGCTCTTGCAGTTGACACACTTTCCACATCTTACACAGCAGATCTTAACGATGAATACAGACTTCTTGCAATAGACAGCAACAATGCACTTACACGTGTTCCTGGCATTACAGACGAAAGATTTGCGTGGATTGAAGCTCAGTGTGAACAGGCAGCTGCAGACGGCAAAAAAGTTATTGCAATTATGCACCACAATCTGCTTGAGCATTTTATTTTAAGCAAAAAAATCCACACACACGGCGTTGTAAACAATAACGAGGCTCTCGCAGAAATGCTTGCATCATACGGCGTACAGTACATATTTACAGCTCATACACACGATCAGGATATTGCATCATACACTGCAGCAAACGGTAAAACAATTTATGATGTGGTTACAAACACACTCAACAGCTATCCCTGTCAGTACAGATACGTAACATTTGGTGAAGATGTAGTATTTGAAGAAAGAACTGTTACAAAAATAGACACATCTCTTCTTCCCGCAGGTCTTTCCGATGTTGCCGTTGAGCTTGCAGGCAAAAATTTCAGAGAATACACAAAAAATTGCATATGGTATGGTTTAAGAAAAACATTCAGCAGTTATCTTGCGCCCTCAACACTTAAAAATCTCCTTAAACTCAACGAAGAAGAAAATGCTGAGTTTGTTGCAATTTTCGACAAGGTAAGCACAAAGCTCTGCGATGCACTCAAATATCCTCTTTACGAAAAAAATGCTGAAACAGCAGGTAAGAGCATTGAAGCTCTTGCAAAAGCAAACGGCAAAACTCTTGCAAACAGTAATTACACAGATCTTATCGACCTTGTAATTACACTTTATCAGGCACACTGTCTCGGTGATGAAAATTATCCTGTTTACAGCGCTGAGTTGAACATTTTTTCAACAGCACTCTCAACAGTTATCAACTATGCACTCGCAGACCTTACTGCAGCAGAATACACAACTGCATTAACATTTATCTGCACAATGCTTGAGCTTAATATTCCCTCCTGGCTTATCTCTTATGCAGGCAGCGGTTTGAGCTATATGCAGGGTGTTGACCTTCTTGTATCAAGCGTTCTTCTTCCGCTTATGATTGAATTCACCGTTGATGACGCTCCCGCAGACAATAATGTTACTCTCCCCGGCTACAACAAAACATCTGTAAGCACAGACGGCGGATTCTTCAGCCGGATAATGAGCTTCTTCCAGAAGATTCTTGATTTCTTCAGAAGCATTATGGCTTATTTCAAAAATCTTATTTAAACAATAAAAACGGGCAGATGCAAATCTGCCTGTTAATTAATAGGAGGAATAAAAAATGAAATTCTGTGATATCAACATACGCGACCCGTTTATCGTTCCTGAAAACGGCAAGTATTATATGTACGGCACAAGAGGAAAAGGTTGTTGGGCTAACGAAAAAACTCCCTGTATGGGTTTTGATGTTTACATCAGCACAGACCTTGAAAATTGGAGCGAACCGAAAGAGGTTTTTTCCGCATCTGACGATTTTTGGGGTACTCACAATTTCTGGGCACCCGAAGTGCACAAATACAACGGTAAGTTTTATATGTTTGCATCATTTAAAAGTGCAAACAGAAACAGAGGCACGCAAATTCTCGTTTCTGATACTCCCGACGGTACATTCAAGCCAATTTCGGAATATCCCGTAACTCCCGAAGATTGGATGAGCCTTGACGGAACATTATATATTGACAACAACGGCAAACCGCACATTGTCTTCTGCCATGAGCACGTACAGATAACAGACGGAACGATATGCGAGTTACAGTTAAGTGATGATTTAACAACAGCAGTTGGCAAACCGAAAACACTTTTTGCAGGTTCCGACCCTTGGTGGGCAAGAAAAGAGCACTCACATTGGGTAACAGACGGACCTTTCCTTTACAGAGGAGAACAGGGCAAACTATATATGATATGGTCAAGCTTTACCGATACGGGTTATGTACAGGCAGTCAGCTATTCTGATAACGGCGACATAAACGGCAACTGGAAGCACGATTTGCCCTTGCTCGCAGAAAAAGACGGCGGACACGGAATGATTTTTAAAGGCTTTGACAACAAATTGTATCTTGTTCTTCACAGACCGAACAACAATCCCATGGAAAGACCTGTACTTACCGAAATTTGCGAAAAAGACGGACATCTGGAAGCTAAACAATAATTTATCGCACAGCGATAAATTATTGTAGTTAGGAGTTAGGAGTTAGGAGTGATGAGTTAGGAGTTAAGGAAGCCGCAAAGCGGCTTGGATTTAAATGGTTTAAAAGGCGGAGCCTTTTCCACAACTCCTCACTTCTCACTCATCACTGATAAATTATTGTTTATTATTTTCAAACAATGGTTGCAATTAACCATTGTTTATGCTACAATTATTCGCGTACGAAAAAATACCAAGCGGACAAACCGTACCCCGCAACAAAAAGGAGAGAATGCAAACAATGGGTGTTATTTTCGAAAATTTTGCCAACTTACAATGGCAACAAGCCGTTATGTGGGTAATCGGCGGTGTTCTCATTTATCTTGCCATAAAAAAAGATATGGAACCCTCATTACTTCTGCCTATGGGCTTTGGTGCAATCCTTATCAACCTTCCCGAATCAGGTGCAAAAGCAGTTATTGACCACCTTTTTGAAATCGGTATCGAATCAAACGAGCTTATGCCTTTGATACTCTTTATCGGTATCGGTGCAATGATAGACTTTGAGCCGCTTTTGGGCAATCCAAAACTTATGCTTTTCGGTGCGGCGGCACAGTTCGGTATATTCTTTACCCTTTGCCTTGCATCACTTTTCGGCTTCGATCTGCACGATGCAGCTTCAATAGCAATTATCGGTGCGGCTGACGGCCCCACATCTATCTTCGTTGCTCAGACACTCAATTCAAGTTATACAGCGGCTATTATGGTTGCGGCTTATTCATATATGGCTCTTGTGCCTATTGTTCAGCCTCCCATTATCAAGCTCTGTACAACAAAGAAAGAGCGTCAGATAAGAATGAAATATTCAAACAAAAAGGTTTCAAAAACAACAAAGATTCTTTTCCCCATTGTTGTAACCGTTATCGTTGGGCATTTTGCTCCTGATGCAGTTGCACTTATCGGTTTCCTTATGTTCGGTAACCTTATAAGAGAATGCGGTGTTCTTAATTCACTTTCAGATACAGCTCAGAATGTCCTTGCAAACCTTATTACAATATTCCTCGGCCTTACAATCGCATCCAGAATGACAGCCGCAGAGTTCCTCAGAGGTGAAACACTCCTTATTCTCGGTCTTGGTCTCTTTGCATTCATCTTTGATACATTCGGCGGAATTATGCTTGCAAAAATTATGAATCTTTTCCTCAAGGACAAGATCAATCCCATGATTGGTGCGGCAGGTATTTCTGCATTCCCCATGTCATCACGAGTTATCAGCAAAATGGCACTCAAAGAAGACCCTCAGAACTTCATTCTTATGCAGGCTGTAGGTGTTAATGTTTCAGGTCAGATTGCTTCGGTTATCGCCGGCGGTCTTATCCTTGCTCTTGTAAGATAAGGAGGTAAAATTATGGAATTCAGTATTGAAAACTTACTTGCATCACTTCCCATTATGGGTAAAGGAATGCTCGGCATATTTATTGTTACAGCTATTATTATTCTTTTGGTTATGGCACTTAACTACGCAACATCACCCAGAACAAAGAAGAATAAAGAAGATAAACAATAATAAATAAAGCTTGACCGGCACAGTATTCTCTGTGCCGGTCTTTTTATGCGTAAATATGATAAACAATAATTTAATGTACAATGTACAATGTACAATGTATAATTATTGAATATACAAATCGGGTTAAAGGGCGAAGCCCTTTCCTCAATTGTACATTATACATTGTACATTGTTAATTAGCTAAATTATTGTTTATCAATCAAATCCTGCAATTCGTTGGCAAAAAATAAGGCACTCTATAAAGAGTGCCTGTTTGTTTATTAAGCCTTTTCAGCAGCTTTCTTTTCTTCTCTGTATTTTTCTCTTTCATCGTAAGGAAGAAGGAACTCTGTAAGGTCTTTATATTTAACCTTAATGTCTTTCTTCTTATAAACAACATTTATAACTATCTCAGCAACAAAAGCGATAATAATGCCGATTGCACCGAGAGGATTAATTGATGCAGAAAAAATTTCAGGAACTGCCGCATTCATCATTGTAACCCATGCGATCATACCTGCCTGTGCAATAACAGTGAAAACGATACCTACAACAGCAGTTGTAATATTACGCTTTATACCTTTTTTGCCGCAAGAAAACATAAGATTTACAATATTAACGATTGCAACAACCAATGCAACTGCAAGACCAAGAATAGCAACAAGGTAGAATATGTATGCTGTTCCTGCCACGTTTGAACCGATAACACCGAGCAACTGGTCAAAATCAAGGTTCATAAATACCTTTGTAATAATGCTTACAAGGTTTACAGTGATTGTTTCTGCATAATAAGGCAGATTTACTGCCACCTTACCCATAGGAAGAAGTGTTGCAACCAATGGGAGCAAAGAAATAACAAGCCTTGCGATTGCAAGAGGTGAACCTATTGTTGCCGCCTTAAGTCTGTCGAACCTGGGCTGCAAACAAGCATGCTCAAACTCTGCTCTGTCTGCTTCCATTTTAAGAGTTTCTTCCATTCCGTAATAAACCAGATTTACTCCGCACACGGGACATTCGGGTTTTGTATCTACCATTGAAAGTTTATAACTGCACTTCGGGCAAAATGTTGCCATAATTCCTCACCCATTCAAAAAAATATATTTCTTTAATGATTTTAACATATTATTTTAAAAATAACAAGACCATTTTGTATATTTTTTCATTATTTTTCAAATTAAAGCAAAGATTTATTTATATCAAGGTTATATTCGTCGCAAACCTCAATAATTTGCTCTGCTGTGGGGCGAATTTTCTTGCCGCCCATTGAAATTACCTTAACAAGAATTTCAGCCGCTTTCTCAACAGTTTCGATTATACCGAAAACAGATTTGAAATCCTCACCTGAGCTGAAAATACCGTGCATTGACCATACAACAACATCGTAAGTCTTGAATTTTTCTGCTGTTGCCTTTGCAATATCAATACTGCCTGTGAGCATAAGCGGAAGAATACCTACACCGCGGGGGAATACAACTGCACATTCGGGCATCATATCCCAGATTTCGCGGGTAAAATCCTTGTCATTCTGAGGAAGCACAAAAGTAAGGGCAATAGTATTAACGGGATGTACGTGCATAACGAGCCTGTGCTTGCCGTTTGTAATATCCTTTTTTACGCTGTGATTAAGAAGATGTGTGGGGAATTCACTTGTAGGTCTGCCGCCCGAAGCAAGCCCCCATACAATCTTATACTTTGTGCCTGTTTCGTCAATAAGAGCAATACAAACGCTGTTTTCGGGGTCAGCCTTTGTGTAGCGGAAATATTTACCGCTGCCTGTTACAAGAAAATACTCATTTGCAAGATTTTCAACAGTAACGCCGATTTCTGCCCAATCTTTCTCATAAGAGAATTCATCCTTGATTGAATCAATATCTTCTTCGCTGATGCGGTATGACATATTGCCGCCGTTACGCTCATTCCAGCCGAGTGAGCAGCAAAGGTCAACCATATCTATAAATTCATTAAAAAATTTTGCTTCTAAAACTTTCATTGTCATTCTCCCAAAAACAGATTACTTTTTTGCATCAATAGCAGCTTTTGCTTTTGCACAGATATTCTGTGCATTAAGACCGTAGATTTCAAGCAATTCAAGAGCAGGACCGGACTTGCCGAAAGTATCTTCCACGCCTACTCTCATTACGGGAACGGGAGTTGTTTCGCAAATAACCTCTGCAACAGCTGAACCGAGACCGCCGATAACATTATGCTCTTCTGCAGTTACGATTGCGCCTGTCTTTTTAGCCGCATCAATGATAATATCACGGTCAATGGGCTTGATTGTTGCCATATTGATAACCGCCGCATTAATGCCCTCTGCTTTGAGCATTTCTGCCGCCTGTAATGCGCGTTCAACAAGAAGACCTGTTGCAATAATTGTAACATCCTTGCCTTCTTTAAGGTAAACGCCCTTACCGATTTCAAATTTATAATTCTCGTCAAAAATTCTGGGCACTGCAAGTCTGCCGAATCGCATATAAACAGGGCCGTTCATCTCTGCCGCCGCAAGAACTGCAAGTCTTGCCTCAACATCATCAGCGGGGTTGATGATAGTCATACCGGGGATAGATCTCATAAGAGCAATATCCTCACAGCACTGATGGCTTGCGCCGTCCTCACCAACGGAAATACCTGCATGAGTTGCGCCGATTTTAACATTGAGATGAGGATAACAAATTGTATTTCTTACCTGTTCAAAAGCTCTGCCTGCGGCAAACATAGCAAAGGATGATGCAAAAACGGTATAACCTGCCGTTGCCATACCTGCGGCAACACCCATCATATTACCCTCTGCGATACCGCAATCTATAAATCTTTCGGGGAAAGCCTTTTTGAACATACCTGTTTTTGTAGCAGCTGCAAGGTCTGCATCAAAAACAATAACCTTATCATTCTTTTCACCAAGTTCAACAAGAGCTTTGCCGTAAGCATCTCTTGTTGCAGTCTTAATTACGTCTGCCATATTCTCAGCCCTCCAATTCAGCCAAAGCTTTATCAAGCTCTGCCATTGCAATTTCATACTGCTCTGCATTGGGTGCGGAGCCGTGCCATGAAACCTGATTTTCCATAAATGAAACACCTTTGCCCTTAACGGTTTTTGCTATAATTGCTGTGGGCTTACCTTTAACGGTTTTTGCCTGTTCAAAAGCAGAAGCAACCTGTTCAATGTCATTACCGTCTATATTTATAACATTAAAGCCAAATGATGCAAACTTTTCATCAATGGGATAGGGAGAGTTAACTTCCTCAACAGTACCGTCAATCTGAAGATTATTGTTATCAACAACTACGCAAAGATTGTCAAGCTTTTTGGCAGAAGCAAACATTGCTGCCTCCCATACCTGACCTTCACCAAGCTCGCCGTCGCCGAGAATAGCGTATACTCTGAATGCATCACCGCCGAACTTTGCGCCGAGAGCCATACCTACAGCCGCAGAAATACCCTGACCGAGTGAGCCTGTACTCATATCAACGCCGGGAACATAATTCATATTGGGATGTCCCTGTAAATATGAATCACTTTTTCTGAGAGTTTTCAAATCCTCAACAGGGAAAAAGCCCGCATTTGCAAGAGCAGCATAAAGTGCAGGTGCTGCGTGTCCCTTTGAAAGAACAAGTCTGTCCCTGTCTGACTTATCGGGGTTTTTGGGGTCAACATTCATCTCAACTCTGTAAAGATAAGCAAGAATCTCTGTAATTGAAAGAGAGCCGCCGGGATGACCTGACTTTGCATTAAATGTTCCCTCAATAATGCCTTTGCGTATGCTGACACAATCGAGAAGAAGCTGTTTTTTTAACATTGAGTCCATAACACCACTCCTAATTTAATATAAAATGTATGTTTAATTTATATTTATTTTTAATATTTCTGCTCTGTTAAAAATTCTGGGAACCCAGTAATAACCCTCAAGTCCTGAACAAAGATACATTTTCATATTGCCGAAGCTGTATTCACCTTTGTCGTATTCGGGGAAAAAGCCCTGTTCGGGTGCATATACACCGCCGATAAAAGGCAAACGCCAGATTCCGCCGTGGTCATGACCGCAAAAAACTGCATCAATATTCCATTTGCCATTCGTATATATAAATGTATTGGGTCTGTGCATAAGCAAAAGCTTAACTGCATCCGTGTTTTCAAATTCTTTTAAAAACGCGTAAACATCGGATTCATACCATCTTTCGCCGTAATCCTCGGCATAAACACCGTAATCAAAAATACCGCCGATACGGATTTTAACCCCGTTGATTTCGATATCCTCAAAATCGCCGTTAAGCACCGTAACGCCTGCGTTTTCGGCATATTCAAGGCAATTCTCACCCGTGAGCACATTATAACGCATATCGTGATTGCCCGGACACATATATGTGGGAGCAATTTTGCAAAATTCGGTCAACAACGGTATAACCGCATCTTTATTGCTCTTTTCATGGTGATAATCAAAAAAATCACCTGCAATAAAAATCAAATCGGGATTAATATTTTTTACCGCCGAAATAAGCCTTTTATTGCCTTTGCCGAAACGTGAAAAATGCAAATCCGACAACACCGCAACCTTTATCGATGCGGTAGTCTGAGTTTTAAGCGTATATTGAGTTGTTTTTATTAATTTTTCACTGATTATACAAGCAGTAAGACCAAAAACAACAAGTATTAATATAATAAGAATCAAAATTTCCATAAGCAAATTCAAACAGTAATTTTTTTCAGAAAATCAACAAAGTATTCGGGCAATTCGGATGTAAATTCCATATACTCACCGCTTGTGGGGTGAACAAAACCAATCACCCTTGCGTGCAGACACTGACCCTGCAACCCGTGTGTATGCTTTGAATCACCGTAAACGGTATCACCTGCAACAGGATGCCCCATAGCGGCACAATGCACACGAATCTGATGTGTTCTGCCCGTTTCAAGTATAAATTTACAATGGCCGAAGCCTTTATATCGCTCTAAAACCCGATAATGTGTAACGGCATTACGCGGATTCAAGCCGTTGACCGCCTGTTTTTTTCGGTCGCGAGGACTTCTGCCCAACGGAAAATTTATTGTGCCTTCGTCATCTTTAAAATTTCCGATTATTACGGCTTCATACTCACGCTTAAAGGAATGCTCCTGTATCTGCAAAGCAAGAGATGCATGGGACTTATCGTTTTTTGCAACGATAAGCAATCCGCTTGTATCCTTATCTATTCTATGAACAATACCGGGACGGATAACGCCGTTTATACCCGAAAGAGAATCACCGCAATGGTACAAAAGTGCATTAACAAGCGTACCGCTGTAATTGCCGGGGGCAGGATGAACAACCATACCCTTAGGCTTGTTTACAACGAGCAAATCTGCATCTTCGTAAACAATTTCAATAGGAATATTCTGCGCTTCAACACTTAATATTTCGGGTTCGGGAATTTCGGCAGTTATAACATCGGCAGTTTTAAGCTTTACACTTTTCGACACCGTTTTTCCGTTAACGGTAACCTTACCCTCGTCTATCAGCTTTGAAACAATACTTCGGGACAAATCCGAGTTATCAGCAACAAATTTATCAAGACGAGCTCCGCTGTCATCAGCGAAAACGGTCAGTTCAAGCATTTCCATTGTCCGACTCCCCGTTTTTTGCCTGTTTTTTTGCCTTTTCTTCCTGAATTATCTGATAAGTAAGGACGCCGCAAATGGTAAATGCACCCACAACGACAAGCATATCCGCCAAATTGAAAACGGGAAAATCTATAAACAGTGTTTCAATATAATCCACAACGTAACCGCGTGAAAAACGGTCAATCAGATTGCCCGTACCGCCTGCGAGAACAAGCGTAGCGGCAATATTAAGAATTTTTCCCTCAAGCTTGCCGAGAAACAGGTACACTATACCCGCAACCAACAAAATAACCGTAAAAACAGTCAGCATCTGAGTGTTGTTTGAAAAAGAGCTGAATGCCGCACCCGTGTTTTCGTGGTACGACAAAGCCAAAAAATTCTTTACAAGAACAATATCTTCGTTGCCTTTAAGATGAAGCACAGCGGCTTTTTTTGCAAGCTGGTCGGCAAGCGCCAGAATTGCGGCGCTTACCAGCTGTACAACGAAAATCAAGTATCTTTTTTTATTATCAGTCATTATTATTTCTTCTTTTTCTTTTTGAAGAATCCGCCTTTTTTCTGTTCCTGCGGTTTTTCTTCAGCCTTGGGTTTCTCTGAAACCTCGAACATACTGAAATCTATTTCAAAATCATCTTCACCTGCGGAAGGAGTTTCGGGTACGAATTCACCAAACTGGCTGAAATCCATATCCATAATATCTTCTTCGCTGACAGGACGCTGAGGCACAAATTCTTTTACATCACCGTCGTCATCCGATGAAATTTCTACCCAGCCGGAGTCAAGCTCATCTGCTTTGATGTTTCTTTCGGGTGTTTCGGGGATTTCGGTAATACCGTCGTCTTCGGCTTCTGCAGTTACAGCTTCGTCCGCAACTGCAACATCTGCATCGTCAAATTCAAAGACGAAATCCTCTTCAATAACTTCTTCTTCGACATCTTCTTCCTGAGCATCAGCAGATAAATCTTCACCAACAACTACATCTTCTTCATCCTCGTCAACAGGCTCTTCCTGCTGAACAGGCTGGAAAATAATTGTTTCTTCGGGGGTTTCTTCTACAACATCATCTGTTTCCTGTTCGGGCTGAGCAACAGCTTCTTCTTCGGGAATCTCCGCAACAGTTTCATCTGCAATTTCATCTTCAGATTCTTCTGCTATAGTTTCCGCAACAAGTTCTTCTGCAACGGGTTCTTCAATAATTTCCTCTGCAGGTTCTTCTGCAGATTCTTCCAAATCTTCAATAGTCAAAACTATATCATCATCAATAGCTTCTTCTGTTGCATCTTCAATGATTTCCTCTGCTGTTTCCTCAACAGATGACTCAACCTGTTCTGCCACTTCTTCAGCAACAGTCTCTGCAACAGGTTCTTCTGTCTCAACAGTTTCAACTGCGGCAACTGCTTCACCCGCATCAATACCGAAACATCTGAGTACAGCATCAATATCTTCATCTGCAACTGCTTTGTTAAGTGCATCTGCGTCATAAGCAAAAACTGTTTCGTCTGCTTCAATCATATCAACAGCACCAACAACTTTGTCAACAACAATACCGGCAAAGGATGCGCTTATGTGATGAAGCTGTGAAGAAAGCTTTGTATAAGCCTCATCTGCAACGTTTTTAATGCTGCTGTACTGAGTAAATGCCGCCTGTAATGCACCGTTAACTGTTTCAACCTTCTGACTCATTTCATCATTGAGTCTGTTTACATCTGCCTGAGCTTTAAGCAATATGCCGACTGCAGTATTCTTTGCTTTTACCGTAGTGCTTGCGGCAAAGCTTGAAGCCTCGGCTTTTACGGAATCAGCCTGTGCCTGAGCATCATTAACAAGCTTATCAGTCTGTGCCTGTACTGCACCTATGGTACGCTCTGCTTCGGCTTTTGCAGCTGCAACAAGAGCTTCTGCCTGTGCTGTTGCCTGTGCAACCAATGCTTCTGCTTCTGCCTGTGCATCCTTAAGGAGCTGTTCTTTTTGAAGCATAGCCTCTTTTTTAAGCTCAAATGCTTCACTCATAAGTGTTTCCGCATCAGTTTTCATCTTGGTTGCATCTGCAATAATACCGTCTGAAACAGACTGAGCCTTTTTGGATGCTTCACTCACGATTGCTTCTGCAGTCTGTGCCGCATCATCAATAACAGTTTCTGCACTGCCGTTGATTTCGTCAATAGTTTTCTGAATATCAGCCTTAGCTTCTTCCATTACGGACTGAGCCTGATCGTTTGCAGCAGCAATAATTTCCTGAGCCTTAGCATTAGCCTCGTCAATTATTGCCTGAGCGTCTGCATCTGCCTGCTGAATTATTGCATCTCTGTCAACAGTAACCTGAGCCGCACGTTCTTTTGACTCATTAATAATCTTTTTACCCTCGCTCTTTGCCGCATCAATCATTTTTGCAACAACCGCTTCCGCACCTGCAATAGTCTGTGCGGCGGTTTTCTGTGCGGTAAGGAGAGTTTCCGTCATATAAGTTTCGTTTTTCTTATATTCATCAATCTTTTTTGCAAAAATTGTAAGACGTCTTACTACCTCTTTATTTTCGCTGAAAAGCTCTTCATAAGCTGTGATTGCAGCTGCCTTGAATGCCTCAACACTTGCGACAGAATATGTACCGTCTTCAAGGGTTTCAAATTCAAAATTTCTCATTTCGTCTGCGGTCATAATTTCTTACCTTCCCACTTTTATTAATTAAACAAAGAATACGCCGTTGCTTTCAAGCTCGTAAAGCAAATCACCCATAACGTCAACGTTATAAGGAGTTATAATAAATGTGCTTTTTGCTATTTTCTTAATTTCACCGCCGTTGGCATAAGCTACGCCGCTGAGGAAATCAAGCAATCTTAAAGCCTCATCCTTATTGGTTGATTCAAGGTTAAGCACAATGGTTCTTTTTTCGTTCAGGTCGTCTGCAATTTCCCTTGCATCGGAAAATTTTTCGGGCTTTGTAAGCACAACCTGGAGCTTTGCAGTTGTGTGAATATCCACAACCTTTGATGAGTGGCTGGGAGATGTACGGTATGATGAGTAACGGGCATAATCCGGTTCTCTTGAATAATAAGAACCTGCAGAAGATTCTCTTTCCTGTTCTTTTGCCCTGGCTTTTTTCTTATCAGCCATTTTTTCTCTCTTTTTTCTGGGAGAAGAAGCATCTTCTGTTATCTCTTCCTCTTCTGCTGTACCCTCTTCTTCGTACTCGTCCTCTGTGCCGTTCCACATACTTTTGAACTTATCCACAAATTCCATATAAATAACAATCCTCTCTTGATTAATATATAAGCAATTAAATCAGTTGTATATTCTGGCTCCGAATATGGATGAGCCGACTCTGACAAGATTTGAGCCGCATTCAATAGCGGTTTCGAAATCGCCCGACATTCCCATAGATAAGATATCCATACTTACATTATCTATGTTTTTTCCTTTAATGTCAATAAACAGTTGGTGCATTTGTTCAAAAAATTTTGCTAATTGAGTATTATTTTCACAAATGGGGGGAATAGTCATAAGACCTTTTACGGCAATATGAGGCATCTCGGCAATCTGATACAGACTTTCCGTAAAAACTGCCATATCCATACCCGTTTTTGAAATTTCCGCACCCACATTTATTTCAAGCAGAACTTTTGCAATCATATCGTTTTTAGCCGCCTGACGTTCAATCTCCTGCGCGACAGAAATGCTGTCAACGGACTGTATCATATCAACGTCTGTGATTATCTTGCGGACTTTATTTGACTGCAGATGACCGATAAGGTGAACCTCAACACCATCAAGATTCAACGCATCTTTTTTACCCAGAAGCTCCTGCACCTTGTTTTCGCCGATAAGGTCAATTCCCTGTGCAATAGCGTGGTTTATATATTGAGGTTCAACGGTCTTTGTAACAGCCATAAAACGAACATCCGATTCACTTCTGCCGCTTCTGATTGCGGCTTCGGCAATTCTGTGGCGGATATTTTTTATATTTTCTTCAATATCAATAAATTTAGTGTCCAATATCATCACCTGAATTATAAAATTATCTTATAATTTTTCCGTCATAAAGGTCTTTACCGGTTACAACGTATTCATCATAATTGATAAGTTTTTTTGATGATACAAGTGAATACTCGCTGTCGGAGTAAACAATATCAATCTTTTTAAACAGCAGTATATGTCCGTCAAGCACATACACACCTGCTTCATTGTCTTTGTTGGTACGAAGCGCTCTGTTATCAATTTTATAGCCGGTATATTCACTGAGAACAACATAAGCGTATTCGTGGCGGAGCGATGCAACATCTTCCGTCATGGTATTACAGCTGAAAATAACAAGCGATTTTCCGCTGTCGGCGTATGAACGGATTTTATAAACAGTACATACTATTTCATCTACTGATGAATCATAAAAGCCTATTGCATATCTGTTACCTTCGCGGAGCATATTGATTTCATCAGTATCAACCACGCAGGCAAGATACCAATAATATCCGTTCACAAGGCGGCCGAACTGATTACCTGAAACTGCGGATGCTGACGCATTCATTGCATTTTCCACAAGCTCAATATCCCAATCATCAACGGTTTTGTAATCAAGCGTGCTTTCGTAGCCGTCAACACCTGAAATATAATATCCCGTACCGTTTGATTTGATTTCGGTATATTTACCTGCAGAAGCTTCAAGTCTTGTGCGTTCTTCGTTAAGATTTTCAATAGTCTGAGTCAGGTCAAGCTTAACACCTGTTGCAGTCTGCTTTGATGTTATGGTATCGCGAAGATTTGCTTTAATAGCAGCTATATCCGACAAATCACCCGATGATACGGCAGACGAAAGCTTTGCAACGCTGTCAATAATTCTGTTATCGAATGTTGCAATATTATCGGAAACATAAGAGGATTTATTGCTCAGCGCAATATAATACTCAAGCTCTTCGTTAACCTCTGTAAGCCGTCTGAGATTTGCGGCGGACTCTTCATCGATAAATGAATATGCAATAGTATCATTCACACTTACTCTTGTACCGTCATCTACTACCGAAACGATATTTGAGTCCGATGATGTAAGTATGCTTTCATCTCTTACAATAAACATATCCACACTGAGTGTTTTGCGCTGTGTGTCCGTCATTGCAATTTCGGTTGTAATGCTGTTGCGGTTATTTGACAAATAAAGTCCGCTGACAACAAAAACCAACACACAAACCGCAATTACAGCAACAGCGATAATCTGCCCCGAATTAAACTTGGCAGAAATCTTAGTTTTCATAGGTTCTTTCAAAATACTCACCCTTCAAGAAATTCCCCAACCTTATCTTTTACAATCCTTAAGTAATCTTCCTGTGCGTCGGGATATACACAGAATCTTTCATCATGTCTTCTGAACCATGTCAACTGGCGTTTTGCATAATGCCGTGTTTCTTTTTTAAGATTATCAAGAGCTTGTTCGAGTGAAATTTCACCGTAAAAATACGGTCTTAGCTCCTTATAACCTATTGCCTGTTTTGCGGTAGATTCCGCACTTAAATCTATATAATCCTTTGCTTCATCAAGAAGGCCTGCTTCTACCATAAGGTCAACACGCTTTTCTATTCTGTCGTAGAGCTTCTGTCTGTCCTGATATTCAATGCATATATACAGCACATCATAATCGCTGCCGTTCTGACGGGACTTGATTTTTTGCTGAGTAAGAGTTTCGCCCGTTAAATAATAAACCTCAAGTGCTCTTATGATTCTGCCCTCGTTGTTTTCGTGAAGCTTTGATGCCGTTTCGGGATCAATCTCTTTGAGTTTTTCAAAAAGAACGCTGATACCCTCTTTTTCGGCCTGTTCTTTAAGCTTCTTTCTCATCTCGGAATTATCGGGTACTGCACAAAAGTCAATTCCGGATAAAAGCGAATCAACATAAAGCCCCGTACCGCCTGCGACAACAGGTACTTTGCCTCTTGCTGTTATATCGGCAATACATCTTTTTGCATCTTCAACATATCGGGCAACGCTGTATGCGTCGTCGGTATCCACAAAATCAATAAGATGATGCGGTATGCCCTGCATTTCCTGTACCGTAGGCTTTGCAGTTGCTATATCCATACCTTTATAAATCTGCATTGAATCGGCAGATATAACCTCGCCGTCAAACGCCTTTGCAATCTCTATTGCAAGCCCTGTTTTACCCGATGCGGTAGGCCCTGTAACAGCAATTACTTTAATTTTGTTCATCAGCCGTTTCTCCCGAAAAGCTTTTTTATTTCATATTCACTCATGGTAAGCAAAACAGGTCTGCCGTGAGGACAGTAACGGACATCATCGTCAAACAACACCTGTTTTGCAAGAGCTTCCATTTCAGGTAACGTAAGATTATCTCCCGCTTTGACTGCAGCTCTGCACGCTGTTGAATGATAAAGCCATTCCAGCTTTTCCGGCTCGGGATTGGTTGAATCACAGGCTAACTTGTCCGCCATTTCTTCAACAACGGCCCTTATATCCGCATCGGACAATTCCGTAGGACATTCGCGGACAATTACCGTACCTTCGCCGAAATCTTCAACACAATATCCGGATTTTTCAAATATATCAAGATTATTTATAACCGCAATATAGTCTTTTGCACCGAGCGTAACGGTTATGGGAGCTAAAAGCAACTGCGAACATATCTGTCTGTCCCGCTTTTTTAAAGAATTAAAAATAATTCTCTCATGTGCGGCGTGTTTATCCATAAAAAGGAGCTTATTATCCTGTTCTATGAGTATGTAGGTATCAAAAACCTCACCGATTACTCGGATTGGTGAAATATTTTCTGTTTTTTCAGGCTCTGTTTCTTCCTGTTTAACGCTTACAACCTCTTCTTTTTCGGTCTTTGAAGGGTTTGAAAGCAGAAAATCATCAAGCGCTTCTTCATCTGCATTTTCGTTATAATAAGGAACATCAATCTGTCTGAATGTGCAGAAAAGAGGTGTTTCTTCCGCCATAACGGCAGGTTTTACATCCTCCTGCACCTTAAAAACGGGTGGTTCAACCGCTTTGGGAGTTGCAGACATATCTAAAGAAAGTCCGATTTTTTCCTTAGGCATTTCAACCTGTTTCAACTGCGTTTTTTCAGTAAATAATGCAGATGTATCTTTTATCTGCGCCGTTACTGCAACAGGAGTGTCTTTTTTATCAAGTGATGCTACTGCCGCAAAATAAATTGCATCGTAAACGCTTTTTTCAGATGCAAAACGCACCTGTGTTTTTGCAGGATGCACATTCACATCAACCGTTCTGGGGTCAACTGTTAAAAACAGCACGCAGGACGGATATTTTCCCACCATGATTCTGTTTTTGTAGGCATTATCAAGTGCAGACGATGCAACGGGAATTTTTACATATCTGCCGTTTACAAAACAATGCTGCATAGAACGGTTTGCTCTTGCAAAAACGGGTTTTGAAATATATCCGCTTACTTTTATATCATCAGTTCCGCCGTTTGCTTCAATAAGTCCCGATGCAAACTCCTTACCGAAAACCTCATTGATTACGGTAAGCAATCTGTCGTCGCCGGGAGTAAAAAGTGTGCGGCGGTTATCTTTAATAAGAGTAATGCTGACCTCGGGATGCGAGAGTGCGATTCTCTGCACCGTTTCAGAAACATAATTACCCTCGGTAATGTCTTTTTTCAAAAATTTCATTCTTGCAGGCGTATTGTAAAACAGCTCGCGAATGATAATCGTTGTGCCGTCGGGACAGCCTGCATCATCAATTTCCTCTTCCGTTCCGCCGGAAATAAGGTATCTTGTGCCAACGTTGCTTTCTGCAGTTTTTGTAAGCATTTCAACATGAGCAACAGCCGCAACGCTTGCAAGAGCTTCACCGCGGAAGCCTAAGGTGAATATGGAATCCAGATCTTCCTGCACTTTGATTTTACTCGTTGCATGACTTATAAATGCGGCACGGATATCCTCGCGGCTGATTCCGCAACCGTCATCGGTGATTCTTATATAGCGGACACCGCCGTTTTTGATTTCGACGGTGATTTTTGTTGCACCCGCATCAATGGAGTTTTCCATAAGCTCCTTGACAACGGAAGCAGGGCGTTCAACAACCTCGCCCGCAGCAATAAGCTCCGCAAGATGCTTTGGAAGAATATTAATTTTGGGCAAGATTATCAACTCCTTTGTGAAACAATAATTTAACTAATTAACAATGTACAATGTATAATGTACAATGAAGGAAAGGGCGTCGCCCTTTAACCCGATTTATATGTTCAATAATTGTACATTGTAAATTGTACATTGTACATTGAATTATGTTTACAATAATTTTTTCTTTATCTCATAAAGCACCGTCATCGCCTCTATGGGTGTGAGGGTGTTTATATCAATATTTCTGATTTCTTCAATAATCTGTTCACTTATACCGCCGGTGAAAGATATCTGCTCATCCTGCGGTTCTTCATAAGCTACGGTAACGGTACGCCTTTCGGGCATATCGGATTCAAGCTCTTTAAGAATTGCTCTGGCTCTTACAACAACGCTGTGAGGAATGCCTGCAAGGGCGGCAACCTCAATACCGTAACTGCCGTCTGCACCGCCGCGTACAATTCTTCTGAGGAATGTTATGTCATCGCCCCTCTTTTTTACAGCGGTATTGTAATTTTTAACGCCGTCAAGCTTTTCTTCAAGCTCGGTAAGCTCGTGATAATGTGTTGCAAAAAGTGCTTTTGCACCCAGTTTTTTTCTGTCGGCAACATATTCAAGAACTGCTCTTGCAATACTCATGCCGTCGTAAGTGGATGTACCTCTGCCTATTTCATCAAGAATGATAAGGCTCTTTGAGGTTGCATTTCTGATGATAGATGCGACCTCGCTCATTTCAAGCATAAAGGTAGACTGACCTGCAGAAAGGTCATCCGCAGCACCTACACGGGTAAAAATTGCATCAACTATACCGATTCTTGCACTTCTTGCAGGAACAAAAGAACCAATCTGCGCCATAAGCACAATAAGCGCAACCTGTCGCATATATGTGGATTTACCTGCCATATTCGGGCCTGTAATAATAGCGGTTCTGTTGTCCGCGCAGTCAAGAACAGTATCGTTAGGCACAAAGGGTGCACCGTCAAGGAATTTTTCTACAACGGGATGTCTGCCGTCTTTGATATCAACAACATCGGAGTTGTCAACCTCGGGGCAAACATAGCCGTTTTCAACTGCAACTCTTGCAAGGGAGCAAAGAGCATCCAGCCTTGCCAATGCTTCGGCTGTTTTCTTAAGACGGAACTGCGCATCTGAAACCTTACCTCTTATGCGAAGGAAAATCTCGTATTCAAGGCTTACTATTCGTTCCTGTGCGCCTAATACCTTGGATTCAAGCTCTTTAAGCTCGGGTGTGATATATCTTTCACAGTTGGAAAGTGTTTGTTTTCTTATGTATGTTTCGGGAATGAGAGCCTGATAAGTTTTAAGCACCTCAATATAATAACCGAAAACTCTGTTATAACCGATTTTCAGCTTTTTGATGCCTGTTTTTTCCTGCTCACGCTGTTCAATTTCCGAAAGGAAGCCTTTTCCACCTGCCACAATATCGTGAAGCGAATCAAGCTCCGCATTATAGCCGTGATTTATCATGTTACCCTCACGGACTGAAATGGGCGGATCTTCGCAAATCGCATCATTGATAAGCTGACATATATCCTCAAGGGGGTCAAGGTCTTTGTGAATCTCCTGTAACATTTTTGATTTACAAGAGCTGATAAGCGTTTTTATGTGGGGAATATTTGAAAGTGTCTGTGAAAGCGCGCGCAATTCCCTTGCGTTGGCGGTTTCATAAATAACTCTTGTAAGGATTCGTTCAATATCGTTAACCTGTTTAAGGCTTTCGATAACATCATCACGCACAGCGGTATCATCAAACAGCTCTGCAACAGCATTCTGCCTTGAAATAATTGAGCTTACGCCTAAAAGGGGCTGTTCTACCCAGGAACGGATAAGACGCTTGCCCATAGGTGTTTTTGTTTTGTCAAGCACCCACAAAAGAGAGCCTTTTTTCTCACGTCTGTGCTGAGTTTCGCAGATTTCAAGATTTGTTCTTGCAACAGAATCGAGCCTCATATATTTTTCGCTGTTGCGGACATCAAGCTCTTTCATATTTACAAGGCTTTTTTTCTGCACATATTTAAGATAGCTCAAAGTTGCACCCAATGCTCTTACGGCATAAGGCTTGTCCCCAAGCTCCAGTTCTGAAACGGATTTACCGAAATGCTCCTCAACGGCAGTTATACATTCCTGCTCGTCAAAAGCTTCTTCATTAAGCAAATTACAATATGCAGAGGATTTGTGCGAAAGGAAATTTTCCATATATTTCATTGAAGAAATGCCTGTGTTGTAAATAATTTCGGTAGGCATAAATCTTGCCACCTCATTTACGGCTTTTTCCTCCGCACCCTCACCGCAGAACTGTGTTACGTGGATTTCACCTGTTGAAACGTCTGCAAAGCATATTCCGCATCCGCTGTCCCAGGCACAAAGGCAACCGAGATAATTGTTTTTGCCCTCATCAAGCATATTGCTTTCGATAACGGTACCGGGAGTAAGAACTCTTATAACCTCACGAGTTACAATGCCCTTTGCTGTAGCAGGGTCCTCCGCCTGTTCACATACGGCAACCTTGTAGCCCTTTGAAACAAGTTTGGCAATATAAGAATCTGCCGCGTGAAAAGGAATACCGCACATAGGTGCTCTTTCGGGCATACCGCAATCTCTGCCGGTAAGCACAAGCTCCAGCTCCCTTGATGCTGTTTTTGCATCGTCAAAGAACATTTCATAAAAATCTCCCAGACGGTAAAACAGTATAGCATCCTGATAATTCTCTTTAATTTTGAAATACTGCTGCATCATAGGGGTATACCCTGCCATAATTCACACTCCAATAAACAATAATTTAATGTACAATGTACAATTTACAATGTACAATTATTGAATTATAAAAATTGGGTTAAAGGGCGAAGCCCTTTCCTTCATTGTACATTATACATTGTACATTGTTAATTGGCTAAATTATTGTTTAGCCGCATCCGCCGCAAGTTGAACAGCTGCCTGTACAATCTGTCTGCTTCTGAGGTTCGCAGGTTGCGGGGTCTTCACCGTTAACACAAAGTGAAAGAATCTGCATAACATAGTTCATCATATCGTCGATAGCGTGTCTTGCCATTTCGTATCTCTGCATATTTTCGTTAACCATAACCTGAGCATATACCTCACGGAATTCCTTGTCGTAGCCTGCCATTTTTTCTTCATCAGCAGCACCCTCAGCCTCATGCTGATATGACATCTGAATAAGGTTAAGCTTGCCGATAAGAGCGTTAAGTGCCTCATCGTTGTCATTTGCCTCTTTTGCAGCCATAAGCTCTGCGTATCTGGGATCAGCCTGAATAGCCTTTCCGAGTTCTCTTGTAAGTTCAATTACGTCCATTTTTTATTTCTCCTTAAATTTTTTATTATATTTTTCCGTACAGAATCCAGGTTTTTGCCTGTGTAACCTGAACATCTGCAAATTGACCGATCAATGAGGGATCACCCTCAAAATCAATGGAAATATTACCGTTTGTCCTACCTGTAAGCCAGCCCTCTTTGTCATTGGGCTCTACAAGCACTCTGTATGTGTTGCCAACCATTGATGCGGTGCGTTTTGCGGCAATTTCCTCCTGTGCATCGCAAAGCTCTTTAAACCATTTTGACTTTTCCTTATAGCTTACAGGGTCGGGCATTGATGCCGCTTTTGTACCCTCACGCTTTGAATAGATAAAAGTGAAAAGCGATGTATATTCAACCTCTTTTATAAGGCTGACGGTATCAAGGAATTCTTCATAAGTTTCGCCGGGAAAGCCCACAATAATATCACTTGTTAAAGAAATATCGGGCATTTTCTTTTTTGCATAAGCAATAAGGTCAAGATACTGCTCACGGGTGTATTTTCTGTTCATTTCGGCAAGCACCCTGTTGTTACCCGACTGAACAGGCAGATGCAGATGTCTTGCAACCTTTTCGCAATCCGCCATAGCGTCAAGCAATTCATAAGTGCAGTCCTTGGGGTGCGAAGTCATAAATCTTATAACGAAATCGCCCTCAATAGCATTTATCTGACGGATAAGCGATGCAAAATTCACACCGCAATCGGGATTTTTGCCGTAGGAGTTAACATTCTGACCTAAAAGCGTAATATCCTTTGCTCCCGAAGCCACAAGCTCCCTTGCCTCATTCAAAATATCTTCGGGAAGTCGGCTTCTCTCTCTGCCACGAACATAAGGAACGATACAGTAAGAGCAGAAGTTGTTACAGCCGTACATTATGGGAAGCCACGCTTTTGCACCTCTGTCCCTCTCGGTAGGAAGACCCTCTGCAATAGTACCCTCGTTTTCCTCAATTTCAAAAACACGCTTACCTCTTGAAAGCACGGTATACAGCATTTCGGGCAGTCTGTGAATTGCAAAAGTGCCGAAAACAAGGTTTACATACGGATAGCTTTTTTTAATTCTGTCTGCAATATGCTTTTGCTGCATCATACAACCGCACAGCACTATAAGCATATCCTTTTTCTTCTCTTTTATAGGTTTCAATGCACCAACGTTACCGAAAACCCTGTCCTCTGCGTGTTCACGGACAGCGCAGGTGTTAAAAAGCACCAGATCCGCATCCTCGGGAGAATCGGTAAAAGAATACCCCATTTCCCGCAGCTGACCTTTGATTTTTTCCGAATCCGAAACATTACCCTGACAGCCGTATGTATGCACAAACGCCTTTGGTGAATCGGGATATCGGGATGAAAGCACCGTATGCACAAGAGATGTAAACTTGTGCTGTTTTTCAAGCTCCGAAGGCGGAATAAATATCTGATTTTTTTCTTTATAATCGCTCATTATATCCCCTCCGCCGATTTGATAGACTTTAACTAATGTATTATACTACAAAAACAAATAAAAGTAAACAGTTTAATTACAATAAAACATAAAATAAAATATAAAAAATATGTAAGGCACACTCCTTGCGTCAATTGACAGCAAAATGAAGTGTGCCTTAAATTCAACTATTTAACTGCAATTTTGATAACTGCTTTTTTGACTGCCTTTACCCCTCCCGCACATACACAAGGCATATGTGCATCTTCGGGATAGAGAATGATAAAATCACCTGAATTAATAACATTATCAACACATTCATTGTTGAGAGCAAACAACTCTGTATCGCCGTCGCCGAAGGGCTGAATACACTCATATTTGTGCATAACATCGATATGCTGAGTGCTGATTATTTCGCATCCGTCTATCATAATCTGCACGTCAATGTACTTTTTGTGTGCTTCAAAACAGCAATCCTTACGATATTTTGTTTCATAAGACATAACATTCACAAAGGAGCCGTCTGAGAGGTCGTGTCTGCCGTCAGCAACATCTTCATTCAGCATTTTAAGCACAAAATCATAAGCAGGAGCAGAAAGCTCCTTTATTTTTGCATACTTGTCGTTCATATTATCACCTTTTAATTTTATTTTTTGTATATACAGCGGTTACATTACCCACTTTTGCCGACAGGAATTCAACAAAACCGTTCCACTCAGATGCTGAAGGAAATGCAGAAGCAGGCACAATAATTGCACTTACTGCATTTTCAAAAATATATGCAATTTGCGAATTTACAATAAAAACAGATTGCACCGTTGAATAAGCCGCCTGAATCTGTTTCTGAGATGTATATTCAATCAGATGCTCGTCATAAAACTCTATACATGAAGAAGATGAATAAAGAGGCCCCTTTTTCATCATAGACTTCATCTGCAGTTTTGTAACAAACCACATAAGCGGCTTGAATGTAAAAAAAACTAATACTGACAACGGTATCATCAATATTATTTCGGCTAACAATTCAGTATTAAATCCGGAGGATATTCCGCCCAAAAAGACAACAAGTACGGGCAACAATGATATTGTTATACGTGCTACAGTAAAATTCTTTTTTCCGGCAGATGCATAAAACTGAACAAACTTATTGAATTCAAAATAATCATCTTCAGTCAGATTCACATTGATACGATAACGCATAATACCACCTCTCGATTTTATTTTACCATACATTTCTATTCGTGTAAAGAGAAAAAACCGCCGGAAATCCGACGGTTAAAATCATTTATTTTCTTGACCATTTAACGCCTTCGGGTGTGTCGGTAAGAACAATTCCTCTTGCGTTCAATTCATCACGGATTCTGTCTGCCTCTGCCCAGTTCTTGTCTTTTCTTGCCTGTGTTCTCTGAGCTACGAGTGCATCAATTTCTGCATCTTCTTCGTTTGCAGCGGGAGCAGCTGATTTTTCATTGTATGCCTTTGCCTGTGCAACCAAATCAAGAGAAAGCACTCTGTCGAAATCATTAAGAATATAGAGCTTTGTTGCATCGTTTGTATCAGCCTTGAGTGCATCGTAAACTGCTGTTACTGCAAGTGATGTATTCATATCGTTGCCGAGAACATCAATGAACTGCTGTCTGAATTTTTCTGTAACAGCCATATCAACCTCGCCCTCGTCTTTAAGAGCCGCAACCCTTGCGATAAGCTTGTTGAATGCAGACTGTGCGTTATCAAGAGCCTCAAATGAAAATTCCTGTGATTTTCTGTAATGGGACTGTAAGCAGAAGAAACGGTATGCAAGAGGATTGTAACCCTTTTCTTCAAGGAGTGAAACGGTTAAAAATTCACCCTTTGACTTGCTCATTTTACCGTTTGATGTATTAAGGTGCATAACATGGAACCAATATTTACACCAAGGATGACCTAAAAATGCTTCACTCTGTGCAATTTCGTTTGTGTGATGGGGGAATGCGTTATCAATACCGCCGCAATGAATATCAAGATATTCACCGTTATGCTTGATGCTGATAGCGGAACATTCGATATGCCAGCCGGGATAACCGATACCCCATGGACTATCCCATTTAAGCTCCTGATCCTCAAATTTTGATTTTGTAAACCAAAGTACAAAGTCAGTTTTATTTCTCTTGTTTTCGTCCTCAGAAACGCTGTCGCGGACGCCTACTGCAAGGTCCTCTGCCTCAAAATTGTTAAAAACATAGTAATCTTTGAGCTTTGATGTGTCAAAGTAAACGTTTCCGCCTGCAATATATGCATAGCCGCCGTCAAGAAGCCCCTGAACCATATCAATAAATTCTGCAATACAGTTGGTTGCAGGCTCTACCACATCGGGACGCTTGATGTTGAGCTTTTTACAATCGGAGAAAAATGCATCGGTATAGAATTTTGCAATTTCCATAACGGTCTTCTTTTCACGCTTTGCACCCTTGAGCATTTTATCCTCACCTGTATCGGCATCACTTGAAAGATGTCCAACGTCGGTGATGTTCATAACTCTGTTGACATCATAGCCCACATAACGGAGATACTTTTCAAGAGCATCTTCCATAATGTATGTTCTTAAGTTGCCGATGTGCGCAAAATGATAAACGGTAGGGCCGCAGGTGTACATATTAACCTTGCCCTCTGTATGAGGAATAAACTCATCTTTATTTCTTGTAGCGGAATTATATAAAATCATAACAATTCTCCTTTATTTTATAATTGTATCCGAAAGAGCTTTTATCATACCTTCAAGACGTTCAAGCTCCTGAGCAACAGGGTCGGGAATATGTATCTGGTCAAGAGTTTCCACCCTTACACCGTCCTGTTTAACAACTCTTGCAGGTGTACCTACTGCGGTTGAATTGGGCGGAATTTCCGTTAAAACAACGGAACCTGCGGCAATTTTTGTATTATCGCCGATTTTAACAGGACCTAAAACCTTTGCACCGGCACCTATCATAACGTTATTGCCTACTGTAGGATGTCGTTTACCCATATCCTTACCCGTACCGCCGAGAGTTACACCCTGATAAATGGTAACGTCATCACCGATTTCGGTAGTTTCACCGATTACCACGCCTGTGCCGTGGTCAATAAAAAACCTTTTGCCGATTGTTGCGCCGGGATGAATCTCAATACCTGTTTTTCTTACTGCTCTCTGCGAAATCCAGCGTGCAAAAAAATGCATATTGTGCTTATGACACCAATGAGCTCTGCGGTGCGACCTTACAGCGCGAAGCCCCGGATACAGCAGTAATATCTCAAGGACAGACGTAGCTGCAGGGTCTCTGTCTTTAACGCATTGTATATCTTCTTTCAGCTGATTAAACATAAAAATCCCCTGCCATTCTTCCTTTCAAATATATGTACATATTATTATACTATACATCAAAGCAAATTGCACCATAATTTTTTATATTTTTTTAAATTTATTAAAATACTTAAAATACCCCTTGATTTTCATTACGTGTTAGTGTATAATGACTTAATAAAAATTATCCGGACGATTAGCTCAGTTGGTAGAGCATTCGCTTGACGTGCGAAGGGTCAGCGGTTCGAGTCCGTTATCGTCCACCAAAAAATTCCAAGTCAGAAGACTTGGAATTTTTTTATCTCTTAATTCTTCCAAAAAATCTGTTCATCGTAAACAGGCTCATATTGTCTGAGTCCGTTTCCGTTCAAATCTTCTTTATGCATATTCACCGCAGAAATCTGACGGTTACCGTAGGTTGTGTAATAATATATCCCCTTATCCGCATTACAGCAGGAGCTGTATACTGTCTGCTCAAATTTACCGTCCTCCAAACGGCAGACACCTCTGACCTGTGCAACCGAATCCAGAATATGAAAAAACTGACTGACACTTTCATTTTCCGATTCTCCCGAAACAGAGTTCATCTTAACAAAAGATGCCCTTACAAACCGTGATTGTGATGACACATCTCCCGGCAGTCCCAATGCACCCATACCTCGGCTGTATGTCTGCAACTGCAATTTATCCGAAAAATTATTGCAGGGAGCTTTTGCAGATAAATGCATATAGTTGTTAAGATTAAAAATCTGCTCGTCAAAGGGCGGATTATTGGTAAGCACTCCGACAGGATTGGGATACACTCGAATACCCTCTTTTACGGCTTCTACTGTAATTGCCTCATTACGGTCTGCGATTATCCAATGAAGCTCCGACGGCGGCAACTGCTGGCTGAACGGCTCATTTGTTATATTTATCTGCTCTATCAGCCCTTTTGCATCATTTACACAGGTGCATTGTGCCAGAATCCAAGGTATAAATTCAAAATGTGCTATATTATCCTTTCGGAACTGAAAATCATTATAAACCGCATTACCCACAAAATTCAGCCCAGCCATACAAAGTCCTTTTTCATTTGCCGCATCGAAATACAGCGGATACCCCTCTGCCACATAAGCCATACCGATTATTGCAAAATGTTTTTCAAGAGTACCTTTATTGCGGAAGCTCAATGCAAAATTCCGCGGCGTTACCGTAATCTGCTGCGGATATGAAAATTCCATATCCAGCGTTCTGCCGAAATAAAAATCCTTTGTTTTATAAGTTACCGCCGTACACATAAAAAGCCTCCCGTAAATTCCGAATCACAGTATTATTCTGTGGGGAATCATCGGGTTTATTCAGTTTTTAACCTTTCAATCTGCTTGCGAAAAAAGTCAGTATAAATATCAAAAGCAGCATTTTCTAAAATGGGTATGAGCTGTAATGCTTTTTCTGTTTCATCTATGGCTTTTTCTGTTTCCCCTGCTTCTTCATAGTATTCAGCTATTTTCCACATCATCTGAAGCAGGTTTTCAAAAGAAATCCACTTTTGCTTTTCTGCGGCATCAAATTTTTCTTTACCTGACAGAAGAAATGCCATTTCTGTCAGCTTAGTAAAATATATTTCGGGGATTTGTTCAATGGCGGCTTTGGCACTTTTTATATCACCCTTTGCTTTATACGCATAAGCAAGAAAACGAAGTGCATCATATTTCACATCGTTTTGTGTGGTTTTTTCAATCAACTTTGTGGCCAGAGCAATCGTTTCATCGGGATTTTCCGTATAATTCATAACATACAGCAGATTGTTAAGCAAAATATCATTTTCGGGGTATTTTTTCAGCCCTTCATTTAGTATCCGTTTGCTTTCGGCAGGATCGCTTTCCCTGAATATATATGCTTCATCAACAATCTTTTTTATCTCGCACTCAATTTCTTTCAGGCTGAAATCAAACAACTCGTCCATTGACACACCGAAATAGCTTGCAAGCACGGGCGCAAGCGTAATGTCGGGCAAAGCAATATTGTTCTCCCATTTGCTTACCGCCTGAAAAGAAACACCCACATTCTCAGCCAACTGCTCCTGTGTTAATCCTCTTTGCTTGCGTAATTCTCTGATTTTATTTCCGATATTCATTCTAAACACCCTTAATCATTTTTTAAGCTCAGCTTGAGTATATCATACGGTTTTTATATTAACAATAACTTGACAAACGATATTTTTCAACCACGGGTTGAATATTAATATATTATAGTTTTCATGGCAAATCAAAAAACAAGCATATTGAACAAAAAAAACTTGACAACCATTACCATTTTAATTAAAATTAAAGCATAAACCGAAAGGAGAATGACACATGAAGCGTACAGTTAAATTTTTGGCAATTATTCTTTCTGCCGTACTTTTTGCACAATGCGGCTTATCGTCATTTGCAGCATTTGACGATAAATCATTGACTCAGGATCAATGGAATGAGGTATATGCCGATCTCAGCGACGAAAACACCCTGCCCATGCTTTGCGTAGGCGCTGACGAAACAGAGCTTAACATCTGCTGGCACGCGGCTAAGGACAGCGCACAGCCCACAGTAAGGCTTGCAAAAAATGCTGAAATGACCGATTTTGTTGAATTTACAGGCGAAACAACTCCTGCAGAAAACGACGAACAGCTCGTTTGCCGTGTTACAATGACAGGCATTGAAGAAAACACAGTTTATTATTATCAGTGGCTCAGCGAAAACGGTTGGAGCGAGCCTTGCAAATACGAATCCAAGGGCTTTGACTCCTATAAAATGATGCTTATCGGTGATATTCAGATTGGCGGTCAGTCAACGGATAACCCCGAAGAGCAGTCAAGAATCGGCTTTGTATGGCAGAGCGTACTCCATGAAGCACTCACCAAAAACCCCGACATCAGCTTTTTGCTTTCCCCCGGTGATAACACCTCTACAGGTGCTGCCGCTGACGAATGGCAGACACTTCTTATGCCCGAATACACAAGAAACCTGCCTTTGGCACTTGCAATAGGCAACCACGACAAAAAGGGTATGATGTACGAATATTACACCCATATGCCCAATGAATTTTTCGGCAAATATTTCACAGGTCTTGACAGAGATTTCTGGTTCCGTTACGGCGATGTACTTTATCTTGTCTTTGATGCTTGTTCAGGCTCAGCAGCAGACCACAGAGCAATGGCGGAAGAAGCTGTAAGCGCAAACCCCGACGCAAAATGGAGAATCGGCGTTATGCACCAGGGGCTTTATGCTCCCGGCTTAGCGGCTCTTGAACCCGAAACCGGAATCCTTTTAAACGCTGTTTTCCAGCCCATATTCACTATGTATGATCTGGACATTGTTTTTACGGGACACACACATATGCAGGGACGTTCTCATTTTATCCGCAACGGTCTTGTTGTGGGCAAAGCTGAAAGCGGAAAAACCTACACCGACCCCAACGGCATAATCTATCTCAACACAAATGCCTGCTGTGATCAGGGTTCAATGGATAATATGGATAAGTGGCCCCATACTGCTTATGCCTTTAACGATGCAGATGTTACCACATATTCAACTGTTGAATTCACATCCACAACCATGGCAATAAAGACATTCCGCGGTGATAACAGCGAGCTTCTTGACAGCATAACAATCGAAAAAACCAAAGGCTTTGATGAAAGCGCAAACAATCCGCTGCGTTCTGCACTTTATAAAATCATTGAACTGTTCGGTCTTATATATATGAAAATCGATGAAATAGTTGTTGCAATCAGAGGCGGACATTTCTAATTAACTAACAAAAAGACTACAACTTGAATAGTTGTAGTCTTTTTTAAATCAGCTGAAATATTTAAGATCATCAAGTCTTAACACAACGGGTAGATAGCCTGCCGCAACGCCTGCGTCAATATTTATCCACGTATCGGTTATAATTGGTTTGCCAGCATACTCATTACCGTAACAAATGGTAGGCGTATGACCGAATACAAGAATTTTATCATCAAAAAACCTTGCATTAAGGCCCGGTCTGCACCAAATCAGATCGTGAACGCTATAATCCTCAATGGCTTTATCCTTGTTAAAATTATCAAGACCGCTGTGAGTGAGCAAAAACTCTTTTCCGTTTACCGAAACCTGTTCATAAAGAGATGTTTCGCGCAAGAAGTCTAATATTTTCTGCACCTGACTGTTTCGCAGTATTGAAAGTGCATCCAGCGTAGAATATCCGCCGTTGGAAAGCCAGTTTGCACAGTTAACATGCTGAATTCCGCGCAGATCAAACACCGACGGAATCTCATCGGTTTCAAACATAAAATCACATTTGAGCATCATAGCCTCATGGTTGCCAAGAATTAATTTTACATTTTTCTGCTCCATAATCCACTTAAGCAATTCAACGCCGTGTTCACCGCGGTCTATCACATCGCCCAGAACATAAAGAGTATCGTTCTCGCTGAATTCCGCTTTTTCAAGCAATTTAAGAAAAAGCTCTAATGGATAACCGTGCAAATCACTTACAACATATATCATTTATACACATCTCCTTATATAAAAATTTACGCCATCATTTCACAATGCATATATCATAATATTTCTACCGTTGTTATTATACCTTTGTTTTATATCGTGATCATCAATGCAGATATTCCATCTTTAAAAAAACTTAAACCTTTGCTCTGAGTAATGCTTCAACTGAAAAAGACGGTATTCTGCCAAGACCGTCGGGGCCTATGTTAAGAAGATAGTTTATGCCAAGCTCGTTAAGCTTTTTTCGTCTTGAAGCAATTTCTTCGGGTGTTATCCAATTCTGATCGTAATATTTATAACCCCATGAGCTGTTAAGTGTGCCTGCTGTTTCATAAAGACCGTAAGGCGAATACTTTATTCCGTCGATGCTGTTGGGGTCGGAGTTTTCATCAACGCAAAATTCCGACGGATATTCGTTATCCCCCAACGACACATAATCATAAGCCCCGTTGCCGATTCTCGAATTAATAAGACAATCAGGCTGATACTCTTTTACAAGAGCGTTAAGCTCAAGACTTTGAGCCTTTGTTATGGTGTGCGGCACATCAAACCAAATAAGGCACAAATCGCCGTAACCGGTTAAAATTTCTTTAACCTGCGGTTTTATCTTTTCTTCAAAGCAAATTGAAAAGTCCTTTTTGCTTCTGTCGGGAAAATCCCAGTTGTTATCCCAGGATGTACCCGAGCATCCCGTAAGATTTGTATATCCGCCGCCGTGAGGATGACGCCAATCAAGCTCCTGTGAATAATACAAGCCGAATTTGAGTCCGTATTTATAGCAAGCCTCCGCAAGCTCTCCTACAACATCTCTTGCAAAGGGTGTTGCATCAACGACGTTGAATGAATCGGCTTTTGACTTAAACATAGCAAAGCCGTCGTGATGTTTTGATGTAAAAACAAAATATTTCATTCCGCAGTCGCGTGCAAGACGAATCCACTCATCAGCATTAAAATATATGGGGTTGAAAACAGACGCAAGCTTCGCATATTCTTCATTGGGTATGGGCATATTGCTCTGTATCCATTCGGCATAATCACGCACACGCCTGCCCTTGTACTCTCCGCCCAAAAGCGAATAAAGTCCCCAATGTGCCATCATACCGTATTTTGCGGCTTTGAACCATTCTCTGTTATCCATACAATCACCGACTATTATACATTAAAATTATAGCTTTTTCACCGTCGGGAAGAGTAAGAGTTATTCCCTCATTCATAAGCTCCTCACCCGTCAGGGTGTAAATCGTTTCGGGATAGTCTATATCATAAACATTATAAGTGCGTGAAGACACAAGTCCGTTGAGCTTAACGGTATATTCCGTATCATTTACATTCGCACGCTTATAAACTAATGCTGTACCGCTGAGTGCATCTTCGGAAGAATACTGCATAGCGTGCATCTTATTCTTGTCAAAGCTGCCGAAATCAAGAGGATAATAATTGCCCGCCATAAGCTCTCTCTGCTCGTGATAATAGCCGAAATCAGGATTTGTATGGGCGTAAAAGTCCATAAGCATTAAGGGCATTATATCTGACCTTGCGGAATATTCATTCTGCATATACTGTGCGCTTCCCGTTATAGGCAGCCAGAATGAAATGCCGTATGTATGGGACTGGGTTGCATCAAACAGATCCACATGATAATCACAGTTATAGTCGCTTCTCCAGAAAGCAATACTGCGATAAGTCATTTCAAGGTCAAGACGCTTACCGCCCGAAGCACAGTTATCAATAATAAGGCCGTCAATGTTTTCACAAAGATAATCAAGATATCTGTAAAGATTGGTTACATAATGGTTTTCACAAATACCCGTTCTGCCGTCATAATATTCAGCATCTGCTTTCTGCCAATATTCAAGAGGTGCAAAGTTAAAGTCCTGACGGTAAACCGTAACGCCGTTTTCTTTCATTGAATTGAGCAGATATTCGCAATAATAGTTAAATGCGTCCTCATTGGCAAGGTTCCACATAATGTTTTCATCGCCTACATCAATAAGCCATTGTTCATGCTCTGAGCCTACATTATGGAACAGCGTACCGGGGTAAACTCTTTCTGGTTCATACCAAAGAACATGACCAAGTCCTTTGTCTGCGGCATAACCCGACAGCTCGGATATACCGTTATCGTATCTCGATGTATCTACTGTCCAGTTGCCAACGCCGTCATGCCAGCCTTCGTTATAACTGTACCAGCCTGCATCCATCCAGAATGCATCTGTATTTTCATAAACGCTCTCATCTAAGCTGTCAAGAATTTCAATAATTTCATCAGAGGTCCTTGTGTGCATAGGACCTGCAATTTCCATTACGGTATAATGATTTTTTGTAACAGTTTCGGGATATACACAATCCATAACCCAGCTTCTGAAAAGATTAAAGCCTTTAAGAGGATTATCGTTTTTATAAAAGCATACCGAAACAAGGGGTGAACGCACTTCTTCACCGGGAAGAAGATACGCTTCAAGATTCTCCTGTTTTACGGTGATATTTGTTTCACCCTTAGATTCTGCAAGAGTTGCCGCCCATTGACCGGTCCAGCCGATGCCGAGAATCATACCGTAATCCTCACCGCTGATATTAAAATAGGGCAAATATGCTTCGGTGGGTTTGCCGTCGGTTGCAGAAAATTTCTTTTCAACAAAAGACAAATTCTTTTTGATAAGCGAGAAATCGCTTGCAGCGGTATCACTGCCCATTGAATAATAAAGCTCTGCATTACCTGTTGCGAAAGATGAATCAAGTGCATAAAAATCGCTGATAACACCTGAATTGCCGTTGCCGGTATTTTTAATATATACAGTCCATTGACAGGTTGCATTTTCTTTGAAAGCAGTTAATTCAACCGTTACCCTAAGATCTTTTTCTTTGCTTAAAAATACTAAATACTCAGTCTGTCCGCCTGCATAAACAGAACCGAAGGCAACGGAATTGTCATATTTTATTGTCCATTCAGCAGGATTGAATTCCTCACCGTCAACTTTAAATGTAAAAGGATATGTACCGTTTTCAGAGTAGAAATTATCATTATACCACTGCAAACTGAACTGTTTTTCCTCTTTGGTAAGGCTCATTTCGTCGGCGCTGATACTGTCAAACTTAATATTCTTCTTGTATTCAAGCGCCTTGATGTTCTCTTCATTAAAAACATACAGTCCGCCGCAGGAAACAACAAAATATATAACTGCAAGGATAATGTTTAAAGCCTTGTATTTTTTCTTTGCTCTTAAAATAAAGGTTATAAGAAGAACAACTGCCAACAAGCAGAATGTAACGGTATATGTTTTGATAATAACGGGTTCGTTATCCTTACCGACGGGATTGATTTGTGCATTTATCCCCCAGATTACACCGTGGAACAATGCATTACCTGCAATAAAAGCAATTAATTTAGGAATTAGGCCCGATTTTTTGAAAATCTCCTGAACAAACAAAAGTAAAGACCAGCCGAGAGCCAGACCCGAAAGACCTGTATACAGATGCACATCGGGAGCACTGTCCGTTCCGTAGAATATGTACCAGAGTGAATACGCACCGTAAATAAGCAGTCCGAAAAGTACCGTGGTAATAATACATTCAATGACTTCTTTGTTCTTGAATTTTTTCATGAATTTCCACCACCGAAAAATATAAAAATGTATGTACATGATATGAAAATATCCTTAATATACAAATCGATTGTAACAGAATTAAATTTTCCAGTCAACAATTTTCATTTAAAATACAATTATAATTACTCAAGTCTGAAGAATCACAGTTTTAAATATTGAAAAGATTTTTTTTGTGTGTTAAAATAAAATAAAAACTGCAAGGAGGAATTAAATTGGCAACCTGGAAGAAAATTGTTTTTGTTCTTGTCCTGGTCTTGTTCATCAGCCTTTCTTTATCTTTTACGTTTTTCTCGATTGCAAGAGATACCTTTGAGTATAAAAATCAGGAAAATATTGCAGATATTGAAGGACTCAACGGCTGGGAATTTTACGGTTTTAACGGCAACTCGGATACAACCGAAGTTTATATTGATTATGTCCGTGCTGAAAACGGAAGCGATCCCGATAAAACCAAGCCGATTATATCTGTCGGTGATTTTACTATAGTCAGCGATGAATATGTACAGTACATTTATATCGGTAAAGATGTGCAATATATAGCAGATTCCTCATTTTATTATTGCAAACAGCTGAGAGCCGTATTTGTAGATGAGGAAAATCCCTATTTTACATCGGTAGACGGTGTACTTTTTACAAAGGATATGAAAACGCTCATTCTTCATCCCATATTAAACGGTCAATGGAAGGTTGAACAGGGTCTTGCCGAAACACCGGATACATTCGTTATTCCCGAGGGCGTTGAAAATGTAGGAAACTTCAGCTTTTATAAAAACACCGATCTTGTGCATCTTACTTTCCCGTCCACACTTAAAACCATAGGTGATATGTCCTTTTTCGGTTGCGGCAACATGTGGAGCATCTGGCTTCCCGAAGGTCTTGAAAGTATAGGTGCAGATGCGTTCAGCTATTGCGGCAGCATCAGTCCCGTTATGTACATTCCCTCAACGGTAAAATTTATTGACGATTACGCATTTTTCTCCTGCGGAGGCATTTCTACAATGTATATGGGCGCAAAAAGTGAAGAAGAAATTGAATTCGGTGAAAGTTGGCTCCCGAAAAACGTACTTAAAGTTCTTTTCCACATCGCAATTACCCCCGAATACGGAAAAACTCTTGAAGAAGCACAGGCTGAAAAGACTCGTCTTGATAATATGAAAGAACAGGAGGGATAATGCATGAGTACGAATACAGATTCAAAAAAAGTACCTCTCAAGCAAAAGGCAACCTCACTTTTTTCGGAATTTAAAACCTATTGGAACACTCCTGCAGAGGGCAAATATGTTCCTTACAAAGAATACATATCCATTTTCCTTGCCGTAGGCGGCAACTACTCTGCACAGCATCTTTTAGGCTTTTTATCCTTTGGTACGGGATGTTATCTTGTTGCATACTACTATGAAATACCCATTCTCACCTTTTCCGCAATAAATGCATTCTTCCTTGTTTCGGGTTACCTATGGAGTATGCTCAACATGGGTATTGATGCAAATCTCGGAATATTGCCAAAGAAAACAGAAAAAAAATATTTCGCATTATACCTCTCTGTTGCGGCATTGGGACTTATTCTTCTGATTTTTGATATGTCAAAAATTATACCCTTCCCGGATGTTTTCAGAGATTATATGAACACTAAGTGGCAAGGACTTAATTTATTCAGCATTCTTAAAATTTTCGGTATTCATATGTTTGTTTCCGGTTGGGGCGGATTCAGATGTATCATCATAAAGAAAAAACTTATCCCGAAGCTCGGCAGATATAAGGTGTTTGCTTATGCAAATATCGTACAATGTCTTATTATGGTCGTTCTCATATGCGAACTTCCTCTCTTTGAAGAGCCGCTTATTGACAGAGTATGGAAACTTTATGTACTGTTCCAGCTGTTCGGAATGTTTGGTTTTACAGGTTCACCCCAGCAAATCGCAGACAACATAAGCCCAAACGGCCACGAAAGAATGATTATCCGTTGCTGGCCCGTAAAATTAAGCCATTTGTTGCGTTCTATTATGACAATGGTTATTCCTACTGTTTCAGGTATGTTCTTTGTTAACGGAATAAGAGACAGAGGAACTTTCCAGTATATTATCCCCATAGCATTAGGTGTCAGCATTATTATGATGTACTCGGGACTCGGCAAAATCAAAGAAAGAATACCGGCTCCACCCCTTGAAAAGAAGAAATATTACTCATTCTGGGACTGCATTGACGGTATTATGAAAAACAAATACCTGTGGATAAAGCAAGCCTCAGCGCTTCTTGACTCTCTCGGAAACGGTATGATAGGTATTGGACAGATAATGCTTATTTATACCTGGAGAGAAACAGGCTTCTTCTTTGCAGTTGCCGAAAATGCCATAGCATTTGTAGGAAACCCCGGTGCATTTTTAGCTCCCTGGATAAGAAAACGCTTCCAATTCAAGACACTTTTTGTCTTTAAACAACTTATAATGTTTGTTTCGAGCGGCATATTCATTCTCGCATTCCTTTTCCTCGGAGATACTCCCATGCTTTGCGGACTTGTGCTGTTTATCGGCATATGTTTCCGTGATGCACTTAAATCCGCCATTGAAGAAGCTTCGCTGGATATGGATATAAGAATCAGCGACTATCAGATGTATATTTCCGGTGAACGCTTTGAAGCATATCAGGGAGTCGTTGGCTGGTTTACAGGTCCCATATCAGCACTTATCAGCCTTATTATCCCGCTTATGTTCTACAGAGTAGGCTTTACCTCCGACTGGGATGTACTTTTCATAAGCGATGTAAGAGTTAAATGTATGATAATCGGTCTTGCTTTTGATATGGCAGGCTATCTGTTAATGAGCCTTCCCTACCTCTTCTTCTGGGATTATACAGATGAAAAGCACGCACAAATTATGGAAGAACTGCAGAAACGGGCTGAAGTTGCAGCAGCAGAAGACAGTGCAGTATCAATAAAATAAAAACAATCAGAAATTAATTTTTAAAGATTAAAACCTCCATACAAATGGAGGTTTTTTATCGTGGTGGAAGTCAAAACCGATTTGAGCTTCAGTTAATGAAAATTATTGACAGAAAACACCGTTCAAATCATTAACAGGCGGCTTACAGCTATGCCCTTTGCAGACGTAATAGGTGGTTTTACCGTTTTTTATTGTGTATTCTGCAGTCGGTCGGGATAAAAATCTGACTGCTGAATTCAACGGAAACAAAAACGGTAAAGATGACGTTTCCGTATTTTCATCGGGCACAACAGTTATCTTTACGGGCGGGTCAATAAAATCCAGAAGTGCCGCAAGAAACATCGAATAGCTTGCAGGACTGCTTAATGCATCCGCCGCAATAAAATCAAGCTGTCTTTCTGCCGAATCCTTATACTTTTCATCGGATGTCAAAAGCCAAAGCCTTACAAGATTATACGCCATAAGAGAATTTCCGCTGGGAATTGCTCCGTCATAAGTTTCTTTCGGACGCAAAATGAGTTCCTCGCTGTCCTCGCTGTACAAATAAAATCCGCCGTACTTATCACCAAAATCTCCAATAACCTTTTCACTCAGATTTTCAGCACGTTCAAGAAATTCATCATCAAGCGTTGCGGAGTATAGTCTTAGCTGAGCAAAAATGTATGCGGCATAATCATCAAGAAAGCCTGCAACTCCCCGTCTGCCATCCCTGAAACTCACATAAACTGCTCCGTTTTCATAAAGATGCTTCTGAATAAACATATCTGCCCGCTTTGCCGCGTCAAGATAAACCGATTTTTTGCTCACAAGGTACAATTCGCACATCGCCGCAATCATTAAAGAATTCCACGACGTTAAAATCTTGTCATCAAGATGCAAAGCATAGCGGTTTTTTCTGTAGCTTAAAAGTCGGGGCAAAAAAACATCAAAAGATTTATCATTAACATCACTACCGAGCAGATTCGGTATATTTCTACCCTCAAAATTACCGCTTTTACTTATATCAAAATGGCGGTTAAAGGCATCTGCATCCTTTTCACCAAGTACATCTGTAATTTCATCGGGAGAAAACAAATAGAATTTGCCTTCCTCTCCCTCGCTGTCTGCATCCTGCGCGCTGAAAAAAGCCCCCTCATCGGATGTCATTTCACGCAGAATATAATCTGCTGTTTTTTCGGCAATTTCAAGATACAACTCATTTTTAGTTGTATCGTACAGTCTGCAATAAGCAAGCATTAATAAAGCATTGTCATACAGCATCTTTTCAAAATGAGGCACAAGAAACTTTTTATCGGTAGAATAACGGCAGAAGCCAAACCCGATATGGTCAAAAATGCCGCCTTTGTACATCTGCAGAAGTGTATGCTCAGCCATTTGCAGACATTCCTGCTTTTTATACCGTTCATAGTAAGAAAGCAGAAACAAAATGTTGTGCGGTGTGGGAAATTTGGGAGCTTTACCGAAACCGCCGTTCTTTTTGTCGTAAATACGCTCAAATACCGATACCGCTGAATGTGCAAGACTCAATTCGGCAGTTTCTGTGTTATACTGCACATTATTAAGACTTGCAACAAGCTTGTCCGACTGCATAGTCAAAGCTTTTTTGTCATTTTTCCAGCTTTCATTTATAGCAATAAGAAGCTCTTTAAAGCTTATCATTCCGCCTCGTGATGTTTTGGGGAAATAAGTGCCTGCAAAGAACGGTTTTTTATCCGCAGTCATAAAAATGCTTGTGGGCCAGCCTCCGCTTCCCGTAAATGCCTGACATACCGTCATATAAACGCTGTCAATATCGGGACGTTCTTCCTTGTCTACCTTTATTGATATAAAATATCGGTTTAAAAGCTCGGCTGTTTCCTCATCTTCAAAGCTTTCGTGTGCCAGAACATGGCACCAATGACAGGAGCTGTAGCCTATACTCAGAAAGACCGGCTTATCTTCTTCTTTTGCTTTTTCAAATGCCTCTTTACACCAGGGATACCAATCTACGGGATTTTCCTTATGCTGAAGCAGATAAGGGCTTGTTTCATATTGCAAACGGTTACTCAATCTGTTATCCTCCTACAATTCAGGATGTTCAGCCAAAATCTTCAGGCGTTTCCAACGGCGGTCAACTTCATTCTGAACGGCGTTTACTACTTCGTCGTATTTTTCCGCACATAAATGCTTTGTTCTGCCCATCATTTTAAGCCAATCGGTTACAGGGATTTTTTTGTTTTTCTTTTCGGGGTCGTAAGACAATGTTGTACATCCCTGTTCCACCTCATAAAGCGGAAAATAGCAACTGTCTACCGCCGCAGAGATAACCTTTCTCTCTGTGTTGGGTTTATCCCCCCAGTTAAGAGGACAGGCAGAAAGACACTTGATATAAGCCGTTCCGTGTGTTTTTGCATAATATTGAGCCTTTGCCGCCTTTTTGATAAAGTCGTTAGGGTCAGATTCTGCCGCAGTCGCCACATAAGGCATACCCGTAGCCGCCATAATTCGTGGCATATCTTTATGAAAAAATGTCTTTCCCCATTGTTTTTCACCCAGATGAGATGTGGCACTTTTAGCTCCCATAGGTGTGGAATATGACAGCTGATAACCCGTATTCATATAACCGCCGTTATCATATTCAAAAATTATAACGGGATTACCTCGCAACGCAGTGCCGATAGCTGAGCCCATACCAATATCCATACCGCCGTCGCCGCTTACCATGATAAATGTGATATCACCTTCGGGAAGCTCGCCGCGTTCCTGCATTTTATGATACATTTCAGCCAGACCCGATATAGTTGCCGCACCGTTCTGAAAAAGATTGTGAACATACGGCACTTTAAATGATGTTTTCGGATAGCCCGTGGTTACTACCATTCCGCAACCTGTCTGGAACAAAAGCACAACGTTTCCTTCGATTCCGCGAAGCAATAAATTTACATTGACAGGTATACCGCACCCCGGACAAGCACCGTGCCCCGGTGCAAGACGCTTGGGTCTGGCGGTAGTATCACGGATTGTTGCACCTTTTACCTCAACCTTGCCGTCTTTTTCTGCACAGGAAACAAGACAAGGGTTATCCTCGGAATCCGTTACGGGATTAAAATAATGCTTCGGGCAAAAATCTTCATCGCCGGGGTAAACACCGATATAATCAAAGCTTTTTGCATCGTTTTTATAACAGCACTCAAACAGCTCGATAGCATCATTCTCATAAAAATCACGTCCGCCGAGTCCGTAAACTCTGCTTAAAACACGCGGTGTAAGCCCTTTTTGCTGAAGAGCCGCACGAATCTCCAACGACATATTACCGCCGCCTGCACCGTAACTGTCCTGTCTGTCGGCAACAAGAATTGTCTTTGCATTTTTACACAGTTCGGCAACTTGCTCCGACGGAAACGGCCTTAGTGTGCCGAGAGAAAAAACGCCCACCTTTTTACCCTCACCCCGAAGCTTATCTGCCGCCGCTTTGGCTGTAAGATATGCCGAACCTAACACAAACAGCAGAACCTCGGCATCATCGGTTTTATAAGATTTCAAGGTTTTAAGTTTTCTGCCGCACAACTGTTCATATTCATCAAATACTTGGGGAATTACCGTGCGCGCTTTTTCCATTGCCGAATGAAGCTGATATTTATTGTTCATAAGGTCGGGTTCATTCATATACGATCCGATAGTTACGGGATTTTGCGGATGCAAAGCCGAATAACCGTTATTTATCTCACCTATGAAGCTGTGAACAGCATTATCATCTGCAAAAACATAACAGTTACGCTTCTGATGACTTGTGAAAAAGCCGTCAAAGGCAACAATAACGGGAAGACGCAGCTGTTCCGCTATTTTGATTGCACAGATGTTGCAGTCATACACCTCCTGCGGAGAATCAGCAAAAAGAATGACCCAACCTGTATTAAGAGTATACATTACATCGCTGTGATCACCCTTTATGGAGAGAGGACCTGATACTGTACGGCAGGCAATATTCAGTACCATAGGAAGCCGTGTACCCGACTGAACGGGCAACTGTTCAAGCGCGTAAAGAAGTCCGTTTGCCGACGTGGCATTAAAAACTCTGCCGCCGCCTGCAGATGCGCCGTAGCAGATTCCCGCAGCACTGTGTTCACCCTCTGCAGGTATCAGAGAAATATCATGCTCGCCGTCTGCGCCCATTTGGTCTAAATATTCAGCAATCTGCGTAGAGGGGGTAATGGGATAATACCCCATCACATGGTAATTTATCTGTTTTGCGGCATAAGCTGCCAATTCATTAGCGCTTTCAAACATTAATTTCTGCTCTGCTCTTTCCATATTACATCAATCCTCCGTCCATACGCTTTTCAGTTAAATAAGATTCACTTGTAACCCAAGGGTCTGCGCCTGCAGGCTCAAAATCAAGATTATCCGTAATCAAATCCTTGTTACGCACAAACCATTTTTTATCGGGATGCTCCTGTTCCTTGCCGCTTACCAACGCTTCGGTAGGACACACATCCACACATCGCAGACATCCTTTGCAATGATGATAGTCAAGCCCTCTGTTCATCATGGTCGGTCTGCCGCGGTATTCACCCTTTACAAACTGAAACACCATATCGGGACAGGCGGTGTCGCACAAGCCGCAATGAATACATTTTTCGGGTAAAAACAGCGGAATAAAACCCTCTCTTGAGCCGGACAAATCATTGGATACCGTACTGCCAAAATGAGGATTTGCACCGCCCAACGGCGCATTTTTATAGCCCCATTTACTTTTTATTTCACTATACGGCACTTTTTCATAACGACCGTCAGCAGGGAAAGTCTGACTTTGTACATTTTTAAATCCCAATTCCAACCCCGCAAGATTATATTCAAGCATAGCAGGGTACTTTTTGCCCAATGTGTCGGCAACCAAAGCCTTAACAGCATCAATCGGGATGAAACCCGACGCTTTTGCAACAGCTCCGAGCATTACCATATTTACTCGGCTTTTGCTTTGCAACGCCAACTCCAGAGCATCTACACAGCAAACCGTACCTGCATACAAATGCAACTCATCACGCATCTGCTCGGGAGTTGCGTTTGTGTTCACTACCAATATGCAGTTTTCTTCGACCCCTGCGGTTACAGGTAATGTTTTTGAAAGAACCTGATGAAATAATACTAAAAGATGCGGTCTTTCAATGGGACTGTTCTGCAGGATTTCACGTTCGGGCGCACTCCATCGCACATAAGACTTAACGGGTGAGCCGCGTTTTTCTGACCCGTAGCTTGAAAACGCCGCCGAATTCATACCAAAATAAACAGCGCCAAGCTCTCCGAGTAATTTACCGCAAAGATTTGCACCCAATCCGCCGATGCTTTCAAGACGTATTTCATAGCATCCGTTTTCATTAACGCAAGGCAGAGTTACATCATAATCCGCACATTGTTTGGTTTTATTTGTAAGCTGTTCCATAAAAACTCCTTTTTATTTTAGAATTGGCATTACAACAAAGCATTATTCAAAAATCAAGAACGTATATTGCGCAAATTCAGCAAAAAAATATTAATACTATTGTAATCGGAGGAATAAATATGGAACGCGGAGAAATACCTGTAGGATTCTCTATGGCTTTGGCTCAGAATCCCGAAGCGATGCAAAAATTTGCGATGCTTAATGAAGCGCAGAAGCAGGAAATAATAAACGGCACTCACGCTATCGGCTCAAAAGCAGAAATGCACCAATATGTAAACAAGTTGATTGAAAACAACTGAATCTGCACGAAAAAAAGGGGCTGTAAAAAAACGAAAGTTTTTTTACAGCTCATTTTAAGGGGATAGGGAAAAAAGATGAAGAACGGACAAAACGAGCAAAATCAATGCTTTTGCATTGATTTTGTATACCCGAAGGCGTACAAAGGTACG
>JAZSLJ010000063.1:0-100712 GCA_045535305.1 Acutalibacteraceae bacterium
AGAAGCAGTTAATGAGTAATCCAAAGGAGGAGAAAAGAATGTTTGAAAAAATAAAATCACAGTTTCAGATTGGTAAAGTTGACGTTCAGCAGAATGCTTTTGACGGCAGAGGCTTTACCTTTGAGCTTAAAGAAACCGATAAATCTATTAAAGGTGTTCTGAAAGCAAAGGTTAACCTTACAATGAAATCCTTCGAAATTATTGGCGAAAAGGATTTTGACGATGATGATTTGTTCTTTGCAAACGGCTATCAGGCTTGGACAACATCCCGTGAGTTTTGCAAAAAAGACACTTTCAAAGGCCTTATCAAAGCTGCAAACATCAATAAATTCTTAAAGCATTTTGCAGGTCTTTCAGGTGACTACCACTTTGAAAGCTATGGTGAAGAAGGTAAATTCCACGGCTATACATACTGCTACTTCCGCGAAAAGGGCGAAAAGGAAATTAAGCTTTATGGTTCAAAGAGTGAGCGTCAGGGCTTTACGATTTTTGCCGTTGATATGAAAGACGATAAATTCATCATAAGAAAAGATGTTGAAGGTCTTGCTCTTAAAGCCGGTCAGGAATATGAAATCTTCGATATTGCAATTATCAAAGGCGATATGGACGATGTAATGGACAAATATTTCTTCGACTTTGTTGGTTGCAAGAAGCCTGAAATCCAGCATCTTTCAGGTTACACATCCTGGTACAACTATTTCCAGAAAATTGATGAACAAATCATTCTCCGCGACCTTAATGCTATGGATCCGGTACATGATGACGTTAACATTTTCCAGGTTGATGACGGTTATGAAACATTCGTAGGCGACTGGCTTGACCCTTGCGACAAGTTCCCCCACGGTATGAAATATATTGCAGACAAAATCCATGAAAAAGGTTACATGGCAGGTATCTGGCTCGCTCCCTTTAATGTACAGATAAGATCAAGAACATACAAAGAGCATCCCGATTGGGTTATCAAAGATGAAAAAGGCAGACCTATGCTCGGCTGTCAGGGTTGGGGCGGTGCTTTCACTCTTGACATTTACAATCCCGAAGTAAGAGAACACATAAAGCATTTCTTTGACGTTGTACTCAACGAGTGGGGTTACGATATGGTTAAGCTCGACTTCCTTTACAGCGAATGTATGATGCCCCGTAACAACAAAACAAGAGGTACAATCATGTGCGATGCTATGGATTTCCTCAGAGAATGCTGTGGCGACAAGCTCATTCTCGGTTGCGGTGTACCTCTGGGTGCGGCTTTCGGCAAAGTTGACGCTTGCCGTATCAGCTGCGACGTTGACCTTAAATATACAGGCAAATTCTACAACAAAATGGGTGTAAGTATTGAGCTTCCCTCTGCACAGAATTCAATGAACAACTCAATCTTCCGCCGTCAGCTCAACCACAGAGTTTTCCTTAACGACCCCGACGTATTCTTCTTAAGATATTCAAATCTTAAGTTCGATCAGGATCAGAAGCTTCTGCTTGCATTCATCAACCATATCTGCGGCGATGTACTTTTCGTTTCCGACAATATGGAGGAATATGTACAGGCTGATTTTGACACAGTAAGAAAGATTTTTGCAAAGTCCCAATACAAGATTCTTGATGCAAACTATACTGACAACAACAAGAAAATTATCATCAAGCTTCTTGATAAAGACTCAAACGAAAGATTGTTCTGGTTCAATATGGATATCGGTATGGGTAACCAGGCTATCATCAGCGGTATTTCACCTAAGAGATGAAAAAAATAGCCATATTCCAGAAAGACTTAGGAATTGGCGGAATACAGCGTTCTCTGCTGAATCTGCTTACAAATATGGATTTATCCAGCTATGAAGTAGATTTATTTTTGTTTGCAGAGCCTGAAATATGCTCGTTTGAAGATCTGAGCCACATTAACATTTACATTCTTAAACCGTTGTTTTACCTTAACAGGGTTGTAAATTTTTCATTACTCAGAAAAATGTTCAGCTACAATCTGCCGGACAAAGAATATGACCTTGCAATAGATTACAACAGCTACAGCAACGAATGTGCGCTTTGCACCCTTGCAATAAAGGCAAAAAAGCGCATAATGTGGATTCATAACGATATTGAGATTGAATACAAAAATTCCGCAAAATACCGTGTTTTATGGAAAAACTTTAAAAGCAAATTTAACCTGTATGATGAATTTGTTGCCGTTTCGCAGGGTATTGTTGAACCTTTCAGGTATATGACAGGTATTAAAAACAAAAAAATAACAGTTATACCCAACTCAATCAATACTTTAAAGCTTATTCAGAAAAGCAAAGAAAAGATTGATTTTGAGGTTGAACCGGACATTACAAATTTCATATTTGTAGGCAGATTCACTTACCAGAAAGGCATTGACATTTTGCTTGACTATTTTGCGAGAGCAGTCAACAAGCGTCCGGATATACATCTTTATCTTCTTGGCGGAGGTGCTGAAGAATTAAAGATTTCACAGCAGATTCAGGAACAATCGTTAAACGAATATGTTACAATTATCCCTGCTGTTGACAATCCGTACCCATATATGGCGAAGATGGATGCGCTTATACTTACATCCCGCCATGAAGGACAGGGCATGGTGCTTTGGGAGGCAAAGGCTTTAGGACTTGACCTTATTTTTGAAAAGCATCTTGAAAAATATAACGATGTGCTTGTTGGCACAGATGACATTGTAAGCGCAATCGTCAGCCAGAAAAAGCACACCAAGCAATTTGACAGCCTTGACTATTACAATATAAACATTAAAAACAGCCTTTATCAGCTGTTTGACAAATAACGGAGGATATTGCTATGCTTTTAAGCATAATCATACCGGCATACAACTGTGCCGATACACTTGAAACAGCAGTATCTTCCGCTGTTTTATTTTCTGATTCGGAAATCATCATCATAGATGACGGCTCAACAGACAACACGCCCGATATAATAAAAAGGCTTTGTGAAAAATATCCTACGGTACGCTCCGTAAGACAGGCAAACGCTGGCCCTGCGGCGGCAAGAAATACGGGTATTGATATTGCAAATGGCGATTATATAATGTTTATCGACAGCGATGACACCTTTGAATCTCACGCCTGTGAGAAAATCACATCTGAACTCAGTTCTGATACAGATATGCTGATTTTCGGCTTCAAGCAGTGTTTTTTCGGCAGAGCAGAAGATAAAATATACTCTCTCAACTCCCCTTTTAACGTTGATGATTATTACAAATGCAATTTGCTCAATCAGGTGTGGAACAAAGTATACAAACGTGAATTTTTAAATAAAAACAACATTCATTTCAAAGCTTTCCGCTACGGAGAAGACAGAATTTTCAATGCGGAGGCACTCAACTGCTCCCCTGCTGTTAAGGCTATTCCCGATGTGCTGTACAATTACAATATTGATAAGTCTGTAAGCCTTATTTCCGGCTATATTCCCGAAAAATTTGATGCTTGCAAAATTATTGATTATTATTTCAGATCTCTTTGTGCAAACACAGAAACAGCAAATTATATGTTTCTTAAAAACATTCTCTCCTGTATGACAGTTTTATTTGCAGACAACTGCAACCTCTCATCAAAAGAGAAAAAGGAAGAAATAAGAAGAATCATAACAGACGAAGCGGTAAAAAAATCACTTTGCGAAAAGCAAAGCGGAAAAGCAAACGAGATTATAAGAAAAATTATAAAAAGCGGAAATGTAACGGTAAATTATTGTTTCTCTTTTGCTGTTGCATTTTGCCAGAAGCACTTTTTACCCCTATTTTTAAAATTCAGAAGATAACATTAACGGTGATTGTTTTTGTAATTTTGTTACTTAAACAGTCGCCGTTTTTTATATAATAATAAAACATACAAGTAAACCACTAAATATATATAAATCTTTGTCTAATATTCTATTGCAAATAAACATCATATTATAGTATAATGTCAACGTTGTGATTTTTCTAATCAAAAACAATCAAAGGAGATAAAAAAATGAAAAAAGTAATCGCAATCCTCATGGCAGTTGTAATGCTTTTCGCTTTTGCAGCATGCTCAAAGAACCCCACAACAGAAGAAAATACAACTGAAGAAAATGCAGTTAATACTCCTGTTGAAGAAACATCAGAAGCAGCTGTTTCAGGTGATTCCGTTGCTCAGACACTTGCTGCTGAATTCAAAACACTTGCTGCTACAGAAACAGATGCTCAGAAAATAGCAGATGCTCTTGCTGCAAGTGATGCAGTTTCCGCTATCGGTGCTGCAACAATGCCTGTTGACCCCGGCTTCCTCACAGGTTTTGATAATGCTGAAATCAAAGGCTTTGATACAGGCGTTATGTTTGCTCCCATGATCGGTACAATTCCTTTTGTTGGCTACGTTTTCGCTCTTGCTGACGGAACTGATGCAGATGCATTCGTTAAGACACTTGAAGACAACGCAAACCTCAGATGGAATATCTGCACACAGGCTGATGAAATGGTTGCAGTTGCAGAAGGCAACATTGTTATGTTCGTAATGGCACCTATGGCTTTCGAAGCATAAAACTTATATCTGAATAAAGCGAAAAAAATCATAATTTGTCGTTTGGCAAATTATGATTTTTAATTTATCTTATTTTTTTGCGAGGTGTTAATATTGCTCTTTTCAAGCATCCCGTTTCTGTATTATTTTCTGCCTGCGGTGTTTCTGTTGTATTTCATTGCACCGAAAAAGCTTAAAAATACAGTAATTTTCATCTCCAGTCTTTTCTTCTATGCATGGGGTGAACCGATATATGTACTCCTGATGCTCGTTTCAATAGCATTAGGCTATATTCTCGGACTGTTAATTGAGAAATTCAGAGACAAAAAATTATCAAAAGTTTTTCTTGCATTATCCGTAATTTTCAGTATAGGTGCATTAGGTTATTTTAAATATGCAGATTTCTTTATTTCAAACTTTAATGCTGTTACGGGACTTTCAATTCCCCTGCTGAGAATTGCACTGCCTATAGGTATATCGTTCTATACATTCCAGCTTTTAAGTTATACGATAGATGTATACAGAGGTGATACGCCTGCACAGAAAAACCCCATTACACTTGCTGCATATATTTCACTTTTCCCGCAGCTTATAGCAGGCCCCATCGTCCGTTATTCCGATGTTGCGTTACAGCTTGAAAACAGAACTCACACTTTTGAAAAAACAGCAAGAGGTATAAGAAGATTTATTGCAGGTCTTGCAAAAAAAATTCTTATTGCAAATTCTCTTGGTGAGCTTTGTGATATATTCCGCGCATCTGATGATAAATCTGTTTTATTCTTCTGGTTATATGCAATAACCTTCACGCTTCATATTTACTTTGATTTTTCAGGCTACAGCGACATGGCAATAGGTCTTGGTAAAATTATGGGATTTGATTTTATTGAAAATTTCAACTACCCCTATATATCAAAAAGTATAACTGAATTCTGGAGAAGATGGCATATTTCATTAGGCTCATGGTTCAGAGATTACGTATACATTCCTCTTGGCGGTAACAGAGTATCAAAGCCCAGACAATTTTTAAATATTCTTGCCGTATGGCTTCTGACAGGTTTCTGGCACGGTGCTGAATGGAATTTCCCTGTTTGGGGGTTATATTTTGCAATACTGTTGCTTATTGAAAAAACATGGTTGCTTGATAAACTAAAAAAATCAAAGGTTATTTCTCATATTTACGTAATGTTCCTTGTAGTTATAAGCTTTGTAATTTTCAATGCAACAAATATGACACAAGCATTTGCCGACCTTGCGGGAATGTTCGGTTTTGGCGGACTTCCTGCAGTTTCAACAGAAACATTGTATTACTTCAAGAGTTATATTGTTGTTATTATTCTGGCTGTAATTGGTGCTACTCCGTTGCCGAAAAAGATTTTTGAAAAATTGAGCAAAAATTCAGAAAATAAAGTAATGAATGTTATTGAACCTATTGCTTGTGTAATCCTTATGATAATGATTACGGCATATCTTGTTGACGGTTCATTCAATCCGTTCCTTTATTTCAGATTTTAAGGGAGGTGCATCACTATGAAAAATAAAACAAAGAATATCATTTTGACTGTTCTTCTTGCAGTATTTATTTTCTCATTTTCAGCATGGTGCATCATTAAGGAAGATGATATATATTCCGATTCGGAAAGACGTGCACTTTCATTATTTCCTGAAATGACATGGGACAACATCCTTTCTACTGAATTCATGTCTGATTTTGAAGACTTCACTCTTGATCAGTTCCCGTTGCGTGATGTTTTCAGATCTGTAAAAGCTATCAGTGAAAAATATATTTTTGCAAGAAAAGATAATAATGATATATACACGGCTGACGGTCATATATCAAAACTTGAATATCCTCTTAATATTTCCATGTTGGATAATTCTGCTGAGAAATTTTCTTTTATCTTTAAAAATTACATTGAAAACAAAAATTCAAATATTTACTTTTCTGTAATTCCCGATAAAAACTATTTTCTTGCAGAACAAAACGGATACCTTGCTCTTGATTATGAAAAAATTGTTTCATATATGAAAGATAAAACATCATATATGACTTATATTGATATTTTCAATATGCTGTCTATTGATGATTATTATACTACTGATACTCACTGGAAACAGGAAAATATTACCGATATAGCTGAGCATATAGGCAAAAGTATGGGTGTTGATGTAAAAACAGAATATACCGTCAATACTCTTGATAACGCATTTTACGGTGTTTATTACGGGCAATCTGCCCTTCCGTTCAAAGCTGATACAATAAAATACCTGACTAACAATGTTCTTGATAATTGCGTTGTTACAAGTTATGACACGGGAAAACCTGTACAAAAGCATATTTATGATATGGAAGAAGCGTACGGAAAAGACCCGTATGAAATGTTTACATCAGGCTCTGATGCATTACTCACAATTGAAAACAGTCTTGCAGGAACAGACCGTGAACTTGTTATGTTCAGAGATTCATTCGGCAGCAGTTTAGCTCCGTTATTGGTTGAAGGCTACAGCAAAATCACTCTTGTTGATATAAGATATATCAATCCTGCAATGCTCGGCTCATTTGTTGACTTTGATAATTGCGATATTTTATTTATATACAGCACAATGCTTCTTAATAATTCAAAAGCATTCCGATAAATCATACAAAAAACCGTGTTTCTCTTAATGGGAAACACGGTTTTAATATTATTCTGTTAAAATCCTAATTAAATGCTACATTGACTTCACCTATACCGCCGGAGATGTCAATTTTATTTTCTCCGGTGCCGAAAGCTTCGGAATCATTGATGCTGTGTCCGTCAACAGTTGCAGAACCGATACCTTTTGATACAGTTACAGTATAATTGTCTTTACCATCGCAAAGAGTGATATCTGCTTCTCCTATTCCCATGTCAACAGAGCTTTTGCCAAGCAAATTACCCGAAAAGCTGAATTTGCCGACACCCATACTCAATTCCGAATAATAAAACTTGCAGTCTGTTACAGTTACATCTCCCGTTCCGCCGGATATTTCTGTTTTATCTAAAGATGTAACATTTTTAATTTCGACCTCACCTGCCCCAAGATCAAGTTCAAGCTCACTTGTTGTCAGTGAATCGATAAAAACACTACCGGCACCTGTGTTAATATCAATATTACCAAATAAATATTCTACAGGCACATATACATTAAGAACGGCAGCTTCTGACGGTACAGTAGTATTAAAGCCACCAGAATTATCATCAATTTTAAGGCAATCTCTGTTCACTTTAACTGTAATATTCTCAATATTGCTCTCTACATAAAAAGAATCGGAAGGTTTTACGGTAAATTCAGCTACCGCAACATCTATTTCAATATCAGTAACATTATCGGTAACTGTATATGTTTTTAATTCACCAATCGCTATATCATCTTTCTTTTCAAACAGATTCTCTATAAGGTTTAACGCACCTAATGCGGCAAATATACCGCCGAAAATGCAAACAACAAGAAATACGGCAAAAGCCATAGCAAGATATTTTATTGTTTTCTGCCATGATGTCATTTTATATCAACACCTCCGAACATACAGCTTCCGTTAATGTAGATTGTGGGACAGTTTGCTTTGATTGATTCTGTTTTGTTTGAAACGCCGCCGAAAATTGAATTTGTATTAACCTTGACATTTATATTTTCAGGTACAATTATTGTAATTGAGCCAAAAATAGCAGATACTTTAACAGCACAGTCCTTATCTATAACAGCACCGCTTAAATCACATTTAACAGAACCGAAAACCGCGTTAAGCTCTGCACTTTCAAAAAGTTCACCGCTGAAATTAAGATTCTGCTGTGAAAAAGTTGCATAATACTCTTTAGGATTTTGACCTTGATCTTTCATTCTTACAAAGATTTCATTTGCTTTATTACCGAACAGACCGCTTATAACAAGTTTAAGACCGATAATTATTATAATCACGGGAGCAAGCAGTTTCCATAAAAGCTCAAAACTCAACAAATCCCGACAGCAAAGGAGCAGAAACACACCTATAGCAACGCCGATTATATTGCCGAGTTTATCTGATTCGGTGAAAATACCCACAGCACAGGGAATTATTATAAATAATGTCCACCAACCGTCAAAAAAGATATTAAAATCAATAATATTCAGCACTTTCAAGACAAACAAAACTCCGGCAGCTATAAGCAAAAGTCCCCACAAAATATTTTTATATTTTTTCATATTTCCACCCTCTTTCAATTTTATTTTAACATACACAAAAGAAAAAATAAAGACCGAAAATCAGCTTTCCGGTCTTTATTATTCAACACTTTATGCCCACCACATCTCTGCGGGATTTTCTTTAATTAAAACTCTCTGCAGCATTTCAACAGCCTTTGAAAGACCTTCATTCTGGCTCATAAGTGAATCTTCGTGTTCGATTGAAAGTGCATGGTCATAGCCTACAAGGCGCAGATTGCTTACGATATCCTTCCAATAAACCTCGTCGTTTCCGTAGCCAACTGAACGGAAAATCCATGAACGGTTGATTTCATCACCGTAAGGCTTTGTGTCAAGCACGCCTGTTCTTGCGATGTTGTATTTATCAAGCTTTGTATCCTTTGCGTGAACGTGGAAAATAGCGTCTCCCAATGCTCTGATTACTGCAACGGGGTCCATACCCTGCCATATAAGGTGGCTGGGGTCAAAGTTTGCGCCGATTTCGGGGCCCACTGCCTCTCGGATACGAAGCATTGTATCAGTATTATATACGCAGAAACCTGGATGAAGCTCAAATGCAATCTTATTAACACCGTGAGCCTTAGCAAACTCAACGGTATCCTTCCAATAAGGAATAAGAACCTCATTCCACTGCCAATCAAGAATTTTGCCAAAATCATCGGGCCAAGGACAGGTTACCCAGTTGGGATATTTTGCTGTTTCACAATCACCGGGACAGCCGGAGAATGTATTTATCTGATGGATGCCCAATTTCTCTGCAAGAAGAATTGTATTTTTGATTGCATCATCAAAATACTTAGCTGTTTCCTTGTCGGGATGTACGGGGTTGCCATGACAGCTCAATGCGCTGATTTCAACATCATATTTTTTTATAAGAGCCTTGAAATCCTCAAGAGCTTTATCATCGTTAAGCAGAATTTCGGGATTTGCATGAGCGTTACCGGGATAGCCGCCGCAACCGATTTCTACCATTTCGATGCCGAGAGATTTAAAATATTTAAGAGCTTCTTCAAAAGAAAGATTGCTCAGAAGTGTTGTAAATACACCAAGTTTCATATCGTTACCTCACTGATTCAAGATATTTCATACTTCTTGCCACATCGGAAAGACCGTCGGGTACAGGGTCGTCATTTTCAAGGATTACCCATTCAATGCCTGTATCCTTAACAGCTCTGATGACAGCATCAAGGTCATTATTGCCCTCGGTAAGAGCCATAGGCTTGCCGTTGATACCGTCCTTGATATGCACAAGAAGAATATCATCCTTATGCTCGGTGATGTACTTATAGTTATCCATACCTGCGTGGAAACTCCAGTATGTATCAATTTCGAGCTTTGTGCGCTCAGCAAAAATCTCCATAGCTGTTTTGCCGTTTGCAAGAGGGGTAAACTCCTCTGTATGGTTATGATAATAGGTGGGAATACCCATTTTCTCCGCACCTGCTTTAAGCACATCGCCTGCGTATTCACAGTCCTCAACTGTATCGTGAGCCGCACCGCCTACGCCACAGTAAAGACAACCGAGAGTTTTGTGGAAAGCTGCTGTTTTTTCAATATTTTCGGGCAGATAATCGTCAAGACCGATGTGTGCACCCACAGCAACAAGTCCAAGCTCGTCAAGCTTTGCTTTTATTGTTTCTGCATCAAGACCGTGATAGCCTGCAAACTCAACACCGTCAAAGCCTAATTTTTTTACCTCTTCAAGTATTTTAAGAAAGTCATCTCCGCACTTTACCATATCACGCAGAGAATATAACTGTACTGCTAATTTCATATTATCACCCCGGGAAAACCATCTTGGAAATGTAATCTATAGTGAACTTGATACCCCATTCACCGAGATTGCCCTTCCATGTGCCTGAGTGAGGCTCGATTGAAAGCATTCCGTCATATTTATATTCATAAAGAAGCCCCATAATCTGACGCCAGTCAATCATATCAAGACCTGCGGGAGGATCGTCAACGTGATCGCCGTTTACATTGATTGTTCCCTTGATATGGAAATGATAAAATCTGTCTGCCCAATCATTAATTTCTTCAAGGTATTTACCTGAACCTGCGTTGATACAATGTGATGGGTCGTATTTTATACCGAGACCTTCAACACGTGTCAGAACAGCAGCCCAAGCCTTGGGCTCACGGACAAAGTTATTCCAATCGCAGTTGTAGCAACAAACCTTAACGCCCTTTGCCTTGCCGTATTCAACAACCTGTGAAAGGTATTTAACAGCCTTATCGCAATTCCAATCAAAGGACTGTTCATCGTTGTAATTTACACCTGTAATAAAAACGGGGCAACCGATAGCTTCACAAACATCAAGAATCTTATATGTATTGTTAAGTTCTACTTCGATAATATTGCCGTTTTCGTCAACCTTATCAGAACCCCAACGACCGATAACACCGACTTTAACATCGTACTGTTCGCTCCACTTTTTAAGGTCGGGAATAAGAGCTACAAGTTTGTCGGGATCGTTACCGTCATTGTAATCAAGCTCGATTGCGTGTAATCCAAGATCTGCTATATGCTTGAAGCCGTCTTCGCTCCAATGTTCAATCATACCAAGTGTCATCATATTAAATTCTCCTATTAATCTTCGTTGATATAAACAGGCTTACCTGTCTTTGCAGACTCGTAAATTGCTTCAAGAATCTGTGTAACAACCATTGCCTGTTCGGGTTTTACACACTGTTCACGCTTGCCGAGAACTGCATCAATCCATATTCTCTGATCGATGAATGCGTTATCGTCGGAATCACCCTCATAGAATGCAACGCCGCCGCAATCCATATTAGGCTTTTCAATACACTGTCTGCCGTTCTTTACATAGTTTACACGGATATCATCAAGAGTATCAATACCGCCCTTATCACCGCAGAGAACAAAGCAAGCTTCTCTTGCTTCTGCAACGTTGAGTGCCCAGCTTGATTCAAGAGTAACAACTGCGCCGTTTTCCATTACGATATAACCGAATGCTGAATCTTCAACGGTAAACTTTTCGGGATCCCAGTCGCCCCAGGCATTAGCAGTATTTGTCTGATTAGCAAGCTTTCTGAAGGTGTTACCTACAACCATCTTAGGCTTATAATTATTCATCATCCAGAGTGTAAGGTCAAGAGCGTGTGTGCCGATGTCAATAAGAGGACCGCCGCCCTGCTCATACTCATTAAGGAATACGCCCCATGTAGGAACTGCTCTTCTGCGAATAGCAACAGCTTTTGCATAATAAATCTCACCGATTTCGCCTGCATCGCAAACAGCCTTTGCATAAAGGTTTTCACCGCACTGTCTGTTCTGATAGCCGATAGAAAGGAGCTTGCCTGTTCTTACGGATGCTTCGTACATAGCCTTTGCTTCAGCGTATGTCTTTGCCATAGGCTTTTCACACATTACGTGCTTACCTGATTCAAGAGCATCAATAGTGATAAAGCTGTGTGAACGGTTGGGAGTGCAGACATGAATAACATCAATGCTTTCATCCTTTAACAGCTCTTTGTAGTCTGTATATGTTTTTGCATCCTCTGTACCGAATTTTTTTGCAGCTTTTTCTGCTCTTTCGGGGATAATGTCGCAGAATGCAACCATTTCAACTTCGGGAATCATTTTAAGGTTTGGCATATGTTTGCCGTTTGCAATACCACCGCAACCTACGATACCGATTCTTACTTTTTTGTCCATAAAAATACATCCTTTCGTTGGATAATTATTCTTTTACACTTTATAGAATAAAACATTAAAATTAAAAAATCAAGTATTTTTTAATAATGGAGTGTATAATTCTTGATTATTTTTTTAGCATTGTTGCACAAAATATTATAGGGACGATTTTTCATCGCCCCTATATATAGATATTATAAAGTTTTATGCATTACATTAATTTGTCAATTACAAAAATTGCAAAAAGAGTATTTGCCCATGCAAACCAGCTTCTTGTAAAATTGTCGGGATTGTTGCAATCGAAGCCCTCATGCATAAAGCCTGTTCCAGCGTCGGTTGACATAAGAAGATTAAGAATTCTCTTTGTATCCGACTCGTCTGCACTTGTAAGTGCTTCCATAACAAGCGCAATATGCCAGATATAATCTTTGGGAGTATGAGGACTGCCCACACCGCAAGCCGCATCACCTTCAAAATAATAAGGATTTGCTTTACTGAGGACAAACTTTCTTGTATTAAGATAAAGTTCATCGGTTTTGTCGCAATATCCGAGATAAGGAAGGGATAAAAGACTGGGGACATTAGCATCATCCATTAAAAGTGTATTGCCTAATCCGTCAACCTCATAAGCATAGATTTTGCCGTGTTCTGTTTCAACAACAGCATATTTTTCAATGCCGTCTTCAATTTCTTTGCAGAGCTTTGAGGCAACCGATGCATATTTATCATCTACACCTGCATTTTTAAGGTTCTTTGAAAGCTCTTTAAGAGTTGCAACGATAAACATATTTGCAGGCACAAGGAAAGGATAAACACATCTGTCATCACTAGGACGGAATGCACTTCTAACCATACCCGTGTATGCATAATCAGGGCCTTTGCCGTTGTTATCGAGAGTATCTATGCCGCCGTCAGCTTTTCTGCGGAAATAGTAAGCAGAGTTTTTGTAATCCTGCTCTGTTATGAGTGTATCAAGAATAACTTTATAGGTATCAAAGAACAACTCATCAAAAACAGAAGCATCACCGCAATTTGCATAATATCTGTTAAGAAGCCAGAGAGGATAAACAAGTGAATCTATCTCATATTTACGCTCCCATACGATATCAAGCTTCATCGTTTCGTCGTGAATATGTCCCCTGCCGTTTGCAGATTCATTGAATGCGTTTGCATAAGGGTCCATAAGAATATATGAAAACTGACGCTCAAGAAGTGATTTAACAAGTGCTTTTGCATCCTCGTCCTCACCTGCAAGTCTTACATAATGACTTACCTGCACACTGCTGTCCCGAAGCCACATAGCCTCAATATCACCAGTTATGATAAAAACTTTACCGTCGGCATCATATTTTACGGTTGTTTCAAGAGTATTGAGGTAGCATTTTCTGAACATTTCACGAAGCTTTGAATCTTCGATTTTATTGCAAACAGAGTCTATGTAGTTATACATTATATCAAAAGATTTTGCCATTAGTTTATCTCCCGATTATTTTTTACTTTTTCTTGCTGCCTTAAGAGCTTTTTCTTCTTCAGCAAGCTGTGCCTGACGTTCTGCTTCTGCTTTTTCAGCTGCTTCTGCTCTTACCTTTGCTTCATCATAGCCTGCTGCAATTTCGTCGAAATGAGAATAGTTTTCCATCTGTTTGAGCATTGTTTCTGCACTAAGATAAGGCTTAGCTGCTCTTGCAAAGATTGAAATTGCATCCTGAGTAGCTTTTGCCATAGCTCTTGCTTCTTTTCTTTTTGCTTCAATCTCTTTGATTTTAGCTTTAAGCTCACTTACTCTTGAATAATCCTTATTCTTCTTAGCAAGCTGCTGTTCCTGATAAAGCTCTTTAAGCATTACATCGCACTCATCTTCGGTAGTATAATAACCGTCAAGAACGCTGTAATCGGGTTTTTCAAAGGGTTCGCCGTGTGAGAAATATTTATCAATAGTCTTTTTTGCATATTTCTTATTCTTTGCCATATCCATAGCTGTACTGCGAGCTTCTTTTTCTTCGGGAGTAGACTTAGGCATTGATCTTGCTTCTCTGATTTCATGGTTTATGTCGTTAATATTCATTTCGAGAAGTCCTGCAAGACCAGCTGAATATACAAGCTTGCATTGTTCTACCTGTGCTTTGTACAAGGGATTTGAGAATTTTTCAAGCTCTGCACATACAAACTTTGCAATTTCGATTTCTTCATTGAATTCAACATCTGCACGGTAAGCCTTTTTAGCTTCTTTGCGTTTTTGTTTGTCCGCAATTGACTTATAAGTTTTCTTATCGATAGCTTTAGGTGTTTCAACAGCCATCATTCTTGCAGTTCTTATAAGGTCAATAGTTTCAACAAGTTCTGCATCACTCAATATGCCATTACCGTAGTCCTCAAACATAGCACGGACTTTAAGAACGCGGATAACAGATTTCTGCTTTCTTTCGTTGAAATCGTACCAGAAATAAGGCACAACATTCATAAGTGCACCTATTGCAGATATGATAATAAGAACGTGAAGCAAAGAAAGAAGTATATCGGGGTCGTACAATGCAGAATAAGCATTTGTATAGTTATTCTGACCCTGTGCAAACTGTTCGGCAAGAAGTTCACCTACAGTCTTACCGTCGCCAAGCATTCTTGAAAGAATATTCGGATTTGATGTAACAGCCGCCGCATTTGTTTTTGTAATGCCGCCCATTTCGTAAATTGCGGGAAGAACAGAAGATGTAAGAAGTGTAATTACAGTACCGATTGTACCTACGGCAGAGAACATACCGTCGATTCTTTCACCTGATTTGTACTGCTGATAATCTCTGATATCAGCCTGAATTGCGGGATTGAGAATATGAGCAAATGCGCCGATAAGACCGTTCATATAAAGGCAACCGAGAACGAGCCATATCGTTGCACCGTTTAATTCCTGTGTTGCGGGAAGCATAAGCAGAATGAAAATAATATTGAAAAAGTTGGTTACAATAAGTACGGCTTTTTTACCCCATTTTCTGATGCAGAAAGGAGCAAGAAGCATACCCCATAAAGAGGCATTTCCGTAAACGGTATTGATAATACCGAATGTGGGACCGGAACAGACACCGCCGTAATTGTAAAGCCAGTAAAGGATGTTGAGATAAGCTGATTCAAGGAAGCCTATCCAGCCTGCAAGAGAAATTATCCAGAAATATTTATTCTTTGCAACCTCACGCATGGCATCAATAAAGCGAATACGGATAACATGAGTTTTTGCCTGAACAATTTTTTCTTCCGTATACTTATAAACAATGATACACAACAGAATGCCTAAAACGCCCAGAATAGGATAAAGCAATCTGTAAACTCGGATATCCGTTGAGTTTGTGTGGAAAATTTTTGATGCAATAATAGGAGTTATAAACTGAACTATTGACGGAGCTAATGAATAAACTACGCTTTTTATTGAAGCAACATCAGCTCTTTCCTGTGTATTGGGAGAAAGAACGTGGATAAGATTTTCATATCCGTCATAAAAGAAATAATAGAAAAAGTGCAACAACAGGTTAAAAACAAGTATAAGCGCACATTTTGCAATATATCCGTAGCTTTCGCCGAAAATCTCACCTTCAGGCAAAAAATAGTTCAGCGAATCATACGGGAACCATACCATAAGAACAGATATAATAGCCGTAGGTATAGCCATGGAAACTATGTACGGACGGTATTTGCCGGCTTTGTTTCTGGTATTGTCAATAATGTTTGCTCTGATTCCTGTCATAGGAATATTTGCAAGCACGGCAATAACATACAAAATGTACATATCCGTGGCATCAACACCCAAAGTGCTGGAAATCAAAGTATTACCTGTACCAAGCAGACAGGCTGTGCCAAGTGTAATTATCATATATGCGCCGATACCGCCGCCTGAATATGCAGCAATTTCACGGAACGGCATATATCTGCCCTTTGCAGGAGCTTTCCAATAAGTTTTTACGCTGTCAAGCGTATCTGTGATTTTTTCTTTAAAATTCATTATGATGCCTCCTTATTTTCTTATTTTAACATATATACAAAAAATTTGCACTATTTTTTTTAAATTTTATTAAAAAAAACTCCCTGACTTTTGCCAGGGAGAAAATTTATGTTTTTTTAGCTTTACCGTAAGGTTTTATTGATTACCAGTGAGCAGCACCGCAATCGCAGTAACGATATTGTGTCATACCGAAAATTCTGCGGAAGAAGTTTGCGATTGAGAAGAAGAATCTTACAAACGCACTGCTGCTATGGCAATTACATGTACAGTTATCACTACCGCTGCCGGGCTTGTAATTCGGATTTACGGGACATTCAAATCTGATTGAAAGTTCACCTGTAATTACCTCAGCATTGATTGTAATTCTACCTGTATTTGCATCATATGAATAACCGTCGTGAAGCTCGATTCCGTCGATACAAACAACTATTGTTTCAGGAATAAGATATCCGTCATTAGGAAGAATCTGAGTATGGAATGCTGTACCTGCCTGAAGAACTGCTGATGTAGTTGTAAGAGTTGCATTAGCTGCGGAAAGAACAACGTTTACATAACCTTCAGCTGCCTGTTCGCTGATTGAAACAGTGCCGATGATTGATGTACCTGCAATCCAGAGATAACCTGTATCCATATCGTATGAATATTCATCATTGGAAAGAACAACACCGTTGACTGTAATTCTAACAGCTACAGGATTGATATAATAATCAAATGTGTACTCAAAATCTTCGCCGTATGTTGCAGTTGCCTTGTCTGAACCGTATACAAATGACCAAACTACATTGTAAGAATTTGCAGTGTAAACAGCAGTAATTGTGATTGCTTCTGCAGGCATTGTTGCGGGAACATCTGCCCAAATACCTGAATGACCAACCTTTGAAGGTACAGTCTTAGCAGGAATTGCAGAACCAAATGAAACCTGTTCTGTGTAAACTGTCTGATCATCAGCTACCCAAGTTACCGTATACTTCTTAGGTGTATAAACTGCTACAGCTGTAATATCCTGTGCGGGCATTGTCATATAGCCAACATCCCAATGTGAATCGTGTCCAACCTTTGCAGGAATTACAGGATGTGTGAAATTAGAACCGAACTTAATAGTCTGAGTTGCTATGGTTTCGCCGTCTACAACATATGTTACTGTATAGCTTCTGATTTCTTCACTATACTGTGCTGTATAAGTTACATCACCTGTTACAGTAACGATTGTTTTATCCCAGTTGGAGAATATGAATTCTCTTTCTGCTGTGGGAGCCTTGGATGTATCAACATTATCAACATCGGGATTGGGTGTTGAACCGTATTCCCAAGAACCTGTGAATTCGCCTGCACCTGTAATCCATGTTACAGTGTACTTTCTGATTGTTTCTGTATAAGTTGCCTTATATGTTGCTACGCCTGTTACAGCTGCAATTTCGGGTGTCCAACCTGCGAATGTATAGTCGTACTGAGCTGTTGAAGCCTTTGCAGGATCTGCATGTGTAGGTACTTTACCGTACTCAACTGTTGTTGTATCAATCAGATTGTCTTCATCATCAAGCCATGTGATTGTGTAGCTTCTTACAGTTGCAGTAAATGTTGCGGTGTATGTTGCTTCACCTGTTACACTTACGATTTCGGGTGTCCAACCTGCGAATGTATAGTCGTACTGAGCTGTTGAAGCCTTTGCAGGATCTGCATGTGTAGGTGTCTGACCGTATTCAACTGTTGTTGTGTCAATAAGGTTGCCTTCATCGTCAAGCCATGTGATTGCGTAGCTTCTTACAGTTGCTTTATATGTAGCTGTGTAAGTTGCATCGCCTGTTACGCTTACGATTGCGGGAGACCACTTATCAAACTCAAATGAGAATTCAGCAGTTGAAGCCTTTGTGGGTGTTTCGCCTGCATAAACAGGAGTTTCACCGTATGCGATAGTCTGTTTATCAAGAACAGTTGTACCGTTTTCATCAACGAATGTGATTGTATACTCATTTACAGTTGCATCGTATGTTGCTGTATAAGTTGCTTCGCCTGTTACAGCTACGATTGCCTTATCCCAAGCTGCGAATGTGTATGTATACTGAGCTGTTGCAGCCTTTGTGGGTGTTGCGCCTGTATAAGCAGGTGTTTCACCGTATGCTACCTCGCTTGACTGAAGCTCTGTGCCGTTTTCGTTAACAAATGTGATTGTATACTTGTTAACTGTTGAATCGTATGTTGCTGTATATGTTGCTTCGCCTGTTACAGCTACGATTGCCTTATCCCAAGCTGCAAATGTATAAGTATACTGAGCTGTTGCAGCCTTTGTAGGTGTTTCGCCTGTATAAACAGGTGTTTCACCGTATGCTACCTCGCTTGACTGAAGCTCTGTGCCGTCTTCGTTAACAAATGTGATTGTATACTTGTTAACTGTTGATGAGTATGTAGCTGTGTAGGTTGCTTCGCCTGTTACTTCATCAATTTCAGGTGTCCAGCCTGCGAATGTGTAAGTATACTGAGCTGTTGCAGCCTTTGTGGGTGTTTCACCTGTATAAACAGGTGTTTCACCGTATGCTACTTCGCTTGACTGAAGCTCTGTACCGTCTTCATCAACGAATGTGATTGTGTATTCATTAACAGTCTTTGAATATACGGGATAGAATGTTGTTGCTGATGTAACTTTGAACTCTGCAAGGTCAAGAGCAGTTTCACTGTTTTCTGCAATATTCCAACCAATAAATTCATATGTATACTGAACATCAGCTTCCTTTTCGGGACCGATTTCAGGAACAAGAGTATCAGCAGTTGTGCCGTATGCAACATCTTCATCTGTATCAATTACAGAACCGTCTGCGTCAACCCATTCAACATTGAACTTTGCATCACTTGAAACAAAAATTGCATAGAATCTCATTTCACCATCAACTGTGGGAAGAGCATTAAGAACCTCACCGTCAGCAGATGTTGCCCAACCGGAGAATCCGTAAACCTTACCGTCAGCATCAGGTCTTGTGGGTGTTTCACCGTCAAATGAAGGAGCTGTGCCGAATTCTACATCTGTATCAGTTTCAAGAACTGAACCATCGTAGTTATACCATGTTACAGTATATTTGTTTATATATGAATCATAAGTAGCTGTGTATATTGCTTCGCCTGTTACAGCAACAACATCGGGTGTCCAGCCTGCGAATGTGTAAGAATACTGTGCATTACCTGCTTTTTCAGGATCAGCAGGAGCAGTGGGAACTGTGCCGTAAGCTACATCTCCGGACTGAAGAACTGTGCCGTCTTCATCAACGAATGTGATTGTATATTCGTTTGTAACACCGGTATATACAGCTGTATAAGTTGCATCACCTGCTACGGAAACGATTTCAGGATCCCAGCCTGCGAAAGTAAATGTATACTGAGCTGTTGCAGCCTTTGTAGGTTCTTCGCCGCCGTATACGGGAACTTTGCCGTATTCAAGTGTCTGCTGATCAAGAACAGTTTCACCGTCTTCATCAACGAATGTGATGGTATACTTATTAACAGTTGTTGAATATGTTGCAGTATATGTTACATCACCTGTTACAATATCAATATCGGGTGTCCAGCCTGCGAATGTATATGTATACTGTGCGTCGGCATCTTTAGTGGGTATTGAACCATTGTATTCGGGTGTTGTACCGTATTCAACATCTTCATCTGTTTCAAGAGTTGAGCCGTCATCATTCTGCCATATAACATCATATTTGTTGGTTGTTGCACCAAATACTGCATAGTATGTTGCAGTTCCTGTAACTTCCGCAGGATCTGCTATTGTGCCGTTTTCAGTTGTAGACCAACCCAGGAATGTATATGTATACTGAGCATCAGCTTCCTTAGCGGGTGTTGAGCCGTATTCGGGTGTTGAGCCGTAAGGAACAGTTGTTGTTGATTCCACGCCGTCAACGATCCATGTGATTGTGTAGCTTCTGAGAGTTGCTGTATAGTCAGCTGTATAAGTTGCATCGCCTGTTACGTTGGGAATTGCAGCAACAGGAGCACCGTTTTCATCTTTCCAAGAAACGAAAGTATAGGTATACTGTTCATCTGCTTCCTTAGTAGGATCTGCGGGAACTTCGGGAGCTGCACCGTACTTGAGAACCTGAGTAGAAATTTCTGAACCGTCTGCATCAAGGAACTTGATTGTATAGGTTCTTTCAGACTGTATATATTTAGCTTTATAAGTCTGATCGCCTGTAACGGGTGCAACTGCAGGAGTCCAGCCGTCAAATGTATAGCTATACTGTGTATCGGGAGCTCTTGAAGGAGTTTCACCTTCATAAATAGGTGTTGAATCGTAAGCTACTGTGTCTGTTTTAAGAACAGTACCGTCATAGTTCTGCCATGTGATAGTGTAAGTCTTTGCTGTGAAATAGGCTGTAAGAGTTACATTACCATAATGGCCGTTGCCGAGATTGAGCTGATCAGCTGTATACTGAGCACCTGCTGCGGGCCAGTTACCTGCGTTACCGAGACCCTTTGACCAATAATCGAAAGTATAACCTTCTCTTTCAATCAAGGGAAGATTGATTTCTGTTTCGATAGTATAAGGAATCTGGTATGTTGCACCATTTTCAAAAGCGGTGCCGTTGTAATTTCTGAGAGTAAGGGTATACTCAATAGGTGTCCAATATGCGTAAATTGTGGTATCGCCTGCTGTTGTGTATGTTGCAGTTGAATCAAACTTATCAGCATCTGTGCCGCCTGTTGCTACTGTGTACCAGCCTGCAAATGTATAACCTGTTCTGGAAACATCTGTATCGGCAAGGAAACCTGAAAGAGTTGAATTGTACAGAACACTAAACTCATAATAGTTTTTGTTTGTAGCTGTGCCGTAATAGTTATCATCATTAAGGTTAATAATAACTTTATATTCTGTAGGTGTGTAGTTAGCTTCAAGAGTAACGTTACCGTAAGCATTTGAAAGAGTAACAGTACCGTTGTATGAAGCAGAACCTGACCATGAGCCTGCAGCTGTCTTAATTGTCCAGCCTGTGAAGGTATAGCCTGTTCTTGTGGGTACAGGAAGTGTTACTGATGTTGATTCATAGTTATATGAAACAGTATTCTGTGCAACGCTGCCCTCACCTGCATCAAGAGTGATTGTATAAGGAATAAGGGTTGCCTTATAGGTTGCTTTGTATGTTGCTACGCCTGTAACAGTTGAAACTGTGGGTTCCCAACCTGCGAACTCATATGTATAACCGTTGTCTGCAACCTTTGTGGGAGTGTTGCCGTTATATACAGGAGTTGCACCGTATTCAAGAGTCTGAGAATCAAGAACTGTTGTGCCGTCCTCGTCAACCCATGTTACTTTATAAGTATTTGTAATAGCATTGAATTTTGCAGTATATGTAACATCCTTTGTTACTGCTGCGGGAGTTGTATCCCAGCCTGCAAATTCATATCTGTACTGAGCATTGCCTTCCTTTGTGGGAGTTGAGCCGAATGAGGGTACTGTGCCGTATGCAACTTCTTCAGTTTTTACAGTTTGACCGTCAACAACCCATGTTACCTTATACTTATTAACAGTCTGTGAGAACTGAGCCGTATAAGTTGCATTCTGTGTTGCAGATACAACAGAGGGAGACCAGCCTGTGAATGTATATGTATACTGAGCAGTTGCGGGCTTTGTAGGTGTGCCGTTGGGATAAACGGGAGTTGCACCTGACTGAACAACGCTTGTTACGTCAGCCTGACCGTCAACTTTCCATGTGATTGTAAAGCCTGACAATTTCCACTTTGATGTTAAATAAAGATCAGAAGCGCCCATAACGGTTGAAGAATCAACCTTTATGCCGTCTGCATTGTACCAACCGAGGAATTCATAGTTTTCTCTTGTAGGTGTGGGAAGAGTGCCTATTGTATTATTATAAGTTACGGTTTTTGAAGGTGTATATGAAACGCCGTCTTCAATTGTTCCTTCTTCGTAAACTCTGATATTATTTACTGTAAGTTTATTACCTGCGGTGTTGGCATCAAATCGTACTTTGATGTAAGCAGTGGTTGCACCTGCGGTGAATCTGATGTAAGAATCTGTTGCACCTGACTGCTGACCTCTCTGACCTGTACGAGAAATGTATACATTACCTTCTCTGTGTGCACCATTAGAGGTATCTACAGTAGCAGTAGTTTCACCTGCTTGATTTGCATCCAATGTATGAATATACATATCAAAGCCGCTGGTATCGCCGGCAGTCTGTTCTATGGATACATCTGCAGAGAAAATATATGTCTTTCCGGGTGTAACCGGGATAGCATAGCTGAAACCTGTATTGGCATCAGAGCCTGTCGATGTAACAGTAAAACCGGTATCAGTTCTCTCATTAATTGTAAGCGAACCGGTGCCTATTGTAAATTTACTGAAATCAAACATATTATCAAATACTACGCTGTATTTGTTTGCTTCCCAAGTTGCATAAAGAGTAGGCATAAGACCTGCAGTAACAGTTGATGTTGAACCGCTTGTTGCAGTTGAAGATGTTGACCAGCCCTTGAATGTGTAGCCTGTACGGGTAGGAGTATAAGAAGAAAGGTTATAGCTGGGGTTAGCTGTAGCACCTACAGTAACATTGAAAGATGTTGTGCCGATGCTGCCACCGTTTGCATTGAGCTTAACTGTTGTCTGAAGAGCATTTCTTGCATTTGTGAGTGCAGAAGTATCTATAGTTTTATTTGAGGGATTACCGAGAGCAAGAGCAGCATTACGAAGGGCAGTCTTGTATGTGCTCCATGATGCAGAAGTATAATTCTTCTCATTAAGAGATGCACCCTCGATAACAAGTTTACGGAGTGCTGCTTTGTCAACTGTAGTGAACTGTGCAGATACATAAGCATTGGCATAGTTTTTACTTGACAAATAAGTACAATATGCCTGGCTTGCTACGTGAATATACTGACCGTTAATTGAAGATACGTCAAATGCGGGAACAAGCGGATTTCTGGAGGTTGCCTGAGGTTCAGACTTACTTACAAACTGTGTCCATCCGCTGGGAGTTGCATCTTCACCTGTACCGATTGTTTTGCTTGAATCTCCAAGAATATACCATGCATAATATCTACCGAGAGAGTCTTTTTTGCTGTCCTGAACACGGAGTGCATCACTACCGATTTTAAAGTTAGGAATCTGATTTGTATTAGTGTATCTGGAAGAGTCAACAGTAATATAACCTATATAACCGATAGCTCTGGTCCAGTCTGCACCACTAGTACCTTTAGCTTCAACATAATATTCAGTTGTTGATGCTGTAACATAGTCATCTGATGATTCTGATGAACCGCCCTGAAGTCCTGTCCAGAGAGGGTCGTATTTAAAATAACCCTGTGTGGTTTTGTCGCCGTTACCGGAAGAAATCGGAGACCAGTTATCCTTACCGCCAATTCCATTGATACCAGTGATCCATGAAGATATTTCGTTGTTATATGTACCGGAACGTCTTGATTCAGCTACCGCACCAACTGAACGGTGAGGTGAATAAAGTGTTGAGTATGCATAGTAAGTTCTTGTTGAGCCGTCATTCATTGTAACGGTGAAAACCCACTCTGCAAGAGCAGTCTGTCCGGGGTTAAGACCTGTACCGTTAATGTACAGACCACCTTCTGTGAAATTAAAATATCCGTTAGCATCCGCATCGAATGGCGTATTTTCATAAGAACCGGATGTTGCTCCCGCACCTGTAAGAACAATATCACCAATACCGCTTGTTACAGTATTTACAGCAACCTGGAACTTTGTAGCTCCGGGAATGTAAAACTGAACATAACCTTTTGTATTGGCAGCGTTTGCCTCAAGCTGGAGTGTATAATTACCTGCCGAAACGGTATTATTAACATAATACTGACCGACAGTTGCCGCACCTCCGTTCGGTGTCATATACACCGTTTCAGGAACAGCAATAACTGCTTTATGACTGTTGTCTATGGATACGGAAGCTGCATATACTGCAATACCGCCGATTCCGACTGCCATAGCTGAATAGAGCATAAGTACTGCCAGAAATACGGACAGTAATTTCTTTGCTTTCTTCATAAGATTTCCTCCTTTGTGGGATGTAAAATTTAATAATTTTTATATAATAACCCACTATTTATTCAGATAAAGTATATCATAATTATTCGGTGTTTTCAATAATCATTTGAAATTTTTTACATCACACAATGTACAAATTGAACGCATAATTATGTATATTTTGACTATAAAAAACACGATTTTACATATTGATTAAAGCCGAGAATTTATATATTTCAAAATGAGAATTACGTGCAGAAAAATATAAAAAAACGGACATACAATACTCTGAACCAAAAACAGTATTGTATATCCTTAATGTTATCCTAATTTTCGCCTTAATTCCTGCAAAATTGCTTTTTCACGCCGTGAAACCTGCACCTGTGTCATGCCCAGCATCTGCGCGGTAACCGTTTGGGTAAATCCCGAATAGTAACGGAACTCCACAAGCTTTTTATCACGCTCCGCAAGGGAGCTTACCGCCTCTTTCAAAGCCATCTTCTCCCCTATTTCCTCAGTAGGGTCGCCTGTTGTCAAATCTATTTCGCTTTGCGAGTTTTCCGAAGAATCTTCACTTGTCAGCGATATAACAGGCATCACGGCAAAAAGCAGCTGCGAGGTTTCTGCTATATCCATTCCTGCTTTTTGAGCAATTTCACCGACAGTCGGCTCCCGTCCCAGCGTTTTGCTGAGTTCTTCCTTAATATACATAAGCTTCTGAGCCTTTTCTTTATCGGCTCTGCCCACTTTTACTGCTCCGCCGTCGCGAAAAAGGCGTTTCATCTCGCCGATGATTGCAGGAACGGCATAGGTAGAGAATTTAAAGCCTTTTGTTTCGTCAAAGCCGTTCACAGCCTTAATAAGACCGATGCATCCCGACTGAACAAGGTCGTCAAACTCGATACCTCTGCCCCTGAATCGGTTTGCACAGGTATAAACAAGCCCCATGTTATCGGTTACGAGTCTGTTGTATTCATCTTTATTTAGGTTCATCAACACTTTTTCCACGAATCCTTTTATAGATTGTAACCGTAGTGCCTTTACCCTCTTTTGAGGTAACCTTCAGCTTATCGGAAAAACATTCCATAACAGAAAAGCCCAGACCGCTTCTGTCATCACCGCCTGTGGTAAAAAGAGGCTCTCTTGCTTTTTTTACATCGCCGATACCTACACCCGTATCACGGATTTTAATTATAACAAGCTGATTTTCGCAAAGTCTTGCGGTTATGTAAATCTTGCCGGTTTTCGCTTTATAAGCATGTACAATACAATTTGTTACAGCCTCGCTGACGGCGGTTTTTATGTCAGACAGCTCCTCAACCGTCGGGTCAAGCTGTGAGGCAAACGCCGAAACTGCCACTCGCAGATAGCCTTCGTTTATGCTTTTTGCATCTGCCGTAATTTTAACTTCATTTAAAACTTTCATTTTTCAATCCTCTTCAAATCTGATAATTTTGCCGAGTCCCGACATGCGCATAATTCGGGCAACGTTGTCCGGCATAGAGCAGACAACAACCTTACATCCGTAAACCGATGCCGCCTTATATCTGCCCATTACAAGGCCCACTCCCGATGAATCCATAAAATGAACATCACGAAAATCAAGCCGCAGCTCCTTTGGCATAATTTTCTGCAGCTGCTCGTCAACCGACTGACGAATATGCGCCGATGTGTGATGGTCAATATCTCCCGAGAGATAGACGGTAAGTTTTTCTTTTTCAGTCCTGAATAAGACCTGCATTTCAATTCCTCCGTAAAAAGTTCTGTAAATATAATACATTAGTGCGTAAGAATAATTTGTCATAATATAGAAGCAACAAAAAAAATCACCGTCAAAAAACGGTGATTAAAATTATTAAAATGAAAATCAAAATTTTTCCATACTGTCAACATTAAGCACAAATACTGTTGCGCCGCCAACTGTTACTTCCTTTTCAAGCTCCCCTTCTCTGAAGCCGTGTCCGAAGGAATCCTGTGTTGTTACGGTATGTGTTCTCTTCTGTGAATACTTCGCAACGATTTCCTTAACCTTATCAACCTGTTCATCCTCTGCACCGATAAGGTATGTTGTGTTACCTATCATAAGGAATCCGCCTGTGGTTGAAAGCTTTGTTACAAAGAAATTGTGCCTTGTAAGTGCTGATGATACAGCCATACTGTCGTCATTATTTACGATTGCAATAACAAGTTTCATATTAAAATTTCTCCTTTAATTAAAGATTGGGAATGAGCATTTTCTGACTCTTTTTGTCGAGCTTTGCATAATCGGGGATTTCATAACGGTTATCGTTGGCATCCTTTATAAGCACTCGTCTGTCATAAAGAGGTTTTACCGCTGTAAGATGATTTTTAATTTCAAATCTTACAATACCCTTGTCTGTTTCGGCAGTCCACATCCAGATTTTGAACTTTTCGCTCATATCGGTGAACTTTAAGATTCTGGGCATCATATAATACTCTTCAAGGCAGCTGAGTACCGCCGCTTTCGACATAGCATCTAAACTATCAACATCGCGGATCATGGCACATTCATTACCTTCACCGTCAATTACGGCAATATACTTATTTTTACCGCTTACGGGGAACATTCTGCGAAGCTCCATATCTGTAAAAATCTCTCCCGTATGGTAAAACTCCATATCTACAAATATTTTGTCCTTAACTGTAAAGCGGACTTCGGGGCCGTCTATATATCTTAAAATCATATCAATACCCCCTGTTATTCAAAGTTTTCGGACTGCTTTTCTTTAAGCAGCTGCTCGCTCATAGACTGAATCTGCACAAGCTTGTAATACTTGCCCTTTTTCTTCATAAGCTCCTCGGGCGGACCGCATTCGATGATTTCACCCTTATCAACAACCACAATTTTATTGGCTTTTCTCAGCGTTGAAAGACGGTGAGCAATCATAATTGTTGTTCTGCCTCTGATAAGTCTTTCAATAGCACCCTGAATAAGGAATTCCGTTTCAGAGTCAACAGCCGCAGTTGCTTCGTCAAAGATAAGTATTCCGGGATTTTTAAGCACGGCTCTTGCAATTGACACACGCTGTTTTTCACCGCCGGAAAGTCCAACTCCGCGTTCACCCAGAACTGTATCGTAAGCATCGGGCATTTTTGAAATGAAGGTGTGTGCGTTTGCAATCTGTGCGGCGTGAAGCACCTCTTCAACGTGAACATCACCGCAGCCGTATGCAATATTTTTATAAACTGAATCACGGAACATCAAAGGCTCCTGCTGAACAAAGCCTATCTGTGAACGGTAATACGACATATCAATATCTCTTATGTTTTTACCGTCAACAAATATCTCACCCTCATAATCGTCATAATAACGCATAATAAGATTGATAAGCGTTGATTTACCAGAGCCTGTTGTACCTACAATACCGACAGTATCACCCGGTTCGATAGTAAGATTGATATTGCTCAGAACCTTTTTGGAACGGTCAAATGAGAAATTGACATTTCTGAACTCAATTTTGCCCTGCAAAGGCTCCTGAGATTTAAAATCACCGAAATCCTGTTCGGGCTCTGCATCTATAATATCAAGAATCTTCTCGATTGATGCAACGGCATTCTCGTAGGAGTCGCCGAGGTTTGCAAAAAAGTTTACGGGGTTATAAAACTGAGTTGCATATGTAAGGAATGAAACAAGAATACCTGCCGTTACACCGTAATTGCCGGAAATTGTCCAACTGCCGCCCACACCCCATATAAGCAAAGAGCCGCAGGTTACAAAAAATGTAATTAATGTGGGAAATATTGCGGCATACAGACCTGTCTGGGTATCTTCTTTTTTCCACTCGTCGCAATATCTGTTGAACTTATGTATAACGCTGTCTTCATTAGAGAATGCTTTGATAACTCTGATACCCGGAATTGAATCGGTAAGCATTGTTGAAATTGATGAGCTTCTTCTCCACAGACGTCTGTACTTGGGAGCAACGATTTTTGAGAATCTTCTTGCAATAAATACAACAATAGGAATAGGACAAAGTGCAAGAAGTGCCAACTGCCAGTTAAGGCTGAACATGATAACTATAATACCTATCATGGTAAATAACTGAACAATGGCTTCCTGCGAAATTCGCATAATAAAGCCCTGTACGGTTGCTGTATCGGAGTTAATTCTGTTGATAACGGCACCTGTGGAAGATTTATCGTAGAATTTCATGGGCAGATACTGAGCCTTTGCAAAAATATCCTTTTTAAGACCTGTGATTATTGAATCACTTGCAAGACGCAATCTGTATTGCCTTACACCTGTTATAATATACTGAACAATATACACAACTGCAAGGAATATAACAACCTTTACAAGTCTTTGCATACTTCCCGAGGGAAGAATATCGTCAACAAGGACACTTGTAACATATGTAGGTACAAGAGAAAGACCTGTTGTGAATGCTGAAAGAATAATACAAACAAGCAGATTCCACTTCTGGGGAGTAATATACTTTATGAGTTTGGTAAACATTCTTGATTTACCCTGACAGTTAATACAAGGGGTATCGGGCGACTGCAATTTTCTGCCGCATTTGGGACAGAAGCAACGCATTTTTTCATAAGTTGATTTTACAACATCCAGCAAATTCTCGGAATATCCCTCATCACGGACGTTCTCAACAAAAATTGCCGCCGCATCACCTATATCTGCCGCCGCATAGGAAAATCTGATTAGATTCTGCCATTTACCCTCGTTATCCTTAACACGGAACATTGCATTACCGTACATTCTTTTTACTTTTGCACGTGCAACGCTTTCATACTCAACTTTGACATATTTGCTTTCCTGCAAATTGTCGAATGCAACAAGAGCATCTCTGCCGAAGAACATAGCGGATGACCCGTATCTACCGTCCATATCAAGGTCGCCCACAACGGCAAAAAGCACGTTATCTACACCGAGAATTTCCTTTGCTCTGTTGAGATATTTTTCATCAACGGGAATATTGGACATTAATTTCATGGAATCGCTCCTTTCATTTCCGTTTTTACAAGGGTAGTATAATCACATTTAATGCAATAGTCAAGAATATTTTTACATTTTTTTAATTATTAATAAAAACAAAAAAATCCCCGAAGGGATTTCTTTATAAACAATAATTTAGCAATGCTGAATTATTGTAGTCAGGAGTTAGGAGTGATGAGTTAGGAGTTAAGGAAGCCGCAAAGCGGCTTGGCTTTGAATGGTTTAAAAGGCAGAGCCTTTTCCACAACTCCTCACTCCTCACTTCTCACTCATCACTAATAAATTATTTTTTCGCCACATCAATCCATGCAATGTAGTTTGAAAGCTCCTCAAGCTCGGGGATAGTAAGCTCTATTGCGCTGTTGGAGCTGCCGCAAGCGGGAAATACTGTTTCAAAGCGTTTGAGTGATTCATCAAGATAAACCTCTACGCCCTCATTCACCGCAAAGGGACACACTCCGCCTACTGCATGGCCGATAAGCACGGGAGCTTCGTCATAAGCAAGCATTTTTGCCTTTGTGTGAAACTGTGCTTTATATTTTGGGTTATCGATTTTCACATCGCCTGCCGCAACGATAAGCACTACCCTGTCATCAACATGAAAAGATAATGTTTTTGCGATTCTGCAGCCTTCACAGCCGAGAGCCTGTGCCGCAAGCTCAACAGTTGCGCTGGAAACATCAAATTCCTGTATTCTGTGGTCAAAACCCTTTTCTTTAAAATATGCTCTTACTTTTTCAATAGACATTTTATCACCTTATTCTATATCTTCCGGTATACCGCCCGTAAACTGGCTGTTATACAGCATAGCGTAAAAGCTGTCTTTGTCCATAAGCTCCTTATGAGTACCCTGTTCAACAATAGAGCCTTTACGCATAACGATAATGTTATCCGCATTCTTGATTGTTGACAGTCTGTGAGCAATAACAAAGCTTGTCCTGCCCTTCATAAGCTCCTGCATAGCCTGCTGAATAAGCACCTCTGTTCTTGTATCAACAGAAGATGTTGCTTCGTCAAGAATCAGAATTTTAGGGTCTTTGAGAAGCGCTCTTGCTATTGTGATAAGCTGACGCTGGCCCTGTGAAATATTTGTGCCGTCTTCAACAAGCTGAGTTTCATAACCTTTGGGAAGCGACATTATGTAGTCGTGAATATTGGCAGACTTGGCGGCTTCTTCTATCTGCTCCTGTGTTGCATCGTCAACGCCGTAACAGATATTCTCTTTTATAGTGCCTTTAAAGAGCCATGTATCCTGAAGAACCATACCGAAATTATCTCTTAATGCATTTCTTGACATTGTCATAATATCCGTTCCGTCAAGAAGAATCTGACCTGACTGAATATCATAAAAACGCATAAGCAGGTTTACGATTGTGGTTTTACCCGCACCTGTAGGACCGACTATGGCAACGATATTGCCTTTTTCCGCTTTGAGTGAGAAATCCTCAATAAGCGGCACATCCTCTTTATAACGGAAGCTGACGTTTTTGAATTCAACCGTACCATTTGCAAGGTCTTCGGGTTCATTTTCCGTATTATCGGATGTCTGCTCCTGCTCATCAAGCAATTCAAAAACACGCTCTGCCGATGCAAGAGAGGACTGAATACTGTTTATCATCCTTGAAATGTTTGTAATGGGAGATGAGAACATTGATGAATAGGACAAAAATGCTTCTATCTGACCGAGTGAAAGCACACCCGATACTGCAACACCTGTATTGAACCATGTGCCGATATAATAACATCCGCCTATAATACAAACACTTACATAGTTGATGTTTTTAAACATTGTAAGAATGGGATTAAGAACACCCGCGATCAGATTGGCAACAAAACTGTTTTTTCTTATATTTTTGTTGATGATTCTGAATTCGTCAATGGACTGCTCCTCGTGATTGAAGATTTTTACAAGGCTGTGGCCCGAATACATTTCTTCAACATGGCCGTTCATAGCACCCATTGAGCCCCAATACTTAGAAAACCACTTTTTGCTGATTTTTGATACTTTATAAGCAATAGTTCCGCTGAAAGGTACAAGGAATATTGCCGCAAGTGTCATTATGATATTGCCGGATTTCAGCATCATATACAGCGAACCGATAACCTGTATAACACCTGTTAAAACCGTAAGAAAACTGCCCTGAAGATTTGCAGAAACATTTTCAATATCGTTTACAACTTTACTTATAATCTCACCCTTTGTATTTTTATCAAAATAACTCAAGGGAAGATTTGACAGTTTGCAGTTTACCTTTTGTCTTAAATCAAATACGAGCTTTTGTGAAACTCCGGCACCCACATACTGTTGTACAAAGGACAGCATACCCATCAATCCGTACAATGCGCCGAGAGTGAACAGCTGACCTAAAATTGACTCAAAATCAAAAAAACTGCCGAAATTTACGGGAATGCCGTTATAAACATAGTCTTCAATGGCATACTGAACGCTGTTTATGATATCTGCCATGTAATCGGGAGCAACAACGCCTACAAGAGTGTTGCCTATTGACGAAAGACAGATAATTATTACGGCAAACCAATGAGGTCTTAAAAGAGAGAAAAAGCGCGCGGTCGTACCTTTGGCATTACCTACTTTTGCATTATCATCCTTTTTTGTATCGTAAGAGGAGTATTTACTGACAAGATAGGTTTCGTCCGCATCAAGAATTCTGTCTTTTTTTACATTTACAGTTTTACTCATACAGCAGCCACCTCCTCTTCGGAAAGCTGAGATGCAACAATGCTTTTGTATACCTCACAGGTTTCAAGCAATTCTTTATGCGTACCTATACCTACCGCTTTGCCCTCGTCCATTACGATAATACGGTCTGCATTGATAACAGTACCAACACGCTGAGCAACGATAATTATATTTGTATCGGGAAGATTCTCACGCAGAGATGCACGAAGTCTTGCATCTGTTGCAAGGTCAAGAGCCGAAAAACTGTCGTCAAAAATGAAGATTTCTGCATTTTTAACAACCGCTCTTGCAATAGCAAGACGCTGTTTCTGACCGCCCGAATAGTTTTTACCTGCCTGTGAAACAAAGCTGTCTATACCGTCTGACATACTGCTGACAAATGCTTTTGCCTGTGCAATTTCGATAGCATTCCATACCTCAGCATCGGTTGCATCGGGATTACCGAATGTTATATTTTCCTTAACAGTTCCGCTGAAAAGATAGCTTTGCTGAGGCACATAAGAAATACGCTTATGCAGTTCGGAAAGCTTCATATCTCTTACATCCACACCGTCAACAAGAATCTGGCCTTCGGAAACATCGTAAAGACGGGGAATAAGATTTACAAGAGTTGATTTACCGCAGCCTGTAACACCTATAATTGCGGTTATCTCGCCGGGCTTCGATACAAAACTTATATTGTGAATTGCATCTTCATCGGCATTTTTCTTTTTTTCTTCTTCAGTAACGGGAACATCAGCAGTCCCGTTTTTCTCTTTTTCCTTTTCTTTTTTCTTCTCTATACTCTTTTGAATTTTTCTTGCAAGCCAGGATTTCTTTTTACCGTCGTCCTCCGGCTTGTATCTGAATGATACGTTACGGAATTCAACAACACCTTTTATATTCTCATCGGGTGTTACGGGGTTTTCGGGGTCCTGTATTTCGGGAACAGCTTCAAGAATTTCATTAAGACGGTTTGCAGATACAACGGCTTTGGGTATGCTTATAGCAATAACAAGAACAGTACCGATTGCTGTAATGATAAGCATAAAATATGTAAGGAACATATACATATTGGGTATTGTTTCCAGACTTGTTTTGGGGTCAACACCGGGTGCTGTTGCATTGTTTATGCAAATATAAATTATGTAGCAGATAAGTGAATACATACCTACCGTAAGAATCGGTGTGAGCGATGCCACAACTCTGTTTGCAATCAAGCTGATTTTTGTAAGCTTTTTGTTTGTTTCATCAAAGCGTTCATCTTCGTATTCGGTTTTGTTGAATGCTCTTATAACTCTGATACCGTTAATTTTACCTCTGAGAATAAAATTCATTTTATCGAGCAATTTCTGTATCTTGGAAAACATCGGTGATACAAAAATAAGTGCTATAATTCCCAAGCCAAGCAATATGAGAATTACAATAAATACAACCTTCAACAGATCTGAGCCTACGGATATTGCCATAGTTAAACCGCCGATAAGCATAATCGGTACAGGCAGAATTGATTTTAACGCATTAAGAATAACATCATGCACCTGACGCACATCGTTTGTAGTTCTTGTCATAAGTGATGATACGCCGATTTTATCCACATCGCATTGAGACAGACGCGAAACACGGCTGAACACTTCATTTCTTAAATGCATCGCATAATTAACAGATGTTTTTGTTGAAAAATATGTGTTAAGGAATGAAGCCAACGCACCAAACGCGGTAAGCCCCAGCATTATTCCGCCGTAACGTATAATCTGGCTCATATCACGGGGAATAATACCCTCACCCATTATATTCTTGGTATAAATGGGGATAAGTATTTCAAAAACAGAGTGTAATGCGGAAAATACTATGGAAAGAATAAGCGTAGCCCTATAAGGCTTGAGCATTTTTAGAATTTTTCTCATATATTCACATCCGAAAATAATTAATATAAGTTATATTATAGCATACATTTACTTATTATTCAAGTTCAAATGCACCTGTATAAAGCTGATAATACTTACCCTTTTCGGCAATAAGCTTTTCATGACTGCCGCGTTCAATTATTCTGCCCTGTTCAAGCACCATAATAACATCGGAATTCTGTACAGTTGAAAGTCTGTGAGCGATAACAAATACTGTTCTGCCTTTCATAAGAGCATCCATACCGCTTTGCACGATAGCTTCCGTTCTTGTATCGATTGAAGATGTAGCTTCGTCAAGAATCATAACGGGCGGGTCTGCAACCGCAGCTCTTGCGATTGAAATAAGCTGACGCTGACCCTGTGAAAGTCCGCTGCCGTCCCCTTCAAGCACTGTATTATAGCCGTTGGGTAGCATTCTTATAAAGCCGTCTGCATTGGCAAGCTTTGCGGCTGCAATACATTCTTCATCCGTTGCATCAAGTTTGCCGTAACGGATATTCTCCATAACCGTACCTGTAAACAGGTTGACATCCTGCAGAACTATACCCATTGAACGTCTTAAATCGGCTTTTTTGATTTTGTTTATATTGATACCGTCATAACGGATTTTTCCGTCTGCAATATCATAAAATCTGTTGATGAGATTTGTAATTGTTGTTTTACCTGCACCTGTTGCACCTACGAATGCAACCTTCTGACCGGGTTCGGCATAAAGAGAAACATTATGAAGAACAGTTTTGCCTTCAACATAAGCAAAATCAACATCATCAAGCACAACATTACCCTGCAGAGGCACGTATGTAACGGTACCGTCCTCTTTGTGGGGATGTTTCCAAGCCCACTGACCCGTTCTCGTTTCGCTTTCGGTAATATTGCCGTTGTCATCATATTTTGCATTGACGAGAGTAACATATCCGTCGTCTATTTCGGGGTTTTCGTCAATAAGTTTAAAGATACGCTCTGCACCAGCCATAGCCATAGCAATAGCGTTAATCTGCTGTGAAACCTGAGAGATAGGCTGAACAAAGCTTCTGGAAAGGGTAAGGAAAGATGCGATAGTACCAAGTGTAAGTGTGCCCATACCCGTAAGAGTAAGGTTGGGAATGCTTCTGATTGCAAGCAAACCGCCCACAATAGCAAGTATAACATAGAGAATATAGCCTAAATTGTTCATAACAGGTCCTACGACATTACCGTATGTATGAGCCTTACGCATATTATTGAAAAGCTCGTTATTACGGCTGTCAAACTCTGCCTTTGCTTCATCCTCATAGCAGAAAACCTTTACAACTTTCTGTCCGTTAACCATTTCTTCAATATAGCTGTTTACATCGGCAACTGCTTTTTGCTGTTTTACAAAATATTTACTGCTTTTACCGCCGATATAGCCCATAGCTCTGAAAATAATAAAGAGAAATGCAATTACAATAAGTGTAAGCCATATGCTCTGTTTAAGCATAGAAAAGAATACGGAAACAATGGTTACTACAGATGTCATTGCCTGCGGAACAGACTGTGCAAGCATCTGACGAAGACTGTCGGTATCATTTGTGTAATGACTCATTGTATCGCCGAAATTATGGGAATCAAAGTATTTTATGGGTAAAGTCTGCATATGTGCAAACATTTTATCTCTTATATTTTTAAGAATTCCCTGTGATACGGATGACATAATTCTGCTGTAAAACAGCCCTGCCAATGCACCGCAGACATAAAGACAACCCATTTTGACAAGAGCCATTGCAAGGTCGGTAAAACCTACGGGAGAATTTTCACCCAGCATAGGTATAATATATCCGTCAATAAGAGTCTGAAGAAAAATTGAAGCCATAACGCTTGCGACTGCAGATGTGATAATAAACACAAATACCAGAATCATACGCAGTTTGTATTTGCTGAAATAAGAAAGCAGTCTTTTAACAGTATCTTTATCAACGCGTACAGGCTTTCCTACCATTTTAGGGCCTCCGGGGCCTCCTGCAGGCGGGCCCTGACGCTTTTGCTGATTACTCATCGTCTGCTCCTCCTTTCATCTGCGACTGATACACTTCACGGTATATAGCATTATTTTCAAGCAACTGTTCGTGATTACCGACGCCTGTTATTTTGCCGTCATCAAGAACAATAACTTTATCTGCATCCTGCACAGATGATATTCTCTGTGCGATTATAATTTTTGTTGTATCGGGTATTTCTTCCCTGAACGCTTTTCTGATAAGAGCATCTGTTTTTGTATCTACCGCACTTGTTGAGTCATCAAGAATCAGTATTTTCGGTTTTTTCATCAATGCTCTTGCAATACAGAGTCTTTGCTTTTGTCCGCCGGAAACATTAGCACCGCCCTGCTCAATATATGTATCGTATCCGTCAGGGAATTTTTCAATAAATTCATCTGCACAGGCAAGTTTGCACACGTGAGCAATTTCCTCATCTGTTGCATCCTCTTTACCCCAGCGGATATTCTCCTTTATTGTGCCTGCAAAAAGAACGTTCTTCTGCAGAACCATCGCAACCTCATTACGCAATGTTTCAAGGTCATAATCGCGGACATCCACACCGCCGACTTTAACGCTACCCCCTATAACATCATAAAGACGGGGAATGAGCTGAACAAATGTGGATTTTGATGAACCCGTACCGCCTATAATACCTACAGTTTCGCCCGATTCAATACAAATATTGATATTTTCAAGGCAGAGTTTATCCGCGTTTTTTGAATATGCAAAATCTACATTTTCAAAAGCTATTGAGCCGTCGGCAACCTCTGCTACAGCACCGTCGCCGTTTGTTATATCGCTTTTTTCGTCAAGAATTTCAACAATTCTTTCTGCGCTTGCCCTTGATAATGTCATCATAACAAAAATCATTGAAAGAAACATAAGACTTGCAAGAATCTGTGTTACATAAGTAAAAAGACTTGTAAGCTCACCTGTCGTAAGCTCGGTTGCACCTGAATTTACAATCATTTTTGCACCGAACCAAGAAATACATATCATACAGGTGTAAACGCTCAGCTGCATCAGCGGTGAATTAAAAGCAATCAGTTTTTCAGCCTTTACAAAATTCTTGTAAATGACATCTGAAATGCTTTTGAATTTATTTATTTCATAATCCTCACGTATAAAGGATTTTACAACTCTGATACCGTGAAGATTCTCTTCAACTACGCTGTTGAGGTTGTCATAAGTCTTAAAAACTCTTTTGAATATGGGATGTGCATTCCTTATGATAATAAAAAGACCTGTTGCAAGGAACGGAATAACAGCAAGGAAAATAAGCGAAAGTTTCGGGCTTATGCTCAAAACCGCACCAACGCTGAACACAAGCATCATAGGGCTTCTTACCGCCATACGGATAATCATCATAAATGACATCTGAACATTGTTTACATCGGTTGTAAGCCTTGTTACGATACTTGCAGTTGAAAATTTATCAATATTTGAAAAGGAAAAATTCTGCACGTTATAAAACATATCGTGCCTTAAATTTTTTGCAAAACCTGAGCTTGCCGTAGCGCAGGTTTTACCTGCGGCAACACCGAAAATAAGGGAAATAATTGCAGAAAACAGCAACGCTATACCCATCTTTACAACATAGCTCATATCTCCCATTTCAATACCGTTATCAATAAGCTCTGCCATAAGCAGAGGAATAAGCACCTCCACTATTACCTCACCAACAACAAATAAAGGTGTAAGTATAGTGGATTTTTTATAATCGCGGATGCATTTTGCCAAGCGTTTTATCATTTTATCATTCTCCCTTTCCGTTGATAATCAACAATAGAATATCAGGATATCTGAAGCTGTGCTTCGATTTATCTTATTTATAATTTTTACAGCATATTCCGCAAGTTTTGTTTTTTATCCTTACGGACAGGCTAAACTTTTATATCCTTAAAATTATACCACAATCAACTGATAAGTCAACACACATAACTTAAAATTTCCCCGTCAAAAATGCAAAAAAATACGGTGCAACTCCCTTCGGAACTGCACCGTATTAAAAATTTAATTAATGAACAATTTTTGTATAGCTTGTATCGCTGAAAAGTATAACGTCGAGGTCGGTTGTAACAACGCTGATTTTTGCATCCTTAAGTATCATATTCGCATTAACCTTTGTTTCGTATGATACAAGCTTGCCGTCAGGTGAAACAACAGCCTTTGCATAGCATCCGTTATATTTAAGAGTTACGTTTTCTTTGGCAACAGTTGCGCCCATATTGGGAGCGTATGTTTCCATAACGTCATCAACAAGCATAAATTCAAAAATCTTACCGTATGAGCTTGCGAGATCGGGATTTGTAGCATCGGGCATATTGATTGTTATTTCATAATTGCCGTCAGGCTTGACTGTGTAGCTTATTGACTTGATATCACCCATTGTAAGCTTTGATACATAGTTTTCGCCATCGGGAGATACTACTGCAACTGCATCTGCTTTATCACCCTTTTTAACATCGGTTACAACGGTTTCATCTGAAAGATACTTGTCCTTTGCGATTGAAACATAAGCCTGTGCAAGAGGATTTGAAAGCTTAATGTCTGCAGTTTGTGTACGCTTTGACTTACTGAAAGAAGGTACGTCTGTTTTAAGAGCATTAACTGCAGTATTGAACATTGCAAGTACTTCTTCATCACTCTTAGTTGCCGCTGTTGTGCCGTTTTCTTTATTTGAATCAGCATTTGCATCTGCATTTGAATCATCTTTTACATCTTCATTTGCATCTGCATTTGTATCCGCAGAGCCACCGCCGTTGCCGTCAACATTTTCTTCAGTCTGATTGTTTGCAGTAGTAGTTTCGTCTGGTGTATTGTCCGGCTGTACAGAATTTGACTGATTACTTGTCTCTGTTGTGGTTTCTGCTACGACATCATCTGTCGTATCGTCTCCTACAGATGTAAGAAGTCCGAAAAGAGAAACACTGAAAAGACAGATACCTACAATCAGCAATATAACAAGGATAATCTGTGATTTTTTATCATCTGACTTGCGGTCGTAAGTCTTGTTATTTTTACTCTTTTTTCTCTTTTTCTTTTTTTTCTTGATAATGATTTCTTCAACAAGAAGCTCTGTTTCCGCAGCTACAGTTGCATCGTCCGCAACTGCGGGTTCAACTGCTTCTTCTGCACCTGAAACTGTATATTCTTTATTATTCTCGTCCATAACAATTCTCCGTTCATGCACAATTTTATTCTATTTTAGCATATATTTTTGAGTTTGTAAATCATTTTTTTTAACTTGACAAATTAAAATAAAGATAATATCATAAAATTAGCAAGCGCCCGAACAAAATTAAAGGAGAATGCTTATGAAATGCAAAGAATGCGGAGCTAAAATCCCCGAAAATAAAAAATTTTGCATTGACTGCGGAGCCTGGGTAAATCCGCCCGAGGAAAGACAATGTATACATAACAATTACTATGAGCCTGAAAGATATAATTACAATTCAACTGTTTTTAAAAATAAAAGTATCCCGACAGATACAGCTTATCCGAAAAGCGAAAACACACAAATTAAGATTCCCGCCGTAAAAAAAGGTATGGTTTTTGCAACCTGTGCAATCGCATTGGTGTTGATTTTTGCAGTATTAAGCACGGTTGCATTCAATTTTGTTGATAAAATTTTTTCAGATGACAGCTCGTGGGAAGACACTATGGATATGAACAGCATTATTACGGGTGATATTGAATCTGTTGATATGAATGACGGCTATGCTGACGAGCAGGAACAGCTTGCTCTTGAATATGTGGAAAATTATGTTGCAGGTATGGAGTACGGTACATTCGACAAATTCACCGCACTGGATACAGAAAAGCTTTACCGTGATATTACGGATTCAGATATTTCTGATGCATATAACGAACCGGTATCGGATATTCACGGACATATATCTGCAGACATAAAAAGTTTTGCAAACAATAAGCTTGAATACTTTGCAGACAAATATGATACAGACAATATTTCATACGATGTAACATATAGTCATGAAATTGACAGCGATTTGCTGTATGAGTATTACTACATCAACACAGATGATATCCTTGCTGACGCAGACAGAAAAACTGCTGATTATCTGCCCGATTATAAGACAATGACTGACATTTACGATATCTGCGTTGATTTTATCATAGACGACGGTTTTACCACTTATTATGAATCCGTCTGGATAGTTGTTGCAGATGCAGGCTACGGTCCCGAAATTGTTTATGATGAACTGCTTATCCTGGAAATGTTCAATACCATCAATTATTAAGCCGGAAGTACAGCTTTGTTGCTGTACTTTTTTTATTGACTTTATAACATATGTAGTTTATAATTATATAATAAAATAGTGTGGAGATAATTTTAATGAACGATACAAAAAACAAAGTTCTTTCGGGGCTTATATGGAAATTCGGTGAAAGAATTTCTGCACAGGTGGTTACATTTGTTGTATCCGTTATACTTGCACGTCTTTTACCTACCGAAGCATACGGACTTATCACCCTTGTTACGATATTTATAACCTTTGCAAACTGTGTTGTAACAAACGGTTTCGGAAGCTCTCTTATTCAGAAAAAAGATGCAACAAACACGGATTTTTCAACTGTTTTGTATTTTCAGCTTTTTGCCTCAACAGTAATATACATCATACTGTTTGTAACTGCTCCCCTGATCGCATCTTTCTTCGGTGAAGGCTATGAATTGCTCGCACCTGTTCTCAGAGTATTGGGACTGAGAATACCGCTGACTGCAATCAACAATGTTCAGCAATCCTATGTTTCAAAAAAGATGATTTTCAGAAAATTCTTCTTCTCAACAATCATAGGCACAATAATATCCGCTGTTGTGGGAATATGGATGGCATATGAAGGTTACGGTGTATGGGCATTGGTTGCACAATATCTAACAAACACAATCGTTGGTACAATTGTGCTTGCAATAACCATAAAATGGAAGCCTGAGCTTAAATTTTCAATAGCAAGCTTAAAAGAACTTTTTAAATACGGATGGAAAATTCTTATTGCTTCAATCATAGGTGAAATTTACAACGAACTGCGTACACTTATTATAGGCAAGCTGTACACATCAAACGACCTTGCGTTCTTTGACAAGGGTAAGCAGATTCCCAACATTATTGTAACAAACATCAACACAACAATATCAAATGTTCTGTTCCCTGCCATTTCAAATGCCCAGAACAACATAACTGATGTAAGAAATATGATGCGTCGTTCAATCAAAACGACTGCATACATTATGTGTCCGCTGATGTTCGGTCTTGCGGTTGTTGCCGAGCCTGTAATTTCACTTCTGCTTACGGACAAATGGCTGCCTTGCGTACCATATCTTCAGATTTACTGCATTACATACTGTTTTGAGCCTATACAGACATCAAACCTTCAGGCAATAAAGGCATTGGGCAGAAGTGATATTGTTCTCAGACTTGAAATTATAAAAAAAGGTTCAAGCATTCTTATCCTTTTTGCCGTTATGAATTTCGGCGTAGATGCTATTGCTTACAGTCTGTATCTGACAACGCTTATCGCATCAATAGCCAACACTATGCCCAACAAAAAGCTTATTGATTACAGTTACAGAGCATTGTTTGTTGATATGTCAGCAGGTATTGTTATTTCCGCAATTATGGCGGCAGTTGTTTATGCTGTGGGTATGCTTCTGAATCTTGGTACGCTTACAGAGCTTATCATTCAGGTTGCAACAGGCGGAATTGTATACTTTGCTGTTTCCGCAATTTTCAAGGTTGAAGCATTTACTTATCTTAAAAATACTGTATTTGAACTTCTGGGTAAATATTTCAAGAAAAAAAGCTGATAGAAGGAGATGTATTCATGCCGATTATGGACTTTTTAATGAAAGTTTTTTTAAAAATAACATCGTTCCTGCCACGAGCAAAGGCTATAATATTTGAATCAAGCCCGAATTTTTCCGACAACACTTATTGGTTTTATAAATATCTTGTTGAAAATACGGATGTTGCACAAAAATATACACTTGTATGGATTCTGAAAACAGACGATGAATTCAGAGATGAGCTTTGCGGTAAAAAAATCAAGTGTATTTCACGCGCACCGAAAACATTAAAGCAAAAACTTGAATTTCATTATTACACTATTTTTTCAAAGTTTATTATTGACAGCAATTCCTATGTTAAAAAGAAAAACAAAAAGCAGATAAGAGTTTTCCTCGGCCACGGTATGCCTGTTAAAATTGTTATGAGCTATAACAGTCAGAAAGGCGATGTGGACTTAAATCCGGTTACATCTTATGTTTTTAACTCTCATTTTTACGATTGCGGAGATACTGATGATAACATTAAAGATTTAGGTTACTGCCGTGCAGATATTCTTGCATCAAATGCGGGCAAACGCAAAAATCAGCAGACAAAATACATTATATGGATGCCTACATACCGTCAGCACAAAAATGTCCATAATCTTACCATTGAAAATAATTTCCCTCTCGGCTTACCGGTTATAAAATCACTCGATGAGATGGCACAAATCAACGAATGTCTTAAAGAAAACAATGTTATTCTTTATTTAAGACCACATCCTGCGCAGGATGTGAGCGTAATGAAAATTGATAAAATGAGTAATATTGTTATTGCTGACGGAGCTTTCGTTGACAAAAAAGGTGTTCAGCTATATGGATTCCTTACAGAAACGGATGCTCTTATTACAGACTACTCTTCTGTTTATTACGATTATCTTATGCTTGAACGCCCCATAGCACTTGCTGTTGAGGATTTTGAAGATTTTTCGGCAAAGTGGGAAATGTTCTACAACACATTTGATGAATTTAAAGAGAATTACAAATGCCCGTATCTTTATACTGTTGACGATTTAATGAAATTCATCAAAGATATTGCAACAGATAACGATGAATTTGAACAAGAAAGAATTGCTGCCCGTAACAAATTTTATACATACCCTGACAACAAAGCCTGTGAAAGACTTTACAACTATATGAAACAGGAATTTAGTCTTTAAAACAACAAACAGCACCCGAGAATTCGCCGACTGTTGATAAGGAAGTATTTGTTTCTCGAACAAAATTCCCCGTATTTTTGCCAAAAGCCTCGCAAGGCGGCAGCCTTGCTGCGTTTTGTGGCTTCAATACAAGTAATTTTTAGTTCTTACGAAACTGCGAAGCACTTTAAAATGCGAAATAATCGTGCAAGAAAAGGCAAAAATCACCGATAATGCTGACGCATATCGGTGATTTTTTAACGAATTATTGTGCGGTTAGTTCACATTTTAAAGAAAAACTTCCTTACCAACAGTCGGCGTTAAACTCGGGTGCATATATATTTCGGCTCTGTATAAAAAAACAATAAGAGAAATAATAATTTATCGCAGGAGTTACCGTTGTCATTCAAAAAAAGGTGTTTTTTTACATTCTTGCACCAAATGTTCACAAATTGACAATAATATATTTTCTGTTTATTAATATTTATATTGTAATATAAAATTAAACGTCGGATTAATCCAAAAAAAAGGAGTCGTTCGCATTGAAAAAGAAAATTAACGGAAAAGCCGTTACAATCATTTTAAGTTCATTGTTTGGTGTAGGCATATTGTTATTCACCATATCGCATGCGGTATATCACCGCTCAGTTATGGCTACTCTTTCCGAAATGGCAATGGTAATAATAGACCGTGATTCTATTTACGAAGAGGGCGAAAAATATGATGCAAATATTCAGCTCCGTTCTGTTGAAAATTTGCAGGATTATACAGTGCCTGACAGTGTTCATCCCCATATTCCCTACTATGACAAGCATGAACACGGTATGCAGGTTTTCTATTTTAATGAAGAATGTTTTACCGACACTATTCTTATATACATACCCGGCGGTGGCTATCTTAACAATCCGCTGACATTCCATTGGAAAATCATTGAAACACTTTCCAAAAAGACAAGCACTCCCGTTCTGATGCCTATTTATCTGAAAGTTCCGAATTACACTTGCGATGAATCTTACGCAGCAATGCTTGAGTTTTATCTGGATGTTGCATCGAGAGAAAACGTAAAAAGAATCATCCTTGCAGGCGATTCCTCCGGCGGAGGAATGAGTCTGGTGCTGGCACAGTTGCTCAGGGACAATCATCCCGATGTGCTTCAGCCTGATGATTTGATTCTCATAGCACCCTGGATGGACGTATCTATGGAAAATGAAGAAATCAAAGATTATGAGCCTGTTGACCCGATGCTGGATATATACGGTGCTGTTGATATCGGAAAAAGATGGGCAGGCAGTCATGATGTGCACGATCCGATAGTAAGCCCCATATACGGAACATTTGAAAATCTCGGCGATATTATTCTTTTTATCGGAACAAGAGATATGCTTTACCCCGATATTGCAAAGTTTTCAAAAATGCTTACTGAACAAAATATTGAACATACATATGTTGTAAAAGAAGGTCTTGATCATCCTTATCCGCTCTTCCCCATTCCCGAAGCTAAAGAAGCTCAGCAGATGATGATTGATATTATCAACAATGAAAACTGACATAAAACGGAGCTGTAAAAACGAAAGTTTTTACAGCTCCTTATTTTTATTATTTTACAACGATATTTACAAGTTTGCCTTTTACATAAAGCTCTTTTACTACCGTTTTGCCTTCCGTAGCGGTGGCTACTTCGGGCTGTTCTTTTGCAGCAGCGATTGCATCTTCTGCTGAAATTTCTGTTGCAACGTCAATTCTTGTTTTGATTTTGCCGTTGACCTGTACTGCAATCTCAACAGTTGCATCTACACACTTTGCTTCGTCATACTCGGGCCAGCTCTGGTCTGTTACAGTACCGCCGAAGCCCATTTTCTCCCACATTTCCTCTGTAACATGAGGAGCAAAGGGATTAAGAAGAAGAAGGTATGTTTTAAGCTCTGCGTGATTGATTGAGCCTTTTGCATAAATCTGGTTAAGCAGTGTCATAAGAGCCGCAACGGCTGTATTGAACTTCATCTGCTCAATATCCTCGGAAACTTTCTTTATTGTCTTGTGCATAGCACTTGAAAGCTCTGCGGAATATTCATTGCCGTCCTTTACAATTTCAAGAAGATTCCATGTTCTGTCAATAAATCTCTTACAGCCTTTTACGCTGTCTTCGCTCCAGGGAGCTGCCTGCTCGTAATCACCCATAAAGAGTACGTAAGTACGAAGAACGTCTGCACCGAGAGATTCAACAACCTCGTTGGGGTCGATAACGTTGCCTCTTGATTTACTCATCTTTACGCCGTCGGGGCCAAGAATAAGTCCCTGTGCCGTTCTCTTTGCATAAGGCTCTGCATAAGGAACTTCGCCTAAATCATAAAGGAATTTATACCAGAATCTTGAATAGATAAGATGTCTTGTTACGTGCTCCATACCGCCGTTGTACCAGTCAACGGGCATCCAGTATTTGAGCTTTTCGGGGTCTGCAAACGCATTGTCATTCTTGGGATCGATATAACGAAGGAAATACCATGAAGAACCTGCCCACTGAGGCATTGTATCGGTTTCTCTCTTTGCATCACCGCCGCACTTGGGACAGGAGCAATTTACATAGCTGTCAATCTTTGCAAGGGGGCTTTCGCCGTCTGAACCGGGTTCAAAATTCTCAACCTCGGGCAGACGCAGAGGAAGCTCATCATAAGGAACGGCTACCATACCACACTTGGGACAATGTACAATGGGAATGGGCTCACCCCAATAACGCTGACGGTTGAATGCCCAGTCCTTCATCTTGTACTGAACGCCGCCTTCGCCGATGCCTTTTTCTGCAAGATAATCTATCATTTTTGCGATAGAATCCTTTTTATTTGTAAGACCGTTAAGGAAATCGGAGTTGACCATTTCACCGTCGCCTGCATATGCTTCAACAGAAATGTCGCCGCCCTTGATAACCTCAATAATATCAATACCGAATTTCTTTGCAAAGTCGTAGTCGCGGCTGTCGTGAGCGGGAACTGCCATAATTGCGCCTGTGCCGTAGCCCATCATTACATAGTCGGATATGTAAACGGGGATTTCCTTGCCGGTAACAGGGTTGATTGCTGGAATGCCGTCGGTGCAAACGCCTGTTTTGTCTTTAACAAGCTGTGTTCTTTCAAACTCTGTTTTCTTGCTGCATTCTTCACGGTAAGCCTTGATAGCATCCATGTTGCCGATTTTATCTGCATACTTATCAATAATGGGATGCTCGGGAGCAATAACCATAAATGTAACACCGAAAAGAGTGTCGGGACGGGTTGTGTAAATTTTAAGCTGTTCGTCAATACCCTTGATTGAGAAATTAACGAATGCACCTCTTGATTTACCGATCCAGTTAACCTGCTGAAGCTTTATGTTGGGAAGATAATCAACATCATCAAGACCCTGAAGAAGCTTGTCTGCATACTCTGTGATGCGAAGATACCATACGTCCTTTGACTTCTGAACAACGTCGCTGTGGCAGATATCGCACTTACCGCCCTGTGAGTCCTCGTTTGAAAGAACAACCTTACATGAGGGGCAATAGTTTACAAGAGTTTTATCACGGAAAGCAAGTCCCTTTTCAAACATTTTAAGGAAAATCCACTGTGTCCACTTGTAGTAATCTTCTTCTGTGGTGTCGATAACCTTAGTCCAATCGAATGAAAAACCTACTTTTTTAAGCTGGTCTGTGAATTTTGCAATATTGGTATCTGTAACCTTACGGGGATGGATACCTGTTTTGATAGCGTAGTTTTCTGTGGGGAGTCCGTATGCGTCAAATCCGATGGGGAAAAGCACGTTATAGCCCTGCAGACGGCGTTTTCTTGAAACAACCTCAAGACCACTGTACGCTTTGATATGGCCTACGTGCATACCTGCTCCGCTGGGATACGGAAACTCAACAAGGCAGTAATATTTGGGTTTTGAATAGTCATCGGTTGCTTCAAAAACCTTTGACTCCTCCCATTTAGCCTGCCACTTTTTTTCAACTGCTGAAAAATCGTAATACATTTATAAAATCTCCTTACTGAATTATATCAGATTACTGAATTATATCCGAAATATCCTCAAAAGCTGCATCTTTCCAAAGTCTTTCAAGGCTGTAATAATCTCTGTCGGCGGGAGTGAAAACATGAACCACTATATCGCCGTAATCAAGAAGAATCCAACCTGTTGACCTGCCCTCAATGCTTCGGGGAAGAATACCGTCTTCGGCAAGTAATTCTTCAACCTCTTCTGCCAGGGCTCTTACATGAGTATTTGAAGTACCGTTAGCTATTATAAAATAATCTGCAAGAACTGTCAATTCCGAAATACGGATTAATTTGATATCTTCGGCTTTTTTATCGTCAAGAATCTTAACTATTTTTCTTGCTGCTTCGTTAGTTACCATTATATCAATCCTTTCTGTTTATAATTAATAATTATATCGTTGTATGCGTCAAGTGTATCGGGATGCACGGGAGCGTGTTTTTCAATAAGCTCCGTGATTGTGAATTCAAGTCCCTCAAGCATCGCTGTTTCAAGGCTGATTTCTGCCTTATGACGCATTGATTCAACACCGTTGTAGCTTCTGTCCGATGATATAAAATCTGCTGTAAAAAGTATCTTTTCGACAAGTGTCATATCGGCTCTGCCCGTTGTGTGATACCTTACCGCAGTAACAATTTCTTCATCATCAATATTAAGCTCATTTCTGATATACCCTGCACCTGTTATTGCGTGCCAGAGCTTTTTATTGTCTTTTTCAAGCTGTGTCATACACAGAGCGTATTTTTCGGCAAAAGCAAAGGTTTCCTCCGCATCGGCTTCCTTTGTAATATCATGCAAAAGACCTGCAAGATATGCTTTTTCCGCATCATAACCGTATTTTTCGGCAAGATATTTTGCAGACTTTGCAACCTCAAGCGAATGATGCAATCTGTAAGGCGAAAGACGCTCTTTTAAAATATCAATGTAAAATGTGTAATCATTCATATAAATTATGCTCCTTTATATAAGCACTTATACTGCCGTCAAGAAGCTCATCACAGCTTTTGCGCATACGGATATTTTCGCGAATCTGCGAAGAGCTGACACGAAAGGGCGTTACATCAAAAATCATTACATTACCCTTTTTAAGCACATCGGCAGAATAACGGAGCATTTCTTCTCTTGTTTTATCGTCCTCTCTTGAAATTGCACAGAGAGTACACATTGAAAGAATATCCTCATATCTGTACCAACGGTCAAATGACAACAGCATATCCGACCCCATAAAGAGATACAATTCTGCATCCTTGTACTCATTTTTAATATAATTAAGAGTATCAATGGTATAGCTTTTGCCGCCTCTTTTGATTTCGCAATCGGAAACGGTAAATTTTACATCCGAAAACAAAATTTTACACATATTGATGCGGTGAATCGGGTCGATATTGCCGTTATGACTTTTCTGCGGTGAAATATTTGAGGGGATAACAATAAGCTTGTCTAAACCGAGCCTTGCCGTAAGCTCCTCGGCAAGCATTTTATGCCCCAGATGAGGAGGATTAAAGCTTCCGCCGTAAACACCTATTTTCATTTTTCTGCTTTTCTTGCCGCCGCCGCTTTACGCTGTGCAGCCATTTTCATAGCCTTCTTTTTGGGAGGCTGAGGTTTTTCGTAACCGAAACGGTTAATCTTTTTTGCTCTGGTTTTAGGTTTTTTCTTTTTTTCGTCCTTATGAAGCTCGGGATTAAATCTGTAAAGAACAATAACGCCGCCGATTACCTGAATAACGTCTGCACCTGTCTTTTCTGCGATTTCATCTGCCGCTTCCCTTGCGGTAATGGGAGAGGTTTCAAGCAATACTTTAAGCTTGATAAGCTCTCTTGTATTGAGCGCACCCTCTACCTGTTCAATAAATGCATCGGAAATTCCGCCCTTACCAAGCTGGAATAAAGGGTCAAGTGAATTTGCCTTTGCGCGCCATTCGGCTCTTTCTTTTCCTGTCATAATAAATCCTTTCAATATATCAATCTAAATATTCTGGTAATTTCTGAGCAAGCAGTCTTAAAGAATTGCCTCTGTGGCTGACTGCATCTTTTTCCTCTGCTGTGAACTGAGCAAAGCTCCTCTCCCCTACGTAAAAAATGGGGTCAAAGCCGAATCCGCCCTCGCCAACAGGCTCAAAACCTATTTTGCCTTCACATTTACCCTCAACACAAAGCTCTCTGCCGTCGGGAAAAATACAGCATACGGAGCTTATGAATCGTGCTGTTCTTTTTTCTTCGGGAACATCTTTCATTTCATCAAGAAGTGTTGCAATTTTGTGCGAAAAGGGAGTATCGTGTCCGCCTGCATATCTTGCAGAATAAACACCCGGTCTGCCGTCAAGAGCATCAACACAAAGTCCCGAATCGTCTGCAATACAGGGCAAACCCGTTTCTCTGCAACCGCTTTCGGCTTTGATGCGTGCATTCTCGGCAAAGGTTGTGCCTGTTTCCTCTGCATCGGTGATTTCCATACCTATATCGGAAGCGATAACCGCATCAATACCCAAAGGCTTTAATATACGGCTTAATTCATCACGCTTTTTGATATTGTGTGTGGCAATAAGAAATTTCATATTATATCTCCTTTACCGAGTATATTAGAGATAGAATTTATCGAGTGAACCGTAGAGTGAATCAACTTCGGAGTTTTCACCACTACCGGACGAAGCTGTATCTTCGCCACTTTCTTCGCCTTCGCCTTCGTCGGAGCCGCTTTCCTGTCCCTGTTCACTGCTCTGAACGCCTGACTGAACTGCTGAGCTATCTCCTTGGGCACATTCTCCCTCGGGAGCATCTTCGCATTGGTTATCCCCGTCTGATACGCTGCCGTATCCATCATCTTCACTATCTTCCATGAGGCCTTCAAACATTTCTTTGAGTGCTGCTTCAGCTTCGATTCTTTCGCTGATTTCGACTTTTTCAAGGGGCTGTTCATATACAGGTAACACCTCGTTTTCTTTTTCTTTATAGCTTTCGGGAAGCTCATCAAATAAGCTCTCGGCAAACATTTTGGGATTGAAGGGCTGTAAGTCGTCAAGACCTTCGCCCACACCTATAAACTTAACGGGAATTTTAAGTTCATTCTTGATTGCAAGGACAACACCGCCTCTTGCAGTACCGTCAAGCTTTGTAAGCACAATGCCCGTGATTTCGGCAACATTCATAAATTCCCTTGCCTGATTTACTGCATTCTGACCTGTTGTTGCATCAAGTACAAGCAGAACCTCACGGTCGGAATAAGGCAATTCCCTATCAATAACTCTGTAAATCTTTTTAAGCTCCTCCATAAGATTTTTCTTATTATGGAGTCTGCCTGCGGTATCGCAGATAAGTATATCTGCCATTCTTGCCTTGCCCGCCTGTATGGTGTCGTAAATAACTGCGGCGGGGTCTGCGCCCTCGTGATGCTTGATAATGTCAACATCTGCACGCTGTGCCCAGATATCAAGCTGGTCTATTGCGGCGGCACGGAATGTATCTGCCGCACCCATAATGACCTTTTTGCCCTGCTCCTTATACATATTTGCCATTTTGCCGATGGTAGTGGTTTTACCTACACCGTTTACACCTATTACAAGGATTACGGAAGGCTGGGTAACAAGGCCCATATCCTCACCGCCGTCAAGCATTTCAGCAACGATATTTTTAATTTCATCCTTAACCTGTTTTGTGGATTTAAGCTTTTCTTTTTTTACTCTGTCGCGAAGCTCCTCGGTGATTTCTACTGCCGTATGCACACCAACGTCGCTCATAACAAGGATTTCCTCAAGCTCCACAAAAAGATCGTCCTCGAATGAATCAAAGGAATCGAGCATTTCGTCGATTGCGCCCGCCATTTTATTTCTTGTCTTTTTAAGACCGAAACTGAACTTTTTAAATAATCCTGCCATATATATTTTCTCCTTCAATAAGGTTATTATCTGTTATTCAAGCCCAAGCTCCTGAGCCATCTGTGCTGTTTTAAGCTGTAAAAGCTTGGAAACACCTTTTTCCTGCATGGTTACGCCATAAAGAATATCGGATTCTTCCATGGTGCCTCGTCTGTGAGTGATAAGAATGAACTGTGTCTGCTCAGTCATATTTTTAAGGTATCTTGCGTAACGAAGAACGTTTACATCGTCAAGAGCCGCTTCAACCTCGTCAAAAATACAGAACGGAGAAGGTGTTACCTTAAGAATTGCAAAAAGCAACGCTATTGCACAAAGACCCTTTTCACCGCCGGAAAGCAGAGTAAGACTTTTAACGTTTTTGCCGGGAGGCTGAGCCTTGATTTCAATACCGCATTCGAGGATATTGTTTTCATCCTCAAGTATAAGCTCTGCACTGCCGCCGCCGAAAAGCTGAGCGAACGTCTGCTTGAAATTTTCGTTGATTGCATCAAAACGTTCTCTGAACTGCACCGCCATTTTTTCCGTAAGTGAATAAATAAGCTTTGTGAGCTCGGCTTTTGATTTTTCAACGTCATCAAGCTGTGCTTTCATAAACTCGTAACGCTCGGAAACCTCTTTATATTCGTCTATTGCGCCTACGTTTACACTGCCCAAGGCTTTGATTTTGCTTTTAATATCCGCAAGCTGTTTTTTCGCATCGGAAATTGACTCAAGGTGTATTTCAAGAGCCATAGCCTCACGGCGTGTAAGCTTGTATTCATCAAACAGCATTGTTTCAACTTCCTGCTGTTGAGATTCAAGTGAATTTTTCTTTTCTTCAAGCCTTACAAGCTCTGCGGAAAGCTTTTCTTTTTCTTCTGTTTTACTGCGCTCCTCAACGCGAAGCTCAGCTGACCTTTTTTCGTTGAATTCACGCTTTACGGTAAGAGCCGCAGTACGTGCTTTTGCTTCTTCAACGGCTTTACGCAATTCTTCGGATTTTGCAGTGAGCTCTGCTATACGGGCATTGAGCTTTTCATTTGCCGCAAGAGCTTCTGCAATTTCCATATCGAGCTTGCCGATTCTGTCTGACTGACCGTTTTTGCGCTCCGTCAAATCGGCAATAGTTGCTTTGTGGTTTTCAATATCTCGCATAAATGCCACGATTTCAAGATTGATTGCTGAAATCTGTGCGCTGATGCTGTCCCTTTCGGTTGAAAGACTTTCTCTGTCCCCCGAAAGTTCTTCGGCCTTTCTGCGGTAAGATGCCATTTCATTTTCAATAGCGGCGGCTTCTTTCACCGCATCGTCAATGGTTATTTTAAGCTGTTTTATACGCTCTGCTGCTGTCAGCGTTTCATCGGAAAGGGCTTTTATTGCACTTTCGGTAATATCACGCTTGCTCTCTGCCAGAGATAATGCGCTGTCTGCTTTGATTTTTTCCTCCTGCTTACGCATAAGGTCGCCCTGTACACCCTCAAGACCTGCTTTGACTGCGCTGTGGTCTTCTTTAAGGGTTTTGAGCTTCTTTTCAAGCTCTTCAATTTCTGCCGAATCGGCTTCGATTTCACCGTTAAGACGTTCAATCTCATTAGCTCTTGTAAGGAAGCCCGAATGTTCGATTTTAGAGCCGCCTGTCATAGAGCCGCCTGCATTGATAACCTGACCGTCAAGTGTAACGATTTTAAAGCGGTGCTTATATTTTTTACCTATTGCAACAGCGGAATCAATATCCTCTGCAATAACTGTTTTACCGAGCTGTGAGCCGATAATTTCGGCATACATATCGTCGCAGCTTACGATGTTTGATGCGATATCGATATATCCCTCGCAATCTTCAAGACCGTCCTCGTTAAGCACTCTGCTGCGTAAAGCATCCATGGGGAAGAACGTTGCTCTGCCCAGGCTGTTATCCTTAAGATAATACATAGCTCTTTTTGCATTTTCGGTGGTTTCTGTAACGATATGCTGAATTGCCGCACCCAATGCAGTTTCAATAGCAAGAGAATATGTATCGGGTACGCTTATAAGCTGTGAAAGAGGGCCGTGAATACCTTTTAATCTGCCGCTTGCAGATGCTTTCATAACAGCTTTTACACTGCCCTGATAACCGTCCATATTTTTCTGCATTTCAAGCAGCATATGAACACGACTCTTTTTCTGTTCAAGGTCAAGCTTTGCTTTATCAACAATAAAGCTGTGCTGTTCAAGCTTCTGAGCCTGCGACTGAACTTTTATCATATAACCCGAAACGGAGTTTGTAAGATCGGAAATTTCCTGTCTGATTGCACTTACCGCTGCGGTACATACTTCAACCTCTTCATCAAGCTTTGCTTTTTCTGCTTTTTTTGTTGTTATTTCATCAGCAATAGATGAGCGTCTGCTTTCGATTTCTTCAAGTGATGAAGATGCGGCTGAATGTCTTATATTGGCATCCGACAATGACTTTGCAAGCTGTGCAAGCATATCGGAAATTTTTACGTATTCATCGGCAACATCCACATCCCTTGCACGCAGAGAATTCAATGCAGATGTAAGAGAGTCAATAGTCGCCTTTTTTTCGGCAATAACAGCGTTAAGCTGTTCAATTGCTGACTTTATTTTTTCTGTCTGCTCATCTATCTGAGCGCTTGACATATTTTCCTGAACTTTCTCTTTTTCAATACGGTCTACCGTTGCATTATTATGCCCGATAGAGTTTTTGTTAACCGCTATAAGAGATTCAACAGATGCGATTTCTTCCTCTGTCTGATGAATCGTTCTTGATATACTGTCAATTTCAATATTTATGTTTCTTATATTTTCTGCGGCTTCTTCCGATGCGGCAATTATGGTTTCAAGGTCTTTTTCAATCTGTGCATAGTGCATCTGTGCAACGGTGTATTTATTGCTCTGCTCGCGTATTAAATCGGCTGATTTATCAAGAATATCAAGCCACAAACCGATTTCAAGATTTTTGCGTTCTGCGGCAAAAGCCAAAAATTTCTGTGCTTTTTCGCTCTGCTTTTCAAGAGGACCTACACGCTCCTCAAGACCTGTGAGAATATCACGCAGTCTTAAAAGATTTTCCTCTGCCTGCGACAAACGCTTTAATGCATCGGCACGTCTGTAACGGTAGTGGGAAATACCTGCCGCCTCTTCAAACATTTCGCGTCTGTCCTCACTTTTGGCAGATACCATATCCTCAATTCTGCCCTGACTGACCATTGAATAGCCGTCGCGGCCAAGACCTGTATCCATAAACAGCTCGTGAATATCGCGCAAACGCACAACCTCACCGTTGATTTTATATTCACTTTCACCCGAACGGTAATAACGGCGTGTAACTGCAACCTCGTCATTGTCTTTGGCAAGTTTACGGTCGCTGTTATCAAGACGGAGTGTTACCTCCGCAAAGCCCTGAGCTCTTCTTGCTCTTGTACCGCTGAAAACAACGTCTTCCATTTTTGAGCCTCTGAGCGACTTTGTGGACTGCTCGCCGAGAACCCATTTTACAGCATCGGCAATATTACTTTTACCCGAACCGTTAGGGCCAACAACTGCAGTCATACCCTTGCCGAATTCAAGCTTGGTTTTATCGGGAAAGGACTTAAAGCCCTGCATTTCAAGTGATTTTAAATACATATTATTCCTCGCAAATCAATCGGATTTCATATTTTGAAAGTCCGTCATCACCTTTGACACGGGCATTTACGCCCATAGCCGAAAGACTTAATAAATTTGACTTTTTTTGCCCCGTCATTTTGGAAATTTCGCTTGGGGCAACATATATAACAGCGTTGCCGCTGATTTTTTTATCTTTTATTATCCGTATTGCATTTTTTAAATAAATTCTGCTTTCGCAAAGCTCTCTGAATGCGGGATGATAAGCACCTGCAACAAAGCCCTCGTCAACATTCCCTCCGGAATGCAACCCCATACGGATAACTTTTATATTTGCATTATTGAACATTTCAAGAAGCTCGGCACATAAATTTACCGCCTGTGGGACAGTCTGCGGAGAATATTTCCCCTCATTAAAAAGAGCTTCAAGGCGTGTGTTTTCAAGCACGACGGTAGGATAAATCCTTACTGTATCGGGATTCAATGCAATAATCTGTTTTGCGGTTTCAACAGCGGTTTCGTCATCATCGCCGTAAAGACCTGTCATCATCTGCAAGCCCAACTCAAAACCGTAGCTTTTAATAAGCTCCGATGCATTTTTAACATCCTGTGCAGTATGTCCCCGTTCATTCATCGAAAGCACCTTGTCCGACATACTCTGCGCGCCCAATTCAATAGCGGTTACGCCGTAACGTTTAAGAATACCGAGAATATCGGAATTAATCGCATCGGGACGGGTTGAGCATCTTATACCGCGGAAATATCCGTCCTTAACATAAGTGTAAGCACTTTCGAGCAGATAAATCATATAGTCTTTATCTATGGCGGTAAAGCTGCCGCCGAAAAATGCGATTTCGCTGTTTTTACGGTCGTACTCGCCTTGTATTGCTATTGCAACGGCTGAATCAATATCCTCTTTCACAAGTCTTTTTGCAGAGCCTGAAATTGTGCGCTGATTACAGAAGCTGCAGGTATGAGGACAGCCCTCGTGAGGCACAAAAAGAGAAACATTTATATGCTTCATACCTTTATGCCCATAAGACGCAGAGCCTCTTTAGCCGCCATCTGTTCAGCCTGTTTTTTACTTTTGCCTGTGCCTGTGCCGATTACGTTACTGTTGAGCTTAACCTCAACGATAAATGTTTTTGCATGGTCGGGGCCTGATTCCCCTGCCATAAAATATTCAAGAATTTCGCCGTGATTTTTCTGAGTTATCTCCTGCAAAGCGGATTTATAATCAGAAATAGGCGCATCATCAACATTTGCGTTTGAAATAAAACGAAGCACGAATTTTTTTGCTTCTTCAAAGCCTGCATCAAGGAAAATTGCGGCTATTACAGATTCAAACGCATCTGCAAGAATAGAAGGTCTTTCCCTGCCGCCTGTGTTGATTTCACCTTTGCCCAAACGCATAAACTCACCTAAACGGATAGAGTTTGCAAACTTATGCAGCGACTTTTCGCACACAAGTGCGGCTCTTATCTTAGTAAGCTGACCTTCGGGCAATTCCGGATGATTTTTAAAAAGATACTCTGCTGTTATCATACCCAGCACCGAATCACCCAGAAATTCAAGACGCTCGTTAAAATCTTCTTTACCCTGTAATTCGTTAGCGTAAGAAGAATGGGTAAGAGCCGTCTGCAAAAGAGTTTTATCTTTAAAACTATAGCCTATTATATTTTCAAATGTGTTCACTTTATATCAACTTCAATCAATTTTTTGTGCAGCCAGAATTTCAAGACTGCGTTGTGCAAGAGCACCGTAACGTTCTTTTTTATCCCTTATTTTTTCGGGCAAAGGCGGAAGCAATCCGAAAGAAGCACCCATAGGCTGAAAATTGACAACGTATCCGTCGCTTATGTATCTTGCAAGTGCGCCCATCATATTTTCGGGCGGAAGAACAACGGTTTCTTCACCTAAGATTCTTTTTGCCGCATTCATACCTGCCATAATACCTGCGGCGGCTGATTCCATATATCCCTCAACGCCGGTTACCTGCCCTGCAAAGAAAATTGAGGGATGCTCTTTCATTGAAAAATCACCGTTGAGCAATCTTGGAGAATCAATGAAAGTATTTCTGTGCATTACGCCGTATCTTACAAATTCCGCATCCCTTAAAGCGGGAATCATAGAGAAAACTCTCTTTTGCTCGGGGAATTTGAGATTTGTCTGAAAACCGACAAGGTTATACATTGTGCCTTCCCTGTTTTCTTTTCTGAGCTGAAGCACCGCCCATGGTCTGTGGCCTGTATTGGGGTCGCGAAGTCCGACAGGCTTTAACGGCCCGAAACGGAGAGTGTCTGATCCCCTTTTTGCCATTATTTCAACGGGCATACAGCCCTCGTAAATGTGTTTTTTGTCAAATTCGTGAAGAAGTGCGATTTCGGCATTTACAAGCTCGTTATAAAAGCTCTCGTACTCCTCTTTGTTCATAGGACAGTTGATGTAATCCTCATCACCGCCTCTGTCGTATCTCGACTGACAAAAGGCTTTGGTCATATCAATACTATCAGCCTCAACAACGGGTGCGGCAGCATCAAAAAAGCTTAAAAATGCACTGCCCGTAAGCTCTTTTATACTTTGTGCAAGAGAATCGGAAACAAGAGGGCCTGCGGCAATTATAACCGCGTCATAATCTGTGGGGATTTCCGTTATCTCCTTACGGATAAGGGTAATATTCTCATCATTTTCGATTTTTTCCGTTACAAGTGAGGAGAAAATATCCCTGTCGACAGCTAACGCACCGCCTGCGGGAACTGCCGATTTCTCGGCACATTCAACAGTTACACTGCCTAAAATTTTCATCTCTGCTTTTAAAAGCCCTGCGGCTGATTCCACACGCATAGCCTTGAATGAATTTGAGCAAACCAATTCGCACAGATTCTGCGATTTATGGGCAGGAGAATATTTTACGGGCTTCATCTCAAAAAGGTCAACTTTTATGCCTCTTTTTGAAAGCTGTGCGGCACATTCAACACCTGCAAAACCGCCCCCGATTACTGCCGCTTTATTCATCATCAGTTTCACTCTCGGAATTCTTTTTTGCTCTTGTTGCTTTACGCTCGTATCCGCAACCTTCGTTAAGACATTTCACAATGGAGCGTCTGCTCTTAAAAAGAGTTTTGCCGCACTGAGGACAGTCCTCTGCGATAGGTGTATCCCAAGTCATAAAATTACAGTTGGGATAATTACCGCAACCGAAGAATGTGTTGCCTTTTTTGGACTTTTTGCCTATAACCTCACCGCCGCATACGGGACATTTGCCCTGTGTACGCTCGATATAAGGCTTTGCGTTTTTACAATCAAAATAACCAAAACAAGCAAGGAATTTGCCGAATCTACCGATTTTTATAACCATATTTTTACCGCATTTTTCGCAGATTTCACTTGTGATATCTTCTTCAAGCTGTATTTTTACGCCAGCCATGGATTCCTTGGCTTTTGCAAGGGTTGCTTCAAATTCATCATAAAACTCGTGAAGCATTGCGATATAATCAAGGCTGCCTGCCTCAACCTCGTCAAGGCTGTTTTCCATGCCTGCTGTGAATTTTGTGTTTACGATTTTGGGGAACTGCTCTTTTAAAAGCTTTGTTGTTGCAAAACCTAGTTCGGTAGGCTTCAACTGCTTACGCTCTCTTACAACATAGCTTCTGTGGGTTATGGTTGAAATGATTGTTGCGTAAGTACTTGGTCTGCCAACGCCTGTTTCTTCAAGCATTTTGATAAGTGATGCTTCCGTATATCTTGCGGGAGGCTGTGTAAAATGCTGTTCGGGAAGAAGCTCGCGGAATTTAAGTGCATCGCCGCTTTTCATTTCGGGCATATTGGTTTCGCTGTCATCTTCCTCATCATTTGTCTGATAAAGAGCTGTAAAACCATCAAATTTTACGGAATATCCGCTTGATGTGAACAAGCAATAACCTGCTGTGCCTTCTTTTTCTGCTTTAATTTCAACCTTTACCGTATCCTGAACACAGCACTCCATAAGGCTTGCGATAAAACGCTTCCAGATAAGTGAATAAAGATTATACTGCTCTGATGTAAGCGCAGATTTTGCCTGCTCGGGAGTAAGTGCGGGAACGGTAGGTCTTATAGCCTCATGACCGTCCTGAGATCTGCCCTTTGTTTTGAAATATCGTGGCTTTTCGGGAAGATATTTATCGCCGAAAGCGGATCTGATATACTCAACACCTGCGGCTCTTGATTCCTCTGAAATACGGAGTGAGTCAGTTCTCATATATGTGATAAGACCGATTGAGCCGTAACCGGGAACATCGATACCTTCGTAAAGCTCCTGTGCGATTTTCATTGTACGCTGAGATGTAAAGCCAAGTCTGTGAGAAGCGTCCTGCTGTAAGGTTGATGTTGTAAAGGGAGGCATCGGCTGTTTCTTTCTTGTGCCTTTTTTAACCTTATCAACGGTATAGGTTGCTCCGTCAAGGCGTGCAAGATAGCTGTCGGTCTGCTCTTTATTCTCAAGCTTGACTTTGCCTGTTTCATCACCTGTCAGAGCGGCTTTGAACACTTTTCTTGAATGAGGAGCTATAAGCTTTGCTGTGATTGACCAATATTCCTCGGGAACAAAGGCGTTGATTTCCTCTTCCCTGTCAACAATAAGGCGTACTGCAACGCTCTGTACTCTGCCTGCGGAAAGTCCTTTTCTGATTTTCTGAGAAATAAACGGACTTAAACGGTAGCCTACAAGTCTGTCAAGAATACGTCTTGCCTGCTGAGCGTTAACAAGGTCCATATCAATGGTTTCGGGATTTGCAATACCTGCTTCAACGCTCTTTTTATTGATTTCGTTAAACTTAACTCGCTTTGTCTTTTTAATATCAAGACCGAGCAGAGTTGCAAGATGCCATGAAATTGCTTCACCTTCACGGTCAGGGTCAGTTGCGAGATAAACTTCGTCGCTGTTGCCTGCAAGCTCGGTAAGCTCTTTTACAAGCTTTTCCTTACCCTTTACGATAACGTATTTGGGTGCAAAATCCTTGCTTACATCAACGCTGAGCTTTGCGGCATAAAGATCACGTACATGACCCATTGATGCTCTGACCTCATAGCCTTTTCCCAGATACTTTTTTATTGTGTTTGCTTTTGTGGGTGATTCCACAATAACTAATTTAGACATATAATCAATCCTAAACAGAAATTTATTTTATAAGAAAACGGCTTTCGCTGTATCGCGGCGACCGTTTTCGTATAGTCCATCTCCGAGCGCGCATAGCGGGCGTTCGGAGGGACATATAATTATTTTTGCTTTATGGAAACGAAGTTTCCTATAAAGTAAAATATCTTTTGCCACTGCCCATATATACGAGAGCATACATTTCAAGCTCTGTAAGGGCAGACAGCACCTCATGCACGGGCAGACCCGATTTCTGCACAAGCTCGTCTGTAAGTATTCCATTTTCATCGATATGCACGTAAACTTGTTTTGCACTTTCCGATGCATAATCGGGAATACTTTGTTTCATTTTATTTTCATCTTCACAGGAATCAGTTTCCTGCTTAATTTCGGGAGCAATTTTTTCTTTTCTCCTGATTTTTTTTACAACCGGTGCGTCATTCTTTTGCACATCGGTCTTTTTCGGATGTACATAACGCTTGTCGGTATTAATATATTCACCGTAAGCATCAATATACTCATCCAACACGTCCATATAAGAGAAAACGGATTTTGCGCCGTCCCTTATAAGGTTATTCGTGCCGAAATAATTGGAATTTGTAATATCACCGGGAACGGCAAATATATCTCTTCCCTGATTGAGTGCTGCTTTTGCGGTAATCAACGAACCGCTTTTTTCACCTGCCTCAATAACCACCGTGCCGAGCGTCATACCGGAAATAATACGGTTACGGATAGGAAACGTGGATTTTGTAGGCTCTGAATAGGGAACGAATTCACTTATCAATGCTCCGTTTTCCGCAATCTGTCTGCGAAGCTGTTCGTTTGCCGAAAGATAGTTACAGCCAAGACCGCAACCGAGTACAGCAACGGTTTTACCGCCCGCATTTATAGCACCTGAGTGAGCTGCACTGTCAACACCCAAAGCGCCGCCGCTGACAATAACCGCACCTGCACCTGCAAGCGAACCGGACAGCTGTGTTGCAACGTTCAAGCCGTAATCTGATGCATCACGGGTGCCGACAATACCGATACTCAGCGGATATTTAAGCACGCTCTTATCACCGTCAACATAAAGCACGCATGGCGGATTGGATAAATCACGCAGCCTTTCGGGATAACAGTCGTCATCATACGTTACTATGTCCCACCCGTTTTTTACACAGGTTTTCATAATCATATACGACTGTGAAGGACTGAACTGTACAAGACTTTTTGCATCCTTGGCACTGAAAACACCCGAATTCACCCATTCGGCATGTCCTGCTTCGTAAAGCGTTATCGGATCGCCGAAATATGCAAAAAATTCATCAAGGCGTTTACCTGCGCCGAGAGTTCTTTGCAGCCATATCCAATACTCCGCAGGGCATTTCATCTGACCATCTCCCACATTATCACACAGGCGGCAGACGCTGCATTAAGTGATTCTGCTCTGCCTTTCATCGGAATGGTTATAGAATCGCAACAAGCGGATATTACCTTATCGGAAAGACCGTTCCCCTCGTTACCTACTGCGCAGATAACACCGCCGCTTTTATCCATATCCGTAACGGACAATGCGGAGGAATCGGGCACAGCGGCATAGGTTTTCATTCCCTTTGATGAGCAATCCGTAAGAAATGCGGACAAATCGTCAACAGAGATAACCTGAAGCCTTAACAGGGAGCCCATAGCGGCTCTTAATGCCTTGGGGTTATAAATATCACAACCGCCGCTGACAATCATACCGTCAAGCCCTAACGCTTCTGCCGTTCTTGCAACCGCACCTAAATTACCGGGGGTCTGCACATTTTCCAATGCGATATATATACCATTATATTTTATTTTATCAATAATATTAAATTTGTCAAGTGTTTTGCATATACAAAATACGCCCTGAGGATTTTTTGTGTCGGAAAGCTTGAGTGAAATCTCCTCTGTGATAACAAATGCCTCTTTTGCGCTGTCAAGAAGAACACGGAGTTCATCACCGTGATTATCAAGAGCGTTTTCCGTTACAAAAACCGTTTCGGCAGTATGTCCGTTTATTGCCGCATCACAGCAAAGACGCAGTCCTTCAAGAAAAAAGCATCCTGTACGTTTGCGCTCAGAGCTGTCAGCACACAGCTTTACCGCATGCTTGATTTTATCGTTATTTCTGCTTGTAAGCTTTAACATAATTCACACCTTAAAAAACGGAAAAAAGGGAATGCGCGTAGCATTCCCAGATATAGACATTTATTACTTGAGTGCTGCCTTAGCCTGCTCTGTAAGAGCTGTGAATGCTGCGGGATCTGCAATTGCGATCTCTGAAAGCATCTTACGGTTAAGAGTGATGGCTGCCTTGTTAAGACCGTTCATAAATGTTGAGTAGTTCATACCGTTGAGCTTGCAAGCTGCGGAAATTCTGGAGATCCAGAGACGGCGGAAGTTTCTCTTCTTCTGCTTTCTTCCGATGTATGCATAGTTACCGGACTTCATAACTGCCTGTTTAGCAGTCTTGAAAAGTCTTGACTTTGAGCCATAGTAACCCTTAGCAAGCTTTAAAACTTTATTTCTTCTCTTGCGAGTCATTGTAGCGCCTTTAATACGTGCCATTAGTCATTTACCTCCTGATATTAATTATTTGTAAGGAATAAGCTTCTTGATCTGCTTAACGTTTGTTTTGTCAGCAACTGTTGTTTTACGAAGATTTCTCTTTCTCTTGGTGCTCTTCTTGTTGAGGATGTGAGACTTATATGCATGAGCACGGATGGGCTTACCGTTCTTGGAAAGCTTAAAGCGCTTTTTAGCACCGCTGTTTGTTTTAATTTTGGGCATAATTAATTCCTCCTGTTTTTAACTTATAATTTACTTATTCGGTTTAGCTGCAAGGAACATCAGCATCATGCGTCCTTCAAGCTTTGCAGGCTTTTCGATAACACCGTTCTCACTGCACATCTCAGCGAATGTTGCCATTATCTCAAGACCTCTTTCGGGATGAGCCATTTCTCTGCCGCGGAAACGGATAGCTACTTTGACTTTATTACCCTTTGCAAGGAACTTGTTTGCATGATTTGCCTTGGTTTCAAGGTCATGCGTGTCGATGTTTAAAGAAAGCTGAACCTCTTTGATGTCAATCTGATGCTGATTCTTTTTAGCTTCCTTTTCACGCTTCTGCATTTCAAACTTATACTTGCCGTAGTTCATAATTTTACATACGGGCGGTTTTGCCTGCGGAGCGATTTTAACCAAATCGAGATTTCTTTGTGTAGCGATTTTGAGAGCTTCCGATGCGGACATAATACCGAGCTGTTCGCCGTCGTCCGTAACGACTCTTATTTCCTTATCGCGTATCTCCTCATTGATTTGCATTTCCTTAGTAGCGATGTTCAACACCTCCGATAAAATAAACAAAAGCGCAGATAAAACTTACCCGCACTCGCACAATAACCCCCGAATATAAATACTCAGGAAAAATATTGACCTTACAGGAACCTTATCCGCAAGGTGAGTACGGCATACCGTCTGCTTTGTTTTGCCTTGATATTATAGTACAGAAAAATGTGTTTGTCAATAGGAAAATGAAAAATTTTCAATCTTACTTAAAAACAGCAATATCACTGCATCACAAGAATTTGTTGAAGATTAAATTCCCCCTTGCAGAGTTTGGTTTTTAGTGCTATCATTGTACATTGTAAATTATAAATTGTACATTAGTTAAGGTGGAAGAAATGACAGGCTTAGGCACAATAATAAACACAGCCGCCATTATTGCAGGCGGACTTTTGGGATTGATTTTCGGCAAAAAAATCCCTGTAAGGCTTCAGGACACGCTGATGAAGGCAAACGGCGTATGCGTACTGTTTATAGGTATAGCAGGCACTTTGCAGGAGATGTTTACGGTAGAAAACGGCAGGCTGGCAAGCGGCGGTACAATGATGATGATCGGCGCACTTGCAATCGGTGCTGTTATCGGCGAACTGCTTGACATTGACGGCAAAATGGAGCGTTTCGGTGAATGGCTCAAACGCAAAACAAAAAGCGAAAAGGACAACTCCTTTGTTGACGGATTTGTTACGGCTTCACTTACCGTCAGCATCGGCGCGATGGCAATTGTAGGGGCAATAAAAGACGGTATTTACGGCGATTATTCAATACTCACCGCAAAGGCAATCCTTGACCTTATAATCATAATTATAATGACCGCATCAATGGGTAAGGGATGTATATTTTCCGCAATTCCCGTTGCGGCTCTGCAAGGCTCGGTTACGCTTTTATCAAGATTTATAGAGCCGATTATGACCGAAGCCGCACTCTCCTACCTGTCGCTTACAGGCTCAATGCTTATCTTCTGCGTTGGTGTTAATCTGATATGGGGCAAAAAAATCAAGGTTGCAAATCTTCTGCCCTCAATAGTAATTGCCGTTATATGGGCAATAGTTGAAAGTTACATATAAAAATTCAAGAGAATATACAAAAAACAGACGGTGTTACACATCGCCTGTTTTTATTGCTTATAGCAATCTTGCAAAATCATTTTCTCAGGGCGGCAGTTTTCCACCGCCCTGATTTTTAGCCGTCAATCACAGAACTATTCACTGATTGATACCTTGATTGATGTAATCACTTATCTTTATTTTTGAAGGTTTAAATGAATAAAAAATTGCTCTTGGGTCTTTTTGACTTGTAGAAACAATATAGGTTATATATAGTGATTTGTTTTCTTTTGTCAACAGAACCTCTCCACTATAAGTGCCGCAATATGTACCTAAATTTTTCGGATCTAACATATCACTATACATATATGATGCAAGATATTGAACATTATCAATAGTTCCAGACAGCAATTTATCGTCAGTATTCATCCCCTCACGGATTTCATTTATAAGTTCTTCGGGTTCACATCCGAATGTTATAAACAGAGAATCACTTTCAATAACATCTTCATTACAAAGCGTATCAAAATTAAGACAAAGCTCCTCAATATCCAATACGGGTTTTCTGACTAAACCATAAAAAAACATCCAGCTGACAATCATTAACGGAACTATAAAACCAATCAACAAAACAGGTCTTCTTTGTTTTATTGTTTTAACAAAAAATACAACAGAAGAAATTATTAATCCCAAAACAATCAGATATCTGACAAGAATATAAAAATAAATAATATACATACCATTACCGCCTCTCATCATATATTAATTTTTCTGAGTTCTTTTTAACAATCAGGGGCGGCAGTTTTCCACCGCCCCGAGTTTATTTAGCCGTCAATCACAGAACAGCCTCCTAATTGATGATTAATCAACAAATTTGAGTTAATTCATTTGTTATAAGATTTAAATTGAATATAGAATTATTTGATTCAAAATAAATATTGTTATCAAAAATCGAGCAATTACCAAGAGAATATTCGCAAATCTTTTCTATTTTGTATGTATTAAAATCCCATTGAAAAATCCCATTTTCATTAGAAAAAATCAAAGAATGATTATAAAACATCATAACACTTGGTATATTTGCAAATTGACTTGCTGCAATCCATTCGATAGTATTAGTTTCTATGTCTGAAATTTTAAATACACCACTTTCATTGCTTACTACTTTGTTATGTTTTATCAATGCCGTTGTTAAATCCAACTGAAAGTTTTCATAGGTTGAGTTATTTCCATTTGCATCAATTTTTAATATTTCCTCATTGTTGCTGTCAACATATAATGAATTGTTATAAAATTGAAATTGAGTACAATATTTAACTATATTAATATATTCATTATTTACTTTTTTGAAAATCGAGTTGAATGGTTCTCCCTGTCCGAGAATCTGTGTTTTTGCCACAATAAAAATATCATCTTGGATAAAGAATGGTTCGATACTCACTATATTGTACTCAGATTGCAATTCCGGCGTAACTTCAGTTATCTTACCTGTTTTAAGATTTAGTAAGTAATAAGACAAACCTTCATCAGAACATAGAAAACAAATATTTTCATTATCAACAGATTTTAAGATTGCAACATCATTATTTGTTTTATATTTTTTAATCAGCAAATTCGTATCTTTTTCAAATATAGCAATTTCGTCATTATCTGTTGTTTGATTATGATAAATTACAACGATATATTTTTCGTACGAACAAACTGCTCCGGAAAAGTTTACATCAATTTCATTATCTTTTCTTAATGTAATTTCTTCAATTGACTCATTAGCTTGACAAGCTGAAAAAAACACAAGTACAAACACTGCAAGAAATACTAAACAGCTTTTTTTGTTTAAGAAAAACATATCAAGCACCTCATACTTTCGGAAGATAATCGGCAGGATTTACATTTACTCCATTCTTTTTAACTTGATAATGCAGATGTGGTCCACTTGAATTTCCTGTATTTCCGATATAGCCAATAAGTTGACCTGCATCCACGTGCTGTCCCGAAGACACAACTGAATTTTTTATCTGATGAGCATAGTATATGACAACAGTATTATCAGAATCCAATCGAATGCCAACATAATTTCCCCAAGATTCAGTTCCTGAACTCATCCAAGAGTAATCTTTTGGGTTTGCGATTGAGTTTGCATCATTATTATATTTTTGCACACAATATATTACAGTGCCGGACATTGAAGCGTAAATAGGATCTCCTTCTTTTCCTGCAAAATCTGTGCCATGATGTTCACCACCGGATCGATAAGAAGGGTAATCATCTACTATGTGTACTTTTCCTGTTGGCCAAACACATTTATATTTTGATGTTTGTGTTGTTTGTTGTGTTGTAGTTAAAATGCTCAATGTTTCAGGTTTAATTTTAGTAATTGCTTGAACTAATTTTCTAAACAAATTTAATATAAGAGATATTGCCCTCATAGCTTCTCCCGTCGGGTCAATAAACATCACCGGATTATTATTACAATACGCAAACATATTAGTGCCGTTGACGCCGGTGCCGGTATCGGTGTGCTTATCCGCATTAAGGAATCTGCCAAGCTTGGGTGAATAGAATCTTGAGCCGAGATAATAACAGTATTCATCACCAACGTATGAATATATGTAGCCTCTGTAAAGCTGAGGTATTGCACTCATTATCAAGACAGACATTATTATTGTTAGCTGATTATCATTAATCGGATGTACTGACGGTGTTCCGTATGCATCATATGTATATGATGCTACTAACTGACCCGTACTTGCATCAATCAGACCTGTTATATCTCCCTGCAGATTCTTTAATCAGGGCGGCAGTTTTCCACCGCCCTGATTTTTAGCCGTCAATCACAGAATCGTCCTCTGATTGTTCTGTGGTTTTAAATGGTCTTCTGATTTTGCAAACAATATGAATCATAAAAATAATAACCAATGCTGCAATTATGATAAATATATATTTAAACGAAAACAATTTAATTGTTGAAAAAATATCTGAAACAAGGTCATTTTTGATCGTTGATACTTCAAAGTCATTCAAATCTGCTTCAGATACAAGAGTACTGTTATCCGCCTTATAAAGTGTGCGGTTTAAACCGTCATCAGTTATGTACGATACATATAAATAAATTTCATTATCAAGAATTATAATATCACAAAGAAAAAACATTGAATCATATTCATCTGAATCTACTACTTTTGTAGAAGCAAATGTCAGAGAAAGAGCATCATCCGAACGAGAAATAACACTCATAGCATCAAAAAAACCGAGACTGCTGTAAGTATCTTTATCAAGTAGATTGTAATAAATAATTTCATCTTCTTTTAGTGTAATGCTTGTTAAATCATAGCCGGTTAATACATCTGTCAGTGATAAATCACTGCCTTGTGTGCTGTAATTTAATGTATGCATAAAAGAATGTGTAAAGCAACCAAGCACCGACAAGCATAATACAATTATTAATATTTTTTTCATACACTTCTCCTGATTAAAAAAAATCAATACAGGGACTGTTCTATGATTGATTTTTTATTTTAAATAAAATTCACATAATAACAGCTTGAAACATATGATATCAGTCCAATTTTTGTGTAAAATACACATTTTTATTTTATTATAGCACAATCAAACAGTTACAGTCAACAATATATATACACAAAAATATATCATAAATTATAGTTATAATTACAAAAAAAAGTAAAGCTGCAAAAACTTTCGTTTTTACAGCTTTTTTGTTTATTCTTTTCCGTTCCAGCAATAGGTGCAGAGCTTGTCTGCGGGCAAGCCTGTTGCTTCTATCATATCGTCAAGTCTATGATAACGAAGGGATGTAAAATGGAGTCTTTTGCAGATTTCCTCAACCATTTTCTTATGCTTTTCGCTGTCGGGATTTGTGTATTCATCAATTACCTCTCTTGAGGGGTCTTCAGTGCCCTCAAGCTCCATAATAACACGTCTTGCAATAAGCTCTTTTTCCGATGTGGAGCGTGAGAAATTAAGATATTTACAACTGAACATTATAGGCGGGCAGGCAGGTCTTATATGCACCTCTTTTGCACCGCTTTCGTACAGAAATTCCGTTGTTTCACGAAGCTGTGTACCCCTTACTATTGAATCATCAATAAGAAGCAGACTCTTATCCTCAATAAGGTCATGAACAGGTATAAGCTTCATCTTTGCAATAAGATTACGCTTTGACTGATTTGTGGGCATAAATGAACGTGGCCATGTTGGAGTATACTTTATAAACGGTCTTCCGTATGCCACTCCAGCTTCATTTGCATAACCGATTGCGTGAGCTATACCCGAATCGGGAACACCTGCAACTATATCGGGTTTGATATTATCACGTTTTGCAAGCAGTCTGCCGCAGTTATTACGCATTTTTTCAACACTTATTCCCTCGTAAGATGATGAGGGATAGCCGTAATACACCCAAAGGAATGTACAGATTTTCATTTTATCACCCGGTGCGACAAGCGTTTTTACATTATCGGGTGTGATAACAACAATCTCGCCGGGGCCTAAAGTTTTATAATCCTTATAGCCAAGGTTAAGATATGAAAAAGATTCAAATGCAACGCAATAACCCGAATCCTCTTTCTGTCCTACAACAACGGGAGTTCTGCCGTACTTATCTCTTGCGGCATAAACACCCAAAGGAGTGAGTATAAGCAGACTCAAAGAGCCCTCAACCACGTCAAGTGCGTGTTTAATACCGTCAATAAAATTATCCTTTTGGTTGATTATAGCAGCAACAAGCTCAGTAGGATTGATTTCGCCGTTACGCATTTCAAAAAAGTGAGCCTTGTCTTCAATAATCTCTTTTGCAAGTGCATCGGCATTATTGATTTTACCTACCGTTGTAATTGCATATGAGCCGTGGTGGCTTCTTACGAATATAGGCTGTGCCTCAAAATCGGAAATACAGCCGATACCTAAATTTCCTTTCATTTCAACAGATTCTTTATCAAACTTTGTTCTGAAAGGAGTGTTTTCAATATTGTGAATAGCCTTGTCAAAGCCGTATTCATCACCGTAAACTGCAAGACCTGCTCGTCTTGTTCCTAAATGAGAATGATAGTCTGTTCCGAAAAACAGGTCAAACACGCAATCCTCTTTTGATGCTACACCGAAAAATCCGCCCATTTGTATACCTCGCTGAAAAATATATTTAAACTTACAAAATAATGATTAACTGAACAATTCTGCATATGAACTCAGGAATGATGCGGGAGATACACCTTTAAGCCCTGCAAGGGTAAGCATACCTGAGGGAATCTGAGCCGAAAACTTATTAACAATTACCGATGATGCCACGTTGCCGTATCCGTCGCCGTAATTTACCTGTTTAAGCTCATTGTTGATAAAACAGAATGCAACAGACTCAGAATCATTGTAATATGTATAGCTGTTTGCCTTTTTGCCGTCAATCTCTGTTGTACCTTCCTTAAAGTCTGTAAAATTATATGATGCAAGGCTCAAAACCTTTGTAATTTCTTCCATTTCACTGAAATCATCATCCATGGAACTTTTAAGCATATCGGTCAATGCCAGATAAATTTTTGCGGATTTATCAATAAGGTACACGTTGCCGTTAAGGTACATCATTGAAATATTCATTCCCTCTGCCCTCATTGACATCTGGTAGTTTTTGCCCGAAATTGCAAGGTCAAACTCCATCGGAGAGCCGTCGGCCTCAATCACGCCGTCCATATAATACTGACCGTAAATATATGCATTCATTATTGCGATTTCTTCAAGAGTGATTGAGCTCTGATTCATCTGAGCAACAGTTGTTACCTCTTTTGTGGTATATTCCGTAATATAGTCGTCGGAATTATACTCAACAGAAACACCGTCGTCCGAAATAACTGAGTCATCTCCGTTTTTATCAGCACTGCCGATGAGCTTGAGCAAAAGTGCAAAAACTATAATAACCGCCGCAAACACCGCAACAGTAATGATAATCTTTTTGTTTGAATTCTGTTTCATAAAAAATCTCATCCCTAAAAATTTTATAGATTAAGTATATTTTATTTTCTTCCTGTTGTCAATATTTTAAAATATAAAAAATCTTAAATATCTTATTGCGGTTTTGGTATGCTTATGCTATAATTTAATAGATTATTCAAAAAAGGCGGTGGTAAGATGTTTAACAGGAAATTTGCAGTCATTTCTTTGATTATGGCAATATGCTTATTATTCACATCCTGTACGAACACGGTTGATGTTCTGAACATTTATACTGCCGAAAAAACAGACAGTAAATACCATACCGCTTCATCTGATACACAAAAAGTGGCCTCTTCCGATTTTGCAGAGCTTTATATTGACAAAACCACGTTTTCGGTAAGCGTTAAAGATAAAAGCAACAGTTACACATGGTATACTCTGCCCGACAAAAGCAATTCAACTTCTTATGCATTCGGCGTAACTCTTTACACCCGGAACGGCATATATAATCTCAACACACAGGATAATTCCGTTGCATTTTCATCGGCAACATACAGAACAGACAAAAATTCCGTTACAGTAAGCTATGTGTTATCCGACAAAAAGGAAACAGCTAACAAAGCATACGAAGAAATAACAAAAAATGATATATATGTTGCATTTGACGTAACATACACATTAAGTGAGCAGACAATGACTGCAAGCATTAACCTTGCAGACGTAAAATGCACAAAAAATGCATTCATTTCGGAAATAAGCGTACTCCCCTGCTTCGGCGCATCATACAATGACGGTGCACAGGACTATTTTCTTGTACCCGACGGCTCGGGCGCAGTTATGTACACGGCATTGGCAAATGTTTCAACCGACAGCGTAAGTATTCCCGTTTACGGAGCAGACCCCTATATGGGCAAAACAGAAAACAAAGCATCGGCAACAGTACCCGTATTCGGCATAAAAAGAAACAACAATGCTTTTGCGGCTGTTATAACCAAGGGTGATGCTCTTGCTACAATCAACGCATCAAGAAAGACATCAACTCATCCCTCAATGGCAGGCGTAACATTTGCCGTAACTCCCGTTAAAACCGACGAAAGCAACAAGACATATTACGGCAAGTCATATAACGGCAATATTACCGTTGTGTACAAATTCCTTTCGGATGATTATGCAAATTATTCGGGAATGGCGTTCTCTGCAAGGGAAGAATTCATCAAAAACGGCACTCTGCCTTATGAAAATTACACCGCTGATTCCGATTACATTCCCTTCTGCGTTACGTTAATCGGCAGACAGGACGGTGCAACGCTTACCACCATACAGCAGGCTATTGATATTTCGGATGCACTCAAAAGTAAGGGTATTGACAATATTCAGCTTAATTTCAAAGGTCTGTTCTCCGGCGGATATACACAGAAAAATCTTTACAACGCACACATTCTGAACGATGTGGGCGGAGAAAGTGCATATTCTTCTCTTTATGAATACGCAGAAAGACAGAACTACACATTCTATACAGATATCAATATTTTCTCAACATCAACACATCACAGCAATTCTATCAGTACCGTTGACGGTGAAAAGGCTGTATACACTTTAAAAAATGACCTTGCTTACAGAAATTATCTGCCCGCAAGACTCTCAACAAGAATCGGCAGTGAAGCCGCATCCGTAGGTGAATCAAAAAGAAATCCCACACTCTATTCATCAACAGCCGGATACGATATGCACCTTTTACCTGCCGAAAAAGTATCACAGAAGCTCTCTGCTTTCCTCTCTGACGATATTGCAGGCACAGCATCAGCTTTCTCCGTTAACGATGCGGGATATATCCTTTTATCATCCGACAAAACAGACAGACAGACTGCAAAAGATATTGTAGCATCAGAAATCAAAACTCTTGCAAGCAACGGTAATGTATCGGTAAAAGGCGGCAACATATATACTCTGTACACAGCGGATTTTGTATCGGAAACAGAGTTTGACACATTTTATCAGGAAAGCAACGCTTACGAGCCTGTACCTTTTGTACAGAGCATTATTCACGGCAGTGTGCTTTACAGCGCAAAAGCCATTGATGCGGCTGACCCGCTTTACAAATACGATATGCTTCAATGCATTGAATACGGTGCGATGCCCTCGTTTGAATGGGTCTACGACAGCTCAAGCATTTTCTGTTATGACGGCTATCTGCTCTCTGACAGAATAAGCGAATTTACGGAATTTTACAAAAAAGCTAACGATGCACTTAAGGGGGTATCCGACGCTACAATAATTTCTCACAAAAAAATCACGCATGACACCGACGGCAAAAGCATAAGCGGTGTATACTGCACATCATATTCAAACGGAACACAGATTTATGTTAACTACTCGGGCAGTGCCGTTGTTACTCCCGAAAATATAGTAATCGGTGCTTACGATTTTATAAAAGTTGAAAGGTAAGGTGATTTTGAATGCCCATAAGAATTACTAACGAATTACCAGCAAAATCATTTCTTGAACAGGAAAATGTTTTTGTTATGGCAGAGGCAAGAGCCGAATCACAGGATATAAGACCGCTTAAAATACTTATAGTAAACCTTATGCCCACAAAAGTTGCCACGGAAACACAGATTTTAAGACTTCTGAGTAACACTCCCCTTCAGGTGGACATTGAGCTTTTACAGATGGCATCACATACATCTACCCACACATCACAGGAGCATCTTACAAAATTCTATAAAACCTTTGATGAAATAAAGCACCAGAAATTTGACGGTATGATCGTTACGGGCGCACCTGTTGAACATATGGAATTTGAAGAGGTTGATTACTGGGAAGAGCTTTGTTCAGTCTTTGAATGGGCAAAAACCAACGTATATTCAACTTTCAACATCTGTTGGGGCGCACAGGCAGCACTTTACTACTATTACGGACTCAAAAAATATCCGCTTGAACAAAAAATGTTCGGTATTTTTGAGCATCAGCCTCTGGATTTGCTTCATCCCCTTATGCGCGGCATTGATGAAACATATTATGTACCTCACTCAAGACATACCGAAATAAGAATGGAAGATATTGCAAAAATAAAAGACTTACAGGTGCTTTCTTACTCCGCAAAATCGGGTGTGCATCTGTTATCGGATATGGATTGCAGAAATTTCTTTTCAACGGGTCATTCGGAATACGATGCAGACACTCTTGCAAAGGAATATTTCAGAGATAAAAACAAAGGGCTTGATATACAGGTGCCTTACAATTACTTCCCCGATGATGACCCCACTAAAAAACCTGTTATAAAGTGGAGAAGCACAGGCATACTGCTGTTTACAAACTGGCTTAACTATTTTGTTTACCAGAGAACACCCTACGACCTTTCAAATCTTTAATTTAAGCAAAGAGGATTTTTTATGGATTTTAAACTTGACGCATTCCCCGTAGACGATACCGTCGGCGGTATACGCAGTACGGAAAAAATAAAAATAATTATATGCTATATTATCGTAAACACAACGGCTGAGCTTTCAAGGGACAGTATTCAGTCCGCACTTTACGATAATTCAATAGCAAACTATTTTGAAATTTCACAGGCTATTGACGATTTATTAAAAGTAGGTGCAATAACCGAAAATAACGGTATTCTTTCCGTAAGCGAAAAAGGCTTACAGATTGCGAACGACCTTAAAGACGAGATTTCCGTTTACATCAAAAACAAAGCCGTAAGGTCAACTGCACTTACCTCAATTCTTGAAAAAAGAACAAGAGAAAATAATGTTACAATAACAAAAATCGACACAAAAAAGTACAAGCTTGATATTACAATGTATTCGGGACTTAACAGAGAAAGTGATGAGCTGCTTCATCTTTCTGTTTTTGTTTCTGACGAAATGCAGGCTCAGGTTATGAAGCAGACTTTCCTTAACAACCCTGCAAATCTGTACGAAAAGATTATCGGCGCGCTTACAGACGACCCCATATTCAAGGAGTAATACAACAATGACAGCGAAAACTAAATTTGCCGTTTTTCTTGACATTGACAACACGTTGATGTCCGGCGGAATCGTGCCGCAAAGAAATATTGATGCAATAAAAAAGGCAAGAGAACAGGGCAACTATGTATTCATAAACACCGCAAGGTCTTTTGCTTTTATACCCGATATGCTTAAAGACGATGCTTTTCTTGACGGCATCGTTGCAGGCATAGGCACCGATTTACGGTTCCACGGCAGGCAGATATTCAGTTCTGCAATGCTTACATCGGAAGTAAAATTTATTGCACAGCATTTTATCAATGACACAAGAGAAATTGCATTTGAGGGTGAAGACCATCTTATCTGGATAAACCCCGAAGACCGCAGAGAGGTTTATCACACGCTCAGCTCACCCGATGATTTTGATACTGTTTACAAAGATTTTAAAATATCAAAAATGTACATAAAAGGTCAGCTGACCGATAAAGAAACAGAGATGTTCGGCAAGGATTACATACTTTATCAGCACGAAAATTACGCCGAATTTGTAAGAAAAGGTTTCGGTAAAGCAAAAGGTATGCTGATGATGGCAAGACACCTTGCAATCCCCACAGAAAACTGCATCGCTATGGGCGACAGCTCAAATGACGAAGATATGCTTAAAACTGCAGGTATCTCCGTTGCAATGGGTAATGCAATCCCCGAAATAAAAGAAATGTGTACATATATTGCCTGCGATGCAAAAGACGGCGGCGTTGCAGATGCATTGGAAAAATTTGTAATAGTTTGACATAATATAAAAAACCGAAGTGAGTTGATGCCCACTTCGGTTTAATTTTTTATTTTGTAATTCTTATTACAGTTGCGGAATACTGCGGTACTGTGTAATTGAATTTTGATGAAACACCGTCAACGGTGAATTCAACCATTTTACACATTTCTTCCTGTCCTAAAATATTATCATCCGCAAGGCTCTTGCCTGCAACCTGGTAAACAGTTGCCTTTGAACCGATATTTTCAGCGTTTGCAATATCAATAGCAAATGTTCTGTCATTTTCGGTTACATTTACAAGCTTAATGATAATATCTCCGCTTTCGTCTGTTGATACAACCTGATAAGCCTCGGCATTGGAATCGGATTCAGCATCGTAATCAAACATCAATACATCATCAATATATCCCTTGATATTTACTCCGTCAACAACAATTTTAACCTCGTATGTAGCACCTGTTTCAACGGTAAAGTCTGTAACCGTGCCGTTGATTGCGCCTGTTTTTACACCGTTTTCAACACGCTGTAATGCGGACTGTGTATTGCCCCAACCGCCGATATTCCAATAGAAGCAGTTGTTTTCATCCTCTATAAGGAACGGGATATAAAAGCCTTCTTCACCGTCTGTTTTGGTAGCTTCAACGGTATAGGTGTAATTTGACCAATCCGTATCACCGTAGTATACACAAGAACCAAGCTCGCTGTAATCGGGATAAAGCTCAGTCTGACTGAATTTTCCGTCGGAAACTTTCCATTTGCCGTCAGTCTGCTTGTACCAATCCCAGAACCAGATAAATGAATCAAAGCTGTCTTCACTAAGAACATCACCTGTTTCATTATCGGTAACCCTGACATTATCAAACTGTGCAGTTGTGTTCCATGTGCCAAGACCTACCATACCGGCAAGGTCATCTTCAATAATGTCTGCACCGTCAAGTGATGATGAAATGAGAGATGTACCTGCATTATTTGAGAAAAGCTTTTGCATATAATAGTTGATTGAGCCTGTTACGTCGTCATTATCAAACCATATAAGGTCTGGGGACCAATGTGTAGCGGTAAGGTTACCGAACAAGGGGGCATAAGCCGCCATTCTGACAATATCGCCGTTGCGTTCAAGACCTGTCATATATGCCGCTTCTGCAAGAGCCGCTTCAAGAGTGTTTGACTTTGCCGCATACTCACCTACGAAAACCTGAATTGCACCGCCGTAGATTGTATCGGTCATATTCTCATAATCTCTTACATAATTATGTTCATCATAATAATCTGTATTTTTTAGGAACCAATCGGGCATCATATAGTAATGCTGGTCGATTGCGCCTGCATATTCTTCGATTGTTATATCGTTTTCTGCAACATAATTATATGCGTTTACATAAGAATTGTAATAATTCCAGCCAGATGTTGCCTCTGCCGCACCTGCGGAATAGATAAGCTCAAGTCCCTCATAAAGTTCGGGATTTTTTGTTTTTTCCTCATTGAAGCGTTCAAGGAATGCCTCGTAACGCTCATAATAATCCTTTGCCTCGTTTTCATTACCGATGCAGATATATTTAAGCTCAAAAGGCTCTGCGTGGCCCATTGAAATTCTTACTTTACCCCATTTTGTGGTTTCGTCGCCTCGGCAGAATTCAACAAGATCAACCATATCCTGTAAATACTGCTCAAAAAGCTCTGTTTCCATATCAACAGGACCTTTGCCGCGCATCTGGCAGTAAAGACCGCAGTTAAGAACGGGAACACCGATTGCGCCTATATCCTCCGCAAGCACGAAATACTCATAAAAGCCCAAGCCGTAGCTCATGTAGCAAGGAAGAGGGTCTTCCGTTGCGGCGGTGTCTGTCCATATATTTATGCCGTATGAGCGTGCGGCAACATCACCATAGACACCGTTAAATTCAAGAGGTTCACCGTTTTCATCCACACCGATAGAATCTTTCCAGTCATAAGCTGTTTCCTCGTCATATCCTTCGATAACGCATCCGCCGGGGAAACGCAGGAATGCAGGCTTGATGTCTGCAAGTAGCTGTGCAAGGTCGGCTCTCATACCGTGATCCTTGAATGTAGGCGGAAAAAGAGAAACCATATCAAGTGCAACCTTGCCGCTGTCAATAAGCACCTGAAGATATACATTCTCGTTAGCAGTTATATCTGATGTAAGCTCAAGCTCATACTTTGCCCATTCTGCAGTAATCGTATCAACAGTTGCTTCGGCGGCAATCTGCTCACCTGCAACAAGTCTTACGGTGATTTTGCCGTTATATTCTTCAACAGCCTTTGCATAAACCGAAAAATCGTATGTTACACCCTTTTCAACAGCCATTCCGTCAAGGAAACCTCTGTTTGCAACACCAGCTTTTTCACCGCTTGTGTTATTGATTACAAGGTAGTTTTTGTTATTTGCGTTAAGACCGCCCTCGGCATCACCAACGGTTACTTTGTAAACAGGCGAACCTACAGCACTCCAGCCGTGAAGCTCGTCATCAGTGGCAAGTGAGCCGTACTCAAATGAACAGTTGATAACCATTTCGCCGTACAGACCGCCGTCTGCGGCAAAGTTGATGTCCTCAAAAAAGATGCCGTAAAGCATATCGCTGATTTCGTGCACTTCATCCGACGCATCAACGGATAATGAATAATCGGAATTTTCTTCGCTGTAAGCGGAAACGGTATTTTCATCAGCAAAAGGTACATATTCGCTGACTGTACTGCCCGTTATACCGAGAGATACGAGAATACTTGTGAAAAATGCCGCGATTTTTTTGCCAAAAGTCATTAACAGATAACGCATAAAATCAACCTCCGTAATCTACTGATTTAATGATACACAAAATTTTGCGTGATGTCAAACAATAATTATCGGCTTTGCCGATAAAAATGAGTGATTAGCAATTAGCAATGAGTAATGGTGGAAAGGGCGTTGCCCTTTAACCCGATTTTATCCCGATTTTATATAATTTAAGCCCGTAGGGCTTCCTTAATTGCTCATTGATCCCTGCTCATTGCTCATTGCAACAATTTCCGCCTCACCGAAGTGAGGCGGGAATTGTTACCATTTTTTTTGTTTTGAATCGGGGCATTTTTTATTTCTGAATGCCGCGCGGAATTCCACATAACAGCCGCATTTTATACACGAACCGCTTATGAGATTATCACAGCTTTTGCATATTTCAAGCCTTTTTGAATATGTTTCATCATCGCATTTATCCTCGGGCTTGATTTTTGCTATATACTGCTGTACAAGCTTGTAATTATCCTCTTCACCGCTTTGCAGAAGAAGGCATCTTTTACATTCTCTGAGCTCCATTATCTTTCAACAACAAACTTTACTACGCTGCAGGGAGGAATTGTTGCTGTAAAGCCGTCTGTTGTAAGAGCAAAATCGGTGAATTCAACTGTTTTTACAACATTTTTATTCTCAAATGTGTTGTGGTCATCCATTTTACCGGTTACGATTTCCGCCTTAACTGATTTTACGGCTGAATCAGCAATCTGACACTTGATTTCCTTTGCTTCATCAAGAGCAACATTGACTATTGTGGAGTAAATTGTGCCGTTATCATCCATTGATGCGCTTTCGATAAGCTTGGGCATTTTAAGACCTTCGCACTCGATTTTATCACTTGTAAGATAAGAGCCAAGAAGTGTATTCTTCTGGTGATCTTTATACATTTTAAATACGTGATATGTGGGAGTGAGAAGCATATCCTCGCCGTCGGTCAGTACAACTGCCTGCAGAACATTTACTGTCTGTGCGATATTTGCCATTCTGATACGGTCGGAATGCTTATTGAAAATATTAAGTGTAAGACCTGCAACCATAGCATCACGCATTGTGTTCTGCTGATAAAGGAAGCCGGGATTTGTGCCCTCTTCAACATCAAACCAGGTACCCCACTCGTCAACGATAAGGTCAACTCTGTGTTCGGGGTCATACTTACTCATAATTTCCAGATGACGGGTGATTATTTCGTCAATTTTATATGCACATGTAACGGTTACATAATACATATCTTCGCTGAAGACAGTTGCAGCACCTCTGCCGCCCCAACCGTGAGGAACGGTATAATAATGAAGTGAAAGACCGTCAATATGATGTCTTGCGCGCCACATTACCTTGTCTGTCCAATGATAATCCTCAGCATTAGGTCCGCAACAAACTCTGTAAATTTTATTGTTTCTGTCGTAATTTCTTACGTAAGTATTATATCTGAGGAATTCCTGTGCATAATCTTCGGGAAGAAAATTACCGCCGCAGCCCCAGTTTTCGTTACCTACGCCGAAATATTTTACAACCCAGGGCTTTTCACGACCGTTGGCTTTACGCAATTCTGCCATTGGTGATAATCCGTCAAAGGTCATATATTCAACCCATTCGCTCATTTCCTGTACAGTGCCGCTACCCACGTTTCCGTTTATGTAAGGATCACAGCCGAGCTGTTCACAAAGCTCAAAAAACTCATGTGTACCAAAGCTGTTATCTTCAACAAGTCCGCCCCAATGAGTGTTTATCATCTTTTTTCTGTTTTCAGGTGCACCGATACCGTCTTTCCAATGGTATTCGTCGGCAAAACAGCCGCCGGGCCAACGAAGCACGGGAACACCCATATCCTTAAGAGCATTCACAACGTCAGAGCGCATACCGTTCACATTGGGAATTGATGAATCCTTGCCTACAAAAAGTCCTTCATAGATACATCTGCCCAGATGCTCCGAGAAATGACCGTATATATCCTTGCTGATTGTTGATATTTTCTGATTTGGATTAATTAGATATTTTTCCATAAATCTGTTCCTCCGAACACTTTTTTTGTTAAATATACCACAGAAACAGCTACAAATCAATGCATTTTTTGCAATTAAATTACATATTTTTTAATTTTGCTGTTGCAATCTTATAATTATTACTGTATAATTATTTCAAATAATTTTAATCAGGAGTGATTATTTTGGCAAAACTTAAAGACATTGACAACAAAGCAGCAGAAAAGGGTTCGGTACTTGTAACCGTATGGCAGTTTGTGAAATTTATCGTAGTAAGCCTTCTTGCTATGATTGTACAGTTCGTACTTCTCAACACACTTCAGCTTATCCCTGCTATCAAAGACCTTTACACAGTTGAATTCAGCTGGTGGGTATTCGTTTACCCCGTAGCAGTCGGCGGTTTGGGTTACTTTATCGTAAGCAACGTTGCAAACATTATTGCTCAGATTGTTGCATTCTTTGTAAATAAAGAAAAGACCTTCAATTCAGGTGCAAATGTTGCTGTTGCGCTTCCTATTTACATAGTATTTACAATTGCACTTATTATGTTCTCCGCATGGCTCAACCCCACTCTTAAAGAGGTTTTCGTAGGCTTTGAATGGTGCAGCGAAACACTTGCAAAGAATATTGCAACAATGATTTGTTCCGCACTTCAGTTCTTCCTTTACTTCCCTGTTGATAAGATTCTTTTCCACAAGAAAAAGGAAGAAAAAGCTGAATAATTTTTCGGAGGCTTTATTATGAACAGAAAAATGTATGAAGCTTACTGCAGAGCCTATCAGGCAACATTCAGACTTGCAGTAAACGTTCTTGACTGGTCCGAACCCAAGCTCATCAAGGGTGAAGGTGCAGTTAAAAAACTTCCCGCAAAAATAAAAGAATTAGGCTATACAAATGTGCTTGTTGTTACAGATAAAGGTCTTATGGGCTTACATCTTCTTGACGGTATGTTTGAAGAGCTTAAAAAGGAAGGCATTGCATACGTTGTATACGACGGTGTACAGCCTAACCCCACAATAGACAATATTGAAGAAGCAAGAAATCTTTACCTTGGCAACGGCTGTCAGGCAATTATTGCTTTCGGCGGCGGCTCACCCATGGACTGTGCAAAGGCTTGCGGTGCAAGAATTGCAAGACCTAACACAGAGATTCCAAAAATGCGCGGTCAGCTTAAGGTTCTTAAAAAGATTCCCCCTCTTTTCGCAGTTCCCACAACAGCAGGTACAGGCTCAGAATGTACTATTGCGGCTGTTGTTTCCAATCCCAAAACTCACGAAAAGAACGCAATCAACGACCCTGTGCTTCGTCCCAAATATGCTGTTCTTGACCCTGCACTTACAGTAGGACTTCCTCCCCACATCACATCAACAACAGGTATGGATGCACTTACACACGCAGTTGAAGCATATATCGGTCAGAGCAACACAGACGACACAGAAGAAAAGGCTCTGCTTGCAACAAGATTGATTTTTGACAATCTTGAAAAGGTATACGCAAACGGCAAGGATATGGAAGCGAGAGAAAATATGCTCTTCGCATCATACAGCGCAGGCGTTGCATTCACAAGAGCTTACGTAGGTTACGTTCACGCTATCGCTCACAACTTAGGCGGTATGTACGGCATTCCTCACGGTCTTGCAAACGCTGTTATTCTGCCCTATGTTCTTGATTACTTCGGTGAAGCTGCATATGACAGACTTGCAGACCTTGCTGAAGCAGCAGGTCTTGACTGCGATGACAAATCAGACGAAGAAAAAGCAAAGATGTTTATTGCCGAGATCAGAAGAATGAACAAGGCTATGAACATTCCCGAAAAGTTCGATCAGATCAAGGAAGAAGATATTTCCCTTATAGCAGACAGAGCTTTGCTTGAAGGCAATCCTCTCTACCCTGTTCCCAAAATCATGGATAAGGCAGAGTGTGTTGCTGTTATAAGACAGCTCATGGCATAATCAATAATTCGTAGCAGTTACTTCCCTATGGCGGTAACTGCTGATTTTAAATAACTGTAAAAAGGTGTGAAAAAATATGAAAAAAGCAACAAAAAAGCTTCTGATCGTATTTATAGCATTGGCAGCCCTGATTATATATTTTGCAAACGGCGGAACAATTGCGCTCGGTGATGTATGGAAATACGAGCCTGCAGACTGTCTGCTTGATGACGAATATAACATCAATACCGAAATCAAAACCGTATATCTTGGTGAAAACGGTGAAGACGGTGCTATGGTATTCAGTATACATAAATATCTGCCGGAAAACATATCAACACTGGAATTATCCTTATACAAGACAAAGAAAAAATCAGGTCAGTATTTATACACCTCATACAGTTCATACGAATATACAACCGAAACCATCAACAACGGTGAATTACAGCTTCATTGCTTAACCGACGCTGTTCTTGATAATTACGCTATCTTTATAATAGACGAAACTGATGGTGAACGCTTGTATCGTGAATATCCCCAATTAAAAGAATCGGAAATTCACACCGTTAAGTTTGAAACAGCCAACAAAGAATATCAGATAAAATACATTATTGAAAAATTTGAATCAAAAAAGGAAGCTCAAAGCTTTAAAGATTCATTTTCATAAAACGGAGGCAAACACTCATGACAAAACAAGAGGCAAGAGCAAAGGCAAAAGAGCTTGTTGCAAAAATGACTGCTGAAGAAAAAATGTCTCAGTTGCTTTACAATTCCCCTGCCATTGAAAGGCTCGGAATAAAGGCATACAACTGGTGGAACGAAGGCTCTCACGGCGTTGCAAGAGCAGGTACTGCAACGGTTTTTCCCCACGCAATCGCTATGGCGGCAACTTTTGACCCGGACCTTATCAACACAGTTGGCGACGTTATTTCAACCGAAGGCAGAGCAAAATACAACAAGCACGTTGAATATAACGACTTTGATATTTTTAAAGGTCTTACTTTCTGGGCTCCAAATATCAACATCTTCCGTGATCCCCGTTGGGGCAGAGGTCAGGAAACCTTCGGTGAAGACCCGTATCTTACAGCTACTCTCGGTGTATCATTTATAAAAGGTATTCAGGGCGAAGGTGAATTCCTGAAAGCTGCGGCTTGTTCAAAGCATTATGCAGTTCATTCAGGTCCCGAAAATGACAGACACGGCTTCGATGCAAAAACAAATCCGCACGACCTGTTTGAAACATATCTTCCCGCATTTGAAAAGACAGTAAAAGCAGGCGTTATCGGCGTTATGGGTGCATACAACCGTACAAACGGCGATCCTTGCTGTGCACACCCCTACCTTATGCAGGATATTCTTCGCAAAAGATGGAATTTTGACGGTTATTTTGTTTCTGACTGCGGTGCGCTCAACGATATCTATGAACATCACAAATATGCAGATACAAAAGCTGAAGCGGCGGCCGTTGCACTCAAAAACGGATGCGACCTTAACTGCGGTCAGACTTATGAGCATCTTATTGATGCTTACGAGCAGGATCTTATCACAGAAGAAGAAATCACTCTTGCGGCGGAAAGAGTGTACACAATCCGTTTCCTTTTAGGTGAATTTGAAGAGAACAGACCCTACTCTGACATTCCTTACAGCACTCTTGACTGCAAGGCTCACAGAGAATTGAATCTTAAAACAGCGGAACAGTGCCCTGTTCTTCTTAAAAATGATGCTTTCCTGCCTCTTGATAAAAATACAGACAAGAGAATTGCAATCGTCGGACCGAATGCACAGTCCCTTACAGCTCTTGAAGGCAATTACAACGGCTATGCATCCGAATACGTAACAATCGCTGACGGCGTAAGACGTGTTTTCACAAATGCAGACATTTCCGTTGAAAGAGGCTGTAATTACTGCTACGAAAACACTAACGACTGGGGAGGCTTTGCAAATATGCTCAGCGACGGTGTTGCGGCGGCATCCGAGGCTGATATCACTGTGCTTACACTTGGTCTTGACTGCTCTGTTGAGGGTGAAGATACAGGCTTTAACAATGATTACACCGCTGTGGGCGACAAAAAATCACTTTATCTGCCCGCAACTCAGCAGAAGCTTGCAGAAGCTGTCTGCGACGTATGCGACAATGTGGTTGTTGTACTTATGTGCGGCAGCTCCATTGACCTTGGCGAAAAGGTAAGAAATCACGCAAAGGCAATTATTCACGCTTGGTATCCCGGCGCATTGGGCGGTCTTGCTGTTGCAAACATTCTTTCAGGCAAGGCAAATCCCTGCGGTAAGCTCCCCGTTACAATCTACAGCGGCGACCACAAGCTCCCCGATTTCAAGGATTACAGCATGCAGGGCAAAACCTACCGTTACATTGAGGGTGATGCACTTTACCCCTTCGGATACGGTCTTTCATACACAAGCTATGCATACTCCGATGCAAAGGTTATTAACGAAAATGATGAATCAATCACCGTAAGCGTTGATGTACAGAACACAGGCAAAATTGACGGCAAGGAAATTGTACAGATTTATGCTTCATTCACCGACAGCAGAACATATACTCCACACTATCAGCTTTGCAGTGTTAAATCAATAAACCTCAAAGCAGGTGAAAAGGCAACAGTTGAGCTGACTGTTGATAAGTATTGGCTCAAAGCTGTTGACGAAAAAGGCGAAAGAATCACTCCCGACGGCAAAATCACACTTTACATAGGCGGACATCAGCCCGACAGCGTAAGTAGTACCCTTCTCGGTTACACTTGCGAGAAAATAGAGCTTTAATAAACATTTCAAGGGTAGCGACAAGCCGTTGCACTTGAATTATTATTGATTAATTTATACAGGTGTGATATTATTTTATTAAAGATATTTTATAATATTGGGATGGTACTATGTTGTACAAAAAATTCTATTCAATCATAGAACCGTCCCTTGATTGTTAGGGAGAATAGTTATGATTGAATTTAACGGATATATTTCAGGTGTTACAGAAAAATATTTTTGGAAAAAAACAAGACAATTTGGATTATCAATTATTTTTGCAACCTTTTTATTGTTTTTGCCTATGATTGTAAATTTTTTCAGATACTCACATGATTCTTTTGTAGGAAAACTGATTTGTTTGTCATTTATATTATTGTTTCTCATGCCTTATATTCCTAAAAGTAAAAAAACAAAACTCTCACTTATAACAAAAAAAATTTGTATTGATGAAGAATATATTGTTTGCACTTCAGATAAAAGTGTCGAATCAAAACTCATCAGTGATGTAAAAAAAGTGTATGACTATGGTGATTTTTATTATTTAACATTTCCTTTTGGGAAGATTAGCACAAGTTTTGTTTGTCAGAAAGATTTGCTTATTAAAGGAACTTTAGAAGATTTTGAATCTTTATTTGAAGGCAAAATAGAAATAAAATAACAACTTGAATCAAGCTATGAATGTTAAACCAATCAAAATCTATTAGGGCAAAAATCAATCAAGGGAACCAATCAGTGGACGGTTCTGTGATTGACAACTAAATTAAATTCAAGGGTAGCGGTAAGCCGTTGCCCTTTTTCATTTGCTTTAGCAATATGTTTTTTATTATTTTACTGTTGAGTTGGATACATTTTTGTTATATAATTATACTTATGAGGTGATACTATGCTTCGCATTATGATTGTTGAAGATGATGAAAATACAAGAAAGCTGACCGAGGCTGTTTTAAAAAGAAACGGCTATGAAACAGTTTGCGCCTGCGACGGTGAAGAAGGTCTTGAAATTATGGATAAGCTCCATATTGACCTGATTGTGCTTGACGTTATGATGCCTAATATGGACGGCTTTGAATTCACAAAAACCTTGCGTGAATGCGGCTGGGAAACGCCTATTCTTATGGTTACGGCGAAAGAATCACATCTTGACAAAAAGGCAGGATTTCTTGCAGGAACGGATGACTACATGGTAAAGCCTGTTGACGACGAAGAAATGCTTCTGCGTATTGCGGCACTTTTAAGGCGTTCAAAAATTGCAAGTGAACACAAAATAACAATCGGCAACACCGTGCTTGACCACGATTCGCTGACTGTTTCCACACCTGACGGTGTTACGGAACTACCCCAAAAGGAATTTATGCTGCTTTTTCAGCTTTTATCATACAAAGACAAGATTTTCACACGCCGTCAGCTTATGGACGAGATATGGGATATGGATACGGACACAGACGAAAGAACTGTTGACGTGCACATCAACCGCTTGCGTGAAAAGTTCAGAAATAACACGGATTTCAGCATCGTTACAATAAGAGGTTTAGGCTATAAGGCCGTTCAGGGAGAGATTTAAATGTTTAAACGAGATAACCGTACATTACACGTTACCGTTACATTTGCCATATTTTTAATTCTGCTTACATCAAGCGGTTTTGCGTTTCTTCTTGTTCTGCTTGCAAGAAAGCTGCTGCCTGAGCTGTTTGTTGCAATAGCTCCCCCCACTCTTATCATTCTTGCATTTATTGCAAGTACCATTTTCGGTACGGCTGTTTCTCTTTTCGTCAGCAGACAGCTCTTTAAACCCCTTGACGAGGTTATAAAATCGCAGAAAAAGGTTGCTAAGGGTGATTTTGGCGTAAGAGTTTCACCGCCTAAAAAAGGTACTATCATCGCAGAACTTGTTGAGGGCTTTAACTCAATGACTCAGGAGCTGGGCAGTACGGAAATGCTCAGAAACGACTTTATAAACAACTTTTCACACGAATTCAAAACGCCTATTGTTTCAATACGAGGTTTTGCAAAGCAGTTATCCAAAGAGGATTTAAGCGAAGAACAAAAAAAGGAATATATAGGCATCATTGTTACAGAATCGGACAGACTTGCATTAATGGCAACAAATATTCTTCTGCTTACAAAGTTTGAAAATCAGCAGATTGTTTCGGACAAGACGAATTTCTATCTTGACGAGCAGATTCGCAAATGTATTCTTCTGCTTGAAAAACAGTGGACACAAAAAAAGCTCAACCTTGAGCTTGAGCTCAGTGAGGTTGAGTTCTATTCAAACGAAGAAATGCTTTCTCACGTCTGGCTTAACATTTTGGAAAACGCAATTAAGTTTACCCCCGAAAACGGCACTGTTACGGTAAAATGTACAAGTGATTCGGAAAACATAACAGTTAAAATCGAAGATACGGGCGTAGGTATGAGTGATAAAACGAGAAAGCACATTTTTGACAAGTTTTATCAGGGTGATTCCTCACACAAAAGCCACGGCAACGGTTTGGGACTGCCTCTTGCAAAGCGTGTTGTTGACCTTTGCAACGGCAAAATCAGCATAAAAAGTCAGGCGGGCAAAGGCACAACCTTTGTTGTTAAACTGCCCAGAGAAAAAAATTAAAAAAATACAGGGCGGGAAAATTCCCCACCCTGAAAATTGATTTTAATTAGGCTTGTTACCCAACAATCGTGCAAGCTCATCCATAAATGAATTTATATCGCGGAACTGGCGGTAAACTGAGGCAAAACGTACATAAGCAACCTCGTCAATGTTTTTAAGCTTATCCATAGCAAGCTCGCCTATTTTGATTGATGTTACCTCGCGGTCAATGGAATTCTGAAGAATCGTCTCAATATCATCAACAGCTTCCTCAATAACCTCAAGAGGAACGGGACGCTTTTCGCAAGCGCGGAGCATACCGCCCATAAGCTTTGCTCTGTCGAACACCTGACGGGATTTATCCTTTTTAACAACAACGATAGGCAGAGTTTCGATTACCTCATAAGTTGTAAATCTTTTTTCGCACTTTAAACAGCCTCTGCGACGGCGGATTTTTTCACCTTCGTCGGTAGGTCTGGAATCTATAACTTTACTTTCTTCATAACCGCAGTACGGACATTTCATTCAAATCACCCCAATTTGATATATATACATATATTTTATCATATATATATTAAATTTTCAAGCACAACCAAAAGAAAATTTACATATTTTTACAGGAGCAACCAAAAATGATAAATCTCCCCTCAGATATTGAAAAAATCCTTAAACTTCTTAACACTGCAGGCTTTAAAGCTTATGCGGTGGGCGGCTGCGTAAGGGATTCCTTTATGGGCAAAACACCTAATGACTGGGATATTACCACCGAAGCATCTCCCGAGCAGATAAAAGAGGTTTTTGCGTCATTCAGAACAATAGATACAGGCATAAAGCACGGTACGGTTACCGTCATATGCAACCATACGCCCATTGAAATAACCACTTTCCGCATTGACGGCGAATACACAGACAACCGTCATCCGGACAGCGTTGAATTCACAAAAGACGTCAAAGAGGATCTTGCACGCCGTGATTTTACAATAAATGCAATAGCTTACAATCCAACAGAAGGAATAATTGACCCGTTCGGCGGTGTTGAAGACATTAAAAACAGAATTATACGCTGTGTTGGCTCTGCCGATAAGCGTTTTAACGAAGATGCTCTGCGTATTTTAAGAGGCATAAGATTTGCAAGCACATTGGGCTTTGAAATTGAAAAATCGACCGCTGAATCCATAATAAAGAACGAAAATCTTATTTCGGGTATAGCTGTTGAACGAATCAGCACCGAGCTTATAAAGCTCCTTACAGGTACAAACGTACATTCCGTACTTATTAATTACAAAAGTGTTCTGGCTGTATTTATCCCCGAGCTTAAATTACAGTTCGGCTTTAAACAGTACGGCAAAAAACACGCATACGATGTATGGGGACATACTGCATTGACTGTTGCAAACATTGAAAATGACCCCATTCTGCGTCTTACAATGCTTTTACACGATACAGGCAAAATTGCAACTCACGCAATAAACGAGCAAGGTAATTCCACATTTAAAAATCACGCCGCTGTCGGCGGAGTTATTGCTGAAGGTATATTAAGACGCCTTAAAATGAGCAATGAATACGTCAAGACGGTTTCATATCTTGTTTCGATTCACGACAGGGACGTTCCGCTGACAAAAGTGAAGGTCAAAGAATACCTGCGTGATATGGGTGAAGAAAATTTTATCCGCCTTATGAAAATAAGACGGGCTGACAGGTCTGCTCTTTCAAAGGATTACAGGGATATTTCCGCGGAGCTTGTGGCTGCATACAGCGCATTCAGCGAGGTCATTTCAAACAATGAGCCATATACTCTTGCTCAGCTTGCAATAAAAGGCAGCGATATAAAAAAGATGTTCAGACCCGAAGAAATCGGGGATAAATTAAACGCTCTTTTAAGCTTTGTTATCCGTGAACCCGAACACAATAATAAGCAGGACTTAATGGAAATTGTAAAAACATATTAAAAAGAAAAAACTCCCGTCTTTAAGACAGGAGTGATTTTCATTAACTTTTGTTAAAAATTAAGCTGCAGTGTCAACTTCTGTAACAACAGCTGCATCAACAGTGCTGTCCTCTTCGTTGTTTGTTGTGTTGTCTGTGCAACCTGCAAAAGTGAATACCATAGCAGCAGCAACTACAAGTGCAGAAACAGTAAGAATAACCTTTTTCATTATCGTTTTTCTCCTTTCGTAATATTCACAATATATTGAGACTTAACTCTCTTAATTTTACAAGGTACTGTGTTCAGTGCCTCGTTGCATTGATACTTTACATCAATTCATATGCAAAGTCAAGCATTATAACAAACTTGTAACAAGTGATTACAAAATTGTAACAATTGGCTGTAATATATTACAGTTGACTTATCCCGCATACTAATTTATAATATAAACAATTCCTAAAAAGGAGTTTTTTAAATGAAGAGAAAATTAAAAACACTATTACTTTTGTTAACGCTGATTATTGCGTTATCCTTTATTGCAGAAGGAAAAGCATCATTTAATATAACCTATGATTACGGTGCGGCAAGCGTAAAACAGCAGCAGATTATAAATTCAAACCCATCATCAGTATTTGAAAATGACAGCATAGAATTATCTGCGCCCGAATGTGAAGGCTTTGAGTTTATAGGCTGGTATCTTGAAGAAGATTACATCACCCCCGTTACATCTTTTACCGCAAAAGGCAACACCGTATTATATGCCAAGTGGTACGAAATGTCCTACTCTATTGATTATGTATTGACTGCGGATAATATTCCCATATCCGCAAGTGATGTAACAAATTCAAACCCTCATATAAGAACGGCAAGTGAAGAAGTTTTTCTTGCTGAGCCTGTTTATATATCCGACAATTACACTTTTGAGGGTTGGTATACTGACAAAAACTACACACAAAAGGTTGATATTATCACCGCCGGCACTTGCAAAGATATTACCCTTTATGCACATTGGGTAAATTCAGTATTTAATATTCATTATGAGCTCGGCGCTGTTGCAAACAGCACATACACAACAGAGAATCCCAATCCCGACATATACACATACGGCAATATCACTGCTATTCTGCCTGCAAAAACAAACGACCCTGCATATAGCTTTGAGGGTTGGTATACAGATGAATTCTTTACTCAGAAAGCGGATTTTATAGACGCTGAAACAAGCGGCGACATAACATTATATGCAAATTGGAACAAAACTGTTTACACCGTTACCTATGTTTTAAACAATAACAGTAATATCAGCATAAATGATATTGATAATCCAAATGAATCAACACGAACTGCCGATACGGATTTTATTTTAAGCAATCCCATAACAAACGATAAGAATTACATATTCGCAGGTTGGTACACATCTCCCGACTTTGAGAACTACACAAAGGTATCAAAAATAAATTCAGGTATTAACGAAAACGTTACGTTATACGCAAAATGGGAACCTGCTGTTTACACAATCACTTACGATTACGGCAATATTGACACTTATCTGTGCCCCGTTGCAAACTCTAATCCCAATCAATATAAGTATAACGACGTGATAACTCTTACTCCTCTTGCAGTTGACGGATTTATTTTTAACGGCTGGTGTACGGATGAAGAATTAAAAAATCCCATTACCGAGATTACTGCCGATATGTACGGCGATATGACTCTTTATGCGGACTTTACGGAAAAAACGTACACAATAACTTATGTGCTTGCGGATAAAGAGGTTACCGAGAAACAGGTTGGCCACAAAAATTCAAACATCCGCACAACAAGTGAAAGATTCTACTTTGAAGATGCACAGACCATAAACACCGATTATTCCTTCGGCGGGTGGTATTTTGATGCCCAATTCAAGGAAAAAGCAAACTATATTAAGGCATACACTACGGCAAACGTTACCGTTTATGCAAAATGGATCAAAAATGTGTCTTATATTCCCGAATGGGGCGATGCATCAATTTCAGACCAGCTTACCGCATCGGATGCAAGACTTATTTTAAGACATTCCGCAGGTCTTGAAAACTTCACCGACTTACAGAAAAGAATTTCGGATTTAAATAACGATTCAGTCGTTACTGCAGAAGATGCAAGACTTGCATTAAGACTTTCCGCACAGCTTGAATCCGTTGAAGACATAAAAAAAGAATATTCGTTACCTGACATTCAGCTTGTTGAGGGCGAAATCATCTTTGTTGATAATAAAAATTAAAAATACCTATTGCATTTAATTGCAATTAGTAGTAAAATTTATCAGGATAAAAAAGAAAGGATGATATAAGTATGGATAAGTTTATTATTGAAACATCTGCAAGACACGTTCACGTTTCTCAGGCTGACCTTGAGGTGCTTTTCGGTGAAGGCTACGAGCTTACACACAAAAAAGACCTTTCACAGCCCGGTCAGTACGTTACAAACGAGAGAGTTGCTGTTGTTGGCCCTAAGAGCCAGTTCCCCTCAGTTTCTATTCTCGGCCCTGTAAGACCTTCAACACAGGTTGAAATCTCTGCAACTGATGCACGTTCAATCGGCGTTGTTGCTCCCATCAGAGAGTCAGGCGACACAAAAGACTCAGGCGCTTGTAAAATCGTTGGTCCTAAAGGCGAAATCGAAATCAGCGAAGGCGTTATCGTTGCCAAAAGACACATTCACATGACTCCTGCTGATGCTGAAAAACTCGGCGTTGAAGACAAAGAGGTTGTAAGCGTTAAGGTTGACACAGACGGCAGAGCCCTTGTTTTCGGTGATGTTGTTGTAAGAGTTAACCCCAACTTTGCACTTGCTATGCACATTGATACAGACGAATCAAATGCTTGCAGCGCAACAGCAGCTACAATGGGCGAAATCGTTAAATAATTAATAATACAGCAAACCTCCGTATGGCAACATACGGAGGAATTTTTTATGACAAACAATAATTTATCAGTGATGAGTGAGAAGTGAGGAGTGAGGAGTTGCGGAAAAGGCTCCGCCTTTTAAACCATTTAAATCCAAGCCGCTTTGCGGCTTCCACAATTTTTGCCATTGGCAAAACCATCATTTTTGTGAAACAAAACCATCATTTTCGCCATTGGCGAATACATCATATTTTTCCAACGGAAAAAATACATCATCACAATAATTTAGCGGAACGCTAAATTATTGTTTTGTAAGTATTACCGCCTGTGAGCCGTTACCCTGAAAAGCGATATTAGAAACAATTTTATCGTACTTTTCGAGTTTACCTGTTATAGGGTCATTAAAGTAATAATTATCTTCATCATACCCGACAAGCAGCATACAATGGTTCGGGCTTATCCATGTAAAGGTTTTATCTGTTCCTATAATATACGGTGTTATATTAACTCTGGGCGGCTCCATATTCGCCGTTACCCATACAAGCACGGGAATATTTTTATTAATATACTTTTCACAAAGTGAATCAAGAGTTTCGGAATATGTAGATTCTACGCTGAAATTACCTGTATAATGATCAAGGCATCTTTGTATTGACCTTTCAAGTCCCTTTGCCCATATTCCCCAACCTTTATCACTTCTCGGGTCGCCTAAGAATGATTCATCGGGGTTACTGCTGTACCATACATCATTATGTTTTACGGGTGCTGAGCCCGTATACAGATATCTGTCCACAAAATCGTCAACAGTTATGACAAACTTATAATACTTAAGATTCATAACTGCGGCAACCGATTCACATCCCGACGGATAATCCGGATATTGGCAAATGAGGGGTACGTCTATAATTTTTGATGTAATAACCGGCGGATCTGTGGTTTCGGGCGGAATATAAGGTGGCGGATAAGGGTCAAGACCTGCCGCAACTCTTAATATGCATCTTGCATCGGCGGCGGTAATCATTTTATCCTCATTATAATCGGCTGTTACAAGTGATTGCCCCTCAAGAACGGTAAGGTTTGCACTGCATCTGAGAGCAAGTCTTGCATCTTCGGCTGTAATATCACCGTCTAAATTAACGTCGCCGGGCTCATAATCAATTCCGATTATAACAGATGAATCCTCTTCGCTTTCATCAACTGCAAATACCTGTATCGGCAACAGACTACAAAACACTAAAATTAAACTTAATAGCCTTTTCAATTTTCTCTTCCTTTTTTATTGTTTTTTACATTTTAGCATTACAATACCGGAAATTCAACAATAAAATCATTTATTTAAATATATGTAATAATTTACAGTATTGTTTTTGATATTTTTATATTTAAGTGGGAATTTTTTTCATTTTCCTATTTATAATTATAAAATATTATGGTATAATTACAATGATTATTTATGTAATGAGGTAAAAATATGTTTGTAGATAAGGCAAAAATAAAAATAAAGGCAGGTAACGGCGGTAACGGTGCAGTTACTTTCCACAGAGAAAAATACGTAGCATCGGGCGGCCCCGACGGCGGCGACGGCGGTAAAGGCGGCGATATTGTATTTATTGCCGACACTAACCTTTCCACCCTTGCTGATTTCCGTTATAAGCGTAAATATACGGCTGAAAACGGTCAGAACGGCTCAGGCTCACGCAAAAACGGCAAAAAGGGTCAGGACCTTATAATTAAAGTTCCTTTCGGCACGATTATACGCGAGGCTGAAAGCGGTGTAGTAATTGCAGATATGTCCACAACGGAGCCTTTTATTGCGGCAAAAGGCGGTAAAGGCGGTTGGGGCAACACTCATTTTGCAACTCCCACACGTCAGACTCCCCGATTCGCAAAAGACGGTATCCCCGGTGAAGATTGGGAAGTTACACTTGAATTAAAGCTCCTTGCCGACGTGGGTCTTGTAGGCTTCCCCAATGTAGGTAAATCAACACTTGTTTCAGTTGTCAGTGAAGCAAAACCCATTATTGCCGACTATCATTTCACAACAATTACTCCCGTTCTGGGCGTTGTAAGAATGGGTCCCGAAAGCTCCTTTGTTATGGCAGATATTCCCGGACTTATCGAGGGTGCAGGCGAAGGTGCAGGCTTGGGACATCAGTTCCTGCGTCATGTTGAGCGTTGCCGTATGCTTATTCACGTTGTTGACGTTGCAGGCAGTGAAGGCAGAGACCCCAAAGAAGATTTTGAAACAATCAACAAAGAGCTTGTCGTGTTCAATCCCGAGCTTGCAAAATGTCCTCAGATCGTTGCAGGTAATAAAATTGATATGGCAACAGACGAGCAGAGAGCTGATTTCAGAAAATATATTGAGGATCAAGGATTACAGTATTTTGAAATCTGCGCTCCCATTCTTGAAGGCACACAGGAAGTCATAAACGCTGCGGCGGCTATGCTTGCAACTCTTCCGCCCATCAGACAGTTTGAAGCAGAGCCTATTCCTATGGAAATGCTTGAAAGAAAGAAGAATACAGGCTTTAAAATCAGCGTTATTGATGACACATATTACGTTGAGGCTGAATGGTTACTCAAAATTCTTAACAAAACTGACGTTGAAGATTACGAATCACTCCAATATTTCCAGAAGGTGCTTGACTCAAGCGGAATACTTGAAGCTCTGCGCAACAGAGGTATTGAAGAAGGCGACACAGTAAACATTTACGATCTGGAGTTTGAATATGTGCCCTGATATTACAGCATCACAGCTTGACAGCTTAAAGCTGAGCAATCAGACATCATCCGACGGCTTACCCGTATCCGCACTTGCATTTTTAGGCGACGGTGTATGGGGCTTGCTTACAAGAGAATACCTTACCGTATCGGGAATGTGCAAGGCTGACAAGCTTCACGAAAGAAACACTCAGATGGTTAACGCAACGTATCAATGTGCCGTTTCAAAAATCCTGTTCCCATTACTTACGGAAGATGAACAGACAATATTTATACGCGGCAGAAACACACATACCGCACACACACCTAAAAACAAGTCAAAAAGTGAATATCATGCCGCAACTGCTCTTGAGGTGCTGTTTGGTTGGTTATATGTAAACGGCAAAACGGACAGAATAAAAGAGCTGTTCAATATTGCGATTAATGAGGTATGTTTATGAAACTTAAAAAAGTTGATGTAAAAGAGTTTTTACTTGATATTATAATCTGTACCGCAGGTGCATTTGTTTATGCGTTGGGCGTAAACTGCTTTATTTCACCCAATGAGATTTCATCGGGCGGTGCAACGGGTCTTGCAATCCTTGCAAACTATCTTTGGGGCTGCCCTATCGGTACGGCGATGTTTGTAATCAACATACCGCTGTTTATAATATCACTTATCGTTTTCGGAAAAAACTTTATTGTAAAAACGCTGTTTTCCACATTTATGACGTCATTGATGATTGACGTGGGCGTTTATTTTATGCCTGTATATGAGGGAGATAAAATTCTTGCATCACTTTTCGGCGGTGTTGTACTCGGCATCGGTTTAGGCATTATTTTTATGCGCGGTTCAACAAGCGGCGGTACGGATATTCTGGGCAAGCTCTTGAAAAAAGCTGTTCCGCATCTTTCAATGGGCAGACTTGTTATGATTTGTGATTTGGCAATAGTTCTGCTTGCAGGTGTTGTTTACCAAAATATTGAAAGCATACTTTATGCAACAATCGTTTTCTTTGTATCGAGCAAAACAATAGACTTTGTGCTTTACGGCTCGGACAGAGGCAAAATGATGATGATTATATCCTCAAAATCAGATGTAATTGCAAAAGCAATAACATCCGAAACTCCGCGAGGCGTTTCCATACTCCCCGTTCAGGGTGCATACACAGGTGAAGAAAAGCATATGCTCTTGACGGTTGTAAGGCCGCAAGAGGTTACAAAAATGAGAAAAATCGTAAGGCGTTTTGACGAAAAACCCTTTATTATAATTTCCGATGCATCGGAGATACTCGGTTTAGGCTTTAAACCGACAGATAATGAGTTATAATTTCGGAGGAAATAAATGAAACAGCAGAAAAAACACATAAGAAATTTTTCAATTATTGCCCATATCGACCACGGCAAGTCAACACTTGCCGACCGTCTTTTAGAGCTGACGGAAACCGTTGCAAAGCGTGATATGCAGCAGCAGATTCTTGACGATATGGACCTTGAAAGAGAAAGAGGTATTACTATCAAGGCTCACGCCGTTACCCTTACATACAAACAGGACGGCGAAGAATACGAGCTGAATCTTATTGACACTCCCGGCCACGTTGACTTTAACTACGAGGTTTCACGCTCTCTTGCGGCTTGCGAGGGCGCTGTACTTATTGTTGACGCAACACAGGGCATTGAAGCTCAGACTCTTGCAAACACATATCTTGCACTTGACCACGATCTTGAGCTTGTACCCGTTATCAACAAAATCGACCTGCCTGCCGCTGACCCCGAAAGAGTTGCGGTTGACATTGAAGACGTTATAGGACTTGATTCGGAAGAAGCTCCCAGAGTTTCTGCAAAAACAGGTGAAAACGTAGGCGATGTTTTAAAGCAGATTGTAAAGCTTGTTCCCTGCCCCGAGGGTGATGATGATGCCCCTTTGAAGGCTCTTGTTTTTGACTCTGTTTATGACAACTACAAGGGTGTTATCGTTTATGTAAGGATTATGGACGGTACAATAAAAGCCGGCGACACAATGCGAATGATGGCAACAGGCGCACAGTTTACAGTTGTTGAGGTAGGCAAAATGGCAGCAACCTCACTTATGCCAACAAAACAGCTTTGCGCAGGCGAGGTTGGTTATATCACCGCTTCAATCAAAACAGTACGTGATGCACGAGTAGGTGATACTGTTACAACTGCCGAAAATCCCGCAACCGAGCCTCTTGAAGGCTACAAAAAGGTCAACCCCATGGTTTTCTGCGGTATTTATCCTGCTGACGGTGCAGACTATGAGGCTCTTAAAGAAGCACTTGAAAAGCTCCAGCTTAATGATGCGGCGCTGTCCTTTGAGCCCGAAACATCAGGTGCGTTGGGATTCGGTTTCCGTTGCGGATTTTTAGGTCTGCTTCACCTTGAAATCATACAGGAGCGTCTTGAAAGAGAATACAATCTTGACCTTGTTTCAACCGTACCCAGCGTTATTTACAGAATCCATATGAGGGACGGTGAGGTGCTTGAAATTGACAACCCCACAAAGTACCCCGACCCTGCTGAAATAGATTACAGCGAAGAGCCTATGACAGATGCGCACATCTTCTCCCCTCCCGAATTCGTAGGCACAATAATGGACCTTTGTCAGGAGCGCAGAGGCTTCTACAAGGATATGAAATATCTTTCCGCTGACCGTGTTGAACTCAGCTACGATTTACCGCTTAATGAAATTATTTACGATTTCTTTGATGCTCTTAAATCAAGAACAAAGGGTTATGCATCCTTTGACTACGAGCTTAAAGACTATGCAAGAAGCAATCTTGTAAAGCTTGACGTTCTTCTCAACGGCGACGGTATTGATGCACTTTCATTCATTATTCATTCCGACAAGGCATACGGCAGAGCAAGAAAAATTGCCGAAAAGCTTAAGGACAATATACCCAGACAGCAGTTTGAAATCCCCGTACAGATTGCAATAGGCGGCAAGGTTATTGCAAGAGAAACAGTTAAGGCTCTGCGTAAAGATGTGCTTGCTAAGTGTTATGGCGGCGACATCACACGAAAGAAAAAACTGCTTGAAAAGCAGAAGGAAGGTAAAAAGAGAATGCGCTCCTTCGGTACTGTTGAAGTTCCGCAGGAAGCATTTATGGCTATTCTCAAGCTTGACGAACAGTAATATGAAAGGCTTGTATATTCACATTCCGTTCTGCCGTTCAAAATGCCCCTACTGTGATTTTTATTCATTACCTAAAAATGACGAAATGATTGAAAAATACTGCGATGCAATCATTGATGAAATCAGCACAGGCAGACGGACAACGGATTTTACCACAAATGCGGATTTCAGCTTTGATACAATCTATTTCGGCGGCGGTACGCCATCCGTTATCGGCGCAGACAGGCTGGGCAGAATACTTGATTGTATAAAAAAGAACTACAAAATTGCCGATAATGCGGAAATCACAGTCGAATGTAACCCATCAACAGTTGACGGTGAATTTTTCAAAATTCTCTCGTCATACGGATTCAACAGGATTTCATTAGGTTTGCAATCGGCAGTTGACAGCGAAAGGCGCACTCTCGGCAGACTTGCAGACAAAAATAAGGTTTTATCGGTTATTGATTGGGCAAGAAAAAGCGGAATAACCAACATTTCACTTGATGTTATGCTTGGTGTCCCCTCGCAGACTATGGAATCCCTCAGTGAAACCGTAGATTTTCTGCTCGGAACAGATGTACCTCACATAAGTGCATATATGCTGTCAATCGAAGAAGGCACTGTTTTTGACAAAAGAAAAAACACACTCAATCTGCCTGATGAAGATATTGTTTGCGATATGTACTCACATCTTGCACAGCTGCTTACTCAGAACGGCTATGAGCATTATGAAATATCCAATTTTGCAAAAAAGGGATACGAAAGCAGACATAACCTTAAATATTGGGAATGTGAGGAATATTTAGGCTTGGGTGCATCCGCACATTCATTTATAAACGGAAAAAGATTTTTCTTTGAAAGAAGTTCAGAGTCCTTTATAAACGGCAATAAAGCTGTTTTTGACACTTTCGGCGGCGACAGCGAAGAATACCTTATGCTTGGATTAAGGCTTAAAAAAGGTATTTCAAAAAGCTTATACAAAGCCCGTTTCGGCTGTGATATTCCGTCAGCGTTTGAAGAAAACGCAAAACAATTTATAAAAAGCGGACATATTACCTTTGACGGCGACAGATACTCGCTTACACAGGAAGGTATGTTAATATCAAATTACTTAATAAGCAATTTGCTTTAGGAGGTTTTTTTATGGCAAAGATTATCGCATTTTTCACATCAATCATTACCTGTCTTACTATGATTTTTGCACCAGCCGCACCTGTTGAGGGTGTTTTTGAGGACGCTGAATCACCTGTTAAGACTGCATTTGATGAGGGGGAATTTATTTTTAACGAAAACGACATTGTTGTTGCGCCCTACGGTGATGACAGCAACAACGGTACACCCGAAAATCCGATAAAGACCTTTGAAAGAGCAAAGGAAATGCTTAAAAGCATAAATACTGACGATACTGTAACAGTATGGTTCAGAGAGGGTACGTACGTTATCGAAAACACCGTTGCTTTTACATCGGCTGACAGAGAAAATGTTGTTTTCCGTTCATATCCCGATGAAAAGGTTGAATTCTCCGGTGCAAAAGAGATTGCAAATTGGAGTGAAACTGTAATAAACGGCGTTAACGCCTTTGTTACGGATATTGAAATCAACTCCGACGATGATTATTTCCGTTCACTCTTTAAAGGTAACAAGCGTCTTGCGCGCTCACAGTATCCTAAAGAGGGTGTATTCACCGTTGCGGATGTAAACTATGATGAAGCTGTCCCCTCTGACTGGGCACCTGAATTCTTTACACATTCGCTGGCTTTTTATGCCCATAAAAATGAGATTCTTGATTTTGCCAATCCCGGTGATGTTGAAGTAAAGATTATGCATTACTGGTGCGATGAACATCTGCCCGTAAGTTCTGTAAACACAGCAACAGGCAGAGTTGAAACAAAACAGGTTTCATCTATGACTATAAGAAAAGATGACAACTATGTTTATGAAAACGTAAAAGAAGCTCTTTCGCTCCCCGGTGAATGGTATCTTGACAGAAGCGAAGAAAAGCTTTACTACATCCCCGAAACAGGCGATACAGTTGACAATACCGTTCTTTATGCAGGTATGACAGAACAGCTTTTCACATTCAACAATGCAAAAAATATATCATTTCAGGGTATCGACTTTATAAATACTGATTGGGAGCATATCGACGGTGTTTTCTTTACAGGTCTGTTTAATGAATCCCATCCTTTATACAAAAACATTGAATTCGGCGGTGTACATCCTCAGGCGGCATATGAAGTACCTGCGGCAATTTATATTGAATCATCAGCAGGTATCAATTTTACTGACTGTCTGTTTGAAAATATTTCCTACACAGCGGTTAAATTCGACAAAGGATCAAAGGACTGTAACATCACAACCTGTAAGTTCAACGAAATCGGCGGAAATGCAGTATTCATACACGATGATTTTGTTGTACCCGCAACAACACAGAACATCAATGTAAAAGACTGTCATATCGGCTACTACGGCAGAATTTTCAACAATGCAATAGGTATTCTTCTTACTCATGCAATCAACTGCGAGCTTTCAAACAATGAGATACACGATGGCTGGTATACAGGTATTTCCGTAGGCTGGAACTGGGGTTACGCTGACAATCCTACCAACGGAATAAAGATAAAAGACAACCTTATTTACAACATCGGTAACGGCTGGCTTTCAGATATGGGCGGCATTTACACACTCGGTATTCAGCCCGATACAGTTATCAGCGGCAATGTTATCCACAATGTTGGCTGTTACGAAGGCTCAACAGGCTACGGCGGCTGGGGTATTTACCTTGACGAAGGCTCAAGCTACATCACGGTTGAAAAGAATCTTGTTTATGATTGTTCATCAAACTGCTTCCATCAGCACTACGGCGAAAACAACCTTGTACAGAACAATATTTTTGCTTTCGGCGATGACGGTCAGGTCCTTATAACAAGACATGAGGACCACAACTCCCTGTATCTGTACAACAACATTCTTGTTGGCAATAAAACCTTGATGTACAAAACCGCAACAAAAAAAGATTGGTTTGTTGATAACAACAACCTTTACTGGGATTATGATACAGTAGGAAATCTTGTATATTCAGGCGATTCAATGAAAGTAGGTAACAGACTTTCTGTTGTGCTTATGACAATGAGAGGCTATTACAACAACGCTGTTTATGCTGACCCGCTGTTTAAAGATGTGGAAAACAGAGATTTCACTCTTGCAACTAACAGCCCTATACTCGACACAGGCTTTGAGCCCTGGGAGTATAATGCAGGAACAATAACTGAATTCTGATAAAAATTTGAGGGACTGTCAAGCAGTCCCTTTTTTATAACTATGTAAACAATAATTTAGAGAATTAACAATTTACAATGTATAATGTACAATGAAGGAAAGGGCTTCGCCCTTTAACCCGATTTATATATTATTCAATAATTGTACATTGTAAATTGTACATTGTACATTAAATTATTGTTTATCTTCTTCAATCAGCACA
>JAZSLJ010000087.1:0-5116 GCA_045535305.1 Acutalibacteraceae bacterium
TCTGTCGGGTATTGTGTAATCGGGGTCTCCCGTGTCGAAAACCAATGCACCCTCACCTATAAATTCACCGTTGATTTTATAAATAAAAACCCGAAAGTCGGAGGCCAAGCGGTCTTAGGAAGACAAGTGTTAACTACAACTCCTTGGCTCACAGAACGACATGGCTACGATCCGACTTTCTGTCGGGTATTGTGTAATCGGGGTCTCCCGTGTCGAAAACCAATGCACCCTCACCTATAAATTCACCGTTGATTTTATAAATAAAAACCCGACGGTTGCCCGAAGCAATTTCCTCACGCCATTTATCCGTAAGCGGCTGAGTTTTCATATTCCAGATATTAGCGCATTTGTGGTAGTCTTTTATGTCGAGGGGTTCGATAACCGTATTTGCAAATTCCTCAAAAGCCTTATTCACTGTCTTATAGCTCATACCTGCAATTTCTTTGAGTGAATGTATTTTCATAAGATTACGGACAAATTTGCAACCGAGATAATATCCGACATCGGAATAACCGTTATATGAACACCAATCACTGAAAAAGTCTTGAACGCTTTCCTTTGCATCAAGACGGCGGAGATATTCCTTTTTGATTCCTGTTTCGTTTTCACGGCACCAATTCAGCCAACCTTCTTTATCCTGATGATAAAACTCATTGTCATCGCACAGGATGTGTTCACAAACCATTGCGACACCCTCTTGATAAAGCTGTTGCACAGCTTTTCGCCGCTTTGTAAAATCGGGAAAATACAGATTGCCGTTGAGCTTGTGCCATAAATGACCAATCTCGTGCAGTATCAGGGCACGCATATTGGTTTCATCACCCCAGTCAAGCTCGATAATTTTCTCGATACCTAACAGCACAGTATTTTTGCCGTCAAGCGTTGTCGCCCACCCTGCACCGTTACAAAGGCCGAGATACAGAATTATATTTATGTCAGGGTCTTCGTCAAAAAGCTTTTTGAGATTATTATTAAGCGTGTTGATAACCGTCTGAAAATTTCTGCTGACCAAATCGATTTTCTCAGTATTTAAAGCTTCTTTAAGAACAGGCAGAATGTCTTTTTCAAAATTGTAGTTTTGTGCATCATTTTTGCATTTCTGTGGCAGCTCTTTTGAAATTTTCTCTGCGTATTTCCGCCAGACTGACATATCAAAGCCACCGGCAAAAGCTATTTTAATTTCCTCGCAAGTGTTAACGATTCTCATTTTTATACCACGCTTTCAGGTCAGTTAGTCTGCCTTTGAAATAATAAGAACGTCCGTTTCTGTTAAGTCCGAGATTTTTCATCCCGAATTTTGACAGAATACCTATCGATTTGCTGTTATTGATACTCGCATAAGCTTCGACAAATTCGATACTGTCACTGATTTGCGGAAGGACAAATCCGTACAGCTTTCTGAAAATCCCTTTGCCCTGATACTCTCTTTTGAACTGTATTTCTTCCATCATAAACTTTTCTTCATTCGTGTAATACTGAAAAAAGCCTATAACGGTATCCATATGCTTAATCAGTATCATCTGACGTGCATCGTGTCTGAGTCCGTCACTGACACAGCCGTACCATAAGTTATAATCCTCCTGCCTTGTATTGCCCGTCGGCGCGATTTTCTCCATATTGTCCGCGAGGATCTCAAAAATCACTGGTGCTGAGGACGAAAAATTCAGCTTATTAAGATATTCAAAGGTTATATCGGTGAATTCAATACCGTCAAGATACCTGTCTGCATCTTCCCTCGACTTAAAGATTACAACCTGTTTTTCTGCTTTGTATTTTTCAAGTAAATCATATATCTTCAGCAGAGTTGTTTCGGGGAATTCTCTTATAAAAGTCTCAAATTCAGGATCTAATTCAGTTTCTATCCACGGCAAATCGTATCTTCCCTTACCTATACGCTCCGTCGCACCCTGAATACAGACTTCAACGGGTAAATCGAACAGAAAAACCGTGTCGCACTCTTCCAGGCGCATCTCAATTGTTCTGCCGTAGTTTCCGTCAATTATCCATTCCGGAGTGCGGAATATTTCCTGAATCCTCAAGTCAAACTCTTCCCTCGGGATATGAGTCTTGTCGGGTTTGTGCCAGATTGCATCAAGGTGATACAACGGCAGACCCGTTATTTTATTCAGTTTTTCCGAAAAGGTTGTTTTCCCAGAACCGGGACAACCGATTACGATTGCTTTTTTCATTTTCCAGCACCTTGTTTAGGATATCGTGATACAGGGTTATTTTATATTAAAACCTTCATCATCGTTTATCATCAGGGATTCATAGAATCAAAATTGACTGTTTTCGTCATTAAAATACTTCTCCATTATTACACTTCCGCCGTAGTCTTCAATTGCTTTAAATCCGTTTTTCTCGTACATTGCATACGATACGGGAGTGTGCTTGAAAACATTGAGCACCATCTTCGAAAAGCCTTTTTCACGTGCATCTTTCTGAAGCTTCACAAAAGCACTTTTTCCGTAACCTTTTCCTCTGTATTCTTCTTTAATAACATTTTCGGTTACAAATGCTGCGTTTTCCTCAAAGGGGCTTTTCTGATATCCGATAACTCCGATTTTTTCGTCTTTTTCATTCACAACAATATAAATGTAGTTATCAACTGAATCGACACCTTCAGGGAATACGTCATGAAACTCACTTTTTGCCGCTTTCAGTGCTTTAAACTTGAATCTCTCATCGCCTGATTTAATTAGGTGCTCCGCATAAGCCTTTACAGACCATTTTGAATATATACGAAATTCATCGCTATTCATGCGTTTGAAGCTGATTTGTTTTAAACCGTTTTTCAAAAGAAATCCCCCTCTTTCACTTTTTTACGATTAAAAAGTTTGGTTTTATTTTTCTGCTATATTCCGTTAGTGTGTTCATCGACATTAGCTTTGATAACCCGTCTTTCTCTTTCTGTTAAACTCCAATTATAGATATTTCTGCATATAAACTATATCCTGATATGTACCATCTTTAAGTTTATATACGTTTGGCTTTTCGGACACAATTTTAAAACCGAATTTTTCATAGAGTGCTTTTGCTCTTTCGTTACCTTTAGTAAATTCCAACTCCATAAAATCTATTCCGCCACGTTCAGTTGCAGCATTTATAAGTTCTCGGAACATAGCAGAGCCTATACCCATATTCCAGTATTTTTTGCGGAGTCCGATTCCTACTGACGCTCTATGAGAGGTTTTCATACCGGTTTTGAATGTAACATCGCATATACCTGCAATTTCATCATTCACGCAGCAAATTAATACAAATGAATTTTTTGATTCACGAACATTTCGTACCCAATCTTCTTCACCCTCTACGGTAACACTTTCCCATTCTTCTTTATATCTTACAAGAAAATCAGTCTCATCGCTTACGGTACCCATTAAATCAATAAGCTCAGAAGCATCAGAAATTTCAGGAGTTTTTAATATGGCTTCCACGCCGTTTTTCAATACAACTTTCTTTTCTTCGAATATCATTTCAATACCTCCCGCTAAAAAAAATAAAGCATCTCCGAAAATGAGGAGATGCCTGTAAGTTCACTATGATATAAAATACATCAATCACAAACGGACAAAACGGCTCTCCGATACTTTCTCACGCTAATCATCATTGTCATTTTGTCCACCTGCCTTTCAGTAATTTTCTGTATTATACTCCCGCAAATATAAAAAGTCAATGCAAAGTTATTTCCGATTTATCATTTCAAGATATTTATTTATCGTTGTCAGCTCTCTTATGTAAAGACTTCGGACATCGGGTGTTTTGGTATCATAAGTGCTGAAAATTGCGATTGCATCCTCAAGCGTTACCCATTCTGGCACAATGCCGTGTTCGACCTCAATATCCGTGAGTGTCTGCTTGCCCTCGCCAGTAACTTCGCAAACAAAATAATTGCTGATATATTTTGTTTCAAACGAATACTCATTGATTTTCAGGAACTGATACAGCGGATTTACTTCGTATCCCGATTCCTCACGGACTTCACGTCTGCAACATTCCGCAAGTGTTTCGCCGTCCTCGATTCCTCCGCCGGGTGTCATATATACACCCGTGTTCAGCTCGTGTGAAAGCAGGATTTTTCCGTCACGGACAACGATCCCCCTGCCTGCAATACGCTCCCTTTCGGGTGGGTCGGAATAGGTTTCGGCATATTGGTTTATTGTTTCATACTCATTCATATTAAACTCCTCAGTCTTTTGCTTTGCAAAAGTCGGCTCCCCTTACAGGGGCGCCATTGCAAAATCAATCAAGATACTCAAATTCTGTTTGATAATACTGCTCCTGAAAATTAACGGCTTTTTTGATTTCTTCTTGCGTAAAATGCATATTTTCAGGTGCGGCTACAAGCTTATCTTCGACATCGTTGTGACGGTATGCTATAGCGATAACCCTCGCCGTATATTCGCTTACAGGCTCATTTAAACCCAATAAATAAACGTCGAGTTCTTCTCCGTCACCGCCGATAACCCCGGGAATGTATCCGTAATTTATCGGATATGTTAGAGAATAGTTTTCTTTTTTATGAACATACCCTACAGGACGGTCAATTCTGATTGTCACCGTCTTACCGAGGTATGATTTCACGAGATTTTTGCGTTGTAAATCCGTCACTTCATATCACTTCCTTATGTTGTCAAGCCTATTTCTCTCATCGCTTTTATCAGGCGTTCTGTGTAATGTACAGTCAAGCTATTGGGATATAAAAAGATTCACAAAAACGTGTCACTCTCCGTTACGAAGTGTGCCACGTTTTTATTTTTATTTAATTTCATCAAGGTCGGTGCCTTTTGTTTCTTTAACTTTCATCGCGAACATCACTGCCGCAACACCGACAGCAACAACAGAAATCGCAAGACAAACCCACCATATCGGGAATTTGATCATACCGACAACAGCAGCACCGTATCCGACTACAAGACCAATAATAACAAGCAGACCCTCTGCACCCACAACGGATGCACGGATATCCGTAGGAACTTTTTCAGTCATCATAACGTTCATATAATCTCTGCCTATCCAGTATGAACCTTGATACAAACCTGCAAACGCACCTATAAGATACGGATTCCAGCCAAGCAGAATACCTGCAACAAAGAGGCAGTAACCAAGAATACAG
>JAZSLJ010000008.1:0-49059 GCA_045535305.1 Acutalibacteraceae bacterium
TCAGCTTACAAAGGTAAGAAAAGACGGAACACTTAAATATCTTCGTCCCGACGGAAAAACACAGGTTACTGTTGAATATGATGACGACAAGCCCGTAAGAATTGAAGCTATTGTTGTTTCAACACAGCACAAAGAAGAAGCAACACAGGAGCAAATCAGAAAAGATATGATTGAATATGTCATTAATCCTATTGTACCTGCAGAGCTTATTGATGACGATACAAAATTCTTCATCAACCCCACAGGCAGATTCGTAATCGGCGGTCCTGTAGGCGACAGCGGTCTTACAGGCAGAAAAATTATCGTTGATACATACGGCGGCTACGCAGCTCACGGCGGCGGTGCATTTTCCGGCAAAGACCCCACAAAGGTTGACCGCAGTGCGGCTTATGCGGCAAGATATGTTGCAAAGAACATTGTAGCAGCTAAACTTGCATCAAAGTGTGAAATTGAGCTTGCATATGCAATCGGTGTTGCAAGACCTGTTTCCGTTACAGTAAACACCTACGGCACAGGTAAAGTATCAGATGCAGCTCTTGCAGAGGCAGTAAACAAAGTGTTTGATTTAAGACCTGCCGCAATTATTGACACTCTTGATTTAAGACGCCCCATTTACAAGCAGACTGCCGCATACGGCCACATGGGCAGAACAGATATTGACCTGCCCTGGGAAAAGACAGATAAAGTTGACGCACTTATTGAAGCCGTAAAATAATTTAACAGCATAAAAAATACTCCCGATTCACATCGGGAGATTTTTTGTATGTAAATAATTACTTAAGGTCAACTGTGAGGTCGTATTCAGCACCGAAATATGCGCCGTTTGACAAATCTCTTGCTCTGAAGATAACCTGATCTTCATAAACTTCCATAATTGCACCCTGACCGTAGCCTTCGATACCGTCCTGGCTGTTTTTGCCTAAACCGGGAAGGTTAACAGATGTGATGTTGCCGTTATCACCAAGAGTTTCGTATGTATACTGACCGAAACCTGTGTGCATGTGTCCTGTAAGAAGAACTACATTCTCATACTTGTTGAGAACTTCATAAACAGCATCACTGTCATCACCTATTGTACCTGCAGTTTTGTTTGTACCGTTGCCCCAAGTACCGGGAAGACCGTGTGTATTTTTAAGTACCTGATGAATACCTACAAATACGGGTTTGCCGTCTGCTGTAGCTTCGCTCATTGTTGCATCAAGCCAAGCAAGCTGTTCTTCACCGATGTTTGCTTCTTCCATTTCAGGTGTATCTGAACCAAGCATAATAAATGTATAGCCGTTAATCTCATAGGAGTAGTAAAGCTCACCTACAGGATCAACTACAGTAAACTGATTCTGAAGACCATAGAATCTTTCCTTAATCTGCTCCATTGAACGGAGTCTGATGTCGTGGTTACCTGTTGCAAGAAGAAGAGTGTCATCAAAGTTGTTTGCTTTTAAGATTTCAGCAAACTTATTCCATTCATACTCGACACTATTCTCTGTAATATCACCGAGAACAAGCAAACCGTCAAGATCAGTTTCTGCATTCTGATAGTCCTGCATTGCAAGATCAAAATATACAGAGTTGTAATTGAAAGCGTTAAGCTGAGTATCACCAAGAACTTCAACGATAAGCTTTACGTTTTCTTCGTCTGTTGCCTTGATAGGATCATCTGTTGCGGGAGCTGTTGCTACGCTGCCTACACTCACTGCAATAGAGAGGATAACAGTCATAAGTTTTACAAATACTCCTGCGATTGCGCTGAACACACCGTCCAGCATTGTCATAATTGCCATTTTTAATCACCTTTCGTGTTTTTTATATTTTGAGCTGTACAACAAACAGCCAATTTACCAAAATTCAACATCAATAATTTTAATACGATAACAAAGAAATGTCAAGAACTGAAATTAATATTTTTTATAACTTTACACATATTTTTCAGTTCGGCACACCATATATTTGATGTTTTCACTACCGTAAGAAAAATTTTAATTCTGTGCAGTGGGATCTTTTGAGTAATCTGTTACGAATACATCAAGATTTGCAGAAACACGAAGAATCATTCTTGCGTCAGCTGCGGTAAGACCTTTGTTAAAGTCTACATCGGCAGCTAAAGTCTGAATAGTGTTTAATTCTTCAAGCATTGCAGATGCTCTTAATGCCAATCTTGCATCGGCAGCTGTAATTTGACCGTTCAGGTCAACGTCGCCGTACAATGCGATTTCATACTGTACTCCTGCAGTATGCTTTATGATATTTGATGTTGATACTGCATTGTCGCCCTCAACTGCGTTGCCTTCTGCATCGAAAATGCTCCAGCCTTCGCCGTTAACACTCTCAAGAAGATCTTTTGCATTTAAAAGATCATATGAAATAACATATTTCTTTGTCTGCTGTGTTTCTTCATCAAGGTTTTCAACAACAAAGAGTCCTTTATCGGGAGAAAATGTTATTTCGGTTATCTGAACCTCATCACAGTTGTTACATTTGCCGTTTGCATCAAATGTATGACCTGTTGCATCAACATAATCAGCAGTATAAGTATCATCACAAACCGAGCAGGTGTATACTGTATATCCCTTTTCGGTACAGGTAGGAGCTGTTACATCAGCAGCATATGTATGCTTGCCTGTAGCGGCAATTGTTTTACCTATTGAAACCCGAACATTACAGCCTTTGCAATATGTATCGCCTGTATAGCCTGCTGATACACAAGTTGCCTCTTTTGCGTTTCTGATTTCAGTTCCGCCTGCATGATTGTTTGCATTTTTTGCGATTGATGTACCGGATTTTGTCTTCACACCGCAACCCTTACAGTATGTATCACCCGTGTAGCCTGCCTCTTTGCAGGTTGCTGTTTTTGCATTTTTGATTTCTGTGCCGCCTGCATGGTTGCTTGCATTTTTTTCAACAGTATCGGTTTTTGTGCCTTTACAAACAGTACAGGTATATGTTTTTACACCTGTTGAGCAGCAAGTTGCTTTTGTTGTAATAGCACCTGAATCATATGTATGCTTACCTGTTGCGGCAATTATTTTGCCTGTTACAGTCTTTACTCCGCAACCCTTACAATGTGTATCGCCTGTGTATCCTGTTGCACCGCAGGTTGCAGTTTTTGCATTTCGGATTTCTGTACCGCCTACATGATTATTTGCGTTCTTTGCTATTGTTGTACCGATTTTTATTCTTACATTACAGCTCTTACAGTAAGTATCGCCTGTATAACCTGTTTCTTTACAGGTTGCAGTTTTTGCATTTCTTATTTCTGTAAGTCCTGTGTGATTGTTTGCATTTTTTGCTGTTGTCGTACCTGTTTTTGTTTTCACGCCACAGCCTTTACAGTATGTATCACCTGTATAACCGGTATCTTTACAAGTTGCGGCTTTTACATTTCTGAGTTCTGTGCCACCAACGTGATTGGTTGCATTTTTTGCTATTGTAGTACCTGTTTTGGTTTTTGCTCCGCAAACCTTACAATGTGTATCACCTGTATAGCCTGTTTCTTTACAGTTGGCAACTTTTGCATTTCTGAGTTCTGTGCCACCAACGTGATTGGTTGCATTTTTTGCTATTGTAGTACCTGTTTTGGTTTTCACGCCACAGCTTTTACAATGCGTATCACCTGTATAGCCTGTTTCCGAACAGGTTGCTGTCTTTGAATTTCTGATTTCTGTACCGCCTGTGTGATTATTCGGATTTACTGCAATAGGCTCAGTTACGGGCTTATCACAAACAACACAAGTGTATGTTCTTACACCCGGGTCTTTACAGGTAGCCGGTTTTGTTACAGTTGAAGATGTATATGAGTGAAGATTAAATTTTTCGGATACTGTTGCCACATTAACTTTAACATCATTGCTCATAAATACCTTTGATGACAATGAAACAGCGGCAGTATCAGCAGTGCCGTTAATATTAAAGAAAAACGTTGCTATTGTGTACTCACATTCACCTGAACATGCAGCATAGGGAATGCATTTTTCTGACATAACTGCAATAGAAATATTGCCTGTTGAGTTATTTACAGCAACACCCGTAATATCAGCTGCGGATATACTCGGCATAGAAACGGGAGTGATGTTGCTGTTGTATGTAAGGTTAAGGTTTGCGGCATTCAGGCCGGAAGCATTTTTAACCTTCACAACAACCTTAAGCTGTTTTTTAGCAGTATCAATTGATGATTCCAATTTGAACTCGGGAGTTCTGAATGCATAAGAGGATGTATTATTTTTGATGTAATTGTAAGCAGCATCGCCGTAATTACATTTCATATTAAGACCTGAAACATTTGCAAAAGCATATGAGCCTACACTTGTTACCGAATAAGGCAGGTCAACCTTTGCAAACTTAGTATTTTTGAAACAATATGCACCGATAGTTTTAAGACCTTCTGAAAGCTTTACGGTGCTCAGAGCTGTACAGTTCTCAAAAGCAGATTTGCCCAGCGTAGTAACCGTTGCGGGAATTGTGATACTTGAAATCTTTGAACAACCCTTGAATGTGCCCTCACCTATTGATTTAAGACTTGAATTAAGTGTTACGGAAGAAAGATTTGTACAACCGTTGAAGGCATAATTACCCAATGTTGTAACACTTGCGGGGATTGCAACTGATCCAAGCTTTGTACAGCCGTTAAAAGCATATGTACCGATTGTTGTAAGTCCTGAATTAAGAGTTGCGGAAGAAAGTGATGTACAACCGTTGAAAGCATAGTTACCGATTGTCTTTACACTTGCGGGAATTGAAATTGATGCAAGCTTTGTGCAGCCGTTAAAAGCATATGCGCCTATTGATGTTACGGCAGTGGGAATATTAATTGATGAAAGTTCCGCACAACCGCTGAAAGCATAATTACCGATTGTTTTTACGCTTGCAGGAATTGAAACGCTTGTAACCTTCTTAAAATCCTTAAAAACGTTATCACCTATATGTGTGATATTTCCGCTGATAACAATTTTGGTTACTCTGTTATATGCCCTATAACCCCAGACCAATTTAGTAAAATCAGATGGTGTTGAACTGTAATTAGGCATAGCACCTGAACCGGAGATTGTAAGAGACTGATTATCTACATTATATGTCCACTTGATATTACTATTAAGATTACCGCTGCCTGTTCGTGCTGCATAAGATTCAACCATAAAAACATTTGTATCAGAATCCATAACGGGAACAATGACAACTGCCATCAGAACAACAAGCAAAGCTGCAAATATTCTTGTAATTTTGTTTTTCATTTTATTTCCTCCTGCAAATAATAGCAATTCATTATTATAATAAAATAAACAAAGGAAAAAGTCAATAGATTATCATGCTGATTTTACAGCTGTTTTTTTGCGCGGTTTTACGATAATACCCCATAATTTGCCTATATATTTTTCAAAAAGGAATGCAATAATTACCGTTACAACAAGGCAAACAACAAAATACAGGTAAATGTTGTAATCTGAAAGTCCCACTTCTCTGAATATTATCATTGGGATTCTTTGAAGAATGTACAAACCGAAAAGATGTTTACCGCACCAACGAAGCACTTTATTGTTAATCGAAACACGCATTGTAAACAGCACTACTGCCAGCGCAAACAGCATATTGCCCAGAAGATTGAACACTAATGAATCGTTTTTTAATTTCCATGTTACATATGCGGCAGCAACCGAAGCAACAAAGCTGAAAAGCCACATTGTATCGTTACGGTTAATGATTTTTTCTATTTTATCACCTAAAAGCGACCAGAAAATACCGCAGGGATAAAGCAGTATTGTATCAAACCAATAGGGAGATTTAAGTCCAAGACCGCCGAGCACTACAATATATGCCATAGCACCAAGGGTAACGGCTATTGCGGCAGGGAAATACTTACCCTTATCTTTAAAAATCATAAACGAAACATATGTAATAGCATAGCATACAAGTATTGCAAAGATGTACCAGTTACTGTTGCTCAGGGAATCCCAACCTACAAAAGAAAGAATTACCTGTTTTACGGTAGGTACAAGTCCTCTTGCAATATAAAGTACAAGAAACATAAGTATTGCAATATCGAATCTGAAAAGTGTACCGCAAAATCTTTGCACGGGTATATTTTTAACGTATGCCATCTGTTTTTTCTTTATGGATTCCATAACACCGTAACCCGAATAGAACATAAACATTGTTACCATTCGCTGACCGATTTTTGAAAACTCCTGAAAATACAGAATATCGCCCGAAGATGTGTAATCCACATATGAATTAAAATGGCTGAAGAATACAATTATGATAAAAATGCCCTTTACAGCCATTGTTTTATCCACAGACATATAATCCGTTATGTAGCTTTCACCGCTTGCAGGCTTGAGCTGTATGCCGTAAAGGCACAGACATACAAAAACAGCAAATAAAATTATCATTATTTCTTGCTCCTTTTAAGAAATTGAGAGATGTGATTGAGCTTGAATTCGGGAGTATAATCATAACCCCAAAGATATTTTATTGAAACAAAATCCTCTGTTGTTTCATCGGGAAAAACCTTTGCAGTACCCAATTTATACGGCAATATAAGCTGTACAGTACCGTTTGCGGAAACATAAAACTCCTTTGAAAGCTCCTTTGCAACACGGTTTGCTCTGATTCGGGGAAACTCCTCGTCAATTTTAATCTGTGTGTTAGGGCAAAGCACGACATCAGCATTTACATACTCATAAAACTGCTCTGATGTGCCGTTGTGCCCGTGATGTGAAAGCTGAACGATATCGCTTTTAAGCCATTCACCGTAACGCTCTTCCATAATGATACTTTCCTTATCACTTGCATCACCGGGGATAAGCACCCTTGAGCCTTCTGCTTCCATAACAAGAACAACGCTTGAATTGTTGAAATCTGCATTCGATTCGGGATAAACATCCTCATGGGTGCAAATAACCTTGAATTCAAGATTTCTTACGAAGAATCGCTGTCCCGTATGAAGCTTCACAATAGGAATATCACGCTCGTTATTAATAAAATTACGGAAATTTTCCATAAGGATATTGTTTTCCTTATCCCATCTGCCGCAATCAGGATGCTGTGCGGAAACAAGATTAAGATAAATACGCTCAATTACTGTGTCCTCGCAGTTGTAGAGCATATAATCCATAAACTTTGAGTAATGGTCCTCATGTCCGTGAGAGATAAACCAGCCTGCGATGCGGATTTTTTCGTTTTCGGGCGTCATTGACCTTAAAAAATCATGGATTCTGTCATTATCGTGAACAGACAGATAATGAGCGCTGTCAATAATGAAGAAGCTGTTATCAGCACATCTTATTATGTAGCACATTCCGCAGTCAATAAGGCTGTGGTCTGTTTCAAACTGATAAAGCTCGGTATTGCATTTTCTCTCAAAGCTACCCTGCTCTTTATCGTACTCTGCGGTATAATTGTCTGCAATAACTCTCATTTTGCCGTCAATGCTCAGATAAAGCTGAATGAGCATATCTTCATTTTTAAGGGTATAGTGAATATTACCTGCAAAATCGGTTTTATCAAAAAATGAGTAACCGTCATTTTCAAGTGATTTTTCATAATTGAAAAAATCGGCTTTATCAACATTTGCATAAAGAGCCATAGATACGCCGTCGCTGCAATCGTAAATGCCGAGAAATTCAGCATTTTCGGGCTTTTTTAAAAGATTTACAGTATACATAGCTTAACCTCTGTTATCTTCGGCATAAGGATTTATAAAATCGTCTGCTGTGGGAGCAGGTCTGCCGTTTTTATCCATTTCAACGCGGTAAACATCTTTCTTTGAAATATCAATATACGGAATATTGATGGGCGGCATACCGGAATTTACGGTAAGTGTAGATATAAAAGACCTCATATGAACATACATATCATCATAAGTGCTGAAATGTATCTGCTCCTTTGATGATTCCTGTGAAAACTTGAATATTCCCTGACCTACAACCGTGATTCTGAATTCATCGGGAGCAGTTTTATCTGTTATTTTTGCGGTCAGCTCACCCACACATATATCTTTGTTTGAATACTTTACATTATATGAATAATTAAAGCCAAGCTCAATTTTTTTGCTTGCGACTTTGATATTGTTAACAAATTCAACGTTTGTTATTTTGAATCCCTGCAATAATGCATTTTTCATAAAAGTTGACCTCTTTTCATAATAATACGATTTTAGTATAACAAAAAAGTGAAAAAATGCAATACTTTTTGTTGCGATTGAACCAAATAGATGCTAAAATAAAATAAGGTGATAAAAATGAGCATAAAAAAACAATCTTCAAATTGTGAAGACTGCGAAAATTATATCTATGACGAAATGTATGATTCATACTACTGCGAAATGAACCTTGACGAAGACGAAATGATGCGTTTTATGACAGGTTCATACGGCAACTGCCCTTATTACAGACCCAATGATGAATACAGAATCGTACGCAAGCAGAATTAAAGTGAAAAATCTTCTGCAGAGTAATCAGATTTTACTTTTGCCTGTCTGGGTTTGCGTTTAAGAGGGTCATACTCAAATTTTTTGCAAAAAGAATCAAGCTGCATAACGCCCTTTTTTTTACAAAGTACCTCTTGCCCTGTGGCTGAAACTGTTCCGATTGCGCAGTATTCACACTTGGGTGAAACATCTGCTGAATAAAGGGATTTTTTCATTATTTTCAAACCTCATTTCCGTAATAATTCTACACGAAATGACATCCTGTTGTCAAGCAATTTGACAAAATAGGCTTTTTGTAGTATAATGAGCGGCAAGGAGGACTTTTTTATGCAACACTTTTTCAAAAAAACTGTGTCCGTAATTCTGTCGATTCTTATTATAATACCCGTATTTTCATCATCGGCTTATACAACGGACGATGTCATCAAAGCCGCATCAAGCCTTATTTTCAGCAACGAAGGCTCTTATACATCAATCAACAAAAATGACAAAGGTGCGGTCAGCATAGGTGTACTCGGATGGCATGCAGACAGAGCATTATCTCTTTTAAAAACAATAATCAATGCAAATCCCGAAAATGCTCTTGAAACCTTAGGAGAAGAGCTTTACAACGAAATATCAACATCTTCAGACTGGAATTACCGAATATTCAACGAGGCTGAGGCTGAACGTGTATCTGCATTGTTGGGTACACAGGAAGGCGTTGACGCTCAGGATGCGCTCGCTTATACCGACATACAAAGCTATGTAAAACACGGCATTTCCTTGGGCATCACAGACGGAAAAGCACTGGTATATTTTGCTGACCTCGAAAATCAAATGGGATCGGGCGGCTCTGAAAGAGTTGCACAGGCGGCAATAGCTAATGCAGAATCTCCCGAAGACGTTACACTTGATGATATATTCAATGCGGCTATGGCTGACAAAACAGCATCAAGCAGCCCTACAAGAAGGCGCAACTCTTACAGTTACTGCGCTGAACTTGACCTTGATAACATTGAAATAAGCAACAACTACACCACAGGCAAATACACAACAACAGCAAGTATGCTTTCTGTAAGAGGCGGCCCGTCAAAAGCTTTTGACACCGTTACATCCGCCTTAAAGAGAGGTACAAAGGTTACCGTAACGGAAGTCAAAGGCGAATGGGGAAAAATCAATGTCAACGGCACAACAGGCTGGATTTGTCTGCTGTATGCACAGCTTATTGAACCTGATAATATCGTCTTAGGTGATGTTGACGGCAACAAGTCAATACAAGCCGAAGATGCAAGACTGATTTTAAGAAATTCCGCAAATCTTACGGAATTATCCGATTGGCAGAAAAAATGTGCTGACGTGAATAAAGACAACATCATCACCGCTGATGACGCACGATTAACACTCAGAGTATCTGCAGGTCTTGATAAAGGATTTGAATAAAAAAATTTAGGGCAGAACAATCTGCCCTTTTATTTTTTAATAAAAAATTGAACATTGTTTAGAAGATGCATCAGCAAGCTGACCGTTATGCTCTGTAATAAGGCTGTCTTCAATGGCGGCCTTTTTTATCAGATTTTTTACGGTTATTTCAAGATTTGTATTCTCAGAATAATCAGCGGCAAACATAAAATCAACTCTGCCGTGGCTGAGCAAATCCTCAACGGACTGACGGTTTGAATCGTCGCGATAAACAGCAATTGAACTGCCGCCGTATGCCTTTACCATTTTCATACAGGGCACGTCTGAAAGTCCGTCGCCTATGTAAAGCATATTCTGAAAACGAACTCGTCTGTCCGTATCGGGAGTTGAACGGTTAAGGTCGCGGTCATTTGCAACATCAAGAACGCCCTTATTGATTCTGTACACAAACTGAGTTTTTGAGGTATAATTTACTGCAGATTTTGGGAAAACGGCAACTCCGTTTTCATCATAGAGAAATTCGCTTGCATAAATCTTTTTAAAATGCTTACCTATTGCAGAGCCTTCAATAATCTCCACAAGTCCCGATGAAAGCACATAATGCTCCACAATAACGCCGTTTTCAATACCAAAACGGTTCATTCTGTCAAACCATGTCTCCACGCCGTTGAAAAATTCTATGTTTTCGCCGCATTTTACAACGCGTTCCCTTGTAAGAGGTATATTTGCTTCCGCGGATTTTTTTATCATCGTATACATATACGACAGAATTTTATCCATACCGTTTTTGTCGCCGAAGGTGTTTGCCTCTGACCAGAACTCAGATGCCGTCATACCTAAGCTGGGAATAAACTGATATTCCTGCATATCTCGGGGGCTTAACGTTCTGTCAAAATCGTACATTATTGCAAAAATGGGCAGGTTGGACATAAAATTCAATCCTTTCGTAAACAATAATTTAATGTACAATTTACAATTATTGAATATAAAAATCGGGTTAAAGGGCGAAGCCCTTTCCTTCATTGTACATTATACATTGTACATTGTTAATTGGCTAAATTATAATTTATTTTACCAAACAAAAAAATATATATCAAGTATTTTATTGACATTAGATGCAAAATAAGCTAAAATCGACTTATAAATTCTTCTTCAGGAGGTTTATTATGGCTAAGAAACAAAAATCTGCAGCACCTCACCAACAGCCGCATCCTAATGCCATCGGCATAAAAGAAGCTTTCGGTTATATGTTCGGTGATATGGGTAACCTGTTCGTTCTGACATTTGCATCCACCTACCTTAAGGTGTTCTATACAGACTGTCTGCTTCCCGGACACGGTGTATCTGCAACAAAAATCAGTACAGACCTTACGGTTCTTTTCCTCGTTATCAGACTCTGGGACTGTATCAACGACCCGCTTTGGGGTATTCTTGTTGACACCAGAAAACCAACAAAAGACGGTAAATTCAGACCTTATCTGAAAACATTAGCAATTCCGATGGCACTGTCTACCGTTCTGTGTTTCCTTAACATTCAGAACATTGTATCATCTTATACAGTTCTGCTTGTGTTTGCATACATCACATACTGTGTATACGGTATGATGTATACTGCTATTAATATCCCTTACGGCTCACTTGCATCTGCAATTACAGACGACCCTAACGGAAGAACTCTCCTTTCAACGTTCCGTTCTATCGGTGCAGGTGTTGGCGGTGCGGCAGTTACACTTGTTGCGCAGAAATTCATTTATGATGACGGAACAACCCTTAATGCTCAAAAAACACTTATTGCAGCTATTGTGCTTTCCGCACTTGCAGCCGTTGCATATATGAGTTGCTACAAAACAACAAAAGAAAGAGTATTGTACTCCCCCGAAAAGAAAAAGGTTGATTTAAAACTTACATACGGTACACTTTTCAAGAGCAAACCTTTCATCACCGTTACAGTTGCAGGTATGCTTATCAGTGGTCTTTTGCAGTTCGGTTCATTCAATCAGTACCTTACAAAGAACTACTTTGCAAACTCTGACCTTTCTATCTGGCTTACCATTTCAACATATGCCCCGATGGTTCTCCTTTTGCTGTTTGTACCCAAGCTCTCTGCAAAATTCGGTAAAAAAGAGCTTTGCGTATCAGGCCTTGCACTTGCAACAGTTTCAAGTATAATTCTTTGTCTTATAGGTCCCAGCGACTACTTACAGGCTAATGCATGGCCGTTCCTGCTTGTCAATTTCGGTGTAGGCTCCGGATATTCATTCCTTTCAATCCTCACATGGGCGGTTGTTACCGATGTTATTGACTATCAGGAAAATGTTACAGGCATCAAAAACGAAAGTGCAATTTATGCAGTTTACACCTTTGCTAGAAAAATCGGTCAGACTCTTGCAGACTCCGGCGGACTTCAGCTCCTTTACAATTATGCAGGTTACGACCCCGAAACATCAGCTGTGGGTTATATCCCCGGCGTAGGCGAAAAGCTGTATAAAATGGTTTCAAGAGTTATGGCTATTGCATACGGCATAACATTTATTATGTTCCTTATCTATCCTCTGGGCAAGAAAAATCTTGCAAAAATGCACGCAGAACTCATGGAAAAGCGTGCCGCACAGGCAGAACAGATTGAGGAAAACGCAGAAGCAGAAGTTAAAGCATAAAATTAAGCTCCCGATTTCGGGAGCTTTTTACAACAATAATTTATCTAATTAACAATGTACAATGTATAATGTACAATGGTGGAAAGGGCTTCGCCCTTTAACCCAATTTATATGTTCAATAATTGTAAATTGTACATTGTAAATTGTACATTAAATTATTGTTTATCCTGTTCGTTCACTCATCATAAATAAAAAATTCCCCGTATTTCTACGGGGAAAAATTAGTTTTATTTCATAAGTCCGTTTGCAACGCACCAGTTGTGGAATGATTTGATTGATTCCATTCTTGCGCCGGAGAGTGTGTTGGGGCTTCTGTTGATAGGCTTGAAATTCTTAACGCCCTGAAGCTGAACAAGGTACTTTGCTGAGTTATTGAAGCCTGAATCGATACAGTTATCAAGAAGGATAATCTCGTTGTATCTCTGCTCGGCAAGAGCCATATCACCACTCATAAATGCTTCGTGAAATCTCTGGAAGAATGCACCGCCGCAAGCTGTGGGTGTAGCCATAACACCTCTTGCGCCTGCTTTATATGCTTCAAAAAGGTAAGGCATATTTGCCTGAATAATGCAGGAATCACCCTTATTGTCAATTTTGGACTGAATACCCTCCATTGTGCAGGTTGTATCCTTAATACCCTTTACACCGAGAGCTGCAAGCTTGCCGTATGTTTCACCTGAAATAAGGTGGGGCTGGAAGCCGGGGAATTCGTATGTAAATACAGGAAGGTCAGTATGAGTCATAAGCTCGCCGATATAAGAAACAAGTCTTTCACCGTCGTTACCGAAGCCTTTTGTTACAAATACGATACCGTCAACGCCTGTCTGGGACATTCTTTTAACTTCTTCTACCTGTGCAAACCATGAAGGCTCAACGTTTGCAGTAGCAACGATTGTTGTGTCGCCCTTGTGCTTTGCTGTGAGTGTAGCCAGCTTGATTCTCTCTTCAAGAGTAAGATTTGTCATTTCGGAGCTGCCGCAGACAGCAAAAAGGTGGTCTACGCCCTGTTCAACCTGAAACTCACAATACTCTTCATAAGTAGCGTAGTCAACGGTTTTGTCATCATTGTAGGGTGTGAGCATAAGGGAATAAATACCCTCAATGTTGTTGATAAGTTCTTTTTTCATTTTAATCATTTCCTTTCGGACTAATTAATTTCGCCAATATTATACAACTCGCATTTGCATTTGTAAATAGTTTTAATAAAATTATTTTATCATCTCTGCAAATTCATCTTCGCTGATAACTTTTATACCAAGCTCTGTTGCTTTACGAAGCTTACTGCCCGCATCCTCACCTGCAAGCACAACGGATGTCTTTTTTGATACGGAAGATGCTGTTTTACCGCCGAATGATTCAATAATTTCGCTCGCCTGCGTTCTTGTAAACTGGGACAATGCACCTGTCAGCACAAATGTCATACCTGCAAAGCGTTCATCATTGACCTGACGCTGAGATTTCATATTTATGCCGAGCTGCTTACATTTATCTATGATTGCTTTTGTACCTTCTCTGGACATAAATTCAACCACGCTGTCTGCCATTACCGCACCGAAGCCGTCTATAGTGAGAATATCCTCTGCCGATGCGTTCATAATTGAATCAATATCACCGAATTTATCACAAAGGAGCTTTGATGCTTTCTGACCGATATGACGGATTCCGAGAGCATACACGAATTTATACAAATCGTTGCTTTTGGATTTTTCAGCCGCATCAATAAGGTTCTGAGCTGATTTTTCGCCCATTCTGTCGATTGATGCAACTCTGTCTTTATCAAGTGTGAAAATATCGGTAATATCAGAAACAAGTCCCTCATTTACAAAGGTTTCAACAACTGCTTCACCCATTCCCTCAATATCCATGGCATCTCTTGTGCAAAAATGGATAAGATTACGTACAAGCTGTGCGGGACAGGCAGGATTTATACATCTTACTGCCGCTTCACCATCTTCACGGACAGTTTCAGAACCGCAGGACGGACATATATCGGGAATGCAATAAATTTCATTTTCTTCGTTATGCTTTACAACCTTTACAACCTCGGGAATAATATCGCCCGCTTTGCTGATTATGCAGGTGTCCCCTATGCGAAGCTCTTTTTCTTTTATAAAATCTTCATTATGGAGTGTCGCTCTGCTTACGCAAGTACCTGCAAGCATAACAGGCTCAAAAATGCCCGTAGGAGTAAGAACACCTGTTCTGCCCACATTGATTTCCACATCCAGAAGCTTTGTTTCCTTTTCTTCGGGGGGATATTTGAATGCAACCGCCCATTTGGGGAATTTTGCGGTACTGCCCATTTTACTGCGATGTGCAAAATCATTTACTTTTACAACTGCACCGTCGATATCAAAAGGTAAAGTATCACGAATACTGCCGATTCTGTTTATCTCGGCAACAACATCCTCTACCGTAGCGCATTTTGTATAAAAAGGAACGGTATGAAAGCCAAGCTCTTTTATATAATCAAGTGATTCCTTATGAGAGGCAAGCTCCTTACCCTCAACACGCTGAATGTTGAAGCAATATATATCCAGCTTGCGCTGTGAGGTGATTTTAGGGTCTTTCTGACGGAGTGAGCCTGCCGCCGCGTTACGGGGATTCTTAAAAGGCTTTTCGCCGTTCAAATCCTGCATTTCAACAAGAGATGCAAACACCTCACGGGGCATATACACCTCACCTCTTACCTCAATCAAAGGAAGATTCTCTTTTAATTTAAGAGGAATTGAACGGACCGTGCGAAGATTTGCAGTTACATTTTCGCCCACATTTCCGTCGCCTCTTGTGGAGCCGATTACAAAAACACCGTCGCGGTATTCAAGTGAAACGGAAAGACCGTCAATTTTAGGCTCAACAACATATTCAGCGTCGGGGCAGACCTCTTTTACACGGCGGTCAAAATCATAGATTTCATCAACTGAAAATGCATCCTGTAAGCTTTCCATACGAACCTCGTGTGTTACAGGTTCAAACTGACCCTCTGCACTACCACCCACACGATGAGTGGGAGAATCGGCTGTAAGCAATTCGGGGTATGATGTTTCAATTTCCGTAAGCTCACGCATAAGCATATCATACTCATAATCGGAAATTTCGTTTGTATTTTCAACATAATACTTGTGTATATGATAATTGAGAATATCTCTTAACTCAGCGGCTCTCAAAGCACTTTTTTCAAAATCCATTTTCATACCTCCGATTTAGTCTTTTTTTAGTATACCACGCTTTAATCCACTTTTCAAGCAAAGAGCTTTTTTTATAAAAATCCTTGCGTAATTCTATTTTATATGGTATAATTTTTTGATTTTAATTATTACTCAGGATGTGATTTTAATGGATAAAAATACAAATGTTATTGACCTTGAATTATATATTATCCGCCACGGACAGACTTTTAGCAATCTGGGGCAGAAAATGGTAGGCTTTTCAGAGCTTGATTTTTACGATGTACCCCTTACTCCCAAAGGTCAGCGTATGGCAGAGCTTTTAGGTGAAAGATTTAAGAATTATCCCTTTGATGCGGTTTATTCAAGCGGTTACAGACGAGCTATGATGACTGCAACGGAGATTGTTAAAAGACAGCCCGAAAACGGCGCACACGAAATAAAAATTATCCCTCTCCTTTCCGAAAACGGCGGCAAGGAAGAAGAATATGCAGGTCTTACTTTTGCGCAGGAAAAAGAATACTTCCCCTTTGCAACTCTTGCTGACGGTTACACGGAAAACGACAGAATGATAAGTTTTACCGCAGGCTGGAACGATGCACAGCAGCTTGAAAGAGCAAAAAAAGTTATTTCTTACATAAAAGAGCATCACGGCAACGGCGAAAAGGTTGCAATTACTGCACACGCCGCATTCAACACTTTCCTTTGCCACGCAATAATGGGTCTTGACCCCGAAGCTGTTACATTTGACCCCCATTTTCTTAACACAGGCGTTACAAAGTTCTATTTCTTCAAGGAAGGCACAGGCAGATACGGTATTGATGTTGTTCTTGCATACCTTAACGACCTGTCGCATCTGTACAACGAATTCCCCGAGTACAGCCTTGACCCGTGCTTCTTCTGATTAACAAACAAAACAATCCGGCGTATAATGTACTGATGCATTATACATTATATTGCATTAATACATTAAAAGGAGATGAAACCATTGGAAATTTATCTTGACAACAGTGCAACAACTGCGGTATGCCGTGAAGCCGCCGAAGCTATGACGGATATGCTCACAAACAACTACGGCAACCCCTCCTCTTTGCACCGCAAGGGTGTTGAAGCGTCAATGGCTCTTGAAAAAGCAAGAGGACACATCGCAAACGCGCTGTCATGCTCAAAGGATGAAATATATTTTACCTCAAGCGGTACAACAGCCAACAATACAGCAATTTTCGGTGCTGTTACGGCAAACAAGCGAAAGGGAAACAGAATTATTACCACATCACTTGAACATCCCAGCGTGAGCGAAGCTATGAAACGCCTTGAACAGCAGGGTTATGAGATTATACGGCTCAAACCCGATTCCAAGGGAGTGTTCTCCCCTGCTCAGCTGATGAATGCGATAAATCAGAATACGGTCCTTATAAGCGTTATGGCAGTCAACAACGAAATCGGCACGGTCAACCCCATAAATCAGCTCAAAATGGCTGTAAAAAGGGCAAACTCACAGGCTCTTATTCACGTTGATGCGGTACAGGCTTTCGGTAGAATTCACTTAAATCCCGCAAAATCGGGAATTGACCTTATGACCGTAAGTTCCCACAAAATTCACGGACCGAAAGGTGCAGGTGCGTTATATGTACGCAAAGGCATAAATATGACACCTTACATCGTAGGCGGAGGTCAGGAAAAAGGTATGTTCTCCGGAACGGAAGCTATGCCTGCAATAGTAGGCTTCGGTGAAGCGGTAAGATGTCTGCCCGATATAGGCAAAGAGTACGAAGAAGTCAAACGCATCCGCGATGCATTCATAAAAGATGTAACACAAATCGGCGGTGTGCATATAAATTCTTCACACGATTCCCTGCCTTACATCATTAATATGTCCGTATTGGGTGTACCCTCACAGACTATGGTGAATGCACTTTCCGAAAAAGGCATTTATGTGTCAGCAGGCTCCGCCTGTAAAAAAGGCCACCGCAGTGAAGTGCTTTCCGCAATAGGTCTTGACCCGAAATTTATTGATTCTGCAATAAGAATCAGCCTTTCAAGATACACCACCCACGAGGATATGAAACAGGTAACAGATGCCATTGACAGTATTGTAAAACGAATAAGACGATAAAAATTTATTGGAGATACAAAATGAAGGAAATTATACTTTTAAAAGATGGTGAGCTTGCATTAAAAGGCTTGAACCGCCGCACATTTGAGGACATTCTCATTAAAAACATCAGAACCAGACTCCGCCATGCGGTAGGCGAATTCAAATTTATAAGATCACAGTCAACAACGGTTATTGAGCCTGTTGACGAAAACGTTGATTTTGAAAAAGCAGTTGATATTATTCAGCATATCTTCGGCGTAGTAGGCATTTCAAGAGCTGCACAGTGCGAAAAGGATATTGATATTATCAGACAGACTGCATTGGAATACCTGGGTGATGACCTCGCTTTTGCAAGAACGTTCAAGGTTGAAGCAAAACGCTCAGACAAAAAGTTCCCTATGACTTCCCCCGAAATCAGCCGTGAAGTGGGCGGTTTTCTGCTTTCAAAATTCCACCACCTGAAGGTTGATGTTCACAATCCCGACATTAAAGTTACAGTTGAGATAAGAGATAATCACGCTTTTATCCACGGCAATCAACTTAAAGGTGCGGGCGGTATGCCCACAGGCTCCGGCGGTAATGCCTGCGTTCTTATTTCCGGCGGTATTGACAGCCCCGTTGCGGCATGGATGATGGCAAAAAGAGGATTAAAACTTACAGCGGTGCATTTTGCATCACCTCCTTACACATCACAGAGAGCAGAAATGAAAGTTCACGAGCTGCTTAAAAAAGTGGCAAAATACAGCGGCAGAATTGACCTTTACACCGTACATTTTACCGAATTACAGGAAAGAATCCGCGACAATTCGCCCGAAGATATGTTCACAATAACAATGCGCCGACTGATGATGAAAATTGCATCGAAAATCGCAGAAAAAAATGACTGCAACGCTCTTATTACAGGTGAAAGTGTGGGGCAGGTTGCATCACAGACTCTCTGGGCATTAAGATGTACGGATGATGCGGCTCAGTTGCCCGTTTTCAGGCCCTGTATCGGTATGGACAAGAACGAAATCATTGAAATATCAAGAAAAATTGATACATTTGATATTTCCATTGAGCCTTACGAGGATTGCTGTACAGTATTTACTCCTAAGCACCCAAAAACAAAGCCCACCGTCGAAATGGCTCGAACAGCAGAAGCTGCCGCATGGGACGATGAGCTTGTAAAAACTGCTATAGAATCTGCAGTACACACAGCAATATTTTAATGCTTACACATTGAAAGGGTGCTGACAGCTACCAACATAACGGCAACAACAGCAGTAGCAGTTTTCATAAAATTAAAAATCTTAATCATTTTGCAGGCCTTTGCCGCAACACAAATACTTTTTGTAATTCCCATAAAAATAACCTCCGTTTCATATATCTTACGGAGGTATTATTTGAAAAATACAGTGATTAATACAGAAAGAAAGTGAAAAAATGTCATATAAATATGAATTGCATTGTCATACAAAAGAAGTCAGCCGTTGTGCAGGCACTTGCGCCGCCGATGCAGTAAAATTATACAAAGAAAAAGGCTACGACGGAATCGTCATAACTGATCATTTTTCACCTATGACATTCACTCCTACCACTGTTTTCAGACCACACAAATCAATAGATTTTTACACAAAAGGATACAAAGAGGCATTAAAAGCCGCAGGTGATGACTTTACCGTTTTGCTCGGCATGGAATTGAGATATTACGGCACAATAAACGATTATCTTGTGTATGGTGTAACAGAAGAATTCCTTAAATCAAACGGAAACATAATGGCTATGAATCCAAAGAAATTTTACCGTCTTGCAAAAGAAAACAATCTTATTGTTATTCAGGCACATCCTTTCAGAGAATGGATAAAAAGAATTAACCCGGATTATCTTGACGGTGCAGAGGTTTTTAACGGCAAAGCAACAAAAGAGGCAAATGAAAACACAGAAAATTGGGCAAACGAAACAGGTATGAAAATCCGAATAAGCGGAAGTGATTTTCACAGACCCGCACAGCTTGCAAAAGGCGGTATAATAACCGATACACCCATCAAAAACAATGATGACCTTTTAAAAATTCTCAACAGCGGTGAATACGAGCTAATTCGAAATTACTGATAACTCTCAACACATTTAACAACTTATATAAACAGGCAACGGAAACAAATCCGTTGCCTGTTTTATGTAATCAATTTCAGTTTAGTTGTACATATCCATAATTTTGGATATTGCCGTTGTAACATCCTGATATTCTTCAAGGATTTTTTTGTAATATTCCCTGCCGCTGTCCTCAAGATGATAGTATCGTCTTTTTCTTCTTACACCTACGGTCTTTTCATAGTCGGTAATATATCCCGCTTCAACCAAACGGTACAACACAAGATAGAGCGCAGCTTCACCCATTGTGTACACGCCCTCACTCTTTTCTTTAAAAGCTCTTGTCATCTGATAGCCGTATAAATCCTCTTCCTGCAAAAGATGAAGTATAAGCATTTCTGCCGTACCTCTTTTAAAATTATCCTTTTGCTGACTCATTTAAATCACCAACCTGTTTTTATCAACCTTATAAACCAAATCAATTATACACTATTACCTAAAAATTTGCAAGTGCAACTACTGTTTCATAACAGACAACTACAAAAGCAGATATCATAGGAACAGTTATAAGATAGGTGCAATAAAGGGTTTTGTTTGAAATTCTTGCAGAATAAGGATGCACCTGACCGTAAATATTCTTGCCCTGATTAATCAAAGACGATTTATATAAAGGTTTGTCATTAATTTTTTTAACAACAAAATATGCCATTACAGCACCAACAATCATAACGACATAAAATACTGAATCGCAAAGCTTATATTGCCATGAATCCATACCGTAGAATTCATAAATAATATTAACCGTTACAGAAAAAGCATTATTCATAAAATGGATTATAACACCTGTCCATACTGATTCGGTCATTATTACTGCGTAACCTATAACCACGCCTGCAATAAATGCAAAGGGAATCTGTACAAGGTTACAATGCATCAGACTGAAAACCAACGCTGAACATATTATTGCAAACCAATCACCGTATCTTCGCAGCGGCTGCATTATAATACCTCTTAATGCAAACTCCTCAATAAGCGCAGGTACTACTGCAGTACCGAAATAAAACAAAACTATTCCGAATGCTGTTGTTGGGATTTCAGGTGTTATTGAATATTCAAGCTTATCTCCCGTGAACAGTTCAAAAAAGACAGTGATATATGAATTGATTATATTACCGAAAAGACATAAACCGAAACCTGCAACAACAATCAAGGGCAGAAGCTTTGCTTTCAGCGGTTTGCCCATAGGTATTGAACCCACAAGTCCTTTTTTGTAATAAATAAAACCCAAAGCAAAAAACGGGCCACCGACAACAAATACCGAATAGAGCATTTCAAAAATAAACAAAAACTCATTGGTTTCGGTAACTTTTGTAAATACATCATACGCAGAACCGCCGACAGATGCCATAACATCGTTGATCATAAGATATATTCCGGAAAAAGCAAAGGAGAACAATATATACAGTAATACTGCTCCGCCTGCCAATGCGCTTAATCTTGAAAGACGTTTTTTTTCTCTTATCCATACATCGTGCGGAATAAATTTCGGCATATTATAAGGCATATTGCCGTAATTATTTGTATTCTGTTGTGTACCAAATCCGCTTTGGTTTAAATCCATTTTATCACCGCTTTTATCATAAACAATATGATAATAATATTTATTTTGCCACAGGTCGGGAAAAATGTCCCGACTCTGCGGCAGATTGAGTTATATTTTTGCAAGTATTGAATGTAAGGCATCAGATGCTGCAGCAAATGCTTCCTCGTTTGAAGCATATCTGTAATCATCCTTAAGAACATCTGCAGTTCCGCCCTCCTGCTCAAGATCTTTAAGTCCGTCAAAGACCATAAGGTGAGGCTCAAGAGTAAGGAAACGTTTACCTGTTTTCTGTTTAAAACGGGCAAGAAGCTCGGGAATGCATCCGTCTCCGCATCCGCAGGGAACAACAAATCCGTCTGACATTCTTGCATCCTTTATATGAAGATACTCGATATAATCTTTAAGCATTTCATAAGCAGGCAGAATTTCAACACCGCATTGAATAAAATTGGCAGGGTCAAAAACGCCTTTTATTTTGCCTTCAAGAGTTTTAAGAATATCAAGGCATCGCTCTGCATTATCGCCGTAAATGCCTTTTTCATTCTCATGGCAACACCATATACCGCTTGCAAGAGAATAATCACAGAACTTTGTAAGTCTTTCCATTACCTCGTCGCGATACTGAGAAAAATCAGCACCGTTTTCAAAATAAAATGAAAACATACGGATGTTCTGAGTGCCTAATATACAGGCATTCTCAACAGTTTTCTTGAATTTTTCAAAATGAGGCTCAAAATCATCTGTGATATTGATTTTACCGAAAGGTGAACCGATTGCAGAAACTCCTATACCGTTTTCGTCAAGAATTTTTTTAAGCTCCTTAGCCATTTCGGGTGTGTAATCGGAAATATTAACACCGTTGATGCCTCTGGGCTCAATATGAGTAAGATTATTGGATTTTAACGCATTTATCTGCGCTTCAATGGTTTTTCCGCCCTCATCCGCAAAAGCGGAAAGTAAAAACTCTGCCATAATCAGCCTCCGAGAATATCTTTGTACATTCTGATGTATTCACTTGCGGAACGGCTCCAGCTAAGGTCGCATTCCATAGCCCTCTTAACAAGAATTGCCCAGCCTTCCTTATCCTTGAAGCCTTCAACAGCTCTGTTCATAGCGTGAAGCATATCGTGTGCGTTATAGCTTGCAAATGTAAAGCCGTTACCCTCACCAAGACCGCTGTCCTGAATGGAATCCTTAAGTCCGCCTGTTTCTCTTACAATCGGAATTGAACCGTATCTTAATGCAATCATCTGCGAAAGACCGCAAGGCTCACTCTTTGAAGGCATAAGGAATATATCGGAGCCTGCATAGATCTTGTTTGCAAGGTCTGCAAAGAATCCGAGCTTAAGACCTACTCTGTCAGGATATTTTTCAGCAAGGTATGAGAAAAAGCTTTCATACTGCCATTCACCCGAACCGAGAACTACTATCTGTGCATCAGTTGTGTTGATAAACTCTTCAAGAACTTCTTTTACAAGGTCAAAGCCTTTATGACCCACAAGTCTTGAAACCATAGCTACGATGGGAGCATCTTCTTTCTGAGGAAGATTAAAATATTTCTGAAGCTCTGCCTTATTCTTTTTCTTGTTTTCAGGCTTTTCTGCTGTAAAATTAGCCCAGATGTCCTTATCGGTTTCGGGATTATACATATCATAGCCGATACCGTTAAGAATACCCTGTAATTTCCATGCTCTCTGTGCAAGAATGGGGTCAAGACCGTGTGAATACCAGGGGTCAAGTATCTCGTTTGCATAGGTAGGACTTACTGTTGTAACTTTATTAGCGGTTTCGATTGCACCTTTCATAAGGTTTACGCATCCGTCATACTCAAGAATATGAGCGCTGTCGGGATTTGCGCCAACAACCTCCTGCACAAGATCCATACCGTACTTGCCCTGATACTGGATATTATGAATTGTGAAAACTGTTTTGATGTTTTCATAACCGGGCTGAGTTGCGTACATAGTGCTGTAATAATAAGGCACAAGAGCAGTCTGCCAATCGTTACAATGGATAATATCGGGTTTAAAATCAATTACGGGAATTATTTCAAGAATAGCTCTTGAAAGGAATGCAAATCTCTCTGCATCGTCATAATGTCCGTAAATCGTATCGCGCTTAAAATAGTATTCGTTATCAATAAAATAATAAATTACGCCGTCTTTTCTGAGTTCAAAAACTCCGCAATACTGTCTTCTCCATGCTACGGGAACAACAATGTTTGTAAGGAATTTCATCTTCTCTCTGTACTCCTGCTTAATGCCGGAATAAAGAGGCATAACAACACGGCATCCAATCATTCTCTTTCTCAATGCCTGAGGAAGAGAACCTGCCACGTCCCCCAGACCGCCGCTTGCGATAAAGGGCTTAGCTTCACTTACTGCGAACAAAACTTTCATATATTTTTCTCCTTTCATTTTTGCTGTGCAAGAAATTCCTCACAAAGTGCGGAATATGCAACAGCGCCTTTGGAATTTTTGTCAAAATACATTATGGGCTGACCATAGCTTGGAGCTTCCGAAAGCTTAACATTCCTTGGTATTGTGGTGGAATACACTTTTTTCGGAAAAAAGCGCTTCACCTCAGCCACAACCTGCTGTGTAAGGTTAAGTCTGCCGTCATACATTGTAAGCAGAACACCCTCAAGCTCAAGATAATGATTATACATCTGCTTTATCTTTCTTGCAGTTGACATAAGCTGTGAAAGACCTTCAAGAGCATAGTATTCACATTGAATGGGAACTAAAAAAGTATCGGAAGCAGTCAGAGCATTAAGAGTGATAAGACCTAAAGACGGAGGACAGTCAAGGAATATGTAATCATAATTTTCCCAGACCGTTGCAAGAGCTTTTTTCAGAAGACTCTCCCTGTTTTTCATATCTATAATCTCAAGCTCTGCGCCTGCAAGATTCATATTTGCGGGAATTAAGTCTATCCCCTCAAAATCCGTACTTATAATGGCTTCTTCTGCGGTTATCTCGCCTATAAGAAGCTCATATGATGAATTTTTTATCTCTCTTTTATTTATGCCGTATCCGCTGGTAGAATTACCCTGAGGGTCAATATCCACAAGCAACAGCTTTTTACCCTTTGCGCCGATTGCGGCGGAGAGATTTACTGCGGTGGTGGTTTTACCCACGCCGCCTTTCTGATTTAATATTGAAACGGTTTTAGCCATAACTTACACCTATTTAATAAATCTTTTTACATCGGACTGTGTACCGAGGACTATCATTCTTTCGCCTGCACCGAATACATAATCCGGCCCCGGATTGGAATTAAGCTCCCCTGTGTTTTTTCTTACAGCAAGTATATTTATGCCGTATTTTGCACGCACATTGAGGTCTATAATACTTTTTGTCTGCCATGAATCGGGAACAAATATCTCGTAAATTGCAACATCATCTGAAATTTCAAAATAATCTGCAAGATGATTGGAACTGAATTTCACAGCAACCTTTGCTGCCATATCCTTTTCGGGGTAAACGATTTCGTCTGCGCCGTTTTTAAGCAAAAACTTTGCGTGTATATCTCTGCCTGCTTTACTTACTATATATTTTGCACCAAGAGAACGGAGCAAATCCGTTGTTTCAAGGCTGGACTGAAAATCCTCACCCATGCAAACAAAACAGACATCAAAATTATCAACACCCAAAGAACGCAGAACTTCCTCTTTTGTACAGTCCCCTATCTGTGCATAGGTTACAATATTCATCATAGACTGTACAGCGTCTTCATCACTGTCAACGATCATAACCTCGTCGCCGAGTTCAATAAATTTTTCAGCAAGATGTCTGCCGAATCTGCCGAGACCTATAATAAGAATATTCTTCATAAAATCAACCTACTATAATTTTTTCCGTGGGATAAATAATTTTCGATTCCGTTTTGCGCTGTGCAAATACCATTGCAAAGGACATACTGCCTACTCTGCCGCAGAACATAAGCAGTGTAATTATCATCTGCCCCGCCATATTCACATTGCCTGTAACGCCTACGGAAAGACCTACTGTTCCTATTGCAGATGCAGTTTCAAAAAGCACTTCAGGTAGCGTAAATACGGGATTTGACGCACAGATAACCAGCGTAGAAGCAAACAAAAATGTAACATAAATCATAACGACTGTAAGTGCTTTGCGGATAACGTCGCTGTCAAGCTTTCTGCCGAAGGCATTAACATTTTTTGAATTACGCACCGATGCCCATGCTGTAAGCACAATAACGGCAAACGTTGTGGTTTTAAATCCGCCTGCCGTTGAACCCGGACTGCCGCCTATGAGCATAAACAAAATGTGCCACAGATATGAAGCCGGTGTCATAGCCGCAATATCAATAGAATTACAGCCTGCCGTTCTTGCCGAAGCTGACGTAAATAATGAATTCACCGCTTTATCAAAAAGATTTACATCTGCCAAAGTATTGTTATATTCAAATGCAAACGTAAGTAAAGCACCCGAAACAAGGAGAATAAGGCTTGTTGAAAGAACAATTTTTGTATGGAGCGAATACTTTTTTAATTCGAGCTTTTTATTCAATATATCCGACCACACAACAAAGCCAAGACCGCCGATAATGATAAGTAACGTAACTGTAATGAGAACAATCGGATCAGATTTGAAATATGTCATAGAGCTGTAGGGTTCAAGTGCACCCATAAGGTCAAAGCCTGCGTTGCAGAAGAACGAAACGGAATGAAAAATGCCGTAATAAATGCCTTTTTTTAATCCGAATACCGACGCAAACCGCCACGCAAGAATTATTGCACCTGCGGCTTCAAAAATAACTGTTCCGATAATCGCTTTTTTTACAAGACCAACAAGACCGCCGATATTAAGTGAATTTGTACTTTCCTTTAAAAGTCCTCTTTCACGCAGACCGATTTTTCTGTCAATAAGCAACGAAAACATGGTTATAAAAATCATGTATCCCAATCCGCCGACCTGTATCAGACCGAGAATCACAATCTGACCGAATAACGACCAATGGGTAAAGGTATCATACACAATAAGACCTGTTACGCAGGATGCGGATGTTGCGGTAGTCAGAGCATCGGCAAAAGGTGTCCATTCCCCTGTTTTTGAAGAAAAGGGTAACATGAGCAGAAAAGTACCGATTACAGTAAAAAGCAGATACCCAGCCGCAACAACTCTTGTAAAAGATGCAGAACAGAACATCTTTTTAAGGGTTTTGAATATATTTTTTTTGTTTTTTGTTTTTACAGATATATTTTCCATATCAGATAAGAGATTTTACTCTCTTTGCCTGCGCCTTTACATTTTCAAAAGCGGGACCGCCCCAGGATGTACGGTTTCTTGTACATCTGTCAAGGTCAACGGCAGTATAGACACCGTCATCAAACAATTCGGTGAACTTTTTGTATTCATCAAGAGGTAATTCCTCAAGAGTTGTATTTTTCTCAATACAAAGAGCAACAAGACCGCCTGTTATTTTATATGCATCGCGGAAAGGCATACCCTTTGATACAAGATAATCAGCGCAGTCGGTAGCGTTGATAAATCCGCCAGCCGCCGCTTTTCGCATATTGTCTGCTTTAACCGTCATTGTTTCAAGCATCGGGATAAATGCGGTAAGGCAAGCCTTGACCGTATCAACTGCATCAAAAATACAGTCCTTATCCTCTTGCATATCCTTATTGTAAGCAAGGGGGATACCTTTCATTACAGTAAGAATGGTCATATTATCGCCGAATATTCTGCCCGCTTTTCCTCTTACAAGCTCTGCAATATCGGGATTTTTCTTCTGGGGCATAATGCTTGAGCCTGTTGAAAAAGCATCGTCAAGCTCAATGAATCTGAATTCATGTGAGCACCAGAGAATAATCTCCTCAGCGAATCTTGAAAGATGAACGGCTATTGTTGAAAGACAGGAAGAAAGTTCAATAATAAAATCTCTGTCAGAAACGCCGTCAAGAGAATTATGGCAAACATCAAGGAATCCTAACAGCTCGGCTGTTTTATATCTGTCTGTATTATATGTTGTACCTGCAAGAGCGCAGCAACCCAAAGGTGAACGTGCTGTTCTTTTTTTGCAGTCCGCAAGCCTTTCCCTGTCGCGCAGGAACATTTCCGCATAAGCGAGCATATAATGACCGAAGGTTACGGGCTGTGCGCGCTGAAGATGAGTATAACCCGGCATAACGGTTTCGGCATATTTTTCACCCATATCGGCAAGCACACCGATGATATTGCAAAGAAGCTCATCAATAGCCTCATTTTCTTTTATGAGATTAAGTCTTATATCAAGAGCAACCTGATCGTTTCTGCTTCTTGCGGTGTGCAGTCTTTTACCTGCATCACCGATACGCTTTGTAAGCTCACCCTCAGTAAAGGTATGAATATCCTCAGCAGACATATCAATTTCCAGTTTGCCGGAATCAATATCAGCTTCAATCTCTTTGAGTCCGTTTATAATTTTTTCAGCGTCCTCAGCAGAAATAATGTCCTGAATACCGAGCATTGTTGCATGAGCAATACTGCCTTTTATATCCTCTTTGTACATTCTCTTATCCGTACCGATAGAGGAGTTAAAGTCGTTTGTAATTTTATCCGCTTCTTTTGAAAAGCGTCCTGTCCAGAGTTTCATAATGTTGTCCTTCGCCAAAAATTAATATTTTGCAATTATATCCTTAAGGAATACTACTGCCTTGCCGATATCAGCAGCAGGATCGTCGCCGACCTCACGCTCAATTGTAAGGAAGCCTTTGTAGCCGATTTCTTCAAGAGCTTTAAGATATGCGGGAAAATCAACACTGCCTTCACCGAGAGGTACTTCGATAAAGGAATCGTCTTCAACAATAATATCCTTTTTGATGCCGTAAACGATTTCGGGATCAAGATAGAAAAGCTGCTTACCGTCCTTTGCGTGTGTGTGAACGATATAATCTTTAAGATTATGAACAGCTTTTACGGGGTCATCACCTGTTACCATAACAAGGTTTGCAGGGTCAAGGTTAACGCCTACACCCTTTGAGCCGAGAGAATCAAGGAATGTTTTAAGTGTTGCACTTGTTTCGGGACCTGTTTCGATAGCAAAATGTGCATCAAGACTGTCTGCATACTCTGCAAGCTGGAAGCAAGCCTCCTGCATAATTTTATAACGATCGTGATTGGGGTCTTCGGGAACAACACCGATATGAGTTGTAACGATATCTGTTTCAAGCTCTTTTGCCATTTCGAGGATAGCCTTTGACTTTTCGACCTTCCATATATTGTTTTCGGGAATTGTGAATCCGCCGCCGCCAAGATCGCCGCAAAGAGCGGAAATAACAAGACCGTTGTCCTTTACAAGCTTAAGGAACTCTTTTCTCTTTTCTGTTGAAAGGTTTTCGGGTGCCATTTCTCCTCTTGATGCGTAAACCTGAATACCGTTTGCACCAAGCTTTGCTGCTTTAACAACAGCTTCTCTCAAATCGCATTTGAATGAGTCAATAATAACACCTATGGGAAAATTATACATAGATAAACCTCTTTCTTTTTTATAATTAATCAATATAAAGTATATACCTAAATCATATTATTGTCAATTAAAATTTAATATAAATAAGTTTGACACAGATAACGCGACTGTGTTATCATTAAATATCTTTTAATCGGATGTGAAATAATATGACTGACTTCTTCCCCGCAAATGAAATATGCAATACCGATTTTTCATCATTCACTGCATTTGACATTGAAACCACAGGACTTGCAAGGAATTCAAATATAATTGAAATCGGTGCCGTAAAAGTTAAAAACGGTATAATTACAGGCAGATTCAACGAGCTTGTTGACCCGCAGATGTCAATTCCCTCAAGAATAACCTATATAACGGGGATAACGAATAAAATGGTGTGCGGCTGTGATACAATAGATAAGGTACTGCCCCGTTTTGCTCAGTTTGCAGGTGATGATATACTGCTCGGTCATAACAACGTAAGCTTTGACTGTCCTATCATCAGGCATTGGGCAAATATGTACGGAGTTTACATAGGCAACGATGTTTTTGACACCTTGCGACACCTTAAATACAGATGTCAGCCTTACCCCGATATGACAAGCAAATCCCTTGAAAATCTGTGTTCATATTTCAATATCCAGGCAGATATTCACCACAGAGCAAGTGCTGATGCCGAGATTACCGCGAAGCTTTATTTTATACTCAAAAAGAATTCCGTACCCAAATAACGGGATATAATTAATTTGACAAATTATGCAACATATTGTATTATTTATGTATATTATGTAAAAAAAAGGAGCATTGTGATGCATTATATAATAATGGATCTTGAATGGAATAACTCCTACAACAAAAAACTCAAATGCTTTTTTAATGAAATCATAGAAATCGGTGCTGTAATGGTAGGTGAAGACCTTGAAGTTATTGACACCTTTTCCGTTCTGATACGCTCTCAGCTTGCCAGCAAATTAAGCGGCAGAGTAAAAAATCTTACTCACATTTCAAACGAAGATATGTACGGCGGAATAAGCTTTAACAAAGCGATTTCGGATTTTTCAAAATGGCTCGGCGACAAAGAATGTATTTTTATGTCCTGGGGTAACGGAGATCTCCGCGTAATGCTTGATAACCTCAAATTTTTCTGCAATACGGACACGATTCCTTTTATTCCCCGATACATGGATCTGCAAAAATACTGCCAGCAGAAGCTTCAGCTTTCAAACGCTCAGCAAATAGGTCTTTCTGCCGCCGCAACAATGTTTGAAATAGATGTAAGCGAATATTCCACCCACAGAGCCCTTGATGATTCACTTTTAAGCCTTCGCTGCTTAAAAAAATCTTTCAACAGGGACGATGTTATGGATCTGACATCAATCTGTGATATAACATTCTACAAAAAACTGCTTTTTAAAGCAAAATACATCACTAATATTCACGATGACAGAATCGACCGCAGCAAAATGATTTGTTGCTGTGATAACTGCAAAAAACGCATGAGTAAGGTATCCGAGTGGAAAACGGTAAATCAATCATTCAGAGCTTTGTTTTACTGCAAAGAATGTGATGAATATTCGATGTTTTCCATAAGATTCAAAGATTGCTTTGACCATGTTGATGTTCGTGCAAAGAAAAGTAAAGTAGAAAATAAAGAAAATCCTTCCGATGACGGGGACATGAAAGATACACAATGAAAAAGAAATTTATTATACCTGTAATTGTGCTTATTATTATAGCAACAGGCGCATTTATAGGTTGGCTTATTTACGATGCTTACCGCAGTGAAGAAAACACAACACCCGTTGACCTTAACACATTGGCAAACGACAACGCCGACAATGCATTCACTGTATTGAATGAAGGCAATCCTCTGCCCGATAATATGAGAGGATACATCATAGACCCAACTAAAGATTTCGACCCGAACGCTGATGACCTGAACGCTGATGATTTAAAAGCATCGGCGATTTCTGTTTTTGAAAAAGTTGATGCCATACTTCCCAATACCGTACTGATAAAATACAACGATGATAATGTTAAATATCTTATTGATGCGGCAAAAGAAAATGAACTTGACGTAATTTTACACATTGACAAATCCTCACTCAAAACAGAAAAGCTTGCTGTTCTGAAAGATACTTACGGCGTTACGATGTTCTGCGTTGACGAGGGCATTGAAAAAGCCGAAAAATTACGCACAGAGCTTAATGCCGCGGGAATATATATCGGTGCAGCCGTAAACGAAGCATTAACAGATGAATCAAAGGCTTCCGTTTTAAATTCAGCACTTGACTTTTATTTTGTTAAAATTGAAACCCACGCGGCAGACAATGCAGAAGAAATCATCAAAAACTGGGCAGATATTGCATTGAAATCAAAGTCAAAAGTATATGCAATTTTAAGAAATGACAATGTAACGGTAAACGACCCCACAGAAATACTTAAACTCGTAAAAGCGGTATACAATCACGGCGGATTTTCAGGCTGTGTAATGGCTGACAGGGAAAAATTAAGCACAGATGACAACAGTACAACCACAAAGCTGTATTCATATTACGAATATTTCAACAATTCCGAATACACGGCGCTTACGCTGACAGATTTCGGCGTAAGCAATGACCGAAAAACCATAACATTCGGCGGAAACACATCTGATATGGCATATCCCGTTCATATATGGTGTACTGCGGCTGACGGTTGGAATACAGCGGTAATGAATCCCGAAGACGACTCATTCCGTGTAACAATCCCTCTTGTTTTGGGCGAAAATAAAATCGTAATCAAGCACAAAAGTGCTATGTACACCTATTACATCGACAAAGTAATTGATGTAATGACTGCACAGACTGCAACCGTTGCAGACGGAATTGTTACATTCTCCGTTACTGCCGCAAAAGGTGCGTCTGTTTATGCAAGCGTTGCCAATATTCACACGGTAAAGCTCACACAGAGCTCCGACATTGACAGCACATACGCTTTATACACAGGCACATACGAGTTAGAACGCGAATTAAGTCATCTGACGGCTGAATATATCTCTTACGGTGCAACATACAACGGTCTTACCGATATTGTTATGTGTAACGAGAAAAAAGAAATAACTCCTTATGATAATCATTCTCTCGGTAATGCGGATTTTTGCAAAGTAACAAAAGATTATGCGGAAACCACGTCAACCGCATCGAAGGATGATTCATCCGACCCGACCTGCACACCTCAGCTTGCAGGGTCTTACAGTTATGTCAGCGATTACACGGTAAAAGACAACAATGTTATCTGCCAGACAAAGCTGGGTATGAAAATTTATATGAGCCAGACAAGGCTTATTCTCGGCGGTTACGTATTGCCGAGCAACAACATAAATCTTGATTCCGTTGCAAATTCCGACGTAACAACGCTCACATTCACAAGCACATACCCTGTTTTTGTAAAACTTCTGCAAGAGCCGCAGGAATACTACAAAGGCTATCTTGACAGAATTTATAATGTAAAAGAGCATACCGCAGAGTACATTGATATACTGTTTATGGATACAGCATCCTGCTCGCAATCTACTCAAATTGATTTATCCGGCAGTCAGATTTTTTCAGCTTATGAATGGTATTCCAATACGAATGAGAATTTTATTACCCTGCGTCTTTACTTGAAAAATAAAGGTGAATTCAGCGGTTATTCATACACCCGTGATGAAAACGGCAGAATTGTGCTCAGCTTCAAAAATGCCCCCGCATCTTTACAGGATGCTGTGATTATGATTGACCCGGGGCACGGCGGCTACGGCAGTCCGGGTACAAATTACAATATGGATATTTATGAAAAGGATGTAACATTCTCTGTTGCAAAAACTGTTGCCGAGATCCTTACAAAAAACGGTGCAACTGTAATTATGACCCGTAACGGTGATGATGCTGTTTTTCTTGACGAAAGAGTGGATATGATACGCAAGATGAATCCCGATTTATACGTCAGCATACACTGCGACGGTACGGATTCACCCTCTGTTTACGGCACACACACATTCTACTACAAAAGCTATTCAATGCCGCTTGCAAGTGCAATTCACAATCAGCTTGTAAAGGCATACAGAAGCTATTATTATACAGATCCGGCTTCACCCGAATATACAACTGTTGATAAAGGTGTAAAATTCTTCCCGTATATGGTAACAAGAGTTGAGGAATGTCCCTCTGTGCTTGTTGAAATGGGCTATATGTCAAACAAAGCAGATGCACAGTTTTTAATAAGCGAAGGCGGACAAAAAGTTCTTGCAACCGCAATAGCACAGGGAATTGTTGACTATATAGTAAATAAATGACAACTGTAATTTTGGTTGTTTTGGTGTTGACATTATTTTCAATCTGTGATAAAATAGTTGCAATTTGATATTTATAGAATGCGTTGACGGCGTGTAAGTAGCGTTCATTTTATCCGCAAGAGAGTGGTCATCATCGGCTGTAAGTGGCCTCGTGATATATGAATTGTGAATTTCAGCGTCTGAGCTGTCTGCGAAAACATAAGTATAAGTACTAAGTATAAGCAGAATGTACTCGCTGCATTAAAGCGAACTTTGAGTGCGGAAAAGCATTTTTCCGAATTCGGGTGGTACCACGGTATTTTTCCGTCCCGTTATTTTCGGGACGGATTTTTTATTTTATATTTAATTTTCATTTAAAATTATTGAAAGGACGATAAATATGAACGAGAACACAACCCAGATTCTGGCTATGTTTGAAGAAAGTCTTGCAAAAGCAGATTCTTCCGAAAGCATTGAACAGCTCCGTGTTGAATTTTTAGGCAAAAAGGGTCATGTTGCTGCTCTTATGAGTCAGCTTAAAAGTGTACCCAACGAGGAGAAAAAGGCATTCGGACAGGCTGTAAACGAGGTTAAGCAGGAAATTGAAAAGAAACTTGCCGAAGCTCATGCAGACATTGTAAAAAAAGAGGAGCAGAAGCTTATTGATTCTGCAGAAGACTACGACGTAACACTCCCCATGGATATTGATATGGGTTCATATCACCCTATCACCGTTATTCAGCGTGAGGTTGAGGAGATTTTCCGTACAATGGGCTTTACTATTGAAGATTTCTCCGAAATCGTAGACGATTTCAACTGCTTTGAGGCTCTTAACATCCCCAAGCATCACCCCGCAAGAGATATGCAGGACACATATTACCTTTCAAGCGGTCAGCTGCTTAAAACTCACACATCAGCCGCACAGAATTCAATTATGAAAAAGTACGGCGCTCCCCTGCGTGCAGTTTTCCCCGGCAGATGCTTCCGTAACGAATCAACAGACGCCTGCCACGAAAACACATTTTTCCAGATGGAAGGCATTATGATTGACGAGGATATTTCAATATCCAACCTTATTTACTTTATGAAAACAATGCTTTCAGAGGTTTTCGGTCAGGATGTTACCGTAAGACTCCGTCCCGGCTTCTTCCCCTTTGTTGAACCCGGTTTTGAGCTTGATATTCAGTGTCTTATCTGCGGCGGTGAAGGCTGTCCTTCCTGTAAAAACAGCGGTTGGCTTGAGCTTTGTCCCTGCGGTATGATTCATCCCAATGTTCTGAATTACGGCGGAATCGACACAGAAAAGTACACAGGCTTTGCATTCGGTCTGGGTCTTACAAGACTTGCCATGATGAAATACGGCATTAAGGATATCCGTGTGCTTAATTCAGGCAATCTTAAATCACTTTCACAGTTTATCGGCAAATAAGGAGGAAAGATAAAATGTTTGTTTCAATGAATTGGATCAACGAATACGTTGATTTAAGCGGTCTTGACGTTGAAGAAATTATCCACCGCTTTACTCTTTCCACCGCAGAGGTAGAAGATATTATTTACAAAGGCAACGACGTTCAGAAGGTTGTTGCAGGTAAAATTATTTCAATAGAAAATCATCCCAACTCAAAGAAGCTTCATCTTCTTAAGGTTGACGTAGGTGAAAAAGTGCTTGACATCGTTTGCGGTGCTCCCAATGTAAGACTCGACATGGTTGTACCCGTTGCAACTGAAGGCGGCAGAGTCTGCGGCGGTGAAATCAAAAAGGCTGTTGTTGCAGGCTACGAATCCTACGGTATGTGCTGCTCCGAATCAGAGCTGGGCATCAGCGATGACCACTCAGGTCTTATGGAGCTTGACGCAGACACAAAACTCGGCACAGACATCTGCAACATTTTCCCCATTAAAGACGTAATTTTTGAGGTTGATAACAAATCACTTACAAACCGCCCCGACCTTTGGGGACATTACGGTATTGCAAGAGAGTTCTCCGCTATTACAAAAAGACCTCTCAAGCCTCTTTCAATCGACGAGAGTAATTACAGCGAGGGCGATGAAATCCCCGTTGCAATAAACAGTGATTACGTTTACAGATATTCTGCACTCCGCGTTAAGAATATTCAGAAGACAGTCAGCCCCGTTGATATGAGAATCAGACTTTTCTACTGCGGTATGAGAGGCATCAATCTCCTTGCGGACCTTACAAACTACGTAATGCTCGAAATGGGTCAGCCCATGCACGCATTTGACGGCAAAAAGGTTGATTCAATCGGCGTAGGCACTCCTACAGGCAAGGGTATGTTCACAACTCTTGACGGCGTTGAAAGAGAAACCGACGAAAACACACTTCTCATTTACAACAATGACGAGCCTGTTGCAGTTGCAGGTATTATGGGCGGTCTTGATTCCGAAATCGTGGGCGATACTGACAGCGTTGTGCTTGAATCTGCTAACTTTGACGGTGTCTGTGTAAGAAAGACATCTTCAAGACTCGGACTTCGTACTGATGCATCAATGCGTTACGAAAAAATCCTTGACCCCGAAATGACGGTAACAGCAATCCGCCGTCTTGTAAAACTCCTCAAAGATATAGACTCAGGCTGCGAGGTTGCATCAAAGCTCGCTGATGTTTACAACAAGAAGTATCCCGTAATTGAGCTTTCATTCGACAAGAGATATGTTGACCGCTACACAGGTATAGACATTTCAAACGAGCAGATTGTTGAAACTCTTACTGCTCTCGGCTTCGGCGTAAAAGCAGAGGACAACAAATTTGATGTTACAGTCCCCTCCTGGAGAGCTACAAAGGATGTTACAATCAAGGCTGATATTATTGAAGAAATCACAAGAATTTACGGCTACGACAACTTTGCAATCACCACAACAAAGAGCGCACTCAAGCCCATAAGAGCAGAGGCTGTAAAGAGTGAAGATGCCCTTGTTAAAGATTTGCTTGTAAACAAGTTCAATCTTCACGAGGTTCATTCTTACATCTGGTGCGACGGTAAAAAGTACAAGAAGCTGGGCATTGAGGTTGAGGATAATTGCAGAATTCTTAATATTCCCACTCCCGAAAACGGCACAATCCGTAATTCAATGATTCCTACACTTCTTACAATGGCATACGAGAATAAATCCTATGCTCCCGCTTTCGGCATTTTTGAGTGCGGCAGAGTTGTTGACGGCTACAAAGAAAACGGCGACTGCAACGAGAGAAGACACTTAGGTATTGTTATGTTTGACAAGACTCAGAGTGAAAAAGACCTTTTCTTCAAGGTTCTTAATATGCTCAAGTTCATTTTCCGCGACATCAAGCACGATGATGCAGATTTTGCAAAATGTGCAATTACTCACGCTTATCAGCATCCTAAAAATACAGCATCAGTATCGTACAACGGCAAGAAAATCGGTGAAATGTTCACACTTCATCCCACAAATGCACAAAAGCTTGATAAGAATGCGGCAATCGTATGTGCAGAAATTGACCTTGACGATTTCTTTGCAATCAAGGTAGGCGACGTTCAGTACAGCGATCCCTCAAAGTTCCCCGCAATTGACTATGACCTTTCACTCGTACTTGCTGACGGCAAAAAATATGCCGACATTAAAGCTGCATGGGAGAGCAAGAACATTCCCGAGCTTACATCGGCAAAGGTTATTGATATGTTCGACGACGGCACAACAAAGAGTATTGCAGTAAGACTTTCATTCACAGCACCCGACAGAACACTTGCTATGGACGAAATTCAGGCTCATATCGATGCAATCCTCGCATCACTCGGTGAAATCGGCATCGCTCTTAAACAGTAATCATAATTTCACAGATACTTCATCAGAGGTATCTGTGTTTTTTTGTAAATAATAATTTAGCTAATTAACAATGTACAATGGTGGAAAGGGCTTCGCCCTATAACCCGATTTGCATATTCAATAATTGTAAATTGTACATTGTAAATTGTACATTAAATATTAATTGACAATAACACAAATAGTTGTTATGATTGTTATTGGTGAAGATAAAATGGAAAAATTAAAAAAAATATACGGCGTTGTTGCCGATTCATTTTTTGAAAAGCTGATTGGTGCGTGGCTTTTTGCTTCGGCAATTATGACTGTTGCAAATTTCGGCGACATCAGCCTTGACAGCACTATGCTTGCCGTTTATTCGGTTATATTCGTGTTGATGTTTGCAATAAACTGTCTTGCAGATTTTCTTAAAAAAGGTATAAGCAAAATTTTGCTTGTGTTTTATGTTTTTGCGTTTTCATGTGTAATTCTTGTAAGCCACAACACCATTTACACCTTTGCGGCACTTGCTGTTTTTTACTGTATTGCCGTTTATCATTATTTCAACAAATCAAAGGGCTTTAGCAAAGATATATCAAAGAAAACTATGCTCACATCGGTTATATCCGTAAGTGTTCTTATATTCGTTGCCATCACCGCTGTTTCGCTGTTCAGATATTTCACATATTCTGTTCCGAATTACGATTTCGGTATTTTTGCAAATATGTATTACAATATGAAAAACACATTAAAGCCCCTTGTAAGCTGTGAGAGGGATAAAATACTTTCTCATTTTGCAATTCATTTTTCACCGGCACTGTATATTTTTCTGCCGATATATTTTATTTTTCCCACGTCTGCAACTATTGCGGTATGTCAGACTGCCGCAGTTTACAGCGCAGTTATCCCCTTTATTCTTATAATGAAGCACAGAAAGCTCCCCAATATAAACATATTTTTTATGACTGTTGTTTTTATTACGGGCATAGCATTTCTGGGCGGCTGTCTTTTTGATTTTCACGAAAACTGTCTGCTTGTACCCTTTCTTATGTGGATGTTTTATTTTTACGAAAAGGGCAAAACTCCATTGGTTTTTATTTTTGCGATTCTTACATTAATGGTAAAAGAAGATGCATTTGTTTATGTTGCCATTTTTGCGGTTTACACTATTGTAGCTGATAAAAATTATCTGAAAGGTGCAATCTTAGCTGTATTATCGGTTTTATACTTTATACTTGCCTGCGCATATATCGAAAATTTCGGTACGGGCATTATGGAATACAGATATGAAACATTAATAAGCGGTGATGAGGGACTTTTCGGCATAATAAAAACACTTTTTGCAAACCCCGCATACGCTGTAACTCAGATTTTAAATGAGAAAAACGGCACGGCAAGCAAGCTGATATACTTTTTACAGCTTTTTGCACCTCTTGCATTCATTCCGTTTTTTGCAAAGAAGAAATCAAGGCTGATACTCATTCTTCCCATACTTTTAAATCTGCTTACAAACTACGCATATCAGTATGATATCACTTTCCAATACAGTTTCGGAATATCCTCAATGCTTATGTACACCTGTATTCCCAACCTGAGCGATATGTCAAAGAAAAATACAGATATTGCATCCTTTATTGCAGCGGGCTTATCAGTTATGATGTTCACAACTCTGTTTGTACCAAAATTTGCAAACTATTCAAACAGAATGATTGTAAACCGCGAAGAATATGCATTAATGAATGAGGCGATTGAGCAGATTGACGATGATGCATCTGTTGCGGCATCAACATTCCTTATTCCGCACCTTTGCGAAAGAGAAGAAATATATGAGGTTTATTATACAACCCATCTGGATACAGACTACCTTGTGCTTGATATGAGAGAAACTTACAGGGCAGAATCGATTAAATTTGCGCAAAAGTGGATTGACGAGGGCTATATTCTTACGGATATGGGGAATGAGTATGTGCAGATATATGCTAAACAATAATTTAATGTACAATTTACAATGTACAATTTACAATTATTGAATATACAAATCGGGTTAAAGGGCGAAGCCCTTTCCTTCATTGTACATTATACATTGTACATTGTTAATTAGATAAATTATTGCTTAAATAACGCCAAAGTGCAGAACCCGTATGAGTTCTGCACTTTGGCATTTTAAGAGGTAGTGTAACTGTATGAAAACGCCACTTTAGTGGCACTTGTTATTAGTCTGTCCTGTTTTCTCTTCCCCGAAGGTCAGGACAGCAAACCTTTTTTCGATGCATCGTGTGATTGAATTATAGCTTTGGTTGCTTAAACCAACATTGAAAAATTATAAAGTTTTTATTAAGCACTCGCTTTGTTTATTAAGAATTTTCAAAGATGCAGTTAAGAATCGTAAATTCGATTGACTTTGCAAATTAATACTATATAATGAAATTGAAAAGGAGGTTTTTACATGATAGAAGTAAAAAAGCTTACAAAACAATTCGGTGATTTTACCGCACTTCAGGATATTTCACTGACCGTTGCAGACGGCTGTGTTTACGGTCTTGTTGGCTACAACGGTGCAGGTAAAACCACATTACTTAAAAACATAGCCGGAATTTACAAACCCGAAAAAGGTGAGGTGCTTTTTGACGGAGAGAACATTTTTAACAATGCAACAAAAAAAGAAGAGCTGTTCTTTATGCCTGATGATTTATATTTCGGCCCTTATGCAAGCATGAAAAAAATGGCTGATTTTTATAACGGCTATTACAACCGCTTTGATTACGGCACATTCAACAGACTTGTTGAAGCATTCGGACTTGACCCGAAAAAGCGTATAAGCGGATTTTCAAAGGGTATGCAAAGACAGGCTGAAATGGTGCTTGCACTATCAACTCACCCCAAGCTCTTGCTGCTTGACGAATCCTTTGACGGTATCGACCCGCAGAAGCGTTTGCTTATGAAAGGTCTTTTAAAAGAAACTATCAAAGAAAACGGCACATCCGTTATTATTTCATCACATAATCTGCAGGAGCTTGAAAATCTGTGCGACCATATCGGTATTATAAACGGTAAAAAGATTTCCATAACAGGTGCGGTTGATGAATTATCCTACGGAAAAACAAAATTCCGTCTTGCCTTTGCAAGAGAGTTTACTCTTGATGAATTCGCAGGCATTAAATGTGAAAACCTTGTAAAAGACGGTCAGCTTGCGATGTTTACAGTAAGCGGCAACACCGACGAGGCGGAAGAACAGATTAAGGCGTTAGCTCCTGCCGTAACGGAGAAAATCAGTCTTTCGCTTGAAGAAATATTTATGCAGGAAATGGAGGGTACGAATTATGACTACAAAACAATCCTTGCGTAATCCTATGTTATTCACCTTTAAACAGGGGATAAAAAGCTTAACTTCATTTATAGCCGTTGCTCTGTGCGGTGCAACAGCATTTTTCACAACGCTGATGTCAGTTATAAAGTTATTTAGTGATTTCCCGATACATGACGATATGGGCAATCTTACGGGTTATCAGCCTATGACTGATTTTTACCATTACATAATTTTTGAAGACGGGGCATATATGTCAAAGCCTTTGCTTATGATTATTGCCGCTGCAGGTGTGCTTGCCGCTATTTGCACATTCAATTTTATAACTTCAAAGAAAATGGTAAATGTGTACTACTCATTGGGTATTACAAGAACAAAGCTTTTCTGCGGCAAGTATTTTTCAGGTCTTTTAATGCTCGGTATTGCAACAACAATACCTATGCTTGTGAATTTTATAATAAACATTGCTACGGTAGGCTACTCTGCCACACTTATGAAAGCAATACTTTACTATTTTCTGAAATTCACTCTCACAGCTTTTACATCCTACACAATAACATCTGCCGTGTTTGCAGTTGTGGGTACAACCTTTGAAACTGCCGTTTTCTCGGGCATAATACTGTTTATCCCTGATATTTTCCTTTACAGCATTCAGGCGCTTATGGATAAATTACTCTACGGCAACCCTTACGGCAATAGCTTCCTTTACGCAAATGAGTACAATTATTACAATATGAATCAGACTGCTGTATTATCTGAAAAGTTCAGCTTTTTAAGCCCTGTTTTCTGGGGTGAAACACAGATGAACGAAATCGGATTTATGGAAAAAAACAATCCGAAAGATGTTATTCCCGAAATTTCTCCTAATTTCTTTTACGCACTTTTGTGGTTTGCAGTATGCGTAGCTGTTTTCTTCCTTGCAGTTCTGTTTTTCAACAGACGCAAAGCGGAAATCTGCGGATTTATCGGCACAAACCGTTATCTCAACTCTGCAGTTTCACTGCTTTCAGGCTTTGCCGCATTCTGTTTTGCAGTAAATATTCTTGACGATTTCACCTTAGCACTTGTAGGCGGTGCGGTTGCTTTTACGGTAATACATCTTCTGCTTGAAATCATCGTTCTGCGTGATTTAAAGAAATTTGCAAAAGGTCTTTACAAATTACCTATAGGAATTGCATTTTCAGTTGCTGTTATATTGATTTTCAATTCCGGATTCTTCGGATACTCTCAAAAAGTACCCGATATTGAAGAAATAAAAAGCGTTGCAATCACAATAGGCGGAATCAATACAGAATACGGATTATTCGGTGAAGACGGCGGCTGGGCGCATACAGATTACAGATATTTTGCCGAATCAGAGGTGCTTGCTGGCGAGTTCACCACAGATAACGACATAAAAGCTGTTGTTGATGTGCATAAGAGTATCGCCGAAGCAAAGGCTGAGGACAGAACTGTTACCGCTGATATTCAGCTTATATATACACTCAAAAACGGCAACACAATAAAGAGGAATTTTGAGTCTGTTTCAAGTGATAGTTATAAAAAGCTGCTTTATCTTGAGGATTGCAATTTCTATGACGAACAGCTTAAAACTTATTTCAAAGGCGATATAAAGAAATTTGAAAATTATGTTGAATCGGCTGAGTATACCTTTACAGAATCACAGATAACTCTGAGAACAATACACACAGTGAATTTTTACAGTAAATATCAGAATACACAAATTACTGCAAATCTTTCCGTTGCAGACAAAGAGAAGCTTCTCAATGCTCTTTATACAGACTTTGTAAACCGTTCTGCAGAGGAAAAATACTTCCCCAAAGAAAGTCCTGTAGGATTTATAACATTTACAGGGTTAGAAGAACCACTCATGGCAGAAGATGCACCCGAGCAGACTGAATTCACGGTTAATGAATTCTCCGCAAAGTATAGTGAATTCTATTACTCATCAGTATGGAATCCCAATTTCTTTGCATATATCACAACTGATATGACAAACACAATTCAGTTGCTCAAAGATATAGGAATATATGAGCAGATGACTGCAGTTCCCGAATTTGTTTCGGCAGAGGTTATGGATGCACAGGAGGTATATAATGCAATAGCCACCGGTGAATATTCTTATGTGGTAGACAGAAATTCAAATCTGTTCCAGACTGCATATACATCTGCAACGCCCGTAGGCAATCAGGACTGGAGAAATTATGACTACACCATTGATACAATGGTTAACGGCAAAACTATTAAAGACGCGGCTGTACTTGATGAGCTTGTAAAATGTTCATATACAGTATATGCACAGACGGACAAAACCGAAGGTTGGTTTGTTTCACTTAAAACAGCAGACGGAAGTACATCACTCTGCTACATTCCCGAAGGCAAGCTTCCCGCAGGCGCAAAATAACAACAAAAGGTCGGCAGAAATGCCGACCTTTAAACAATAATTTAATGTACAATTTACAATGTACAATTTACAATTATTGAACATATAAATTGGGTTAAAGGGCGAAGCCCTTTCCACCATTGTACATTATACATTGTACATTGTTAATTAGATAAATTATTGTTTATCAAACTGACTGTTATAAAGCTCGTAATAAAAGCCTTTTTGTTTAAGCAATTCTTCGTGGTTGCCCTGTTCAATCACAGAGCCGTTACGCATAACAAGAATAACATCCGCTTCCCTTATGGTAGAAAGTCTGTGAGCAACTATAAATGTAGTTCTGCCCTGCATAAGCTTGAAAAATGCCTTTTGTATGCGTATCTCCGTTCTTGTATCTATTGATGATGTGGCTTCATCAAGAATAAGCATAGGCGGCTGACAAAGCATAAGTCTTGCTATGCAAAGAAGCTGTTTCTGCCCTTGTGAAAGTCCGCCGCCGTCCTCACCGACAAGTGTATTATATCCGTCAGGCAATCTTTTTATAAAGGAATGGGCGTGAGCCGCTTTTGCCGCCGCAATAATTTCATCGTCTGTTGCATCGCTTTTACCTATTGCGATGTTTTCTTTTATTGTGCCTTCACGAATCCATGTTTCCTGCAAAACCATACCGAATCCCTGACGCAGGCTGTTTCTTGTAATATCGCGTATATCAAAGCCGTCAACACTTATACCGCCCGCATCCACATCATAAAAACGCATAAGCAGATTAATTAATGTTGTTTTGCCGCATCCCGTAGGCCCTACAATAGCTACACGCTGACCGGGGGTTACGTTAAGATTGAGGTTTTCAATAAGCTTTTTCTGTTTATCGTAAGAAAAATATACATTATTAAGGGTAATATTGCCCTCAATATTTTGTAAAACCTTTGCATCATTTTTATCGGGAATCTGCGGTTCTTCTTCAATAAGCTCAAATATTCTTGCGGCACAGGCAAATGAATTCTGCAATTCGGTTATAACGCCCGAAATTTCATTAAAAGGCTTTGTGTATTGGTTTGCATAGCTTAAAAGACAGCTCAGACTGCCCACGGTAAAAACTGCACCTGCGGTAAATCCAACACCCATTACTGCAAAGGCACCCGTAAGTGCAACAAAAGCATAAACAACACTATTTACAAATCGGGTAGAGGGATTTACAAGAGATGAAAAGAATATTGCCTTTAAAGAGCTTTTTTCAAGCCTTTTGTTTATTTCAGAGAATTTTTCGGTATTTTTATCTTCTCTGCCAAAAGCTTTGACAACCTTTTGATTAGTTATCATTTCATTTACAAAAGCCGTTTGTTCACCTCGGATTTTTGACTGCAAACTGAAGAATCCGTAAGTTTTTTTTGAAATAAACCTTGCAACGAATAATGACAAAGGTGTTAAAACGACCACAACAAGTGCTATTTTCCAGTTTATTGAAAGCATAAATGCAAGCGTGCCGAGAATTGTAACAACGCCTGTAAAAAGCTGTGTAAAGCCCATAAGCAAGCCGTCTGCAAACTGGTCTGTATCCGCAATAATACGGCTTACGGTATCACCATGAGGATGAGAGTCAATATACTGCAAGGGCAGAATTTCAATCTTTTTAAATGCCTCATCGCGTATATTACGTACAATATGAAATGTAATTTTATTGTTGACGGTATTCATCAGCCATTGAACAAAAGCCACAATAACAGCAATAACTGCAATTTCGATAAGAATTTTTACAATTCCTTCAAAATCAACATTATTTACACCTATAATCATATCGATAGCTTTGCCCACAAGTATGGGGGCATACAGCGTACCTGCAACACTTAAGGTTGCCAATATAATTGAAACAAGCAGCAGAAGGCGGTATCTTTTAATATGTCTGAAAACCTGTTTCAGCGTACCTGCCGATACTTTTTTTTCTTTTGACATATCACTCGCCCTCCTTTTTAAACTGCGAATCGTAAATTTCACGGTAAACGGGGCAATTCTCCAGCAATTCATCATGAGTACCGATACCTACAGCTTCACCGTCGTCAAGAACTATGATTTTATCTGCTCCGCTGACGGAAGATGTGCGCTGTGATACGATAAATACAGTTGTATCCTTGCATTTTTCGCTGATGGCTCTGCGCAGTGCTGCATCTGTTGCAAAGTCAAGAGCTGATGCGCTGTCATCAAGAATAAGGATTTCGAGATTTTTGACCAATGCTCTTGCAATAGTGAGTCTTTGACGCTGTCCGCCGGAAAGATTTTTGCCGCCTTGCTCAATTACAGCATCAAGACCGCCTTTTGCTTTTATAACATCACCCGCCTGTGCCGTTTCAACAGCATTCATAATAGTTTCGTCGTCAGCGTTTTCATTACCCCAACGCATATTATCTCTGATTGTTCCGCCGAAAAGCACAGCCTTTTGCGGAACGATACCCATTTTATTAAGTAAATCCTCTTCGGAGTATTTCTTTATATCAATACCGTCAATACAAACACTACCCTCTCTTGCCTGATAAAAGCCTGCTATCATATTGACAAGCGATGTTTTGCCCGAACCTGTACCGCCTATAATGCCCACAGTTTCGCCGTGTTTTACTTTAAAATCAATACCCGAAAGTGAATCATCCGATGCATTTTTGTAACGCAGAGATACATTATTGAACTCAACTGCATATTCGCCGTTCTTTGTACCGGATGTATTTTCGGGAGCAACGGTTGACGGCTCTATCTCAAGAACTGCCTGTATACGGTTGCCGCAGGCTACGGCTTTTGTTATGCTTATAATAAGATTTGCAAGCTTTACAAGCTCAACGAGAATCTGCGACATATAGTTATAAAGTGCAACAACAGCACCCTGTGTAAGAAGCCCTGAGCTGACCTTTATTGCACCTGTATGAATAAGCCATACGATTGCCAGATTTACAACGATATAGGTTAAAGGATTCATCAATGCGGAAATTCTGCCTGTAAACTCCTGCATTTTTGTAAGAGCGTTGTTACGGCGTGAAAACTCTTCAATTTCTTCATTTTCAAGACAGAAGGCTCTTATAACTCTTGCACCGGTAAGATTTTCTTTTGTTATACCCAGTACGCCGTCAAGCCCTGACTGAACCTTTTTGTAAAGCGGAATACAGGAAAGCATAATACCGAAAACAATAACAGAAAGAACACCTATTGCAATCGCAAAAATGCCGCCCGACTTTGCATCTATCGTAAACGCCATTATCATTGAGCCGAAAACAACAAAGGGTGAACGCATAAGCAAGCGGAGCGTAAGATTTGTGCCGTTCTGCACCTGATTTGCATCACTTGTCATACGTGTAATGAGTGAAGACGTACCGAGAGTGTCTATTTCGGTATAAGTCAAGGTCTGAATATGATTAAAAAGAGCCTGACGCACACGGGCAACAAAGCCTACTGATGCCTTTGCGGCAAAATACTGCGCCGTAACTGAAAATCCCAGTCCCACAAGTCCCAATCCAATAAGCATACAGCACATTTTTATTATATAATTTGTATTTCCGCCGTCAGAAAGCCCCACATCAATAATCTGTGCGATTATAAGGGGTACGATAAGGTCAAGAAGTGCCTCAAGCATTTTAAACAACGGACTTAATATGCTCTCCTTTATATATGGTTTGATGTATTTTAACAATTTTTTCATTGGTATAATAAATTCCTTTCAATGTTTACGGAATATAAATTATTTCATCGGTCATGTCCGTTCCGCAGGGTCTTACAACAGGCAGTGAAAGATTATATATATCTGTCGCAACAGATTCTTTCATAAAAATATTTTTAGCATCATTATCAAGATATTTCATATCGGAATATTTCATAATAATGGGGAAAAAGTATTTACTTTTCATCTCTTTGAGTATCTGTCTGCCGTTATCGTTAAGCCCTAAAACTCTGATATACGGCGGCAAAGAGCTGACATCACTTTGTGTTATATTAAGAAACGATGATAATATTATTCTGCGTATTCTCGCGTGAGCATAACGCTTTGTTTTCACCTTATCAAAAACATCGTTGAGATTTATTGATGATTTTGCGGCTTCAAGAATTCTGTTTTCTATACCCTCTGCAATATCGGGGACATTTGCAAAATCAGCAGGTGTTTTTCTTCTTAAATCGGCAAGAACTGCAGTTTCAAGCCTTGAATAAAGTGAGGGGAATCGGTTATCCGTCTGAGCTGTGCGTAAAATATCGTATGTTGTTGCGGGAACAAAGCTTTCGTATTCTCTGCCCGTTTTTATAAGATTGCGTATGTTCATAGCCGATGTAAAACCGCTTTGTGCAATTGCGGAATCGTGAGAAACAGCCTGTCTTGTAACACCTATAGGTTTGATGGGCGATTTAAACGACTGTAATGCTCTTATATATTCAATGGCAAGTATATTATTGGGTTTGAGCATTAATTCCGTACAGTCTTTACCCAGAACTGTATTCACAACTGAACTTCTTGCTTCGGCATAAGAACACATTTTTGCATCGTAATAATCTTTGATTTCGCGGCTGTATACATTATCGTTAAGAATTCTTGCTATCTGTTCAAGCACGGCAATATCTTCCGATTCGCAACCGAAAGAAAGATAATCGACTATTCCTGCCTGAGCCGCAATATATACGGCTCCCCTCGCAAATCTTTCAGCAGAAGCGGTTGCCCAGGGAACGGGTAATTCAACAACAAGGTCTGCGCCTGCAGAAAGTGCCATTTTGGCCCTTTCACGCTTTTCAATAATTGCAGGCTCTCCTCGCTGAACAAAATTACCGCTCATTATAACCATAACGAAAGAATCATCCGTAAGACGCTTTGTCTGCTCGATATGATACTTATGTCCGTTGTGGAACGGATTATATTCTGCAATAATAGCCGAAACCTTCATGTTTTTCTGATTCCTTTCAAAAACATACTTGAAAAATTTTCATTATAGGTATATAATACATTATTGGATAAAAAGTATCAAGTCAAAAATCCTATGGAGGTAGTTTTTTATGAAAATTCTTGTTATTAATGCCGGCAGCTCTTCACTTAAGTTCCAGCTTATTGATATGAACGGTGAAGTTGTAATTGCAAAAGGTATTTGCGAAAGAGTAGGCGCACCCGAAGGTCATTTTGAGCTTAAGACCGAAAAGGGCAAGTATGAAGAAGATGTTGCAATGAGCAACCACACACAGGCTTTCCTTGTTGTTAAAAAGCATCTTACAGAAGGCGACTACAAAGTAATTGATTCTCTTGATGAGATTTCCGCTATCGGCCACAGAGTTGTTCAGGGCGGTTCATTGTACAAAGAAAGCACACTTGTTACAGATGAGGTTATCAAAGGTATTGAAAGCCTTTGCGACCTTGCTCCTCTCCACAACCCCGCACACATTCAGGGTATCAATGCTTGTATGGAAGTTTTCGGCAAAGATGTTCCCGAGGTTGTTGTTTTTGATAACGCATTCCATTCAACAATGCCCCCCGAGGCTTATATGTTCGGTGTACCCTATGAATATTACGAAAAATATCAGGTTCGCCGCTACGGCTTCCACGGCACATCTCACAGATATGTAAGCGGAGAATGTGCAAGAATCATGGGCAAAGACCTTAAAGACATCAAGCTTATCACCTGCCACCTCGGCAACGGTTCTTCAATCACAGCTATCAAAGACGGTCAGGTTATTGATACATCAATGGGTCTTACTCCCCTTGACGGTTTCGTTATGGGTACTCGTTCCGGCGGCGTTGACCCCTCAGTTGTTACTTTCCTTCAGGAAAAAGAAGGCTGGACACCTGCTGAAACAAGCAATGTTCTCAACAAAAAATCAGGTGTTGCAGGTATTTCAGGCGGCTTCAGCGATGACAGAGATATTCAGAGAGAAGCAAATGCAGGCAACGAGAGAGCAGACCTTGCAAGAAAAATGCAGTGGTATCAGATAAGAAAGTACATCGGCTCATATATTGCAGCTATGCAGGGCGTTGACGCTATCGTATTCACAGGCGGTATCGGTGAAAACTCACAGCCTCTTCGTCAGAACATCTGCGAAAGCTTTGAGTACATCGGCGTAAAATTCAACGCAGAAGAAAACGCAAAGGCAATCAGAGGCGTTGGCGGCGAGCTTTCAACACCCGATTCAAAGGTTAAGGTTTACGTTATCCCCACTAACGAAGAGCTTATGATTGCAAGAGATACAAAAGAAATTGCAGAAAAAGTTCTCGGTTAATTAAATTCAAGCAAAAAAATTATCACCTTATGTCTTTTGGCATAAGGTGATTTTTACAGCACAAAAAAAGGGGCTGTAAAAAAACGAAAGTTTTTTTACAGCTCATTTTAAGGGGATAGGGAAAAAAGATGAAGAACGGACAAAACGAGCAAAATCAATGCTTTTGCATTGATTTTGTATACCCGAAGGCGTACAAAGGTACG
>JAZSLJ010000005.1:0-2830 GCA_045535305.1 Acutalibacteraceae bacterium
GAGAAGATAGTTTATGCGTGTTTCCCGGTTGCCAATGAAGTTGAAATATGTATTTTCTGTTGTTTTGGTAATCCAATTTTTCTTTTCTGCTTCAGGAGCATCTTTCCATCCCAAAGGCAACTCGGCAGGACGGAATTCATCATTCATTATTGCAAGAGTATTGAGGAACTGATAATTAAGCTCTATAGTGTCGGGAGTATATTCTCTGTCCTTACCTGAAACATAAAGGGCGTGCTTGTACTTTCTGCAGCGGTACATATATTCTTTCCAGGAAAGAGCGTTTTCTGTCATCCAACCGAAGCCCTTGAACATACTCTTGGTAAGGATAATATCAACATCGGCAGGGTTATGCTTAACACCGAAAATATCCGTGATAAACGGTACATCGAGCTCACTGAAAAGTGAGGCAAAATCCACTTCGTGAACTACGCCTTTTATATACGGAAGACGAATCTGAAATGAGTGGTGTCCTTCTTCAAGCTTTCCAGCGAGCCTTGGCGAAATCAGACCCTCACCGTCAAACTCAGTTATCTTGACATCGGTTTTCTTCTGTACTCTTGTGTACACACGTACAGGATTATCTGTACCGTCATCAGCTACGGTAATAACATCAACATCCTTTACAACAGATTCGGGATTATCAATAACGATAATTCTCTTTTCGGAAAGGATGTCTTCATCGTTATATCTTTTACCGCTTGTGAAAAGCAGAGCGTTATATGCATAAAGCTTACTGAGCTGACATTTGCCGATAGTCATACCCAACATCATTCTTACCTTAAGTGCCTCATAAATATCCGAGCGGATAAATGAAAGTCTGTTGTCACGGCTCATTGATGCAGAGCGTTCAAAGGCGATATATGTCATATCCTCTTTGCCGAAATTAAGCCTTATACCCTTCGGCTTGAACATCTCTTTGGCGAGCTCCTGCAATTCAAGGATTCTGCCCACAGGCATACGGTTAAATATACCCGTGAAATCAACATACACAAAAACATCACGAAGAGCCTCACACAGAAGCTCACTGTTGCGGAAATCGTCACCGTAAAGGATACACATAGCCTGATGGAAAATCGGGCAGTCATCCTGCAGAGTGTTTTCTGTACGATATTCATTCGGGATAGATGTTGAATCAAAACAGAAATCATATCCGTCGTCGGTTTTGCGAGCGGTTGAAATTATACTGAGTGCCGAAATTTCAGGTATCAGATATTTTTTGTTTTTCATACTGTTCTCCCTGATAATTATTGATTATTTTCAGTATATCACAGGAAAATATATATTGCAATCATTATTATAATAACTGCCCCCACTAATTAGTTTTAAGGTGGAAGGAAAGTATATCAGAGGGAGGCAAAACGGCAAAGAAAAACTGCCCTCACGGAGAGAGCAGTTATACACTAAATATTAAAGATACATTTCTAATTCTAAACATTTCCATTCTTCGCCGAGTACAATATAGGTTTCTGTCTTTTCCAAAACAACATCTTTAAATCCAACAGCTTTGTAACAGTAATAAGCAGGTTCGTTGTTTTCAAAAACGCCCAAAGAAACCTTTTTAGCGCCGTAAATATCTTTCGCAAATTTCAAGCCTAACTGAAGCATTGCTTTTCCGTATCCTTTGCCTCGCTTTGCGGGGTCAACAACTACAAAACCGAATCTCAGTTCATCAAAGCTTTCTGACGGTCTTCTCATTGTAAAAAATCCTACAATCTCATCATCTTCAATAGCAGTAAAAGCCATAAGATTTTCAACGAAGCTGAATCGCTTTTTGCTTATAGGATACTTGCCCATAACACCTGCGGACCATTTGTAAAAGGATATTTTATCTTCGCTCCAAGAAAGTATTATATCTGCATCATTTTTATTATAAGGTCTTAATCTTAGCATTTGGTTTTTCCTCCTAAATCAGATTATCGTTCTGACCTTAACAAAGCATAATAACAAGCATCGCAAATACCCTGATTATTCCAATCAGAACTACGCAAAGTTCCTTCGTATTTCATTCCGCATTTTTTCATTACCCTACCGGAGTTGGGATTTTTTGGGTCGTGTCTTGACTCGATTCGATTTACATCTACTACATCAAACAAAAAATCTATAACTGCTTTAAGTGCTTCAGATGTAATTCCCTGATGCCACCAAGCCCTACCGATACAATATCCGATGTGCATCATAGAAACATCTTCGTTCATATGTACTACAGCAATATCACCGATAGGCTCATCACCGTTATCTTTTAATACAATAGCCCAATGATAATAGTTGTCATTGGAATATTGTTTTACCCAATCATCTGTTATGTTTTGGCTTACCTCTTGACTTGAATGTATTTGCCACATTAAGTATTTAGTGACTTCTGAATCGGATGCCCAATTCTTATACATCGCGGCAGCATCTTCACTCACATATCTTCTTAAAATCAATCTGTCTGTTTCTAACATTTGCGTTCCGCAATGCTTCATTTTAAATTGCACCTCCGATAATTAATAATGATAGTATTATATCACAACACCGCTACAAATATCAATCCGTATACATATACTTGTTATTTCAACAGTAGCAGGTGTTCTTTTATACTCAAAATCTTAAATTGCGGTATATGGATACTGCGTCACATTTTTGTTAAAAGGGTCGTTGTGACCCATTAACAACTGATAATTTGCTTTGCTTTTCCCAATGGGCAATGAGTGCCCATTGGAATCTTCGCATCAGGTAATTCTAGTAGGTGACAAAAAATGTCACCTACTAACTTTACATATAAAAATTTTATGAAAGGAAGTGTTTATCTTCAACATTCGCGACAGACCTATTTTCCACCGCACCCGTA
>JAZSLJ010000061.1:0-6072 GCA_045535305.1 Acutalibacteraceae bacterium
TAAAAAATCGGATTTAATCTTGTTTTTTCCCCACAGAATAATTATAATTATGAGTGTAAAGGAGGTATTCTCTGTGTTAAATAGGCTCAATACTTCAGAGGAAATCCGTAATTTTGTTGCTGACTTCAAAAAGCGAAACGGCAAGCAGATCGCTTACGGTGTTGATTTCTCTGAAACAAATCAAGTGATGTTAATCTGATAATTTATAAAGGTGCTGCACGGGATTTTTCACTCCCGGAGAATGTGTTGTGACCTTTATAATACAGCTTCGGGAAGAAGCTCGATATGCTGAAAAGCCTTGGTGAAAAATCCCTATGCAGATTTATTGTTTTAATCTGTGTTAAAAAATTCATCCGAGGTATTTAGTATGAAAAAAACAAAAGCAAATAAATTATCAAAAATTGACTATATTATTTTCCTTTTAAAGCCTTACTGGAAATACAGCAAATGGTACATTATTACCGTTTTTCTTTTGTCCGTTGTTCTTCAGCCTTTAGCTTCATATCTTACCGCGATTTTACCGCAAAAGGCTATTGATGCCGTTATGAACAATACTCCTCTTAAAGAGGTTATTTTCATAATCATCATATTCACTTTGTTTATTGTTCTGGTTTCCGCGACAGAAAAAGTTATCCGTATGGCATATACCCAGATGACACTCGTAAAGGTCAGCAATAAAATCAAAAATGATGTCAACAGAAAAGCTCTGTTCACAGATTTCAAGTATTATGACAGTCCTGATTTCTTCGTAAAATTCATTTTTGCGCAAGACAATTATCCTGTTCACGCCCAGAATGCTGTGATGATTCTTCCAGATATTCTGCGTGGCGCGGCAACGGTAATTGCCATGACTGCAATTATTGCGACAACGGGTCCGGTACTGCTTGGAATTACAGCATTTTTTGTTATATTGAATGCCCTTGCAGAGCTTCCCGTTATAAAGCCGACTGCAGATTATGAGGTAAGTCTTGCTGATGCCTGGCGTCCGATGGAGTATTCGGGCAGAGTTCTGAAAACCAAAGAAAATGCTGCAGAGCTACGTGCATCAGGTGCCGGATTAAAGCTTTTAAGCTCAATCAATACGGCAATGAATAACTTTCAGAAAACATATAAGCAGTACATAAAAAAAGTGGCACCCTTCCACCTCTTACAGGGTGCCGTTGCGCCCATACAGGCCGCCTGCATTCTCTCTTACATTATATTTTTTGTTATCGCCGGCGATAAATCACAGATCGGATTATATGCTTCCCTTACCGTTGCTTCAACTGCATTGGCTTCAGGACTGAACGATGCGGCAGGCAGTATTATTCAGCTGCTTCAATGTATAGCAAACGGTGAAAAAATCGCAGAATTCTTTGAAGCTGAATCGGAAATAGAGCCTGTCAAAGATAAAGCTCTGTCGGCTCCGGAAGGAAACTATGAAATTGAACTTAAGGATGTGACCTTCGGATACGATGAGTCCCCGATGCTTTTCAGAAATTTCAATCTTCATATACACCCGGGACAGCGAATAGCAATTGTCGGGGAAAACGGTGCAGGAAAAACAACATTGACAAAGCTGCTGTTACGTCTGTACGATGTAAACAGCGGTGAGATACTTGTTAACGGCAATAATATTAAAGCTTATGATATTCATCAGTTAAGACTGAACACCGGCGTAGTATTTCAGGATATCCGGGTTCTTGCTATGAGTCTGCGAGATAATCTGACGGTGTATAACGATGCGTCAGACGAGAAGCTTTATGAGGTGCTCCGTAAGCTCGGCTTAAGCGAGGTGCTCAGGAAAGCAAACGGAAATCTGGGCACTATGGTTTCCCGCGAATTCACAGAAGACGGTATTTCTCTTTCCGGCGGCGAAGCACAAAAGCTTATGCTTGCAAGATTGTTTACGGATAACTTCGGTCTGCTGATTCTCGATGAGCCTTCATCCGCTCTTGATCCGTTATCCGAGGTTAAATTGATGAAAAGCATTCTTGACATATCCAACACCGCAACAACAATTATGATTGCGCATCGGCTGTCAACGGTGCGGGATTTTGATTGTATCTATCACATCGAAAACGGGCAAATCATTGAAAGCGGAACACATGACGAGTTAATGGCAAGCAAGGGCAAATACTACGAAATGTTTGTTAAGCAAGGCGAAAAATATCAGAACTAAGCCCTGAATAAACATACCCGGAAAACAACAATAAAAAGAAATCCATACAAGCCGATATAAAAATCTGCCTGTATGGATTTTCTGTTGTGTGCAATGCTTTTTATACCCGAAAGTGTTGTCATCTTTACTTTCTTATATACAAAATTCACATTAATTACAACAAATATTCTTAAAGGGACTTATTGCTTTCTTTTTATTTACTTATTTTTCACCGGCACAGTAATTCAGTATTGTATTCCATTCATTACGGGTAAAATACTTCCTTATGTCTTTATTGCTGTAGTCCGACAACAGCTTTACAAAAAGCTCAAAACGCCCGGAGCAGGAATAATCAGCGAAGTCCTGTTCACGTATCCGAAGAAATCTGAAGACTTTTTTGAACGGCTCCCATCCGATATCTTCTTTTATTTCCAGAAATCGTGCCGCAACACCAAAAATATTATACGTCTTTGAAAAATCATTGCCGAGAATATCATACGCATTCTTAATATTTTTGCCGCGGAAAGCAACAGCTGCATCAAATTCTGCAGGAGCAGCAGCTGCATTGTTTTTCTCCAGAACATACGCAAGCTTAACATCCGTCATCAATTCCGCCTCAAAGTTCCAGGGCTTATCAAAATCAAACATATGTCCCATTTCGTGTAAAGCACAGAAATTCCAATCATTTTCACGTGCCCCCATTTTCACAAGCTCATCGCGGATGTAATCACGGTTAATATGAATTATGTTTGAGTTTCTGAAAACCCAACCGAAGTATTCACCCGGCTTATATGCTTCGATAACAATACACGAGAAAGGCCGGAAGGATGTCAGCTCATAATATGAAAAATATGCCGTTTCCAATTCGTTTGCCCATCGTTGCAGCCGTGAATCAGTAATGACCCCCGAAACCTCTGTCGGCAACTGCAGTCTGACAACGCCGTTAATGCTTATGATTTCAAAATACTCCTTCGGCGCAGGCTCACTTACAGCAACAACCTGCCATTCCTGCATATATTTTCTTGTATCCCGTATCTGCAGCTGTGCCGCATTACCGGAAAAACCAAGACAATATCTGTTATCACCGCTATACAGAATGGAAAAAGTTCCGTTGAAATTTCTTTTGATATTCCATACCTGAACATCATATCCGGTTTCCGGCCACACCTTAATGGTAGTGCCCTCTTTTACATACGCATTATCAATATCGAGCAAAAGGCCGGTATCACGGGCACATATATTGAAGCCGTTTTTGTAAGTCGGTTTAAGCGTCCACTTATAAGGCAGCTTACTTAATATCAGCTTTCTGCCCTCACAAGCAAGATAACAGTCATTTTCTTTGTTATAAAAAGCACATACACCCGCACCTGAAATATTTTCAGACGGTGAAAAAAAGCCCGCTTGTTTCATCTTAATGCACCCCCCTGAGAATGAACTTACGCTGTTTTTTATTTTATCATAAAAAACAATCTGAAACAAGGGCATTGTGAAAAGTCCTGTCCTTTTGCTCCGAGTCTAACAGCCGACGATGATGCTGTCTGCGGGGCAGTACGCAAAAGGGGGAATTAAACACCTCTTTCTTTTTCCCATTCTTTATGCGCCAGATTCCATCTTTCACTATGGGCACCTAATGCACCAATCTGTCTTGGGTGTGCAAGCGGCAGAACCTTTATTCTCTTTCCGGAAATGAATGTTTCGGTTGGATTTCCGTAACCATACAAATCAACATATTCACCAAGAGTGGAATACGGAACATCTGCTACTTTTTTAAGATATTGTGCAATCGGAATGTCACCCAAAAGAACTAATAATTCTGCTTCGGACTGTATCAGTTCCTGTGTGATTTCTTCGCTTCGTTCCGGGTTGCAAAAATCCGAAGGACGTGCAGGTATTGTAACCTCATTTAATTCATAATGCTCAATAAGCGGATTGTATTTTTCACGAATTGCTTTCGCTTGACTCGGATTAATTCTGGTTTCGGGAAGGCAATCACAAAGCCAAGCATCTTCACGGGTAAATCCTAACGGCCCAAGAATATTCTCATCAAGAACTTTTGCAGAAGGTCCGTTTAACTGTCTGCTTGCAGGCTCCAAAACACCAAGCTCGTTGGGAATAGCAACCGAATCAATAATTTTTTTCGCTTCTTCAGGATTTCCGTCCCAAAAAATGCGCGGCTCACTTGCGACAGCCAACGCTTGGCAGATAACCTTTCCCTCTTTCTTCCAACGTGCGTGAACTGCGCTGGCATATACACCTAAAACAAAAACTTTTTTGGGTGATTTATCTTCCTGCACCAAAGGATATAATTTTTGTCCAAAAGGAAAATAATATGGCATACTAAATGCCTCCCGCTTATATTTATTAAACAAAGTATAACATATTTTTGATTTATCTGCAATACATATGAACGCGCCCTGCCGAACACCCGGCAAGGCGATAATTTTGTTTTATAAATCTGATTACTCAGATTCTTTGATTACAATCTGTGGAGCAGGGAAGAAATTCAGGCAGAGCGGATTGTTTATTTCCTTATACATCCTAATTGATTTTCCATCAAGTCAAATAATTTATCTTCTTTTGTTTTTAATGATACTGTGGGGCGATGACATATTTTATCATATAAGCGTTTGAAAAATAAAAAAACATAAGCTATAAGGACAAACGGTGCTACTATAATAAGCAATAAGTATTCAAATAATTTTTCAATGCACTTTTTGAGGATAGATTCTTCGGTTTTATCTGAAAATGAATCTTTTTGAGGACCGATATATTGAATTGTTCCTTTAATTTCAATTTTATCTTCGTACTCAGCTATTACCGAAACAAACCAATGCCCACTCGAATGCCCTGCTCTTTCAATACCGAAATGTATTTCATCATCAACTATTTTTACAATATAAGAATCGAACCAAAAAAATTGATTATCATTGTTATTAAAATATCCCAGTTTTTTCAAAAAATCTTCTTTTGTTCCCGAAAACTCGAATGTATATTCTTGTGACATATGCATCACCTCATTTTTTATAATTATATCATATCGCACATCGAATTTCAATATACACAAAAGCTCCCCATATTCTTTCGAATACGGGGAGCTGATTGCTAGTTTAATAGCTGTTATACAGCTACAACTGATGTAGGAGAATTCGCGAAACCCTTGATATTACTAGGGTTCAACTTAATTCCTTCATCCCTTGATTGCTGCCTGTGGTGCAATTCTGCCTGCTAAACTTCGGACAACAGAACTTAAACAGCAACGCAAGCGTTGGTTTGTCCTCGTTTGATTACCGACCGGAAATAAGATTTGCTTTTTATCAGGTGCGTTTCTGATTTTTAAGATTCTTACTGTTTCGTTTTCCGTTTTCGGACTTAGCTTTTTTGGTTTCCTCGGATTGCGGTGGCAGTATCATAAAGGTGATGTTTTTAAGCTTCACCGCCGCACGAAGAAAACCAGGTTCTTCATCATCAATGATATATACTGCACCCGGAACATTTTTGTTCAGCTCAAGAATTGCTTCGTTAAGCTTCTTACTGTAGCTTTCAACCTGAATTTCATCGTCGCCTTTTTCAAACCACAAATGAGTTTCTTTAGCCTTTGACATTTCGCTTCCCTCCTTTCAAAAAATTTCAAGGTACACTTTTTCAGCATTTTTCACCGGAATACCTTCCGTGTTTTTTGAGCGTTTATCGAATAGAAATCTCTTGAACGATGATTTGTTCAAAGAAAAATATTTATTGGCTGAACGGAAATCCCGACAAAAAAAGACCAACTGAAAAACAGTTAGTCTTAAAGCTCGGTTATTCTTTTCAGTAATGTTTTGTCACCCGGCAGTACACACTCAAGAAAATATCTGCAGATAATGTGACTTGGTGTTATGAGCTGTGGGCAGATGTGTGTATCTCCGTCATCAAGTAACAGACAGTTTTCTTCA
>JAZSLJ010000089.1:0-3779 GCA_045535305.1 Acutalibacteraceae bacterium
CACAAAGCTTTTCAATCATCTTCATTGCGACCTTGTGCGCTCCTGATGCCGTTTTAATAACATTTATATTTCCTGTTAAAAGTCCTTCCACAGAACTGAAAAACGGGAGCATTGCATCATTTGAGCTTGTAACATGCCCTAAAACACCAACGGGCATCCAGCCCTCGAACTGTTCTTCGCGGCTTGTCTGACGTGAAATTTCAAAAGGCAGTCCGCCAAGCTCTCTGTTTATCTTTTTATAAAGCTCTTTTTCAGATAAAACAGCAAGAGAATCTTTTTTTATCTGCATTGCTTCATCTTTTGAAAAGCCGAGTTCCATGAGTTCCGAAACCAAAAACTCTTTATCTTCTGCCACGAAATGACCGAGCTTATCAAGGCTCGAAATAACTTTTCTAATATCTAAAATATTGTTTGAAAGGTCTATTATTATCTGTTCATTTATTCCATCCAAACAATTTTCTTTTTCAATGTTAACTTTTTTACCTCTTATAATAAATTCCATAACCATCTTCACCTCTATCTTTTCAAAAGTTCGCTTGCTTTTATTGCACAGCTTTTTGTTGCACTTGTTCCGGCTCTTCCAAGAATCTCCATATACGGTGTTTTTATACCGCATCCGCATTCCTCTGCATCATGAAGCACCGCCATATCGCCCATAAGAACCGATACCGCAGGTACACTCATAAGGTGAGGAGTAATGAAGTTGGCAAAACCGGGAGTGCCATTAGGCAATGGCTTGAGATTTTCAACATCACGGATAATCATTCTGCTATATACAGGGATGTGGAAATGATGGTTTTTACACTCAAAGTAAGGAACAGAATGTTCTGTTGAGCCATATCCATCACGGCAATTCTGCTGAGGGATTCCAAGCATTTCTTCCACAAGTGCATAAAGCTCTCTTTTCTGAATTTGCTTGTCGGCGTATCCTTTCCAACCTCCGCCAAGCAATGTCATTGACTTTGTATTAAGTTTTAAAGGTCTGTGTCCTGTGTCTTTCATTTGTTTTACTGTAAAATACAGAAATGACGGAAAACCAAAAATTCTGACAGGCTTACCTTGTCTTTCATATTCTTCTAAAGCTGCTATTGTTCCGTATACATCAAAATCGTGTCCCTGACCATTATAGCGAAGGGCAAAGAAAGTATCATTTACGGGAGCATAGCTCAAAAGTCCAAGGTCTGTTTTTGCAGTACCTAAATCCTTGCTGACCTCTGCAGGTTCATATGTAAAGAGAAGATAATTTGTAAGTTCGTCAGAAAGAAATCCATAATAGCGAAATTCGTTCTCGATCATAGAATTTCCGAAATCGAAGCTGTCCTTATCAAAAAACATCTGGCTTTTCTGTCCGCCTGTGCCTGAGCTTGTTGCATGTTCTGTAATTGTTTCAAAGGGAACAGAAAGAACCTCATATTGTTTAAAGAAGTTTGCATGTATAGGTGGGATTTTTTCTAAATCCTTTTCTGTTTTCAAATCCTCAACCTTAAAGCCTGCATCGTCACACAAATTTCTGAAAAATTCACAATTTTCAATATGATGTGTTAAACATTCTCTCATAGCATCCAAAAAAAGTTCCGATGAATTTTTCTGGTCGTAAACATCTTCAATTTTTAAAAGTCCATGTCTTGCAGTCATAAATATCACCTCGTTATTTTTATACTTTTTAAATGATTATCTAATTTTATTTTTAATGCGATTCCAGAGCAAAATCGTACCATAACAAAGAACTCCGACTACAACAGACATTGCTGTGCAGAATCCGGCTGACAAGGGCAGATATGCCACAGTTGCCGTAATACAGCAAAAGTAGAACGGATGTATTGCATAATACGGTGTATTATTCCGACAAAATTGCATTATAAACTTGTGCACGGTTTTGTTTCCTGCTATCATATTCCGAAGTGCATACAATAGACCGGCAAGCAGGAGTACGCTTGATGCATTTGCAAATGCACGCAAAACACCCGGATACACGTAGCCCATATCCGAATAGGTGTATAATGCCGAAAGCTCGGTATGTGTTGTAATTGCGTACACAAAATAGCCAATCACAATCAAGGAAAGAGGAATAGCCAAAATGCCGTATAGTTTGCCTTTGTTTTTCGTGCGGCACAACAGCTTGCCGAAGCTCACACCAATCAGGGCATGCGGCAGTAAGGAAATAAAGGTTAAGGAAACCGCATCTCTGCCGCCTACAAATGTCATAAGGATATAGTCAATTATTTTATTTCCCGTTGTTTTGTCATTCATATAAAGAAACGGACTGATAACAAAAAGCAATACTCCCAATCCTGCATACCCAAACATCGGCAATCTTAATTTTCGCAGTAGTGCTATTACAAGGTAGCACATCCCTGCAATAAAGAATACATTTATGTATGTTAGCATAACAGGAACGCGCATCATGGTTTCTTCCCATGCAGGTGTGAGTCCTGCTGCCATGCGGAAAAACTGACTTAAAACCATAGGCAATGCAAGCGAAAGTGCATTCCATAAAAATTCCATTATAATAAGCTTTACACCATACAGAGCAAGTGCTTTATCACTTTTTCCGGAAAATGCAGTGCCAACGCCCAATACAAACATAAAAATTGCTGCGCCGGTCATCGTTGCAATGATATAAATGATTTCATACGGTGCCACAATCGTATTGGGACCACCCAGCATCTGAAACGCATGGATAAATAAAATCATAGGGACAAACAAGCCTTTCATATAATCAAGCTCCACTTGTCTGCCTGTATTTATATCTGTTTTTGCAAACATCTCACAACCCCCTTGTCGTCTTTATGAATGCTTCCTGATTTTATCAGTCAGTTGTTGCATATACAGTTACATCTACATCATATATTTCACAAATTGTATAGAAAACATAATCATTTACACCATTTTTGTGATACTGTTCCATCTGATGATCGACAACCTTAACCATATCGTCATAGTCTTCTACAATAAGGTTTTCATAATCTTCCCACCATCTGCCGACTAAAATAACATATTCATCTTTTTCCTCTTCTGTCATAGCAAGCCAGTCTTCCGTTGTCTGAGCTAAAACATATTCCATTTCCTCATATGAAAGAGGAACAACATCGCCTTTTCCGTCAGCATTAACACCTGCGGGTGCTTCGCCTTTGCCATCTTCTGCTAAGCCGAGACCTTCACCTTTACCATCATCACCGGTTCCGCCAGGTTCGCCGCCCTTGCCTTCACCCTGATGATTTTCAATATACAAAGGAGAGAAAAGATATACGTCACCTGTATCTTTATCCCATTCCACAACATATCTTACAGCCTCGGAAATAAAACGAAGAGGAACGAAGGTTCTGCTATTGATAATCGTTGCAGGGGAATCGAGTATAGCTTCAACGCCTACACTTTCACCAAGCTCTTCATCATATTTTGTGTAATAAGCTTTTGTGCTGTCTATCTGCATCGCAATAACGGGAACCGTGCTTCCTTTTTCGCACACATCAACCTGACGGGTATCATTATGCCAGTAAACATCGTAACCAAGCATTTCAGTAATCGCACGAACAGGAACCATTGTCCTATTATTAATAATCTGTGACGGTGTATCTGATACAACTTCATTAAGATCAACATATATTTTTCCGCTTGCAAAAACCGATACACTCATTCCTAAAATCATTATTACCGCCAATCCCATTGATGTAATGCCTCTAAATTTCTTCATAATAAATCCCTCCAAAACAAATTTTTATATAATTATACAAAGCATACAGTGTGCCGAAATAATGTGCTCCTTGTTAAGTAGAAAG
>JAZSLJ010000054.1:0-26516 GCA_045535305.1 Acutalibacteraceae bacterium
ATGTTATTTACCGTTTTTGTGCAAGGAATATTATATCCTTTTCTTTCAAGGACTTCCTTGAGCTTTTTTGCACCCCAACCGGGATTTTCAAGCCTTAATGCTATTATGAGCAGTTCGATTTCATCAGGTGTTTTATTTGCGATATTAAACGGTTTGCGGCTTTTATCGGAAAGTGATATTCCTTCATTATACCGTTCAACCCATTTGTATCCTGTTTTCCGGGTTATACCAAACTCTCTGCACAGTGCGCTGAAATTTGCATTATTTTGTGATGCAAGGACAAATTCTTTTCTTAATTCTTCCACAGTTTTACTCTCCCACGGCATTTAAAACACTCCTTATCCAGCATTTTATTTGCCTTTATTTTATCATAAAACTGTATACTATGTCCTTGCACAACCTGTTTACTATGTTATTACACTATACACATTGGCGGTCCGTTTTTGTTATGCTGTATTTTAACATTGGCACGGAATGCCCAATGGGCATTCCCTATGATATATTATCAATATCTCGTTTTCTGTAAATAGTAAAAAAACAAGGGCAACAACCGCTGCCCTTGATTCTGTTCAGTTTTCAATATCAGATTTTTTCTCAGATTGTTTTAATTTAAAAAGATTAATAATAGTTATAAATGTAAAAACTAAATTCAGTACATAAATTAGAATGTCAATAGGTAGCTCAATACCTTTTGAATTGCAATATTTGGATAATGCTATTCCAAAAAGCGCTCCTGCAAAAGCAAAAGGCGTTATATTTATATTTTTGTTTTTACTTTTCTTTGAAAGTTTATTAGTCAACAAAGCCAATAAGGTTGAAATAATTAAAGCTGCAACTGTCATTATTGCAAATGTTGCCATAATTTTTAATATTGCATTTTCTCTGTAAATTGCTATTAAAATGTTACATGCAACAGAGCCAAACAGTCCTACAATGCCGATATTCAGTCTTATATTGTTTTCAGTAAGGACTTTTTTGGTTGTTTTTGCAAAATAAAATATTATTATAAAAGCAATTGCTATTAATGCAATTATTACAGCCATAGTTTGATAATTATTTAAAAATGCGCCAAAAAACTGTAGCACACTTGCAAAGCCACACATCATTAATAAATCGTTCTTTTTTACTCGCTTTGGGTGATTATTGTACATATTTAATTTAGTCATAGTATTATCCAATCTTTTATAATTTTTTTTATAATATCACATAATTTTGAAGCCTGTCAACATTTGAGCAAGTTTTTAATGTTATTCTTGCATTATTCCATTATATCATTTATAATCAATTTATAGAAAATTCAGGCGGAGGCAGAATTATGAAACACGGTATATATTATGCATATTGGGAAAAGGAATGGGCAGCAGATTATGTTCCTTATGTTGAAAAGGTTGCAAAACTCGGTTTTGATATTTTAGAAATCGGCGGTGCGGCGTTGCCCTCAATGACCGATGCACAGCTTAAAGAGCTTAAAAATGCGGCAGATGCAAACGGCGTTGAGCTTACAACAGGCTACGGCCCTGCACCTGCACACGATGTAGGCAATCTTATAACCCGTAACGGAGCAATCGAATGGTATAAAAAAATGTTTTATGCTATGTCGCAGATAAACAGCCAAAAAATCGGCGGCGCATTGTATTCCCATTGGCCCATAGATTACAGTCAGCCTATCAATAAGGCAGAGGACTGGAAATATGCCGTTGAGGGTATGCGTATTCTCTCAGAGCTTGCTATGCCTTACGGCATTCAGCTCAATATGGAAAGCCTTAACCGCTTTGAGGGTTATCTTATCAATACTGCACAGGAATGTGTTGACTTTGTAAAACAGGTAAATTGCCCCAATGTGTGGGTAATGCTCGATACCTTCCATATGAATATTGAAGAAACCGATATTGCCGATGCAATAAGAACCGCCGGTGATTTGCTCGGTCATTTCCACACAGGTGAGTGTAACAGAATGGTACCCGGTAGGGGCAGAATTCCGTGGCGTGAAATCGGTGCCGCATTGCGCGAAATCGGATATGATAAAACAGTAGTTATGGAGCCTTTTGTAAACACGGGCGGACAGGTCGGAAGCGATATCAAAATCTGGCGTGAGCTTATCCCCGGTATAGATGCGGCAACGCTCGATAAAGACGCGGCAGATGCAGTTGCATTCCAGAGATATATGTTCGACGGCAAAATATAAAAAGAGGAATTAAAATGAAAAATAAAAATACAGCACAGGTTGTGGCTCTCGGTGAATTGCTTATCGACTTTACAATGGTTGATGCTGATGCAGACGGTTATCCCACTCTGGCGGCACATCCGGGCGGCGCACCTGCAAATTTCCTTGCCACACTTTCGAAATTGGGTGTAAAAACAGCTATGTTAGGCAAGGTTGGCGATGATAAATTCGGCTCTGTGCTTACCGATACTCTCAAAAAATACGGCATTGACACAAGCGGACTTGTTCAGGATAAATCGGTTTTTACAACTCTTGCATTCGTTACGCTCGACAGCAAAGGGGACCGTGATTTCTCATTTGCAAGAAAACCCGGTGCAGATACCTCTATTTCTTTTGATGAAATTGATATATCCTTAATTGATAATGCAAAAGTGTTCCATTTCGGCTCACTTTCATTAACTGATGAACCCGCACGCTCTGCTACATATAAAGCGGTTGAATATGCAAAAAATCATAACAAAATCATATCCTACGACCCCAATTTGAGAAAACCTCTTTGGAATGACCTTTCAGAGGCAAAAAAACAGATATTGTGGGGACTTTCACAGGCTGATGTTGTTAAAATCAGCGACGAAGAGGTTGAATTTCTGTTCGGACTTGAACCTTTGGCAGGAGCAGAACACATAATTAACAATTACAACATAAAGCTTGTGTTTGTAACCTGTGGTGAAAAGGGCTGTTATTTCAAAAACGCTGTTGCAAACGGCTATATGCCAAGCCTTGAAAATGTAGTTGCCGTTGACACAACGGGAGCAGGTGATGTATTTGCAGGCAGTGTTGTTTATAAGCTGTTGCAGTATGAAAAAGCACCCGAAACACTCAACAAAACAGAACTTGACGATATTGCAAAGTTTGCCTGTGCAAATGCAGGTCTGTCAATAACAAAACAGGGAGGAATATCAGGTATTCCCGACCCTAAGGATGTTTTTGAATTATTATGATACAAAAAAACACAGGGTTTTTCGCCCTGTGTTAATTTTATTTAAAATGCAAAATATTTTTCTCTCTGTTTCTTCATTCTGCCGCTGATTGCTCTTAAAAGCCTTTCTGCATCCTTATCTCCGCAGGCATAGTCTTTCATCAGTCTGCCTTCTTCAAAGGTCAACTCGTCGTGCAGAGGGAAGAATTCACGCAATAAGAAGCATCCATATCTTGCAAATCTTAATTCGCCCACAAGACGAAGCTCTTTGCTTATTGAATCAACCGCAACGGAGTAAAAATCTTTGATTGATGAAATAAGTCCTTCACGGGTGTTTTCGGGAGCAAAAACAATAGTAGATGCTACAAATGCATTGTTATTATGAACACAGGAATGGCTGTCCGTACTGCCTACAATGGGGTAGTGTCTGCCCTTTATCCTGTCTTCGTAGTATCTTATTGACTGATAACCGTTCTGCTCAAAATAATTTTCACCGCCAAGCACCTCAAAGGCATCAAAGGGCTGAGTTTCCATTATATGCTCAACCAATGTTTCGGGTACATGAAATACATTCTGTAACCAATAAGGATGGCAGAAAATGCCCAATCCGTCAGCATTTTTAATGTGATTAAAAATCCATACACAGGCGGCGTAGGTAAATTTTTCTACACCTTCGGGGATATCCAGCGTTTCGGCAAGCTCATTTACCTGTCTTTTGTATTCCTCAACGCTTATAATGTCGGGGCATTCCCCCTCAAGCGAACGCAAATTTTTACCGGGACCTACGTCAATATGGTGATCACCGGGCATCAATGCGTTTACGCTGTATTTTCCGCCAAAGTTTACAATATGAATGTCGTTACCCTCAAGATGCACCTCTTCACCTGTTACAAGATTGTATTCAATGGGTACATCTTTAAATGCATTAATAGCTTCAAGTGATGCGTAATAAACGTCATGGTCGGTTATGGAAAGGAAATCATAACCGTTTTTTCTGTATTCTGCGGCAACAATAGCAGGTGCTTGTTTGCCGTCGGAACGGCAGGTGTGCATATGAAGATCGCCCCTGAACGGATATCTTCCTACAAGGTCGGGCAAAAGAGAGTAAACAGAAAGCCTTACAAGTCTTTTTCCGTTTTTGAGTATGTCTATATAATGCTCCTGTTCATCTTTATATGTATGGCTGAATCTTAAACAACCGTCAGCATCAGGTGTTACATCATATTCTTTTAAATTGTTTCTTTCTGGGTATCTTGCAACATTTCCTTCGTTGATTGCCCGTACATTTATTGTATAATTTCCCTCAAATGCAACGTGCGCGCCCAATGGTTTTATTGTAACTTCAATTTCTTTATCGCAGGGAAATACCTTAGGATAAATATCATAATTTGTAAGTTCATATTTTATCATAATACTGCCTCCTTGTTTTATAAAACCATTTTATCACCATTAAATTATCATGTCAATTTCTATAACCGTTATTTTTCTTGATTTTACATTAAATGTAAGTTATAATAAAATTAATATTATGAAAGAGGTGTACATAGTGCGACACGAAAGACTTGAACTTAAAAATTATTTTGATTTTTTAGGCAATAATGATGCAAACCCCACACTTGATATATATTTGCCCTATAATATGGCAGAAATGAACCGTCAGAATCAGAAAAGACCCTGTATGCTTATTTGTCCCGGAGGCGGATACGGAATGTGTTCGGAGCGTGAATGGGAACCCATAGCTTTGCATTTTCTGCCCGAGGGCTTCAACTGCTTTGTGTTAAAATATTCCTGTGAGCCTCACCGTTTCCCCACACAGCTTCGTGAGGTTGCCGCTGTAATGGAGCTTATTTACTCTAAGGCTGATGAATGGAATTGCGATATCTCAAAAATTGCAATAATGGGCTTTTCCGCAGGCGGACACCTTGCTGCACATTACTCAACAATGTTTGATTGTAAAGAGGTAAGGGAGATTTTCCCCGACAGCAAGTGCGTTAATGCATCTGTGCTTTGTTATCCTGTTATTACAGCAGATTTCTGCCGTACACATCAGGGCAGTTTCTTTAATCTTTTGGGCAGAGCACCCGAAACACAAGCTGAAAAGGATTATTTATCCTGCGACAAACAGGTTAATGACAATACACCGCCTGCATTTTTGTGGCATACTGCAGAGGACGGAGCAGTACCTGTTGTAAACAGTATTATGTATGCAAATGCGCTTATTGAGCATAATATTCCTGTTGAATTGCATATTTACCCCAAAGGCGGACACGGCTTGTCCACTTGCGATAAGCAAACTGTTGATAATGTTACACCTGTTATTGCTTATAACAGTATATGGCTCGACAGCCTCAAACGCTGGCTTAAACTTACTTTTGATTTGTGAGAATGTAAAAAATGAACGAGCTTAGTAAATTGTTTCTTAATGTCAATGACGGAGACAATGTTGTTCTTGAAAAAGATAAAACATACCATGTCCGTCAGGATGATTCCGTTGAATTGACGGGATATTTCTGCTCTAATACCGCAAAAAAATATGAAAATCCCGATGGCTTGCGACGGGTAGCTATTTACCTTAAAGATAAAAATAACATCACCGTTGACGGCAACGGTGCAACTGTGCTTGTACACGGTAAAATGACTCCGTTTCTGTTTGACAGATGTCAAAATATTACCGTAAAAAATCTTACTGTTGATTATGCTTGTCCAACAATGGCGGAATTTACAGTTATTTCAAATAATGACGGCGTATGTGTTATAAAAATCAATTCCGAATGTCTTTTCCGTATAGAAGATAATCAGCTTATATGGCAGGGTGAAGCAGATTCAAACGGCAATCCCTATTGGGAGGACAGCTACATAGGCAATCGCAGGCATATCAAGGTTTTTAATCCAACAACAGGAACTACCTGTGATTTTCGACGTGATGATCTTGAATTTAAAAAAATCGAACAGCTTGATGATACAACTCTGCGTGTGCATCTTAAAAATAAATCAGCTCCTTTTAAAGAGGGTTGTATATTTCAGACCCGCAATATTGTCCGCGACCAGACGGGCAGTCTGTTCCAGCGCTCTAAAAATCTTTATTTTGAAAATCTGCGTATTAAATTTATGCACGGCCTCGGTATGGTTTCGCAGTTCTGTGAAAATGTTACCTATAAAAACTGCGATCTGACTCCTGCTGAGGGAAGAACTATCGCAAGTACAGCGGATTTCTTTCAGTTTTCGGGGTGTAAAGGCAATCTTATAATCGACGGTTGTAATGCTTTGGGCGCGCAGGATGACTATGTGAATGTGCACGGCACACATCTCAGAATTGTTGAGAAAAACGATGAGAAAATGAGCCTTGTTGTCCGTTTTATGCATAACGAATCATGGGGTTTTCAGGCTTTTGAAAAAGGTGATGAGCTTGAATTTATCAAATGGAATACACTTATTCCGTACGGCAATACAACAGTTGCCGATTTTGAAAAGCTTAATGATACGGATATAAAATTGTGGCTTGACAGACCGATTCCCGATATTGAGCTTGACAAAGATGTTGTGGAAAATGCTACATGGACTCCCAATCTTTATGTTCGCAACTGTAATTTCGGCCCTACATCGGGCAGAGGAATCCTTTGCACAACAAAAGGCGAGGTTATAATTGAAAATAACACTTTTTGTAATCTTTGGGGACCTGCTTTACTTATTGAGGATGACTGTAATTTCTGGTTTGAATCCGGTTATACAAAAGAGATTGTATTCCGTAATAACCGCGTTACAGGCTGTGATTTCGGTGCAACTTGGGAAAGCTCACCCGTAATAAGATACACTCCTAAAATTATGAATGAATCTTCACAAGCATTTGTTCACGGCAAACTGACACTTACAGGTAATATTTTTGAAAATTCTTATGACGGTACACATTCCGTATGGCTTGAATATTTAAAAGAAGCTGAAATTACAGATAATACTTTTGATGCTCCGTATAAAATTCATACCCGATGCGTAGGAGCTGTTACCGATAAAAATAATAAATAAAAATCAAAAGAGGTAAGACTATGATTTTTGAAAAAAAGATTCTTGATATTTACCGTTCAATAGCTTATGCAAGATGTGATGATAACGGTACGGCATTTTACTTTTCTGCTGATGACTTTTCAGGTCTTAACAGGGAAGAATATAATTTTTATGCAAGTGCAGGGCATAAACTTTGCGGTAATTTATATTATTATGATAATTTCAATACCGAAAGACTTGTTATTTTTGACCACGGATTCGGCGGCGGACACCGTTCATATATGAAAGAGATTGAAATGCTTTGCAAACACGGTTACAGAGTTTTTGCATACGACCATACAGGCTGTATGAAGTCCGGGGGCGAAAATACAAACGGTATGGCACAATCACTTTGTGATTTGAATGACTGTATCAATGCTTTAAAAGCAGACGAGCGTTTTAATAAGCTTGATTTTTCTGTTATGGGGCATAGTTGGGGCGGTTTTTCCTGCCTTAATATTGCTGCACTACATCCCGATATTTCTCATATTGTAGTGCTTTCAGGCTTTGTATCGGTTGAAAAAATTGTAAACTCCTTTTTTGACGACATTTTAAAAGAATTCAGAAAAAGTGTTATGGCTCTTGAAAAAAGCTCAAATCCCGAATTTGTTGAGTATGATGCAGTTGAAACACTTTCAGATACAAATGCAAGGGTACTTCTGATTTATTCGGATAACGATACAGTCTGTCGCAAGGAGCATTACGATATACTGAAAGCAGCTCTTGGCAACAAAGAGAACATTAAGCTTCTTCTTGAGCATAATAAAAATCATAATCCCAATTATACACATAATGCTGTTGAGCTTTTTGCAGAGTATTCATTTTCAGTAAAGAAAAAAACAAGAAAAAAGCTTCTTGAAACCGATGAACAGAAAAAAGCTTTTGTTGAGTCTTTTGATTGGAACTCAATGACTGCACAGGATGAAAGAGTGTGGAATGAAATCTTTAATTTGCTCGATAGTTAAAAGCGTATAAAAAACAGGCGACGGAGTTATCCGTCGCCTTTAACTGTGTAAAATATTGCTTATTCTGCTGTGGGAGTAAGCTGATAAATTCTTACGTAATCTACAGTGAATATTGATTTATAATTTTTGTCAAGTTTATTGTAGCTGGGAAGCTGACCTGAATTCGCATGTCCGGGGCCACCGAATGAAAGAATAACGTCAGCAGGAACTTCGCAAACACCGTTACCGAATGATGTTCTTACTGTTTCAACACCGTTGAGATAGAAGATATACTCGTCTTCTGTCCACAAAAGACCGTAGGTATTGTATTCTGAGTACATATCATTCTGAGTGTAGAATGAAGGCATATGATAGGAGTCAATACCCTTATCGTCAGGTCCGTCAATACCTGCAACGTGAATTGTATTCTTGCTTGCACTGTAGCCGAATTTGTAATTAAGATTTTCAAGAATGTCAATTTCTGCACCGCCGGGACCACCGAGAGAATATTCGGGATCGTAGGAATGATCAGTCTGAAGCCAGAATGCTGAATTAAAAGCTCCATCGGGGTTACAGATGGCTCTTACTTCATAATAACCGTATGTATATCTTTCATTAAGAGCGATAGAGCCTGTGTACCAGCCTTTGCCGTATTCACCGTCTCTGTATTCTGCAGTCAGATAAAGATTTCCGTCTTTAACAGATACCTGATCTATTGATGTATTGTAATAAGTATTAGCACCTAAGCCTCTGCCTCTCCATATATCCCAGTTAACTGAATCACCTTCGAATTCATCTTCAAAAACGATGCTGTAGCCTGTAAGGTCAAGCTCATCGCCGTATGGAGTGATGGGCGTATCAGCAACAATAAAAGAGAAAAGCTGTGAAATGATTGTAAGTGTAGCTATTAAACCTCTTGAACCAATCTTTCCAATACTTTCAATAATCTGTTCCATTGCCCATATCTGACGTGGTGCAAAATTAAGTAATTCGCCAATCCATGTAATCATAAAAAGTACCTCTTTCTTTAATTTTTTTATTTAAACACCGAAGTGCTTATTTAAGAGTGTAAGTTCTTAAAAATGTTGATATTATTTTATTGTAATCCGAAATATGGAATACCAACTCACCGTTTTCGTCTGTTTCTGCACAAAGACCTTCTGTTTCTGTATCAAAGCCTGTTGTGTTTCTGTCAAAAGCAAGTGTTACTTCACCTGTTGCAAGGTCTACTGCATAAACAGTTTTTGTGCCTTCGTGAGGGTCGCAGTTAGCATAGAGTACACCGTCTGCAACATCACCTGCCTGTACTCTTGCAAGGGGTTCAGAAAGCTCAACTGTGTGTGAAAAACTCATATCATCAATGTTGAACACAACAATTCTTTCTGCATCGTTGAACTGTGATGAATAAAGATAGTTTTCATCTGTTGCACACCAAGGAATACCGTCAGTAAGATATGTTGCATCAAGAGAGTAATAAACATCCATGTACTCAAGTGTTTCAGCGTCATAGAGAAGAACAAGAGGCTGTTCCTCTGATTCATCCTCAACGGGTGCATAGATTATGCCGTTCTGTACGGAAATATCACCGATGTGGTCATAATCCTTGTCTTTGAATTCCTGAGGAAGAGCATCAAGAACATCTTTAACGATTTCACCGGATTCCATGTCTACAATACCCAGAGAGCATATCTGAACAGCGGCAAGAGAACCTGATGTGTAATAATATCCGTCGTATGTGTCAAGTCCCTGACCCATAATAAATGCATCAACAAGTGAATAGCAGTTTTCTTTGACAATTTCAGCACTGTCTGTCGGAGCAGGCGTAGGGCTGAAAAGCATTGTTATGCTTGTAATTGCTGCTGTGAGCGTTGCAAGAAAAGGTCTTAAAAATAAAATAATTTTTCCGAGCATAATTTTTATTCCTTTCAATTAATCTGCAAGAAGACCGTAATATCTGCCCATCCAATAGGGAAGCAGATAGATATAAGGCATCATTGCTCGCATACCGTTAGCGCCTGTGCCGGGAAGAGTAGATGTACGGTTAACAACCTTGCTGTTTACATCTGTGAATTCTTCACATCCCGAATCGCATACAAAAGGATTACCGTCGTAATGTACAAGCACTCTTGAAGAGTATTCAACAGGATATTTAAGCTGGGCAGGAATACCGAGAGGCTCCTGTTCTGTATCCCATACAATATCTTTTCTGTAGCTGTTGAAAGCAGGCCATCTTATAAGGTCAAGATTCATTTCTGCAAGGGATTTTGCCGCGTTTTCAATATCACAGTAATTGTTTGTAAGCACACCGTATGCAATGTTGAACCAGGGTGAACGCTCAACTCTTTCGTATTCCCAATGATGAGTAAGACCCATCTTGAAAATTTCTTTCTGAGCTTCATCATCTGTGTATACAAGGAGAGGATAAATGTTTGTAAAATCGAGCTGATCGTCAATGTGAGCTACATGACCATCCTCACACTTGTACTGCATGCAGTTCATTGCATAGTGATGCTTTTTGATAAGCATATCATATATCTGATTGTATTTTTCATCACCTGTAACGTGATATGTTGTTTTAAGGAAAGAAAGCATTTCAAGTGAATTTGTACCTCTTTCGTAATACCAACGGTCATCGTTGTTGAGAAGATCAGGCTCCCAGTTTGCCCATGTTGTGGGGATTCCGTCAACATCGGTAAGGTGGAAATTGTTATCAAGAATATGGTCTGTAATTGTTTTTACAACCTGTGCAATTTTTGCTTTTTCTGCATCGTCAGCTACAAGATCAAAGTAAATGCCGTATGCGAAGTAGTGGCCCGTCATTTCATCACTTGATGTCTCACCGAGCCATTCGCAGTCGGGTATATTTTCACAAGGATGCCATTCTTCTCTTGCACCTGTTCCGTAGTTTTCTTCGTGAGCGTATCTTGTTGCTCTTGCTGTAAAGCCGGGTCTGCCTGTTACTTCTGTAAGCTTAATCATAGCTTCAACTGCACGCTTTGCATTAGCCTTTGCCTTTTCATTGCCTGTTACCTTGTAACGGAAGCACTGGCTTGCGCAGTAAAGACCTGTGAAAAGACCGTCATTATCGGAGTTGGGGAGCCAGCCGGACTCCATATCTCCGTATTTGCGAAGCTTTCTTGAAACGGAATAACCTTCATTTCTTACGTAATATTTGTCAGCGAGTGCATCAAAATGATTAGCCTTTTCTTCAAGAGTCATCATTTTTGATGTTATAATGCTGATACCTCTTGGTGTTACAGCCGCAATAGTGCCGTTGTCGGATACAGTTATTTTTGTAACTGTGGGATGCATAAGCCATGCACCGAATGAGTAATATGAAATTTTACCTTCAATGAGAGTAATAATACCTGTATTTGTAGCAAAATACTTTTTACCGTCAGCGGCAAAGAACATATCATTGAAAGAACCGTCGGGAACGGAATAAAAATCGTTTCCGTTGAACCAATAGCATCTGCCGTCATAAATGTTAAGTCCTTCGTCTGAGCCTACCCAGAGATGACCGAGAGCATCAATAGCCATGCAGTTGATTTTTCTGCTTAATGCACCGGAAATTTCGGGAAGAAGCTCTGACCAATGGCGGCGCTTGCCTTTCATTGACATAAGACCTGCAGATGAAGTGCCTACATAAACAGTTTCTGCATATTTAGCCTTGTTGTCAAGGGCTGCAAGACATACAACGTCTTCGGGATTGCCGCAGATTTTAACGAATTCACCGTTTTCACGAAGATATAAGTCAGATTGTGTTGCAAGCCAGAATGACTTATCCTGTGCAACGGAAATGTCAATTACAGGTGAATCAAATTCAGCAATAACATTTAATTTGCCTTTTTTGATTTCTGCAAGTGAATTGCCTACGGAAGCATACATTTTGCCCTCTTTTGCAAAGAGCTTGGTAACATTAACCGCAGTCTTTTTGATTTTGCCGTCGCTGTACTCAATAAGACCGTCGTTTTGTGCGATGTAAAGTGTTTCATTGCAAAATGCTACGGAAAGTACGTTTTCTGCATCAATTCCGTTTTCATTTGTTAAAAATATTTTATCGTACTGTCTGAACTCACCAAAGTAGAGTGCAGGCTTTTTCATATATAATCACTCCATAGTGTTTGATTTTGCTGTGTCCATTTAAGGATATCTTTATAGACAATCTCGTTGTCGCTTTCCCTTAGAATTTCATGGCGCAGTCCGGGATACAGACGTATTTCTGTGTTTATACCCAACAAATCAAGCTTGTCAGCAAGCTCTGTAACGCATTTGCCGAAAAGACCGATAATATCGTTAGCACCCGATACAAGCATAACGGGCAATTGAGCAGGAATCTTGCTCAGACATTCTTCAGAAGAAGACTTAAATAATGCTTTTTCAATTATCATTGCGCTTGCATTTGTAATCGGGAAATCGAAATACGGGTCAATGTCAGATTCCTCTCTGTTTTCACGGCTGACAGACAGCCACGCGGATGAATCATCCTCTTTCAGAAGCTTTGCTGTGATATTTCCGAAAATATCGCTTACGTAAGTGTTGCATTTATCCTTGCCGAGCATATCTCCCAGAGGATAGAAATAATCCTGTAATACTGACAGTTTGTTGCCGACGTATGATGTTCCCGAAAGAATAAGACCCGAAAGTTCTTCGCCGAAATTTGCCGCATAGATTCTTGCAAGGAAAGAGCCTAAATTCTGCCCGAGCAGATAATAGGGGAGTCCGGGATACTTTTTGCTCATAATATTATGAAGCAGATGCATATCGTCAACCATGCGGATATCCGAGTCAGGCTCGCCGAAATTACCGAGCTCAGCTTCGCTTGTAACGGATTTGCCGTGGCCTATATGGTCATTTCCGCATACTACAAATCCGTTCTGTGCCATAAATCGGGCAAAACGGTCATAGCGGTTTACATATTCAACAAATCCGTGAGCAATCTGTAGTACTGCAACAGGCTCTGTTTCATCATTTCGCCATATAAGCGTATGAATCATTGATTTGCCGTCGGTGGAATGATAATACGCCTCTGTTTTGACTATCGCCATTTAATTTACCTCTTATTTGAAATAGTAAACTCTTGTTTCGTAGGGTTTAAGAACGCACATATTGTTATCAGTCTGGGGATTGTTGTAGTTGTTAAGCACAACCTCGCCGTCAGCAAGATTAAAGCCTGCGGGAGCTTTGAAAATCATATCCTTGTCGGAGAATGAACAGATAACAAGCATACGCTGATCTTCATAATGTCTTGAATATACAAACAGATCATCACGCTCGTGATAATGCTCTTTGTACTGACCGTAAATAACAATGTCATGCTCTTTACGGAATTTAAGGAGCTTTCTGTAGTAATGAAGAATTGAATCGGGATCTGCTTCTGCAGCAGCAACGTTAATTTCGGTATAGTTGGGGTTGATGTGGAACCAAGCCTTGTCTGCAGTTGTGAAGCCTGCATTCTTTTCTGCTGACCACTGAACGGGAGTTCTTGCATTATCTCTTGATGCATAGTTAGCAATTTCAAGGATTTTTTCCTCTTTCATACCGAACTTGCGGAACAGATCACAGTTGTTGTATGTTGAAACATCATCGTAATCATTGAGTGAGGAAAGGGGAATGTTAGTCATACCGATTTCCTGTCCCTGATAAATAAAGGGAGTACCGCTCTGACAGATGTACATTGTTGCAAGCATCTTTGCGCTCTCAACTCTGTATTCAAGGTTGCCGTATCTGTTAAGAACACGGGGCTGGTCGTGGTTTTCAAGATAGTTTGCGTTCCATCCCTTGCCGTAAAGCTGTGTCTGCCAGTTTGTATAAACCTTTTTGAGCTTTTTAAGGTTAAAGGGCATCTTTATCCAGCTCAGGAACATACAGTCAGCTTCCATATGCTGGAAATTGAACATCATATTAAGGGACTGATTGGGGCCTTCCTCAATGTGCTTGAGAGCCTTTTTAGGTGTCATCATAGGAGCTTCACCAACTGTCATACAGTCGTAGTGATTGTAAACATCTTTACGGAATTCCATAAGATACTGTTTAAGGTTGGGGCCGTCCATATAATGCTCCATACCTGCAGCAATAGGAAGAGGGAATCCGTCGGGAAGACCTTTTCTCTTTGAAATGTATGTAATAACGTCTTCACGGAAACCGTCAACACCCATATCAAGCCAGAAGCGCATAATGTCTTTAACTTCTTCACGAACTTTAGGATTATCCATATTAAGGTCGGGCTGTTCAACAGCAAACAGATGAAGATACCATGCATCAGCTTCTGCATCGTATGTCCATGCATCACCTGCAAAGTTTGATTTCCAGTCGTTGGGAGGCTTTTTGTTGTTACAGCGGCCTTTTCTCCAGAAATAGTAATCGCGGTAAGGGCTGTCAGGCTTCTTACTTTCGATAAACCACTTGTGCTGGTCGGATGTGTGGTTTATAACAAGGTCCATAATAACCTTAAGACCTCTGCTGTGAGCTTCGTCAAGAAGAACTTTAAACTCATCAAGAGTACCGAAATCGGGAGAAATATCTCTGTAATCTGCAATATCGTAACCGTGATCTTTAAAGGGTGATACATAAAGAGGTGAGAACCAGATAGCGTCAACGCCTAAGCTCTTGATATAATCGAGCTTAGAGAGAATACCTTTGATATCGCCGATACCGTCTCCGTTGCCGTCGCAAAAGCTTCTGGGCCATACCTGATATACAGCCATTTCTTTGTACCAATTTCTTGTGATGTTTTCAGACATAGTAATGCTTCCTTTCATTGCTATATTATATAAATTTATACATAGTATATTTTAACATTAAAAAGGCAATTTGTAAAGTATTAGAACTCTACAAATTGCCAAATGGTTTATTGTGCAAGTTAAATATATTCACTCAGTGCTTTAAGGTCTTTTACCGCAACGGTAGCCTTTATGTCCGACTGCTCATACATTTCGGGTGTTGTTACACCTGAGTAAACAAGTACGCTTGCAGTGCCGTTTTTCATACCTATTGCAATATCCGTTTCAAGCCTGTCGCCAACGAAACAGATTTCATCTCTTGAACAACCGAGCATATGTGTTACATAGTCAACGGTGTATCCGTAAGGCTTGCCGACGATAATGTCCGGATATTTGCCTGCCGATGCATAGAACATTTCAATCATTGAACCTGTGTCCGTCATAAAACCTTCTGCAAGAGGGCAGTTTTTGTCGGGATGTGTTGCAATATATTCTGCTCCGTTTGCGATATAGTTTGCTGCTTTGTTGATTTTTTCATAAGTAAGGGTAGTGTCAAATCCTAAAAGTACAATGTCGGGATTCTCATTAACAAGATTAAGCCCTGCATTTACGCAATCCCTTGTAAAATTTTCGTTTGCAAGCAGATAGATTCTTTTTCCCTCACGGTGTCTTTTTATAAAATCAATGGCAACGTGTGAGGAAATAATTACCTTGTTATCGGGTACGGGATAACCTATTTTTTTAAGCTTTGTAAGGCATTCTGCCGCATCGTGTGATGAATTGTTAGTAAAGAAGAAAAAGTCCTTTCCCTTAGCCTTTAAGCAATCTGTGAAGTCAGATGCCCCCGGAATCATTTTATCTCCTAGATAAAATGTTCCGTCCATATCGATGATAAAGTATTTAATGTTTTTAAGCATTTTTATTCACTCCTAAACAGCAAGTATTGATATGTTCATAATAAGACAGCAGATGATGAAATATCCGTGAACTGTCTTATCGGTTTTGTATTTTTCCTTGTTTGCAAGCTTTAAAATGAAATACACAATTTCATAGAAAAAGGTGTATGCAAACATGATAATATTTAAATTGAAGGGTTTTGCCGTAATTATCTGCACAATGAAAAATAAAAATGCAGGCAGTAAAAATGTGATTTTCCAAAGGATTGCATTACGGTTGTTTTTGAACAGCTTTTCAAGTGCTTCCTGACACAGTACAAGGATTATAACTGCAAATGACAGCGCAGTTGTCAAATCGCTTGAGCCGAAAAAGCACATTGTCAGCGGAATAACGGAATAAATCGCAAATTCCGATTTTTCGCATAATTTTTTGTATTTTTCCACAGCTTCCGCATTGCGCGGTTTTTCATTTTTTAATGCCTGTTCATAACCCTCTTTGGTAAGAAGATTCATTTTAAGCAGTTTTTTGTAATATTTGTTGTTAACCGACGGGTAGACGAAATACTGTATGCAATCTGCAAATAAAACTACGGCATAGATTATAAATAAAACCTTTGAAACAGATTCCGAAACAAAATAACTTGCTCCGTTTTGGTCGAGAATTGCAAATTTGTCTGCAAACAGATTTTTTGACAGTATGAATGTAAGTCCCGTACCCAAGCCACCTATTGCACCGAGTACACACTCCATAATTTTCCAGGAATCAATTATACCGTTTTTGTATGATTCATTAAAAAGCTGAAAACCCTTTTTTGTGGGGAATTTTGTCATTATCTGTAAAATCTGACCAGCAATCCAACCGATGCCGCCCGAAAGAGACGTTCCGAGAATCATAGCAAGTGTTGACCAATCTTTAAAAACAGATGCAAAAACTATAATTTCAACAAGCATTCCCAACAGACCGCCCCAGGTTTCTTTGCGGGTTTTTGAAAAATAGATTTTCGGGAATTTACCCTCTGCGGGTTTGTAAGGTTTGTTGAATATAAGGTAAAAAATTATAGCAGATACAGGCAGTAGTAAAAAGAAAATTATAACCGATATAAGCGAATAATAACCGCTTATTACAGATATGTAAAGGGAAGTGTAACCGCCGAAAATACCGAACCATATACTGCCTTTAACAAACAACGCTATAAGTCCTTTTTTCATGTTCGGCGGAGGTGATGACGCCATTGAAAGACCCAACGTTTCGCCGTATGTCATATTGCCGCCGCAATACATTGATACAGCGCCCACACCCGCAAGAAGCCATGAATTTTGTTGTAAAAATTCACTGCCCGAAAACAGCGCAAGTACAAGTCCTATAAATGCACCGGGGAGCATTGCACCTTTTTCACCGCCGATGATTGTGCCTCTCATTCCCCAGGTGTATGATGCACCTGTTGTGATAAAAATAAAAAATAATATCAGCTTTAATATTTCCATATTTCACCTCAGAAATTACAGGTCATAACATAAAAGTTCTTAAAATTGTGATGTATGCAAAATCCGTTTTTCTTATAAAATTTTACGGCATTTTTGTTTTCAGCGCTTACCATAAGATGAACGGAATTTATGCCTTTTGATTTAAGGTGCTTTTTTAATCTGTTCATAAGCATTGTTCCGCCGCCCGAATGCTGAAACTCGGGCAGAATGTCAATATGTAAATGTGCGGAATAATTCTTTTTGTATAAGCCGTGCCCTATAATTTCACCCAATGCAAAAAAGTAATGATTCAAGCCCAATGAACGGATATATTTCAGCTTGTTTTTCATATTTTTTTTGTAAAAATCATAGCTTTCACTGCAAATTATATATCCCACCGCTTTGTCATTCTCATCCGTCAGCGCAAAGCAGTTCTGCGGCTCATTTTCAATATAGTATTCGCAGTAAAGCGCAAGGATAAATTTTCCGTTATCCGATGCAGGGTCAACATTTCCCGCTGTTTTAGCGCAGATATCAAGAAAATCAGTTTTGTCATCAATATTAAAAGGTCTTACATTCATTTTGTATCACATCTTTCCAAATTAAAGTATACAAAAAATATTAATAAATGTCTACTATTTTTTACATTTTTGTAAAAAAGTATTTAAAATTTAACATTATTATGTTATAGTTTCACTATAAAATAAAACGAAAAGAGGCAAAAAATGAAAATTGCAACCATAGGTACATCCTGGATAACCGACAGTTTTATTAAATCTTCAGCGTATATCCCCGAAGCAGAAATCTGTGCAGTTTATTCAAGAGATATTGCCAAAGCCGAAAAATTCGCAACAGAGCATAATGTCAGCTTGTATTATGATTCACTTGATGAAATGCTCAGTAATAATGATATTGATGCCGTATATATTGCAAGTCCTAATTATGCTCATTTTGAGCAGGCAAAAAAGTGTCTTGAATACGGCAAGCACGTTATTTGTGAAAAACCTGCCGTTGTTACATCGGCTCAGTTATCGGAGCTTTATAAAATTGCGGACAGCAAAAATCTTATTTTTCTTGAAGCAATGAAATCAATGCATTCCGACGGACTTCCGATAATACTTGATGAAATTAAAAATATAGGCGATATAAGGACCGCACATATTGATTTTTCACAGCTTTCATCAAAATATCCCGCATACAAAAGGGGAGAAAAACCCAATATTTTCAATCCCGAATTATGTACGGGCGCACTTATGGATTTGGGCGTTTACTGTGTGTATTTTGCACTTGAGTTTTTCGGTAAACCCCATAAGGTGGTTTCTCATTCAGCGTTTCTTGAATCCGGTGCTGATTATTCAGGGACATTGATTTTTGTGTATGATGATAAAACCGTTACCGTTACCTATTCAAAGGTTGCAAACGGCTTTGTGCCAAGCAAAATATTGGGTGAAGACGGTGCAGTTACCGTCAAATCCGTATCAAAGCTTACGGGAATAAGCAGATATTACAATAATGGTGATATCAAGGAGCTTTATCCCACGGTTGATGAAAACCTTGTAATGTCAAAGGAAATAGAAGCTTTTATTGATTTTGCAAAAGGCAAAAATCTTGATTATTACGCTTACTGCAAACAGATTTCCATGGACGTATGTGCAATCATGGAACAAATAAGAAAAGAAAATAATTTCGGATTCTAAAGGAGGATTCATTTATGCTTTATAAAAAAAATACAGAAAAAACTCTTTCGGCAGAACTTTTTAAAAATCCCACAAGTGAATACAGAGGCACACCTTTCTGGGCATGGAACTGCAAACTCGAAAAAGAAGAACTTTGCCGTCAGATTGATATCTTTAAGGAAATGGGACTTGGCGGCTTCCATATGCACGTAAGAACAGGTATGGCAACCGAATATCTGTCTGATGAATATATGGATATTGTAAAATGCTGTGTTGAAAAAGCAAAAAAAGAAGATATGCTTGCGTGGCTTTATGATGAGGACAGATGGCCCTCAGGTGCCGCAGGCGGTTATGTTACGAAGAATCCTGAATACAGAGCAAGATATTTGCTGTTTACAAACAAATCCTATGAGGAAAGCAGTGATATAAAAATAGACGGCGATTCCGCATCTCACGGCGGCAGAAACGGCAAAGGTACTCTTCTTGCTGTGTACGATGTTGTACTTGACGAAAACGGTTATCTTAAATCATACAGAAAAATTGAAAAAGACGATGTTGCACAGGGCAGAAAATGGTATGCATATATGGAGATAAACTCCGATTCAAGCTGGTACAACAATCAGGCTTATGCGGACACACTTAATAAAAAAGCAATCGAAAAATTCATAGAAGTTACACATGAACGCTACAAAGAGGTTATCAGCGATGATTTCGGTAATGCCGTACCTGCAATTTTTACGGATGAACCTCAGTTTTCTCATAAACAGACATTTGAAAATTCAACCGATACCGATGATGTAACTCTGCCTTGGACGGATGATATTCCCGAAACATATAAAGCTATGTACGGTGATGATATTATGGCTCATATTCCTGAGCTTTTCTGGGATTTGCCCGACGGTAAAGTAAGTATTCACCGTTACCGTTATCACGACCATATTGCAGAGCGTTTTGCTGAGGCTTTTGCCGATACCTGCGGCGGTTGGTGCAGAGAAAACGGATTTGCGCTCACAGGTCATATGATGGAAGAACCTACTTTGAGAAGCCAGACCGCGGCTCTCGGTGAAGCTATGAGATCATACAGAGGTTTCGATTTGCCCGGTATAGATATGCTTTGTAACAGCCATGAGTTTACAACTGCAAAACAGGCACAGTCAGCTTGTCATCAGTTCGGTAATGAAGGTGTGCTTTCCGAGCTTTACGGCGTTACAGGCTGGGATTTCGATTTCAGAGGTCATAAGCTTCACGGAGATTGGCAGGCAGCTCTCGGTGTAACAATCAGAGTTCCGCATCTTTCATGGGTTTCAATGGCAGGTGAGGCGAAACGTGATTATCCCGCATCGATCCATTATCAGTCCCCTTGGTACGGTGAGTATTCATACATAGAAGACCACTTTGCAAGAGTTAATACTGCATTGACAAGAGGTAAACCCGTTGTTAAGGTCGGTGTTATTCATCCTGTTGAGAGCTATTGGCTTCATTGGGGACCTAACGACAAATCCGACCTCATCCGCGAAACTATGGATGAAAAATTTCAGAATGTAACAAAATGGCTCCTTGAAGGCAGTATTGATTTTAACTTTATAAGTGAATCACTTTTGCCTATTCAATGCGAAAAAGGTTCAAATCCTCTTAAAGTAGGCGTTATGGAGTACGATGCTATTGTAGTTCCCGATTGTGAAACTCTCCGTTCCTCTACCCTTGAAAGACTTGAACAGTTCCGTAAGGACGGCGGTAAGCTTATTTTTATGGGCGGCGCTCCCGTTTATGAAGATGCTGTTCCTTCCGAAAGAGGAAAGAAGCTTTATGATGAAAGTACGGTTATCACCTTTGACAGAGCAAAGCTACTTACTGCGCTTGATGATAACAGAACTGTTACTCTCCGTTTTGATGACGGCAGCCTTACAGACGGATATATGTATCAAATGCGTCAGGATAATGATTGCAAATGGCTGTTTGTTGCACGCACCTGTGAGCCTTATAATAAGGATGTATTCCGTTCAAGAGATATCAGAATCAATCTCAAAGGCGAAAATAAAGTTACTGTTTACGATACAATAACAGGTGAAACATATCCTGCCGAGGTTGAATATGCAGGCGGCAATACAATAGTTAAAAAAGAGATGTATGATTATGACAGCTTGCTTCTCAAAATCGAAGACGGCAGAAATGAATCTGTTGACTGTTCTTGTAATGCAGAACCCGAAAAGAAAGTTGATTTCAGCAGTAGCGTAAATTACACTCTTGACGAGCAAAATGTAATGCTTCTTGATATGTGCGAATTCAAAGCTGATGACGGAGAGTATCTTCCTAAAGAGGAAATTCTGCGTGCAGATAATATCGCAAGAGAGCTCGTGGGTATTATCGAAAGAGGCGGCTCTGTTGCACAGCCCTGGGTAATTCCGCCCGAAACCCCCGAACATTCAATCACTCTTAAATTTACAATAGAATCTGAAATTGATGTTGACGGTGCATCTCTTGCACTTGAAGATGCTGAAACGGCAGAAATTACTCTCAACGGCGTTGCAGTTGATAACACCGTAACTGGCTGGTATGTCGATAAGTCAATTAAAACAGTAAGTCTGCCCGCTATTGTAAAAGGTATAAATATTCTTACCGTAAAATTACCTTTGGGTAATCACACAAACACAGAATGGTGCTACCTTCTCGGTGATTTTGGTGTAAGAACAATAGGTGCACAGTCTGTTATATGTAAAAAAGCAGATAAGATAGTCTTCGGTGATATCGTAAATCAGGGACTACCTTTCTATGGCGGAAACATTACATATCACATCGGTGATATTGATGTTACCAACGGTGAAATTCAGATAATGATTCCCCAGTACAGAGGTGCACTTGTAAAAGTTCTTATTGACGGTGAAGATAAAGGTAATATTGTGTATTCACCAAATACTCTTGTTGTTGACGGACTTTCAGCAGGTACTCATAAGGTCGATATTAAACTTTATACTCACAGATTCAACGCTTTCGGTGCTGTACATAATGCAGATGACCGCCGCGCATGGCACGGTCCTGATGCATGGCGTACAAAAAACGAACATTGGACATATGAGTACAGACTTAAACCTGTGGGAATTCTCTCAAAACCGGAAATTAAGATCTGATTTTTAATTTTGCATAAGCAATATATATCTGAAAATTGTATGATATTTTCAGATATGCAAACTGTATTTATGTCTTATAAAAAGACCCCTTGTGTAAAAACAAGGGGTCTTTTTGTCGTAAACAGGGAAGTGAATTTTTTTTGCTGTTCATTTTTGTTTTTTATTCTTTGCAATGGCAATTACTGCGCAATATACCTCTGCGGCATCGTTTAACTGAAGAACTTTTGCACATTCGTTAAGAGTTGTGCCGGAAGTCTTGATGTCATCAATGATAAGAATAGTTTTTCCCTTAACTTTTTCTTTGTCAGGACATCCGAATGCACCAAAAACATTACCGCTTCTGCAGTATAAAGGCAAATCGTGTTGTCGTGATGTTTCAAATATTTTTTCAATAAGTTTTTCTGCAGGTATGTTTAAAAGTTTTCCGATATTTGTTGCAAGAGCTTCACTTTGATTAAAATCTTTTTCTTCCTGTTCAGCTGCTGTTTGGGGAATATATGTAATTACATCAAATTTTATTGAAGAAAAATCAGTAAGTACACATTTTGCTATTTCTTTAGCGAAAAAATCAGTTGCATGAATATTTCCGTAATATTTCCAACGTAAAATACCACTTCTTGCAAGCTCGTCATAAATATAAGGTGCAGTTATGCCATTATAAAAACAACTTTTTCCTCTGCAATCACAATCACTTTTGTTCATTCCGCAGGACATACATCTTATACCTGATATTTTCTTCACAGTTGCTGAACAATCAGGACATAAATCTGTTTTGTAATCTATAACTGTATCACAAAACCAACATCTGTCCGGATAAATTTCAGCTCTGAATTTATCAAGCTCCTGTAAAAAAATTTCTTTAAACATTACTGCACCTATTTTTTTTGTTTAATTATATCTTATTTTGTCAGTATGTGCAATAAAAAAATATTTTTTCTGATTCCTATTGACAAAATTTGGGAATTGTTATATAATATAACTACATTCTTTTTTATCAACCAAATCAAAAACAAAGACAGGCGGAATTTTTTTGCTTGTCTTTGTTTTTTTGATATGCTTGGAAATTATTATAAGCTAATTCATAATTCCGTAAGTTAATGTTTGCGGATCTTTAAATAACGGCAATTTAGGTGTAGTAAAAGTAAATAATACAAACAATACTCCGATTATACAAATTATTGCAAATGCAATCCACGGTGAATTAAGGTGAAGCTTGTCATTTTTAAATAAGCAGATTTCAATAATAAATGCAGCTGCTGCTGATATAAAGAATATTGCAATATTAATCCAATCGGGTGAGTTACCGAAAATGCCGTTATATGTGTAAAACAGAACGGGTATCATAATAAGTCCGGTACAGATTCCTGCAAGTTTTACCCACCAGAAGTTTTTATAATTTTTAAAAAATCTATACTGTATAATTGCAAATATAAATAACGGAAAAAATAATATCTTCATATGCTCCCAAGTTGATTCATTCACAGCTGAAAAGGGAGCAATAAAAATACTTTTATTTGACCAGTCATATAAAAATTGAAGCAATGTTCCTGATAGTGAGGTCGCAATAAAACCGGCAATTTGCCAATAAAATAGTCTTTTTTTCATAAACCTACCGCCTTAAATGTTTATTATTAAAATTTTATGCGTAAACAGTTGATTTATTCTGATGTTATGATTACTGCACTAAAACAAAGAAAAAGGATTGCGAATATTTTTTTTAAATGTTATACTGATAACAGAGGTGTAAACACTATGAAAAAAATCAAAGGATTGATTGTAATGCTTTTAATATCACTTTCACTGTTCGGATTGACCTCTTGTCAGAACTGCGGCAATACACCAACCTACGAACAGATTAATGCACAAGAAGCTAAAAAAATTATGGATACTGAGCAGGATTACATTATAATAGATGCCCGAACACAGGAAGAATTTGACGAAGGGCATATTGAAGATGCGATTTTGATTCCCGAATATGAAATTGCAGAAAGAGCAGAAAAAGAACTGCCGGAGAAAGACGCGCTTATTCTTGTTTATTGCAGAAGCGGCAGACGAAGCAAAATTGCATCCGAGGAACTTGTAAAACTCGGCTACATCAATGTAAAAGAATTCGGCGGTATAATTGACTGGCCGTATGATATTGTTAAATAATACTGATAATGCAGAGAAAGGAAAGAGAATAATGACAGCATTCGATAACATCGATTGTAAAACCGTACGGGAAAAATATGAATCCGAGGCAAAGTACCGTTGGGGTAAAACAGAAGCATATAAAGAGTACAAACACAAGACATCGGACTATACCGCAGATAAGTGGAAACAGGTAAACGACGGACTAAACAGTATTTTTGCTGAGTTTGCTGAGTGTATGGAGAACGGAAACACCGCTGAAACAGATGATGCACAAACACTTGTAAAAAAACTGCAAAACTATATCACCGAGAATTACTATACCTGTACAAAAGAAATCCTTGCAGGACTTGGACAAATGTATGCTTCTGATGAACGATTCAAAGCCAATATCGATGTTTACAGCGAAGGTGCTGCAGAATTTGTATCTAAAGCAATATACACCTATTGTATTAATATAAAATTAATGGGCGACTTGTAAGAGCCGCCCTTATACATTGATATTTAATAAATAAAGAAAAAACTTAGGAACTAAAGATTCCTAAGCTTTTTTGGTCGGAGTGAAGAGACTCGAACTCCCGACATCCTGCTCCCAAATATATAATAGAATGTTTTTCGGGCAATTTCAAGCACTCTGTAGCACTTTCGTCTGGAAATCACTCGCTCTTTGAGCCTCTTGTGTCAACTGTTTCCATGTGCTCCGGAAATGACTGTGGGATGAGATGTGGTCGTAAAAATACTCCCCGAACAAACCGCCGTTCAGGGAGTTTTCTATTGTCTGTATGATAACTCTGAAACGATAAAAAGTCAAGTCCTTTCTACCGCCAAAATTTGAGCCGCAGTAGACAAAGAAATATGATTTTATCTTGCGGTCGGATTATGTGTATTTGACTTATTCGTTTGCTCTGGCGATGTGGTTATTACCGCAGATTATGAGAGAATATAAATTGAGGGCGAGTAAATAATACTACAGAATAGAAATTATGAAATCGCATAAAAGTAAAATAATATAAAATAATAATTATTATTAAAAACCTTGACGAAATAAGAAAAGTGTGATATAATTTAAAATATAAATAATTATAATAACATTTAATGGATCCAGCTGTCTGCAGAGGAAGCTGGATCCATTTTGTTTTTTTGCAGCAAAATTGACTAAATATAAAAGGAGATAGAATTATGGAAGTTCAACTTCAGGAGCTTATTGAGCAGATTAAGAAGGATGGTGTTGAAACCGCTGAAGCAGAAGCTAAGGCTATCGTTGAAGCGGCAAAGTCAGATGCCGAAAAGATTATTGCCGATGCACAGGCACAGGCAGATAAAATCTTGAGCCTTGCAAGAACTGAAACCGAGCGAATGACGAAATCAAGCGAGGATGCTATTCGTCAGGCGGGTCGCAATCTGCTTATTTCTTTCAGAGAAAGTGTAACGAGAGAGCTTAATGCTATCGTTAGCGAAAATGTTACTGCTGTATATTCATCGGATGCATTCAAAGGGCTGATTATCAGCATTGTTGAAAATTGGGCAAACAAGCCGGATGCAGAAGATATCGCAGTGATTTTGAATACTCAAGACCTTAATAAGTTGGAAGAAACCTTACTGGCAGCACTTAAAGAAAAAATGTTAAAGGGTATCACTTTGAAGGCGAATGATAATTTTGACGGTGGATTCCGCATCGCTGTCAATGACGGCAGCGCATATTACGATTATTCGGCAGAGGCAGTTGTGGATATGCTTTCAAATTATCTTAGCCCTAAGGTTACCGAGCTTTTGAAAGAGGCGAAGTAATAACTATGGCTGAATATTATTTAATATCGCAGTTGCCGTCTTTGGATGGGATAAGTGAAAATACTCCCCTTCCGATTACCGAAGAACGATTTGCAGAGCTTTGCAACCGTTTTTTAGGAAAAAGGGCGCAGGAAATGCTGAGTAAGCTTACCCTATCACCTCCCAAAAACAGCGAGGACTCCGGCTCTGCATTGATTGATGCCTGGAACGAAAGCGAGAGAAACCTTCGGTTTGCTCTTGGCAAAGTTCGGGTAGAGAAAATGAAGAAGCCATTCGATACAGAGAATAGAATTTTTCCAGTGGAGTATATCAAGGCAGCGAGTGCAGCAATAGAAATCGAAAATCCAATGGAAGCAGAAAAATATCTAAACAGTTACCGCTTGGAAATCTTAGAAACGTTAAGACCTATGGATAGTTTTTCTGAGGATTATATTTTCTATTACGGACTAAAATTAAAATTGCTTCTTCGCATAAGGCAGTTTGATACAAAGAGCGGAGAAAAAGCATACAAAAATATATACGACTCCATTTTAAATGGAGATAGGTTGGAGGCAAAACAATGACCGAAAATAAAGGAAAGGTAGTAAGCA
>JAZSLJ010000065.1:0-5201 GCA_045535305.1 Acutalibacteraceae bacterium
TCATTTTCTCAAGCCTTTGTATCATTGGCTCTAAATCTGATTTACCGTCAAAGTATTCTCTAATTTCATCAAGGGTAAGTCCTAAGTTCTGAAATACACGGATGGTACGAACCTGAGTAAAGGTATCAATACTGTAATATCTATTGCCGGTAGTTCCGTCTTTTTTATCCGGCGTTATAAGTCCTTTTGTTTCGTAATTCAATATTATTTTTCTTGTAACTCCAACGGCTTTTGAAATTTCGCCGATAGAAAATAAATGTTTATTTTCCATAAAAAATCCCTCATTTTATAACATAAAATAAATTTTTTAAATAAATGTGAAAAATCTTCAAAAAAACACTTGCATCGCCCATCGATGGGCGGTGTATAATCATTATAGCATAGTGTGCCAAATTTTTCAATAGGTAATTAAATACTGAAAAATGAAAAGAGTTTGACACTTTTAATGTGAGACTTGTGCTGACTTTTTAATCGGAATAGCAGGTCTTAAAAAACAATTATTGAAAGGGACTGTTAATGTATGAAAAAGAAAATTTGTATCGGCTTTGTCGTGTTGGCTATGCTGTTGTCTTCTCTGGGGTTGGTAACAAGTGCAGCGGACACACAGGAAATTGTGATTCTGTTTGAAAGTGATGTTCATTGCAGTGTGGATGGTTATGCAAAGATTGCTGCACTAAAGGATGAAATATCTGATGATGCAGAGTATGTCGGTGTTGTAACCTCCGGCGATTTTGTTCAGGGTGGTAGCCTTGGCATAGTTTCAAAGGGCGAATATATAATAAACATTATGAATCTGATTGGGTATGATGCCGTAGGTCTTGGAAATCATGAATTTGATTATAAAACTGAGCGTCTGCATGAGCTTGTCAATAAACTTGATTCAACTGTTGTTTGTTCCAACTACAAGAAAATTGGCGAAGAAAAAAGTGTTTTTAATCCATACATAATAGTGCCCTATGGTGATACAGAGGTTGCATATATCGGAATTATAACACCCGATACTTTAACATCTTCTTCACCTGCACAGTTTAAAAATGAAGAAGGTCAGTATACATATAGCTTTTGTGCAGATACACTTTACGAAAACACACAAAAAAGCATAGATGCTGCAAAAAAAGAAGGCGCGGATTACATAATTGCACTTGCCCATCTTGGAACGGAATATGTTTTTGAGCAGTGGAGCGCACAGACACTTATTCAGAATACAACTGGACTTGATGTGGTTCTCGATGGACATTCACACAGCGTTGTGGAAGGTATGGTAGTAAACGACAAAGCCGGTAATGATGTAATCGTTGCATCCACAGGAACAGGGTTTGCTAATATAGGCAAGCTTACTCTGTCAGACGGAGCAATAAAAACCGAGCTTGTACCCACCCAAACATACGAAAAAACCGATGAAGAAATAACAAAATATATTGCTACTATAAATGAAGAATACGCAAAACTTGGTGAGAGAAAAATCGGTGTGAGCGAAGTTAGCCTTACTACGCTTGATGAACAGGGAAACAGAATTATCAGAAATGCCGAAACAAACCTTGGAGATTTTTGTGCAGATGCATATCGCGAGATTACAGGTGCAGATATTGGATTTATTAATGGTGGTGGTATCAGAAATGATATTGATACAGGTGATATTACATTCAATGAAATTTTAGGAGTTTTTCCGTTTGCCAATAAAACCTGCATTTCAGAGGTGACGGGGCAGCAAATTGTGGATATGCTTGAATATGGATTGGTTTTTTATCCGGAAGAAAACGGAAGCTTCCAGCATGTATCGGGCATTAAATTCGATTTTGACCCCCAAATTAAGCATTCTGTAATGCTTGATGAAAACCAGGAGTTTGTGAGCGTAGAAGGAGCAAGACGCGTATCAGATGTTGAGGTACTTAATCAGGAAACCGGTGCATATGAGCCAATTGTACTTGATAAAAAGTATACTCTTGCTTCCCATAGCTATCTCCTTATGGAGTATGGCGGAGGGGCAACGATGTTTAAAGGGGCAAAGCTTTTGTCGGATACAGGAATACTCGATGTAGAACTTCTTGAAAGCTACATTACGGAAAATTTAAACGGAGTGATTGGCGGTGAGTATGCACAAAGTCAGAACAGAATAAATATACTCGATGAATACATACCGCTTCGCAAAAGTTTTGAAGAGAAAGGATACGAAGTTATCTGGAACGCACTTGAGCCAAAAAAAATTATTGTTAAAACAGGTAATTCAACAGTAATCTTTATGGCAGATACAAATGTTGTTACCGTTGACGAAAATAATTTTGAGTCAGACAGAATTGCATACATAGAAAATGGCAGAACTTATATTTCTGCTGACTGTCTGAACTTTTGCAAATAATAAGTAAAAATATATAAAATATTATAAAACAAATGTGTAGAAGGAGAATTTGATATGAAAGGTTATTTGAAATTATTAAGCGTTTTCGTTGCAATACTTCTTACCTGCCCGTTGCTTACAGGATGCGATAAAACAATGCTTAATTCAAACACCAAATCTGCCACAGAGCATACAGCCAAAATAAATGCAGGTGTTTATGATTTACTTGACTTTGAAGATAAACAGGAAAGTGAATTTGCATTAAGAGGACTTATAGATGCACCAGATGTTCTTGAACTCAAGGATGAAAATGGTAATGTAATTTGGAGTCAGAAGGCATATACATTCTTAGACGAAACAGAAAAGTCCCCTGATTCTGTAAATCCAAGTCTATGGGAAAACAGTAAAAATAATCATGTATATGGTTTGTTTGAAGTGACTGATGGTATATATCAGGTTCGTGGCTATGATATGGCAAACCTTACTATTATTGAGGGAAACAGTGGACGAATTGTATTTGACCCTCTTATGACTATGGAATGTAGTAAGGCTGCTATGGAATTGATAGAGAAAAATCTTGGAGAAAAGCCTATTAAAGCCGTTGTGATATCACATCCTCATATTGACCATTTTGGAGGAATAAAAGGAGTGATATCTGAAGAAGAGGTTGCAGATTCTTCTCTTCCGATAGAGGCACAAATTGCAAGCGGAAAAATTCCGATTATTGTACCTGAACATTTCACCACCCATGCCGTGAGTGAGAATGTATATGCAGGAAAAGCTATGACAAGACGAGCAAATTATCAGTATGGAGTATTTTTGGAACCGGGTGTGACAGGAAAAATGGCTATGGGAATAGGTATGGGACAGTCAACCGGAGTAGTTAGCTTTATTACGCCTACTTACGAAATCAAGGCTACAGGTGAAAAAATTACAATAGATGGCGTAGAAATGGAATTTCAGATGACTCCGGGAACTGAGGCTCCGGCTGAAATGAATATATGGTTTCCGCAGAAAAATGCGTTATGGTTGGCTGAAAACTGTACAACAACTCTTCACAATTTATACACTTTAAGAGGTGCTCAGGTTCGTGACGGAAGTGCGTGGGCAAAGTATATTCTCGAAGCGATAAGCAGATATGGAAAAGATGCAGAAGTTACTTTCCAGTCCCATAACTGGCCTCATTGGGGAAATGATGTGATTTTAAAGTATATGGAAGATACTGCGGCGGTTTATAAATTTATAAACGATCAGACACTTACATATATAAATCAGGGTTATACCTCAGATGAAATATCAAATATGATAGAGCTTCCCGAAAACCTTGCAAAAAACTGGTATACCCGTCAGTATTATGGAACAGTTGCACATAATTCAAAAGCGGTATATCAGAAATATATGGGATGGTATGACGCAAATCCTGTAAATCTTAATCCTCTTCCTCCATCAGACAGTGCAAAAAAATGGATGGAATATCTTGGTGATACAGACAAAATTATAAAAAAGGCAAAAGAAGATTTTGATAAAGGTGAATATCAGTGGGTTGCGGAAATCACTAATGTTTTAGTCTATGCAGACCCGGAAAATCAAGATGCAAGATTGCTTTGTGCAGATGCATTGGAACAGCTTGGTTATCAGGCAGAATCAGGAACATGGCGAAATGCGTATCTTTCAGCGGCATCAGAATTAAGAAATGGAAACCTTGCAGTAAAAGGAAAAAATGCAGTTTCTGATGGTGGAATTCAAAAAAATATGACATCAGAAATGATATTTGATTATATGAGTATCGTTTTAAACAAAAAAGCTTTGGCTAAGCAAGATTTCAAGGTGAACTTTTCGCTTATAGATACAAAAGAAGATTATACCGTACACATTAAATCCGGTGTAATGCTTGTGTACAAGGGAGAGCTTGCAGACGATGCAAATGTTTCTGTAACCTGCCCGAAAAATGGCTTATTCCTCATTCTTCAGAGAAACAGCCAAGGCATAGACAAGTACGTTAAAATCAATGGCGACAAAAAATATTTCGAACTGATTACCGATAATCTTACAGAGTTTTCTATAGCAGAAGATGAAAAGTTTAATATAGTTGAACCATAAAAAATATATAAAAAATAAAATTTAGGAGGAATTTATCATGAAGAAAATTAAAGGTTTAGTATGTGTGGCATTGGTGGCAATGTTAGTTTTGGGAATGAGTGTATCGGTTTTTGCGAAAGGAAACATTTTTGTTGACCTTAATGAAGTTAAATCAGACACCCCGTCACAGATTATTAATAATAGGACAATGGTTCCTGTTCGTGCGATTACCGAGATGCTTGGCTATGATGTTTACTGGCATAACGATACACGTCAGGTTGATGTTTGCGAAAAAGGAAGTACAGTTCCCGTTATTGCGATGCAGATTGACAGTACAAAAGCTTATTACACAAAATATGATGAAGAGCTTGGCGATAGTGTAGGTGTTGAGGTTATACTTGATTCTCCTGCAACAATTATTAACAACAGAACCTTCGTTCCACTTCGTTTTATTTCTGAAGCAGTAGGATATGTTGTAGAATGGATTCCAGAGACAGAGGATGTATATCTTTTCTCACCTGAGTATATTAAAAATCATCAGGGCGAAGGTAAAGGCGGAGAACCCGGCGGAACAGGTGATGACGGAAAAGGCGATGTTGTTCCTCTTTCATATGAGGAAATGGAATATGTTTTAGCTCAGAAAACTGAAGAATGGCTTGATATGACCAAAGAGGAAAAAGATGAATATGATATTTTAGTCGGCAGATGGTGGGAAGATTATGAAAACCTTATTGTAGTAGACTATGACGATATGGTTAAAGTTATTGACGATCAGATGGAGCAGTAT
>JAZSLJ010000028.1:0-16308 GCA_045535305.1 Acutalibacteraceae bacterium
ACATTATAATCCGTTTTTTCGAAAAATCAATAGTTTCTGCAAATTATTTTTTCGGAAATGTCGTCATTACTGCTGATTTTATTATTACAATTACCACAAAAATATTGCGGACAAAAAGGTTTTGTGGTTTAATGAAATAAAATCATTTGTAATACTGAAATACCTCAGGTTAACACGATGGCGACGTAAAAAAACAAATGAAAATTTATTTTGGGGGAACAAGAAAATGACTATCGAAAAGACTACCAACGGAAACGAACTGACAGTAACCCTTACCGGAAGACTTGATACTGCCACCGCGCCCCAGCTTGAAGCGGAGCTGAAAGACCTTTCCAGCGTGGAAAAGCTTGTTCTTGACTTTGCTGCGCTTGAATACCTTTCTTCCGCAGGACTTCGTGTTCTTCTCGCAGCTCAGAAAGTGATGAACAAACAGGGCAAGATGATTATCAGAAACGTAAATGAGACCATTGCCGAAATATTTGAGGTAACCGGATTTGTTGATATTCTGACTATTGAATAAGAGGATTATTTTATGAAAACGAAAAAGCAAAGAATAGCGGGCTCGTTCCAAAAATGGCTGCTTTTGCTGGTTATCGTTGCATTTTTGACCACAACTGCGTTTTTGTGGATATCCCAGACTAAGCTTGCCGAAAACAATGCAATCAACATTCTTTCTTTGAATATTTCAGATGTTAACGAGGATATCAACGATGCTTCGGACGAGAATTTGCTTTCGCTTGCATATGCTATCGCAGAAGAACTGAACAAGACAGAAACGATCACAAACGAGCTTTTATATGCGGAAGCTGAAAAATACGACGTGACCGAGGTCAACTATATTGATCCTAACGGAATCATCAGAGCCACAACGTATTCGGACTTTATGGATTATGATATGGCAAGCGGCGAACAATCCGCGGCGTTTTTGGTGTTGCTCGATGAACAAACCGAACTCACCCAAAGATACGGCCCTGTTTCATACGATGCTTCTATTCTGCGTAAATACGGTGGCGTGCGGCTTGAAAACGGCGGTTTTGTTCAGATAGGCTACGATTCCGAACGCTTTCAAAAGGATATAAGCAAAAACGTAGTTGGTGCGACCCGCAACCGCCACGTTGGTGAAGGCGGATGCCTTATAATCGTTGATGAAGAATGGAAAATCGTATCCGACCGAAACGGTAACGAAGGAAAAAATCTGGACGTAACGGGTATATGGATAGACAAGGCTTCGATGGAGCCTAACGCGGCGTTCACCGCAAACGTTTACGGAGAAAAATGCTACTGTATGTATAGTGAAACGGAAGGCTATCTTATTGTTGCGGTTATGCCGGTGAGCGAAGCGGCACTTTCAAGAAACCTTTCCGTCGGAATCACTACCGGAATGGAAATCGTTGTTTTTGCGGCGCTTTTCATTATGATTTTCTTCCTTGTAAATAAGCTTGTTGTAAAAAATATTCACAGAATCAACGAATCTCTTTCCGAAATCACAGAAGGAAATCTTGAAACGGTCGTAAATGTTCGCTCTCATGAAGAGTTCGACGCGCTTTCAAACGATATTAACTCAACGGTGGATACTTTGAAAAAATACATAGCGGATGCCGCGGCACGAATCGACGCAGAGCTTGCCTTCGCAAAGGCGATTCAGCATTCTTCGCTTCCGTCGGTATTCCCGCCTTATCCGAATCGCCGCGATTTTGATATTCATGCGACTATGCACACGGCAAAAGAGGTTGGCGGCGATTTTTATGATTTTTATTTTTTGGATGAGGAAAACCTTGCCTTTCTGATTGCCGACGTTTCGGGAAAAGGAATTCCCGCCGCTATGTTTATGATGACCTCTAAAACCGTTATCAAAAGCTATGCGGAATCGGGCATGAGCGTTGAAGAAGTCTTTACCCATGCCAACGAGAAGCTTTGCGAGGGAAACGATGCCGGAATGTTCGTTACCGCCTGGATGGGAATTCTTAATACCACTACCGGAAAAGTGACGTTTGCTAATGCAGGACACAATCCTCCGCTTGTTAAACATGCAGACGGCAGTTTTGAGTATCTTAAAACCCGACCTGGTTTTGTGCTTGCCGGAATGGAAGGTATCCGTTACAGAAAGAATGAAATTCAGCTTGAACCGGGTGACGCAATCTATCTTTATACGGACGGTGTGACCGAAGCTACGGATTTGAACAACGAATTGTATGGGGAAGAGCGTCTGCTTGATATTCTGAAGAAAAATGCCGACGCCGATTCCAGAAAGCTTTGCGAAGCGGTAAAATCCGATGTGGACGCATTCGTTGGCAAAGCACCGCAGTTTGACGATATTACAATGCTGTCCCTGATATATAACGGTGTGCAGAAAAAAGAAGAGGAGGAAAACCGATGAAAGAGCTGACCGTTGCCGCAACCATTGATAACATTGAAACGGTTACGGACTTTGTGAACGAAGAGCTTGAAGCGCTCGACTGCCCGATGAAAACGCAGATGCAGATCGACATCGCAATTGACGAGCTTTTTTCAAACATTGCGAACTATGCTTATGCTCCCGAGGTGGGCGAAGCGACCGTACGCGTTGAACCTAAGGATGATGCTCTTGCAGTCATTGTAACGTTTATTGATAAAGGTATGCCGTATAATCCTCTTGAAAACGAAGATCCGGATACAACTCTTTCCATAGACAAAAGAGAAGTAGGCGGTCTTGGCGTTTATATGGTCAAAAAAAGCATGGACGATATAAAATATGAATACAAAGACGGACAAAATATCCTTTCCATCGTCAAGAGGTTATAATAGATATGAAATGTATTAAGAGAATAATAATTGTTATAATCGCAGTCATTATAGCCGCCGTTATTCTTCTTTTCAGATTAGCTGCACTGATACCTCATACAGAACCGGAAAAAGATTTGTATGCCAAAGCGATGGTTGATGCAAAAGAGGCCGAAGCGGATGAAATTGAAACTCTCGTAACTCTCACTCCGGAAAGCGACATGGTGACATGGAACGAAAACAAAACAAAGGTCTTGCTGCTTTCGTGGCACGAAGATCCCGAAAGTTTCATTGCGGGTGAATCATTTACCTGCACCAACGGTGATATATGGGCGTTTACCGATAAGGAAATCCTTTTCTGGTATGATGAAAACGCAAAAGGCGTTTCCGATTGGGAACTTCGCCTTAAACAGCTTATAGGGCTGCCTGAAATTACGGAATATACCCATGTTTCCGCTTTTTGGGTGGATATTGATGAAGTTATCCGTCCTGCCTATCAGCTTGATGTTACAGAGCAGATGTCGGCGGATTTGCTTGACGGATCGGCGCTTGGTGCCCATAAGCCCTGGTTTGATGAAAATGCCGAGTATTCCTATTCCGAAGAAACACCCTATCCATGGACACGGCTTGGTTATACATATGATTGGGCGGATAACGGAAAAGAATACGGACTTTCGGAATTTTTGATATTGGCCGATTCAGTGATTGAAGTGGAATGGACAAAATCCACCGATGAATTTGTTGATTGGTTGGAGGCAAATTAAATGCAAAATTTTAAAATGACAAAAAAGATATTATGCCTTGTTTTTGCGGTGCTGATGCTGGTTGCTTGTATGACCGGATGTGCAGACAGTAAAGCTGAGAATTCGTCATATGGCGGCGACAAGCTGACTTATGAAGATTATCAGGATGCCAAGGTGGGCGTGGCCACGGGCACATATTCGGCAGCAATTATGCCCGAATATTTCCCCAATGCCAAAATATCCGAATACAACACCATTCCTGATATGGTATTGGCACTCAGCCAGGGAAAAATTGATATATGTTCTACCGACGCATCTTATTATACGTGTATGCTTTGGGAAGGCATGAATATCAGTCGGCTTGAGGATCCTATCGAGTCTGCTGATTACGGAGTGGTATTTAAAAAAGGAGCCAATGCACAGCTGCGTGGACAAATGAACGACTTCATTGCCAAAATAGCAGAAAACGGCGAATATGAGCGGCTTCATGACAAATGGTTCGGCAATACCGAACCCACGGAATATCTTGATCCAGACACTCTTACCGGAGAAAACGGAACACTGAAGGTCGTTACCAGTGCGGAAGTCAAGCCGTTTGCTTATCTGAAAAATGAACAGCTTGTGGGTTATGACATAGATTTTATGACTATGTTTGCTCAGGAATATGGCTATCGGCTTGATTTTACTACGGTAAGTTTTCAGGCTATTTTGCTGGGCGTTTCCCAAGGCAACTACGATATAGGATGTTCCGGCTTTACCATTACTGCAGAACGAGCCGAAAGCGTTGATTTTTCTGATCCTTATCACAAGGAAGATGTTATATTCCTGATTCAGGGAGATGAAGGGAATGACCTTTCCCGTTTCGAAAATGCCTCTCTCGGCGTTGTAACCGGTTCGCTTTACGGCGGTTATTCCCGGGAGCAGTTCCCGAACGCTGTCATAAGCGAATTCAACACCTTTGCCGATGTGCTCGGCGCACTCAATCTTGGAAAAATCGACGGAGCCATGCTCGATAAGCCCAATTTCAATTCGGTCAAGCGCACCAACCCCGAACTTTCCTGTGTGACTGTTCCGGCATACTCGGTTGAAATCGGGTTCGGTTTCCAGAAGAACGAAGACGGCTACGCCCTTCAGGCACAAATGAACGAGTTCCTTGCAAAGCTTCGTGCCGAGGGCAAGATCGACGAGATGATTGAAAAATGGTACGGCGAAACGGAGCCGAATGTATCTGTTCCGCTTGATGAACTTGCCGACAACAAAGGCGAAAAGTTAAAGGTTTCCATTGATACAACAAGAAAGCCTTTCGTTTATATGTATAACAACGAGCCGGTGGGATTTGAAATTGAGGTGCTGTATCTGTTCTGTGAAACCTATGATTACAGCATTGAAATCGAAGATGTTTCCTTTGCATCCGGTCTTGCGGGACTTGCAAGCGAAAGATATGACCTTGTCTGCGGCGGTCTTTATATGACGCCGGAACGCAAAGAAAGTGTTAACTTTTCCGAACCCTATATGGTGGCCGACGTTGTTATGGCAACTGTTAAAAAGAGCGGATTTGAAGATTTCTTTGCTTCTCTCGGAGAGAGTTTTGAAAAGACCTTCGTTCGCGAAGGACGCTGGAAGCTCATCCTCGAAGGCATCGGTACCACGTTGCTGATAAGCTTCTTTGCCGTAATCGGCGGAACCGTTCTCGGTTTTCTTCTTTATCTTGCCGCAAGGTCGAGATATAAGGCGCTTTCGGTTATCGCAAAAATCTTTGCAAAGGTCTATTCCAAAATTATTGCTGGAACGCCCACGCTTGTCGTATTGATGCTTCTGTTCTACGTTGTATTTGGAAAATCGGACATCAGCGGTATCGTTGTTGCCATTATAGGCTTTGTTCTGACCTTCGGTTCCTTCGTTTACGGACAGCTTGAACTTACAGTGGAAGGTGTTGACAAAGGACAGACCGAAGCTGCTTATGCCCTCGGATACAGCAGAAACCAAACCTTCTTCCGCATTATTCTTCCGCAGGCAATGAAGATGTTCGTTCCAGTATATTCCTCCGAAATAATCGGACTTATCAAAGCAACCTCGGTTGTGGGATATATTGCGGTTAACGACCTTACCAAAATGGGCGATATCATCAGAAGCAATACATACGAAGCTTTCTTCCCGCTGATTGCGGTTGCGGTGATCTATTTTATGGTCACATGGGGAATAGCGGAGCTTCTTGGAATTCTTAAACATAAGACTGAACCCAAGAGAAGAAAAGATAAGAACATTCTGAAAGGGGTAGTAAGATGATTCGCATAAGCCATTTAAGAAAAGAATATCCTAACGTAACTCCGCTCAAGGATGTTAACGTAACAATCAATAAAGGTGACGTTATTTCTATTATAGGCCCTTCCGGTACGGGTAAATCCACGCTTATACGCTGCATCAATATGCTTGAAACACCGACTTCGGGTGAAATTTGGGTGGATGACCAGTGTATCACGGATAAAAAGTGTAATATTAATAAGATAAGACAGAAAATGGGAATGGTGTTTCAATCTTTCAATCTTTTTAATCACATGAACATCATCGAAAACCTTATGGCTGCGCCGATGGATCTTTTGAAAAAACCGAAGCAGCAGGCTTATGACGACGGAATGAAACTTCTTCGTACTGTCGGTCTTGCCGATAAAGCCTTTAACTATCCGGATGAACTTTCCGGAGGGCAGAAGCAGCGTGTGGCCATTGCAAGAACTTTGGCGATGGAACCGGAAATTATTCTGCTTGATGAACCGACCTCGGCTCTTGACCCGACAATGGTCGGAGAAGTACAGGCGGTAATCCGCGACCTTGCAAGGCAGGGACTTACAATGATGATAGTCACTCACGAAATGCGCTTTGCCCGAGAGGTTGCCAACCGCGTGTTCTATATGGACGAGGGCGGCGTTTATGAAGACGGCACTCCCGAACAGATTTTTGATAACCCTCAAAAAGAAAAAACCATACGCTTTATCAAGCATATAAAGGTCTTTGAAAGTCTTATCACTTCAAAAGATTTCGACTTCATCGGTTTCAACACAGGTCTTGAAGAGTTTGGAAGAAGAAATCAAATTTCGCAGAAATCCATTTATCGTGCGCAGGCATTTTTTGAAGAACTTTGCGTACAGATAATTCTTCCGGAGCTGCCGCGTGATTTTAAACTGAACATAACCCTTGAATATTCACAGGATGATGAAACTGTAATGATGCAGATTAAATACAGCGGAAAAAGTTTTGACCCGAAGGATTCCGACAATATACTCTCGCTCAAACTTGCCGAAAATGCGGCGCAAAGCATTGAGTACAGTGAAATTGATGAGGAAGAATTCACCAACCTTGTTGTTGCAAAAATCAAGTAAGGCATAGAAAAGGAAAGAAAATCTTATGTCTAAATATGACCTGAATTATACAAATATTGATGCGGCAAGCGAAGCTGTTGTTGCTTTTCTTTCAAACAACAAGGTGGATTCAAAAGATGTTCAGCGCATTCGTCTTTCAATTGAGGAAGTGTTGCTGAAATATCTTGACCGCTTTGATGAAAGCAAATCTTTTACTCTGGTCACATCAAAGCGGCTTCGCTCGCTTGTGATAGAACTTTCTATTGCCGGCGAAAGTTTTGATCCGTTTTCTGAAAACGAAAACGGAGAAGCAACAATGCTGCACAGTCTGCTTTCCGGAATCGGCCTTGCTCCCGTATGGAGATATAAAAACGGAAAAAACATTGTTTCGTTTGTTGCAAAGAAAAAGAAACTTTCGCAAATATTACAGCTTGGTATTGCAATATTGGCGGCGTTTGCGCTTGGTGGGATTTGCTATCTTCTTCCTCAAAGCGTATCAAATTTTATTACCGAAGATGTCATTACCCCAATATTTAACACCTTTATGGGTTTGCTTTCCGCAATTTCGGGGCCGATTATTTTTCTTTCTGTCGTGTGGGGAATTGTCGGCATCGGAGATATGACCACCTTCGGAAAAATCGGAAAAAAGATGATTATTCGGTTTCTGGTGATTTCGGTTATTACCGGTGCTGTCGGAACAGCATTTTGTGCGGTGTTTTTTAAGCTCTCGTCAACGGGCGAAACCGCCTTTGCTTTTTCCGACCTCTATCAGATGATACTTGATATCGTTCCTGGAAATCTTATAGCTCCGTTTATTGAAGGAAACTCTTTGCAGATTATCTTTATCGCCATTATTTTTGGCCTTGCGATGTTGGTTCTCGGGCACCGCATACCCGTTGTTACAAGCTTTATTGAACAGACAAACTCGGTTATGCAGCTGATTATGGGTGCGGTAAGTTCGTTTATTCCGTTTTTTGTGTTCGGAAGCGTTCTTAATATGATTGCGGGTAACAATTTTTCCTCGGTAATCAAAGCATACAAGCTGATTTTGGTCATGCTTCTTGCGGATGCTATATTGATGGCAATATATCTTTTTGCCGTATCCGTGAGAAAAAAGGCTGGCCCTTTCAACCTTCTGAGAAAAATGATTCCGACTTTCATTATTTGTCTTACGACTGCTTCCTCGGTTGCGGCATATCAGACAAACGTGGCTTGCTGCGAAAAAAAGCTTGGCATTGATAAGAAGATTATCAATATAGGTGTTCCTCTCGGCCAGGTTGTGTTTATGCCCGGAGCAGTTGTGCTGTTTCTATGCACCGCTTTCGGTATGGCCGAAAACTACGGCGTATCAATTACTCCGATCTGGATGCTCACGGTATTTATAATCAGCGTCGTGCTGGCAATTGCAGCGCCTCCGGTACCCGGAGCGGCCCTTACATGTTATACAATCCTGTTTACGCAGCTGGGCATTCCTGCGGAGGCGGTTGCCGTTGTAATCGCTTTGAACGTAATACTCGAATTTGTTACAACCGCCGTCAATGTTTTCTGCCTGCAAACGGAACTTGTTGAACTTTCCGGAAACCTTAATTATCTGGATGAAGAAAAATTAAGAAACTCCAGATAGCAGCAAAACATGATGGACAAGTATTGCGCGACTTTTATATTACGGTTAATTAACAAAAAAAGAGCCATTGGATTCGAAACAAAAGTCCAATGGCTCTTTTTTTGAATAATCTTAAGTTGTTGTAAAAATGTTGTATTAAGGCTTGATTGCCTCTCAAAAACCTAATGCTCATGCCATTTTCGGTTGATACATCATTATATCTCGTATTGAAAATGTTAATTTGCAAAATGACTTATAAACCATTTATTTTGAAAAGGATACAAATAATAATGTTGTTGAACAATAATTAAGACAAGTATTATTTTAATTGAAAATTTCGTTATAAACAATTTCTTCCGCCCTATTTCTGATATTGTTCATGCGTCCAACCCATTCCATCTGATTTCGCTCTTTGAGCACCTCGTCGACACCTTCCTGCTCCGCAAATTTCTTTATTAAATCGTCGAGCATGGTTTGAGCACGGGCATCGACTTCTGCAAGATGCTTGTTGAGCACGCCTGTTGTGAGAAGATTTGTATATAAAACTTTGCGGTGGTTTTTGATGAAATGCAGATAACGCTGACCCCAAATCCCGATTTTATGTTCTTCTTCAGCCGGTAAAAGGTCGGGGAGATAGTAATCTCCCCGCAGCGTATAGCTTATCACGGTTTTCTCGTTTGTATAATGTTTTTTCATCTTTCATAATCTCCTTTCTTTTTGTTTCGTTTAGGCTGTTCATGTTTAACTTCCGGCTGAGGCTGTTTCTTTGGCCCAACAGTTACTTCCCACCGGGAAGGTTTATCCTCCTCAGCTTTTTGAACAGCCTTTTCCGGCGGTTTTATGATTTCTTCGATAAATTTCATTACTTTCTTCGGTGCGATTTTCAGGGCTTCAAGGAAGGGTTTGCATTTCTTTTTCAGCTCGGTAAGTTCGTCCTCCAGGAATGAAATCTTATCGTTTTTCTGTTCAATAACAGATTTCTGCTTTTCGATTTCATATCGGTTCGCAATGCCTTCTTTTGCAAGAGTGGTAAGTTTTTCATAATCCTCGGCAGACATTTGGATTTTGCCGAGGATATTCTTCTTTCCGATTTCATCAATTTGCTCCGTTTCTATTTGTACGGGCCTTATTTCTGCAAGAGCTTTTTCCGCTTTCTGCGCTTCGCATTTTGCTTCAATAAGCCTAAAATAGCACTTGTCACACCAATGTATTATTTAAATGACATAATCTAAAAAAAGAGCTAACAGACTTTGTAACAAAAATCTGTTAGCTCTTAATTTTATGAATAATCTTAAATTGTTGTCAAAACGTTGTCAGTGCGGAACAATTGCTTCTAAAAAACGCATGCTCATGCGTTTTTTTAACGTTCTGAAATTATTCCCACTCGCTTACGAGTTCTTTCCCACAGTTACTTTTCGCCTTATTTTGGGCTAATTTCCGTGAGATTTCTCTCGTTTTGCTTCGTTTTTCTCTGTATTCTCTGTGTTCTCAGCCCGTTTGGTACTGTTTTGGTATCAAAGTTTGGTATCAATTTTCTGAAAAATCGGCGGAGAAAAATTTCGTTATTCTTTTTCAGTAAGTGATACTTGGCTCTGTCCTACAGTTCAACTGGCTTTGATGTTTGGATACAAAGGTAGATGTAAAGGTCGTGCTCCTTTTGGAACAATAATATTATAGCAGAAAAATGTGAACAATTCAAGGATGCCCTCAAAGGTTATTCTGTAATTACTCTCATCTTTGTTAATTACCAGCAGAGACTTCATATATAAAATCCCATGCACAATTCATTTTGTCAACATGGACACACTCTCCAATATTTTTCAGAATCTCTCGCGCATCCGCTTGTTGCTCATCGGTAATGAGATAGCAAATAGAATTATCACAGAGTTTCAAGGTGATTTTTCGCTGGTCATCTGCAATAAAAGTCAAAGATTTTTGTATAGCCCTAGAACCCTTTGCTGAATATGGCCCCATCAAAACCATGATATTACCAAGAGAAAAATCGTTTCCATATAACTTACACCTAAATGTACCTTTGTGAAAAATGTAAACTGGCTTATTTGTTAATGAACGTAATCCGATTTTCATTAGTTGCTTTTTATCTGTAGAATACGTATCAAATCCAGGAATGGCTCTAAATTCTTTTGTATAACCACGTTCAATCAAGTCATGCAGAATATCTACTTTTCTAGATTCTGCTGTATCTTTGGGACATTGAAAGAGGACATCATATGTCTTCTCAATTTTTCGCAGTTTTGTTAAAAATTCAACTCCTTCGTCATCAATCGCTTCATCAAAGGTAATGTTATCGCCTGAGAGAAATACATCGCCGGTTGTATTCATTATTTTAAACGAAGATCCATTTTGAGCCTTTGTGGCATAATTCAAAAATCTAAATACAGTTTCTCGTGTGAGCAATGCCTCAACGCTATTTTCTTTTATAGTCGCTATAGATATGCTTACTTTTGATGTGCCGGGTTTATCGGTTGGGCCAATGCATGTTATATCCAGATTCCGACAGACATCCTCAGCGTTGCTTAACAGGGCAGTATTGTCATCTCTAATAAATACAGAAACGCATTTTAAGGGAATCGCCATTCTTTGATCATCATATGCAAAGACTAATTCAAAATCAGACCTACACTCAATTTGTGGCTGATCAGCAGTAATGTTGTTGCAAGCGGAAGGAAGTTCTTTTCTTTGATTGTGATGCCAACCGTTTTCAACAGAGTAAATAAATGGGTATAAACAAACTTCTCTTTCTTTTCCTTCTGGCCAATGTTCTGGAATAATCACCATTGAATACGAATTTGCGTGATCATCAGAATAGTATGCTGCACCACCGGTCAGCATTTCAGCACCACCTATTTGCTTATAAAGCACAGGGATACCACCGGTCTCGGTATGCCCGCAAAGCACCAAATCCACATAGCGTCTCAATAGCGGCAAAGTTGCATATCTTTGATCATACTCACAGATTTCTTGTGTATGCAAAAATCTTTCTGCATGATGGAAAAGAGCAACGGTATAGTAATTTCTCGTTGATCCAATAATCCCGTACTCCAACAACGATCTTATCTGTGCTTGCCCTATGAGCATTTGATCGTCGGGGTAATTCTTCACAAACGACAGTAGAGCTGTATTGAATGAAACAATGCGAAATACTTCACCACTTAGCAAGCGAACATCTTTATATCCGATTGCATAGCTACTTTCCCATTTGTCCTGTCTTGGATAATGATAGGGTGTTACACCTAACGCTTCGCAGAATTTTTCATAATTGTAAAGCGGAGCTTCCATTAGATGAACCTGGTCATATTGGTATAGCCGATCTATCGTATCAATATCTTTATGGCTCACTTTTGTTTGATAGTTTCCATACGCGCGATTAACATCATGGTTTCCGGGGCAAAATGTAAGGTTTGAACCCGAGAGTTTTGTTGCATTTAATAACTCTCTAAACCACAACAACGCTTCATCAAAATCGTTTTTTCTGCCATACCACGCCATATCTCCCGTTACAATAATGTGGTCGGGCTTTATTGAATTGTCTCTTATTGAAACCAGCAATTCTTGTAAAATCTGTTTTTTGTTTTGAAATACACCTTTGACTTTGTACTCGGGATTATCTCTCCCGAAGTGTATATCGGATAAATGTAATATAACCATGTTTATTCTCGCTTCTTAATATCGCAAAATTTTATATTTTTGCCATAGCTTATACTCTTTTTGTTCTCATTTACATTAAATCATTTAATTTAGATAAATCAGTAATTTCTCTATAGACATCCTTAATATTCAATAACAGCCATTCTTCTGATTGCCCCAGTGTCGTAATATTTGACATAACTGTTGCAATTATGATGTGACCTTCCTCAAGTTTCAGTTTTTGTATCATCTCTGCTTGCGGCAGTGTTAAATCCACTACCAAAAGCATTGCACCACGCTCCATATCTAAGAGTGTCATTTCTTTAAAAGCATTTGTTGAAATGTCTATTTCTGCTACATAATATTGAGAAGTGAAAACTAAATTTTTGATTTTGGGGTCTATTTGCAAATCTAAACCTGTTACGTGTCTCTGAATATTTCTATTTCGATAGATAAATTCTCGAAAAGTCATTTCTTTGGATGTTAGCATTTCTTCTGAAACCTTCTCACAGTTTTCATCCAGAGGTATGACAGAAAGCGACAAACAACTTTTGTACAATTGTACCATTTCTAAAGCATATGCTTTTAATTGAGTATCACTAAGATTTTTGAAATTATCATCGTAGTGCATACAATCGTTTCTTATGGCACGAATGCGGTGAAAAGTTGATTTCATTTGGGTCGTCAGTTTACCGTTGTCCGCTAGTTTGTTGATTCTATCGTATTGTTTATCAACATCAGTAAGGTTGTATTTTCGAATCAAATATCGACAATATTCTTCCGCCGCAATACCGATAATGGAGACAGTGCCTGTGTAGTATGCAAAACCGTATAATTGCTCTGCTTCCTTTAATAAGTAAAGGAATTTTTCGTTTTCGGGAATATATCCAATATCATCAAGCTCATACCATCTATCAACAATATGTTCAATATCATTTGTAATTCGTTCTTGAATTAGACCAGCTAAATGCTTTTTATCTCTAGCTATGTATTCCTCTCTCTCTTGCTCCTTTTTATTGGAATAATCATTTTTCAGATAATCAATATACATAAAGTCCACCTCTTTTCATTGAAACGGGATTTGTTTTAATTTACGTAGCTTATAACATCACGATTTCTTCTTCCGTAAACCATCCGTTAGCTAACGCTGTGGATCGTACTAAAGTTGGATTTTCAGAATATGCCACAACAGCTAAACTCTCCATTGCTCGTGTACATGCGACATAAAACAACCGAGCAGTTCTTTGGATGCTGGTATCTTTACCCTCTTTTTCGTTCTTCAAATCGGTTTGCGTTTTCTCTTTAGCTCCAAATAGTTTTTCGTAACTAAACAAAAAACCCCGTGCCTCAGAATCGTCTAAAACGACCATTACCCGAGGATACTCCAATCCTTTCACGCCCTGGTGGGTAGCAAATCTGCTTTGATCAGATACATATACGGCATACCGCTCCATTTCATCAAAGGGAACACTTAATGCTGTTTTTAATGCAATAACTTTTGGATCGTCTCCAGCATATGTACCATCAATAATTTCTTCCATACGCTCACTAAGCTCATAAAGACCGGATTCTTTGAGATTTCTTAAAACATCAATGCACGAAGGAATTTTGCCATCATCCCACAGAGCAAATAGAGATTGCGTAGCAGATTCTGCTTGCTCCAGCTTTTGTTGCTGTTTATCTGGTTGCAAAGATAACGCTTTTTTGTTTAGTAAAGGGGAGCTTTGACGAACGATCTTTGCAATTTCAAATGTATTATTGGCTTGATGTGCATTAACAAGCGGAGATATTGTGTTAGCAAGAAACGAGATTTCTGCTATTTCACCTTTTCGCAAAGCACTGTCAAATTCTTTTGAATCATTCAGCGGCGTATATAAGTTGCTAAACGAAAATCTGCTTGCAGCCATGTGATGTTCCAAAATTAAGCATTCATACCCCGTATCGGTTTGCCACTCGATATCGGAAGTTATCTCAGACATCTTTTCTGCTACCAGTTTTTCTGTTTGTTCCTTATTGCTTAATACATTTGCTATGAACAAGCGTACAAAACCTTTTTTTGCATCACTTCTTGGACGTTGCTCTTTACCATCCGATAGTTTCCGAACTGCGTTTGCCAACCCAACAATTCGTTCTGCACTGCGATGATTCATTATTTTTTGAGGAAATACCCATTCTTGAGGTACAGCCTCATCTAGATGGTCTTTACCATCCGCATAAATTTTTTGCATGGTATCACCGAACATACCAATAGCCCAGTTCTTATGCTTTTCATAAACGCAGAGCAGTGCATCGACGAGTTCTTTCTTGGTATCTTGACTTTCATCGATTAACAAAACAGGAAATTTATTTACCAAAATTTCTTGCATGGTTTCTCTTGTGGCAATAAATTCTGAGCCTATTTTCACAACTTCATCATGGCTCAATGAATCGAATCCTAAGTTGTCGCCATTGGGGTTATATGAAAATCGCTTTACAGTTTTTATCTTTTCTAAGCGCTTTTGCTTGCTTATAATTTTTTCAGCTCGGGTGGTAGCTGCAGCGCCTCCTTTTCCCGTCTTCTGCTTGTTTTGTAATTCATCAATTTCTGCAGTAATAGAACCCTCTACCCAGATCTTTATGTCCTGTTGGAAATTTTTTATCATCTCCCACAAGAAACTATGGATCGTGGATACCATAAAAATTGATTTATATTGAAGCCGTCTTCCTATTTCATCGCAAGCTGCATTGGTGTATGTAATAACCGCAATTTGTTTTCCTCGTTCTGCTAAATAATGTCCCTTTTCTTTGTCAAGGTATTCAAGCGTGTTAATCAAACTGCGAGTCTTGCCAGAACCTGCGCCGGCGAACATAAAGAAACTCTTGGGAGGATCTGAACTTAGGCATTCTTGAATTTCAACATCAACATGATCATCAACGTGATTATCTAACAATGATGTCTCAATATTTGAATATTGTTCCATCAGTTGACCTCCATACACAAAACACTCTCTAACCAAGTGAGCCCTTTGTTGATATATTGTGGTACAGCAATTTCTTCCGGTGCTATAGAAAATATCAGATCTAAGGCGAACTCAGCTTTTACTTCTGATTTCTTTAGTTCGTTGAAAATTGTCGTTTTCAGAGAATCAAAAGATTTCTTCGCATCAAATCCGTCTTTTAATTTCTTCAAAAGCTGTCCAGGATCTGTTGCCTTTAAGCTGCTTAAAACATCCCAGTTGGTATATATCAAGCTATCTTCAAAAGTTCTCGCCAACGCTTCAACTTCCACACCAAGATGAGTAACCTTTATTGGAATTTGATATGCTACCCGAATTTGATAATCGCATACGGATTTTTTTGTCACCACTTTTTCATCATCTGATAGATCTAAAAGATCATCCAACAAATTCTTTTTTATAATCCAATTCGTTATCGCATAATTACCGCTTATCAAGCCTTTATTTCTCACGGGTTCTGCCTTTTCGTGGTATCCTGTCGGTTCGGCTGAATCCAAATCGGTTATAACCAGCGTTGGTAAAGCAAGTTTGTCAATCAAAGGAGCCAAACGATGCGAGTGCTTTCCATTTATGTTAAGAATGGTTATGTATCGCTGATTTAACTTTGAATATTTATTTCTGATGAAATGAGGGAGCAACATGTGTTCTGCAGAACCCTCAACCAAAATAGCTCCATCAGCAAAAAACAAGTCACAATGTGTTGTTTGTAAATACCGGGTTACAAATTTATCAGTATCGTCTTCTTCTCCAAACACATCCGACAAATTGACTACCTTTGATGTTGCAACCTTACATTCGAATCCCTTGGGTAATCGTTTGAAATATCTCAGATTTGCAAACTTTTCCTCTCGTGCGATATGACTGGAATGAGTGCTAATCACCAACTGAGTCGAAAACAGATTGTTGGTGCCTAACTTTTCGTGGTTTCGAAGGATACTATATGCTTTATGAATAAACACCTGTTGCACTTGTACATGTAAATGAGCCTCGGGTTCCTCAACAAGCACTAATTGCAAAGGTTCTATTATTTCATCTGTCGAGCTCGCTTTTCCTTTACGCATCCAACCATCACGGAAAGTTATTAAATCAAATACAATTGAAATCAGATTTTGATAACCTAAGCCGTTATATTTTTCAGGGAGCATAAAGCCTTCTTCTTTTGCACCGAGAGAATACTGTACTGCTGAATCATGCTTCAGCATCTC
>JAZSLJ010000062.1:0-50178 GCA_045535305.1 Acutalibacteraceae bacterium
ACGAAGTAGCAAAGAAGTGCTATTCATCAAGTTATCATTTTCAGCGTGTGTTCAGTATTCTTTGCGGCTTCACTTTGGGTGAATATATCCGCAACCGCAGATTGACTCTTGCCGGCAGAGAGCTTGCAACAACCAATGCAAAAGTAATTGATGTTGCAATTAAATACGGTTATGAAAGTCCTGACAGTTTTGCAAAAGCGTTTCAGAAGTTTCACGATATATTGCCTTCGCAAGCTCGAAGTAACGGCAGTAATCTTAAATCCTTTTCCCGTCTTGTACTGAATTTTTCTTTGGAAGGCGGTACAACTATGAACTATCGTATTGAAACAAAACCTGCACAGACACTTCTCGGTTACAAAAAACGATTCAGCGGAACTCCTTATGATGAATCAAGGCAACAGCAGGAAAGTGCTTTTTTTACGACAACAAGAGCACACCAGTGGATGCTCAAAGGAATGAGCAACGATAAAATGTCGGATTATTGTGTTCTTTCAAACTTTGATGATGACGGATATGATTTTTACATTTCAGTCACAACAGATGATTATGAACGTGATAATTTACACAACTCCGAAGTTACGGGAATTGACTTTATGGGAAAGTTTGGTTTCGAAGAAATCATTATCCCCGAAAGAACTTATCTTGTTTTTGAAACTGAAAAGACAAAGAGGCCTATTCCCGAATACTTTGATATCCGCAAACAGATTGCAGCAGAGTGGTTGTCAAATGACGAATATCAGATAAGTAACGCACCCGAACTTGCTGTTTACCATTGGGGAATCGTTGGAGGATATAACGGAAGAACAATCGAAATATGGATTCCAATTGAAAAGAAATAATAATTTCTGCTCTCACGAGAGTGAGAGCATTTTCATTTTCAGAAAGTATTTTGTGACGTCAAATCTGCCGTCAACTCACCGAGAACTCAGAATATTTTTGAAAATATGACATCACTTCTGCCGTCAAAAATAATTTGAAAATTTTTACGAAGCCTATTGACAAACAAATGTTCTATATGGTATAGTAAGTTAAATTTAAATTGACAAGTGAATATTGATGTGATTTATTGCGGATATGAGTCCGCATAAAGCTGGCGATATGCTAAGAGAAAATTATCGCACTCCTCACCTTTGTTGATACTGTACGTGGCTAATGCTTCAGGTGATGCGGGATTAGAAAACAGTATGCCTTTGAGATTATTTTAAATTTCAAAGCCGTTACATAAGACATCATTTGTAAAAGCGAGAGCAATGCTCCCGCCGATTGATGCTGTCTGTGTGACGGCTTTTTTGTTTTGCTCAAATTTATTTCAGAACTGTAAAAAATGCAGAAATCAAATTGGAGAGTGTTTGATTTATAGCTGCATCGTTTCAAAAATTTCTGTCGGATGAAACTTTCTTTTTACAGTTGTTCACCTATGAAAAATCGTTCAAAAAAGCCGCCTTTTGAAAAAATAATTTTTTGGAAAGGAGGTTTATGTTTTGAAAACAGGCTTGAAGAAATCTCAGAAGACAACCGAGATATTTTTTGACGAAGCCAGTCCGATTATTATCGTGTCAACCTACAACACGGATTTGAAAAATCGTCTATCGGCATATTCAGAAAAACATCCGGACTTGTGCAAGCTGGTTGACGATTCCGAAGACGGAAGATTGATGTTTGAGATTGAAAAAGGAAGATTTTGTTTCAGACTCACAGAGCCATATAGTAAAGAACGACGCTCTGCTGCAAGTGAGTTTGCGAAGAAACAAAAACATAAGTTGCGAAATCTCAACAGCAAAAAATAAATGGCATCTGTCTCAGCGAGCAATGGATTTGTCCCGTCAAATCCGCTTGCCAAGACTTTTTTGATGCCGTGTCATCAGTCTTAGCAAGCACTGAATTTGTAGCCACAGATGCTTGTTTCAACTTTTCAAGTCTCAACAAGCACTGAATCTGTACGGACAAATCCGCTTGTCAGGGATAGTTCCCTGAAACCCTTAAAGAAAAATATTTAACAAAGAAAGGAAGTTTTAAAATGAAAGTATTTGAAACTAAAGTAACAATGGACAATGTAAAAATTAATTTGATTAAACCGATGACCAATTCTCCGTTCACCGTCAAGGAGGATGAAGATATGCAGAAGCTTCGTGAGAGCATCAGTCAGTTCGGTTTACTCAGTCCGATTGTCATAAGGCAACTGCCCGACACAAATGAATATGAGATTGTCTGCGGCAACCGCCGTTTGCAAATTCTCAACGAGCTCGGTTATGAAACTGTACCCGTTCTTATCAACAACTTATCCGATGATGAAGCGTTGGTTGCGATGATTGATTCCAATCTCTGCCACCGTGAACATATCTTGCCGAGTGAAAAAGGTATCGCTTACAAATTAAAACTCGATGCAATGAAACGACAAGGTTACCGAACTGATTTAGATGAGCCAACTTCTGCAACAGTGTTGCAGAAGTTAAAGGGTGAAACGTCAATTCAAAAATTATCCGAGCAAAGCGGTGACAGCAGAGAAACAATCCGTCATTATATCCGTCTGACATATCTTATTTCTGAACTACTTAACCTCGTTGATGAAAGCAGAATCGCTATGCGACCTGCGGTTGAACTTTCGTATCTGACACCCGATGAACAGCAGATGGTTTATGCGATGTATTACAGCGATGAGGTAACACCATCATACTCACAGGCACAGCGTATGCGTAAGCTTTCGGAAGAGGGCGAGCTGAATCAAGATAAGCTGTTTGAAATTCTATCAGTACCCAAGCCAAATCAAAAGCCTGTGCTGAAATTATCTGTTGAGCGATTGCAAAAGATTGCACCTAAAGTTAATGAAGCTGAACTTGAAAACTTTGTTATCAAGGCTTGCGATTACTATTACAGACATCTTATGAAAGTGAGGGACAAAGGGTCGAGGTGAAAAATTTATGGAGAAAATTAAAATTGCGATTTATTGAAACGATAAGTAACACCAGAGCCGAAATTAAACTCAACAAAGATGACGATGCAAACGAATATGTCATCAACGGTGTCCGTTATATTGTTTCAACCCGTTTCAGTAAAACCGAAAACAAAACTATGAAAGAAAAATTATCAGAATTTATCGGTAGCGATTTCGCACATTTGACAACCAACGAAGATGAAAATACAATACAAGCGGAATATGTATGTTCGACTGCCGGAAAGGAGGACTAATGCAGTCAAACAATGTAGGAATTACTGCTCTCTATTGTCGTCTTTCCAGAGATGACGGCAACAAAGAAAATGAGAGTAACTCCATCGAGAATCAAAAAATCATGTTGGCGAGGTACGCTCAGGAAAAGGGCTTTGAGAACACACGGTTCTATGTTGATGACGGTTTTACAGGAACAAACTTCAACCGACCTGACTTCAAACGAATGATGGGGGATGTAGAAGCGGGATATATCTCAACCATTATTGTTAAGGATATGTCTAGATTCGGAAGAAACTATGTTGAGGTTGGTCTTTACACAGAATCATACTTCCCCGAAAACAATATCCGCTTCATCGCCATTACAGATTTGGTTGACAGTGCTGACGGTGAAAATGAAATCATCCCGTTCAAAAATGTTATGAACGAGATGTATGCAAGAGATATTTCAAAGAAGGTACGCTCAGCAAAAAGAATCAGAGGTAATATGGGTGAGCCGTTATCTCAACCGCCTTACGGATATATGAAAAGCCCTGAAAATACTAAAAGATGGATAATAGAACCGGGTGCCTCAGCAGTTGTCAAAGAAATCTTCAGGCTTTATCTTGAAGGCTACGGTCAAGACAAAATTGCAAGAACATTGCAGGACAGAGAAATCAAAAACTGTACCGCATATTGGAAGGACAGAGGTATCGGCAGAGGCGGTAAAAAGGTACAGCCCAATCCGTACAAATGGAAAAGTTCAACTATCGGTCAGATTTTATCCCGTCAAGAATACTGTGGAGATGTAATCAATTTCAAGACATACTCAAAATCTTTCAAAAACAAAACAAGACACTTGAATCCCGAAGAGAACTTGAAGATTTTCAAAGATGTTCATGAGCCGATAATTGACCGTGAAACTTTTGAAAGAGTACAGCAGCTTGTAAAGAAATGCAAACAAAGAGACCCTAAACCGGAAAATGCTAAAAAGAACATATTTTGTGATTTTCTGCGGTGTGCCGATTGCGGTAAAAAGCTATGGTTTCATGTAAACACACGAAACAAAGACATTCACTATTTCAGTTGTTCCAACTACTACAAGGATTACAGAGGCAGCTGCAAGAGCAGGCATTATGTCAGAGCAGATGCGATTGAACAAATTGTAATGCTTGAACTTAAAAAGATGGTATCATATCTGAAATATGACGAAGAAGCCTTTGCGGAAATACTGTCACAGAAAACCAACAAGGATATGCTTACGGAGCAAAAGTATTTGCAGAGCGAATTGCAGAGATGTCTGTCAAGACAGGAAAAGGTAGCAACTCTGTATGAGAAGCTCTATGAGGATAACGCAAGCGGCAAGGTTACAGACGAATGGTTTATGCATATGTCACGCAAATATGAGGTTGAGAGAGCAGAACTGAAAGTCAGAATTTCCAAACTGCGTGATGATATTATCCTTTTGAAAAACAAAGAGCAGGACAAAGAAACCTTTGTTTCAGCAATACGAAAGTTTATGCGTATGGAAACCATAACTGCGCCATTGCTTCACGAACTCATTGACCATATTGATGTTTATGAAACAGAGGGAACGGGAAAAAACAAAACGCAGAGAATAGTAATTTACTACCGATTTGTGGGTTATATTGAACTGCCCATACAAGAGGAAGAACTGTTCAGCAACGATACCCGTCAAGGAGTAGCAGTGACTTATATACCAAAAGCATTACCCGAAAGCGTAACGGCATAAAACGCAAAAAGGTCGCAGACCGTAAAAAGTCTGCGACCAATAAAAATATGTTATTTATCAAAGAAAAAGAGTGTTCACAACTTGAATCCGTTATGAACACTCGAAATGGTGGAAGAGGGTGGATTCGAACCACCGAAGTCGTTGACAACAGATTTACAGTCTGCCCCCTTTGGCCACTCGGGAACTCTTCCGTTTATTAATTTGTTGCTTTTGAGGATAAAAAAATGGAGCTGGTGGACGGACTCGAACCCCCGACCTGCTGATTACAAATCAGCTGCTCTACCAACTGAGCTACACCAGCAACTCTCAATCGCGAGTCATAATATATCACATTAAAATTGAATTGTCAATACTTTTTTTTGATTTTCTGCATTTTTTTCAATTTTCTTTAAATTTATTAATGTTATATATCTTAAAAATATTTTGATTAAAAGTCTTGTACATCGTTTTTTGCTGTGCTATAATAAGATGATTTATAATAGCATTATTATATAAATTTTTATTATAGGTGGTACACTAATGAAAAAATTATGCGAATTTTCAAAGGAAGAATTACTGGAATTTTCCAAAGAGGCTCAGGCTCGTTACGATGAATTCAAAGCCAGAGGCCTCACAATAGATATGTCAAGAGGTAAGCCTGGTCCCGAACAGCTTGATGTTGCTCAGGCTGATTTTGCAAAAGCCTTTGAGCTTACCGATTATACAAGCAAAACAGGCTTTGATTGCCGTAACTACGGTCTGCTTGACGGTATTGCAGAGTCAAAGGAGCTTTTTGCTTCACTTTTAGGCGTTGAACCCAAAAATATCATCATCGGCGGTAACGCAAGTCTTGAGCTTATGTTCAGCTTTATCAGCCAGTGCTGTTCACACGGTATTGCAGGCGGTACTCCTTGGTCAAAGCTTGATGAGGTTAAATTTATTGCAGTTGTTCCCGGTTATGACCGTCATTTTGCTATTGCTGAATATTTCGGCATCAAAATGGTTAACGTACCCATCAGCGAAACAGGCCCCGATATGGATATGGTTGAGGAGCTTATCAAGGACGAATCAGTTAAAGGTATGTTCTGTGTTCCCAAGTATTCAAACCCCGACGGATTTACATATTCTGCAGAAACAGTTGAAAGGCTTGCAAAAATGCAGCCCGCAGCAAAGGATTTCAGAGTTATCTGGGACAATGCATATATCATCCACGATCTTTACGATACATCCGACGAGCTTGTTAATATTTTTGATGCGGCTAAAAAGTACGGCACAGAGGATAATTTTGTTGAGTTCTGTTCAACATCAAAAATCACATTCCCCGGTTCGGGTGTGTCTGCTCTTGCGGCTTCCGAAAACAATGTTAAAGAGATTCTTGCAAGACTTACCATACAGATCATCAGCTACGACAAGATGAATCAGCTTCGCCACAGCTATGTTTTCCCCGATGTTGATTCACTCAAGGCTATTATGAAAAAGCATGCTGACGTATTAAGACCTAAGTTTGACGCTGTTCTTGATGTGCTTGATGCGGAGCTTGGCGGTCTTGGTATTGCATCATGGCACAAGCCCAACGGCGGTTATTTTATCAGCCTTAACGTTGATAAGGGTAGTGCAAAATATGCAGGTCAGCTTTGCAAGGAAGCAGGTCTTACACTCACAGGTGTCGGCGCAACGTTCCCCTATAAGAATGACCCCGATGACAGAAATATCAGAATTGCACCTTCTTATCCCAGCGTTGAGGATTTAAAAGCATCAGCAGAGCTTCTTTGTATTGCAGTAAAGCTTGCAGCAGTTAAAGAACTGTTATGATAAGAATAGGCCACGGTTACGATGTACACCGTTTTGCTGAAAACAGAGATCTGATTCTCGGCGGTGTAAAAATTGAATATGATATGGGATTGCTGGGTCATTCCGATGCGGATGTTTTGCTTCACGCCGTTTCAGACGCACTTCTTGGTGCGGCGGCGTTGGGTGATATCGGTACACATTTTCCCGACAGTGATGACAGATACAAGGGTATCGACAGCATGATACTTTTAAAGCACGTTGTTTCGCTTTTGGAAGAAAAAGGCTACCGCGTTGGCAATATTGACGCTACGGTTATAGCTCAGCAGCCGAAAATCGGTAAATTTACCCGACAGATGGCAGAGAATATTGCCTATGCGTGCAAAATTGATGCATCTGCAGTTAATGTGAAGGCTACCACCGAGGAAAAGCTCGGTTTTACCGGCAGATTGGAAGGCATTTCCGCCCATGCGGTGTGTCTTATTGAAACACTTTGACAGAAGGTGATTTTTAATGAATTTTTTAGGATTGTTGTCCGTATCTGAAACTCTTTTGTCCACGTGGGAAAAGTTTTCGGGCGCGGTTATGAGTTTTAATTCATTCAAAGATGTTCTCGATATACTTCTTGTTGCGGTTGTTGTGTATTCTATCATATTACAGATACGCAAAACCCAATCCGTACAGGTTATAACGGGAATTTTGTTCGTTGCGCTTATTTTTGCGGCTGTTTATTTGTTTGAAATGAACGCAAGTAAGTATATGTTCAGCACTGTTTTCAGCGACTTGCTGGTTATATTCGTTATTATTTTCAGCGGTGAAATAAGGCAGGCGCTTGAAAAATTCGGTCAGAGAAATAATTTCTGGGCACAGCTGTTCAGCCCTAAAAAGAGTAACGATACAACTTACGACGTTATTAACAGCGTGTGCAGAGCCTGTGCTGAAATGAGCGAAGATAAAATTGGTTCACTTATTGTATTTCAGCGAAAATCCATGCTTGGCAATATCACAAGGCAGAGTGTACCTATTGATTCCTGCGTTTCAACAGAAATGCTGCTAAGTATCTTTTTCCCGAAAGCGGCGTTGCACGACGGTGCAATCGTTATAAAAGACGGCAGAATTGTTGCTGCAAGATGCGTTGTTCCGCTTAAAAACGAAAAAGAGGTAACAGAGCATGTTGGTACAAGGCACAGAGCCGCACTTGAAGTAAGTCTCCGCTCTGATGCAATCGCGGTCGTTACAAGTGAAGAAACAGGCATTATTTCCGTTGCCTGCGACGGTCAGCTCAAAAGAGGTCTTACCGATGCCCAGCTTCGTTCAATGCTTATAGATTTGCTTGTTGACGATTCAGAAGAAGATAATTCAAAAAAGATAAAATTATTTCAGAAAAAGCAGAAGGGGGATAAATCAAAATGAGTAATTCTCCCGAAAATAAAAAAGAGCGTAAGGGCTTTTCATTCGGCAAACTGATGGATAACAACAAGTTTGTGTTTGTTATTTCGCTTATAATCGCATTTTTTATATGGGTTGCCGTTGCGATGTACAAAAGCCCCGAAGAATCTTATACAATATATAACGTACCTATTACAATCACTACCGAAAACAGCATAGTTTCGCAGAAAGGATACACCAATTTCTGGCAAAGCGATGAAAAAATTGATGTTACTGTTACAGGTCCCAGATACCTTGTAACAGCACTTACTGCAGACGATCTTATTGTTTCGGCAAACCTCAATACCGTTGATTCGGCAGGTATTTCCGAGCTTGACCTTAAGGTTTCGCTTAAAGAAAACAGCACCGAAATTACAATATCAGAGATGTCAAAAACAGCCATAGAGGTGTATTTTGATGTTGAGAGTGAAAAGGAATTTGATATTGTACTTGATGCAGACAGTATTCCCGAGCATATCGCTCAGGATTACACGTTTGAGGGTGCAGAGCTTACAGTTTCCACCGTTTTGCTTGAAGGTCCCGAAACGGAGATAAATAAAATCGTAAGCGTTGCGGCAAATGCAAAGTTCCCCGATGAGCTTATGTTTTCAACCCAGACACTTGAGGTTGAATTGAGCCTTGAGGGTGCATCTGCGGCAGATACGGTATCTGTAAATAAATATGTAAGTTATGTCAGCGAAGCTGAATATTTTGTAAAAGTAAACATTTCAAGAACGGCTGTGCTTACTCCGACTGTTGAGTTTACAGGCAACAGAGACAGGGATGTAAATGTTACTTTCGGTGTTGAACAATTAAATGTAAAAATCGATACCGAATATGATCCCATTGATGAAAAACTCTCTCTGATGACACTTAACTATCAGGAGCTCCCCGACGGTGAGCAAACATATGAAGTAAAGCTTGAAGATATATTGCCGTCAGGTGTAACGGTGCTTGACGATATTGATACCGTTAAGATAACTGTAGTCGCAGGCTGAAAAATTTAATTAAAAGGAGGCGGAATTGATGAAAACAAAAATTACAGTGTTGATAGCTTTATCACTTGCAATAGTATTACTTTTCAGCGGATGTGATGCGTATATATTCAACTCCGCCGAAAATCTTGTGCGTCCACCCAAACTGTCAGGTGATGACGGTAAGCTGCAGGATGTGTTTGAAAAAGCAGTAACAGAACAGGGGGAATATGTGCTTAAATATCCGTCGGCAGGTAATTACCGTTCCGCCTTTGTAAAATACGATTGCGATGGGGACGGCAGCGACGAAGCATTTGTTTTCTATTCCCTTAAAACCGAAGAAATGTCGGTATATATGTATATGCTTGACTGTGTTGACGGCGAATGGATAGCGGTTGACAGTTTTCCCGGTGATGGCAGTGATGTTTATTCAATCGAATTTTCCGACCTTAACAACGACGGTATATCCGAGGTGCTTGTGGGCTGGAGCTCACTTGATGCAAAAAGCAATAAAAAACTGTCTGTTTACTGCTCGTATGAAAGCGGCACACAGCTTGATTACAGAGTTCTTATTATTGAAACTTATACAAGTATGATTACCTGTGATATTGACGGTGATTCACAGCAGGAATTGTTGATTGCACTTATCAATTCAACATCCGATACTTATACAACACAGGCAAAGCTGCTTAAAATGTCCGGTGCAAATTCGTCCGATATGCAGATTTCGGCAGTAGGTCATATTAATCTGTATTCGGAGATAACAGCCTTTTCTGCTATTACATCGGGCGTAGCCGACGGCAGAACATACATCTATCTTGATGAAATTGCAGGGGATATGTATCTTACAGAGCTGCTTTATTGGAATAACGACACTTCAACTCTTGAAGCACCCGTTGAAACGGAAATTCTCAATATGACAGACTGTCCTACCAGCAGATCCCTTGATATAAACTGTGAGGATATTGATTCTGACGGTGAAAAGGAGATTCCGTCAACGGTATTGTTCCCCAACGGTTATATAGTGCGTAAAAATGCCGACGGAACAGATAAAAAGAGCATAAATGAAAATATGTATATCATTAATTGGCTCAAATACCGCAACGGCGGCTTTGAAACCGTCAGCAGCTATATTGAAAATATCGAAAATAAATTCAGAATTGAATATAATGCAGAAATTATGCAGAATTGGAGTATTGTATTCTATCCGGATGACGGTATTTCGCAGTTTTTCCTTATAAATGAATCTGATGACCCCGATGTTGAAGAAGAGTCTGTACTGTTATTTACAATTTCTGCACAGGATATTGATTCGCAGATGAATATAAACACCTATCTTGCTTCCGGCGACGAATATATGTATACATATAATATTACTGCCGAAGGTGAAGAATTGGGTATCACAAAGGGTTATATAGCAGCATTGTTTTCTGTTATACACGAATAAAGGTGGTTTGAATGAAACGAATTTTGGTGGCTGAGGATGAATCCTCAATCAGGGAATTTATCGTAATAAATCTTAAAAGAAGCGGCTATGAGGTCGTTGAAGCTGAAAACGGAAAAATCGCTATTGAAAAATACAACGAATGCGGCGGCGATTTTGATATTGCCCTGCTTGATATTATGATGCCCGAGGTTGACGGCCTTGCAGTATGTAAATATTTAAGAGAGCAGAGCAGTACAATAGGTATAGTTATGCTCACCGCAAAATCGCAGGAGATGGATAAGGTTACAGGTCTGCTCGTAGGTGCTGATGACTATGTTATAAAACCCTTTTCCCCCTCGGAGCTTATGGCAAGAATTGACGCTATTTACAGGCGCGTTGCCATAAATAAAGACCTGGAAGACAGAAATAAAACAGCAGGTGAATGTATCGTCAGCGGTAATTTTATGCTCAATATGCGTACAAGAGCTTTGCTTAAAGACGGTGTACCTGTTGACCTTACTCAGGTTGAATTCCAGATAATGGAATATTTTATGAGTAATACAAATATTACTCTTTCAAGAGAAGCCATACTTGCCCATGTCTGGGGCGATTCATACTACGGCGATGATAAAGTTGTAGATGTAAACATAAGACGTCTGCGTATGAAAATTGAGGACGACCCCTCAAATCCCGAACATCTTGCAACAGTATGGCGTTGCGGATATAAGTGGATACCGTAAACAATAATTCAATGTACAATGTACAATTTACAATGTACAATTATTGAATACTATATAATCGGGTTAAAGGGCAAAGCCCTTTCCTTCATTGTACATTATACATTGTAAATTGTTAATTCGCTAAATTATTGTTCAGGGAGGTGTTGACAGTGAAAACAGGCGGTATAACAAGGCGCTGGATACTTAATACATTGAGTGTTATCATACTGATACTTGCAGTTGTCAATGTCAGCGCTTCAATTTCAATTAAAGAATATTATTACACAATGGCTGAAAGCACCATTGATTCCAAGGTTCAGAAATCTGCAGTGCAGACCTTTTTTAAGAATTATGTGGATTCAACAGACGATATGTTTGAAACAGGTGCAAGAGATTTTATTGAAAATTTCAGTTACAGTAACCTTATGGATGTCTGGGTTGTTGACAATTCGGGCAATCTTATCGTTACGTCTGCAGGCTTTTCCGTAAAGGATTCTGCAACTATGCCCGATTATGAGGCGGCTGTAAAAAGCGAATCGGGTGCTGAAATATGGATAGGTCGCAACAGCAACGGTGAAAAAATAATGGCAAAATCACTTGTCATAACCAATTCCGACGGCTCTGTTGCAGGGGCTGTAAGGCTTATCGTATCCCTCCAGGACCTTGATTCACAGCACATTATGTTTACTATATTTATTGCGCTTCTCAGCCTTGCGGCTCTTGCGATGGTTGCTGTGTCGGGTATGTATTTTATCCGTTCCATTGTTCGTCCCGTGGGGCAGATAAACGAAACTGCAAAGCTTATTGCAAAAGGTGATTTTAATGCAAGAGTTGAACACGGCGGCAAAAATGACGAAATAAGTGAGCTGTGTGAAACGGTAAACTATATGTCCGAAGAAATTGCCCGTGCAGATGCCGTGAAAAATGACTTTATTTCTACCGTTTCTCACGAATTACGTACACCTCTTACCGCTATAAAGGGCTGGGCAGAAACAATAAGAGATATAGGCGCAACAGATGCGGAGCTTACGGATAAAGGTATAGATATAATCATCAGCGAGTCAGACAGACTGTATACTCTTGTTGAGGATTTGCTTGACTTTTCCAAAATGCAGAGCGGCAGAATGGTAAAAAGAGCCGAATCTGTTGATATTATAAAAGAGCTTGATAACGCAGTAAGCGTGTTTAATGACAGGGCAAAGCGTGAGGGTATTACCATTGTTTACAATCACCCGAATATAACTGCACCTATGTCTGCGGATAAAAACCTTATGAAACAGGTTTTTGCAAACATTCTTGACAATGCGTTTAAATATAATTCAGTCGGCGGACGTGTTGCCGTTTTCGCCGAGATTTCAAACGGTAATGTGGTAATATCAATAGCAGATACGGGTTGCGGTATTTCAAAAGAGGATTTACCCCATGTAACCGAAAAGTTTTATAAGGCAAATGTTTCCGTAAGAGGCTCGGGCATAGGTCTTGCCGTGGTAAACGAGATTATTTCATTACATAACGGCACTATTGATATTGCAAGTACACAAGGCAAGGGAACGGTTGTTACCATTATGTTACCCCTTGACAGTAATTTATAATTCAGAGTGGAGAGAATAAAATGTCAGATAAAAATGTACAAAAGAATGAACGTCTGGGTAAGGCGGGCGGTCAGGCACTTATTGAGGGCATTATGATGAACGGCCCCGAGGGTGCTGCTATCGCCGTAAGAAAAACTGATGGCTCAATAGTGGTTGTTCCCAAGGAGAACAAGCATATAAGGGATAAAATCCCCGTATTCAAAATCCCGATTTTAAGAGGTATTGTAAATTATATCGAATCTATGATTTTAGGCTATAAAAGCCTTATGGAGTCTGCGGAGCTTTCGGGTCAGCTTGAGCTTGAGGAATCCGAAGAAGAGATGTCCAAGCTCGATAAGTGGCTTTGCGACCATTTCGGCCCTAAAATGATGGCTGTTATTTCAACAATCGCAATGGTACTCGGCGTTGCTCTTGCATTCGGACTTTTCGTGTACCTGCCCTCATTTCTTGTAAGAATCGCAGACCAGTATCTTCTTTCAGACTTTTTGCTTAAATATGCATTAAGACCTTTGTTTGAAGGTATTATCCGAATAGTAATTTTTGTGGCATATCTTGCCGCAGTTTCAAAAATGAAGGATATCAAGCGTACATTTATGTACCACGGTGCAGAGCATAAAACTATTTTCTGCTATGAAGCAGGCGAGGAGCTTACGGTAGAAAACGTAAAAAAATATGCCCGCTTCCACCCCCGTTGCGGCACAAGCTTTATATTTATAATACTTATAATGAGTATTCTCACCTCATCACTGCTTTCATTTATTCTTCATCAGATTCCGTCCTTTACAATAAACGGTGTGCACATTCTTGATGTTTCCTGGGCGTGGTCGATTATAAAAATTCTTGTAATGCCCCTTATTATGGGTATAAGTTACGAGCTTCTCAGATATTCGGGCAAGCACGATAACAAGGTTATCCGCGCACTGACTGCTCCCGGTCTGTGGATGCAGAGGCTCACTACCGTTGAACCCGACGATTCAATGATTGAGGTCGGTATTGTGGCTCTTAAAGCAGTTGTTGAGGGTATGGATTCAGTCAGCGAATATGTGAACAAACCCGAAGCACCCGAAAACAGTGAATCCGAAGAATGATAAATATTAAAACACTTATAAAGCAATCGGCTGAAAAGCTAAAATATTCCGATTCGCCCGAAACAGATGCTCTTGAATTGGCAAAGTTTGTTTTTTCGCTTACAAGAAATGATATTATCCTTTCACCCGAAAGGGAGATAAGTGAAGAACAACAAAAAGAATTCAATGCTCTTGTTGAAAAGCGTGCAAGCGGTTATCCCTTGCAGTATATTCTCGGTGAATGGGATTTTTACGGCAATACATTCAAAGTAACCGAGGGCGTGCTTATTCCCCGTCCTGAAACGGAACAGATTGTATATGAGGCAAACAACTTTCTTAAAAACAAAAAAGATGCGGTTGTTTTTGATTTGTGTGCAGGCTCGGGCTGTATAGGTCTTAGCGTGGCAGTCAATAATCCGGATTGCAGAGTGTATCTTTTTGATATATCGCAGGCGGCACTCGCTTGCTGCAAAGCAAATGCTGAGCTGTTGCACCTCAATAACGTAACTATACTGGATTATGATATTTTTGGCGGCATGAGTGATGATTTGCCTTGCCCCGATGTTATTCTCAGCAATCCGCCTTATGTTACGCAGGAAGAGTTTGAAACACTTGAGCGCGAGATATTCTTTGAACCGAAAGAGGCAATCGTAGCCGACGGTGATGCACTCGGCTTTTACCGTGCAATATGCAAAAAATGGTTGCCGAATCTTAATAATCAAGGCTTTTATATGTTTGAAAGCGGAGAAGGTCAGCCGCCTTGTATTTGTGAATTTGTTAAAGAACTTGACGGCTTAACCTGTAATATAACACCCGATATGTACGGCGTTGACCGTTTTGTGTCGGGCAGGAAGGAGTAATAATATGTTATTTGATATTATGCGTTATATATCAGAGGGACAGTATAGTTTGATGTTTGTTCAGATTGCATCAATACTTTTTGTTATTTTTTGTACTATGCCCGTACACGAGTTTGCTCACGCGTGGACAGCGGTAAGGCTCGGCGATGATACCCCAAGACTTGCGGGCAGACTTACATTAAGACCGATGGCACATATCGACCCGTTCGGCGCGTTGATGATTTTCATTGTAGGCTTCGGCTATGCAAGGCCTGTTTCTGTTAATATGCATAACCTTAAAAACGGAAGAAAAAGCTTTGCGCTTGTAGCTCTTGCAGGGCCTTTATCCAATATTATAATGGCGTTTATATTCCTTTTGTTTAAAAGTGTTATTGATGCAGTTTATGTTAATATCGGTTTGTCCGATTCAATATATACTGTGCTTGCATATTTCTTTGTTTTTGCGGCATCAATCAATATTTCTCTTGCAGTATTCAACCTTTTACCAATTCCTCCCCTTGACGGCTCAAGAATTTTTAATCTGATACTGCCCGAAAAATATTATTTCCTTGTAATGAGATACGAAAGATACATCCGTCTGGGCTTATTTGTACTTTTATGGATAGGCGTATTATCCAAACCATTGGCATGGCTTTCAGACCTTGCTTACAACGGACTCTACTGGGTAGCAAAACTGCCCTTTACATTTATGGGATTGTTATAAAATGGAAAAAATACAGTATAAAACCGAGGTTTTTGAAGGACCTCTTGATTTGTTGCTGCATCTTATCTCTAAACACAAGCTGAATATCAACGATATTCCGATATTTGAGCTTGTGGAGCAGTACATAGCTTATGTTCAGCGTATGCAGAACGAAAATATGGAGATTGCAAGCGAATTTCTTGAAATGGCGGCAAGACTTGTTTATATAAAAACAGTTTCTCTTCTGCCTGTTTATGAAGAAGCCGAACAGCTTAAAAAAGAGCTTGTGGGCGAGCTTATGGAGTACCGCGACTGCAAAATTATGGCAGAAAAGCTGTCAAAACAGGCAGGCGGTACGGATAAATTGATAAGAGACCCAATGGAAATTGAAGCGGATATGACATATTCCCGTCTGCACGATGCACTTGAACTTTTCACCGCATATACCAATGCCGCAGGTAAAAAATTGAGAAAATTGCCTGTACCCGAAGATTCTTTCAAGGATATTGTTGAAAAAGCGGTGGTATCCGTATCGGTAAAGATTGATAACATTTATTCCATTCTTGCAAAAGTCGGAAAAATGAAGGTTTTTGACGTGTTTTCAATGGCAAAAAGCCGTTCCGAATTGGTTGCATCATTCCTTGCAATTCTTGAAATGGCTAAGAACGGAAAGGTCTATTTGTCCGGCGAAAAAGAAGAACTGAGTGTTGAACTCGACCTGACACAGAGAGGGGATGATGAAAACGGACAGTAAAACTTTAACAGCGATTGCCGAAGCGGTGCTTTTTGCTTCGGGTGAGCCGCTTGATATTGAAAAAACAGCAAAAATATTGCTTGTAAGCAAAGAAAGTCTTGAGGAATGCCTTGTCAGTCTTCAGGAAAAATACAAAAGCGATGAACACGGTATAGAATTGCTTAATCTTAACGGAAAATATCAGTTTGCTACTAAAGAAGAATATGCTTCACAGATAAGAGCCGTTTTAAGCATTAAGAAAAATACTCCGCTTTCTGCCGCCGCCTTTGAGGTGCTTGCGATTGTTGCTTACAATCAGCCTGTTACCAAAGCGTTTATAGAGCAGGTCAGAGGCGTTGACTGTTCGGGTGTTATTTCCACACTCTGTCAGCGTGAGCTTATTAAAGAAAACGGAAGACTTGACTTACCCGGCCGTCCTTTGGTATACTGTACTACAGATAATTTTTTAAGATGCTTTGAAATGTCATCGTTGGACGAGCTGCCCGAGCTTCCTTCAAGGGATGAGCCTATTCCCGACGAAAATGATGATTCGGCAGATTTTGACGGTCAGATGTCATTACTTTAATATTTAATCAATCGAAAGGAGGCGGGAGCTTGACGGCATTAATTGTAATTGCCAGCATAATAGGTGTTTTCGGTGCATTATTCAGCATAAGAGCTCATATTCACGTGCAGTATGAAGCAGATGAATTAACGGCGTATGCATCATGGGCATTTTTAAAAATTCCTCTTATCCCGTTTCCCGAAAAGAAGCCAAAAGAGAAAAAGCCAAAAACTGAAACGGCACCTCAACAGCCCAAAGAGCCTGCCGCACCCAAAGAACCTAAACCGAAAGGTCCGAATCCTTTAAAGAATTTTTATGAGAATGAAAAAATTGAAGGTATTATTCAGATTCTTAAAAAACTTCTTGAGCTTACGGGCAAATTTGGCAGAGGGTTTGTCAATTCCTTTGTGATTGACGAAATGATACTTGATATTATCGTTTCCCGTAATGATGCGGCAAGCACGGCGGAGGAATACGGCAAAATGTGCTATAGGGTATTTCCCGTTGCAGGTGCGGTGTGTGCAAACTGTAATGTTAAAAAGTACGCTGTTAATGTCAATCCCGACTACATAGGCAAAGGCCGTAACAAATATGCTTTCGTTATGGAGATTTCACTCAATCCCAGAAAGCTTATAAACTCATTATTGGGCTTTGTTTTCGGAGTGGTTTTCAAGGTCGGTATAAGATCTTTCAAAAGCATGACAAAAACTCCCGAAATGGCCGTAGTTGCCGAAACAGCAAAAACAGCACAGAATGATACAAAAAATAATAATGAAAATAATACAGAGAGCGGTGTATAAATTATGAAAAACCAATCAGCAGAAAAAATCCTTGCAACAACTATCGAAAGAGTACGCGACCTTGTTGACGTAAGCACTATCGTAGGTGAACCTATCGTTGTAAATTCAGATATTACAATTATCCCTATTTCAAAGGTTACATACGGCTTTGCTTCAGGCGGCTCAGATTTCCCCTCAAAGAACAGCGTTGAGCTTTTCGGCGGCGGCGGCGGTGCAGGTATAACAATCAACCCCGTAGCATTCCTTGTTTGTAATAAGGGCGAGGTTACTATTAAACACATCACAGCATCCGATAATGCTGCCGAACGTGCAGTTAATCTTATCCCCGAAATGTTTGATAAGGTTACAAGCTTCGTTGAAAAACAGAAAAAAACCGAGATTGTTCCTGAAACAATCGTTGAAACAGAATAATTTATCTTTGCTTAGTGATTAATCTGCCGCCGCTTACATAAATTTTATGTAGGCGGTGGTTGGTATGTTTAAAAAGGTAATTTGTGTAATAAATTTTCTGGTATTTTTTGTCGTTTTTTCTATTAACTGTGTTGCTCTTGATACAGATGATTTGTCTGCATACAGCGCGGTGGTTTATTGCGTTGAAACAGGAAAAGTCGTTTTTGAAAAGAATGCCTATGATATCCGTTCAATGGCAAGCACCACAAAGATAATGACCTCGGTTATAGCACTTGAGTGTAATACTCCTGACCGTATTGTTAAAATTACACCGGAAATGGTTGATGTTGAAGGCACTTCATCAGGGCTCAAAGCAGGGGACATCATCACTCTTGAAAACTTAGTTTACTGTATGTTGCTTGAATCGGGTAATGATGCGGCAAACTCGGTTGCAATAGCCGTTGGAGGCAGCTTTGAAAAATTTGTTGCTCTGATGAACAAAAAGGCAAAAGAAATAGGTATGCACAATACCTCTTTTGAAACGCCGTCGGGGCTTGACGGTGAAAATCACTACACAACAGCTTACGATATGGCGATTCTGACTGCTTACGCCCTTGAAAATCCGGATTTTGAAAGGATTTGTTCCGCAAGTTCATACAAGCTGAACTTTGAAAATTCCGAAAAGACCGTTATTCTTTCAAATCATAACAGACTGCTTAAGGAATACGACGGCTGTATCGGAGTAAAAACGGGATTTACCAAAAAAAGCGGCAGATGCCTTGTAAGCGCAGTAAAAAGAGATGGCGTTACGCTCATAGCTGTAACCCTTAATGCGTGGGACGATTGGAATGACCACAAAAAAATGCTTGATTACGGTGCAGAGTGTATATCTTCTGCGGATGCAGACTGTGATTTTTCTGCATATTCCGTTCCCGTAACAGGCTCGGATATTTCTGGTGTGGGTATTGAATGTAAAAATGTCAGAGTTGCTGTTGATTCGGCTTCGCAACCCAAAATTAAACGGAAAATATATCTTGAAAAGTTTTTATATGCACCTGTTGAAAAAGGAGATATAGTCGGGTATGCCGAATATTATAACGGTGATATTCTTGTTGCTCGGGTACCGCTTACGGCAGACAGGTCGGCTGATGTAAGCCGTAAAAAAGTAAAAAATAATTTAATAGACAGACTTTTAAGTCTGTTTGACAGATGGTGAGAATAATGGCGGATAATAAAATTCGTTTGCAAAAGTTTCTTGCGGAAGCAGGCGTCGCATCAAGACGTAAGTCCGAGGAGCTTATAGAAAGAGGAAAGGTAAGAGTTAACGGTCATCCCGCAACTCTCGGTGATAAGGTTGACCCAAAGTATGACCTTGTTACCGTTTCCGGTGAAAAGGTTGTTGCCGCAACAAAAAGCGAAAATATTTATATAATGATGAACAAGCCCAGAGGATACGTTACCACAATGAGCGATGAAATGGGCAGAAGATGCGTTGCGGAGCTTGTTAAGGATTTTGATGAGCGCATATACCCCGTAGGAAGACTCGATAAGGATTCCGAGGGCTTGTTGCTTTTTACAAACGACGGCGAGTTTGCAAATATGATGACCCATCCTTCAATGCATATATCAAAAACATACCGCGTCAGCGTAAAACCCATGGCAGATGAAACTCAGCTTATTGAGCTGTCGTCGGGTGTTGTTATCGACGGCAAAAAAACTCTGCCCGCATCCGTACAGCTTATGTCTGAGGGCAACGGCAGAAGCGTTCTGCAAATAACCATACACGAGGGCAGAAACAGGCAGATAAGAAAAATGTGCGAAGCAGTAGGTCTTGAAACTGTACGTCTTAAAAGGATTTCGGTCGGTTCGCTCAAATTAGGTTCTCTTTCCGCAGGTGAATACCGCGAGCTTCGCAAGGAAGAGGTTGCAGCCCTCAAACGTTCTGCACAAAAGACCAAATCAGCAAATGAAAGCAGACGTAATAACGGCAAAAAGAGCCGCTGAAATGTTGACAATATACTGTAACTATATTATAATATACTAATACAAAAAATATAAAGAGGTAACGGCTATGGTTAAAAGTATGACCGGCTACGGCAGAGCCCAGAAAGAGTTTGACGGGCTGACGGTAACCGTTGAGCTTAAAAGCGTAAACAGCAGATATTTTGAATTTTCTTCAAGAGTATATAAAAATTATTCTTTTATAGAGGACAAGCTTAAATCAGCAGTACGCGGCATTATTTCCCGCGGTAAAATAGAGTGCAGCGTGCAGATTGATGCCACCGAAACAGATGACGTTATTGTTCAGATTAATGAATCCCTTGCATCGGGATACGTTAATGCAATAAATTCTCTTGCTGAAAAATATAATCTTGAAAATGATTTTAAGGTGTCCGACCTTGCAGCCCGCGGCGATATATTCCTTGTAAGAAAAGCTCCTGCAGACGAAGATAAAATCTGGAACTGTGTTAACGAAACTCTCGTTGAAGCTGCGGCGGCATTTGTATCAATGCGTGAAGCAGAAGGTCAGAAGCTTATAGATGATATTCTTTCAAGAGGCGACCTTATTCTTACATACGTAGAAACAGTTGAAAAACGCTCTCCCGAAACAGTTAAAGAGTATAACGATAAACTGCTTTCAAGAATGAGAGAATTGCTCGGCGATGCTTCTGTTGACGAGCAGAGATTACTTACAGAAGCCGCAATATTTGCCGATAAAATCGCAGTTGCGGAAGAAACAGTAAGACTTCGCAGCCATATAGCTCAGCTTCACGAGATTGCAAAATCCGATGAGCCTATCGGCAGAAAGCTTGATTTCCTTGTGCAGGAAATTAACAGAGAGGCAAATACAATCGGTTCAAAGGCAAACGACCTTGAAATTGCAAGAATCGTAATAGAAATAAAATCTGAAATTGAAAAAATCAGAGAGCAAGTCCAGAATATAGAGTAACAGGTGAATTGAATGAAACTTGTAAATATCGGTTTCGGTAATATGATAAACGCTCAGCGTGTTATTGCAATAGTAAGTCCGGAATCCGCACCTATAAAAAGAATGATTGTTGATGCGAAAGAAAAAGGAATGCTCATAGATGCCACCCACGGCAGAAAAACAAGAGCAGTTCTTCTTTCGGACAGCGACCATGTGATTCTGTCCTATTTGCAGACAGAAAAATTAGGTGAACGCTTTAATGATGTAGCGTCCGAGACTAATGGGGAGGAAGTTGTAGATGTCTGATATTGCATCAAAGCTTGTTATCGTATCAGGTCCTTCCGGTACAGGAAAAGATACTATTGTACAAGAGATTCTTAAAAAAGATGATGTTTTTTCTCTTTCTGTTTCTGCAACATCCAGAGCACCCCGTGGCGAAGAAAAAGACGGTGTGGAATACTATTTCTTTTCTGAGCAGGAGTTTATTGCAAAAACAGAAAACGGCGAATTTATAGAGTTTGCTCAGTATGGCTCAAATTACTACGGCACACTCAAAGAAGATGTCATAAAAAGAATTGATAACGGTAAAACCGTAATTCTTGTTATTGAGGTAAAGGGTGCTGAAAATGTCAGGAATATGTATCCCGAGGCTCTTTCAATCTTTATTCTGCCGCCTTCCGAGGAGGAGCTTGAAAAAAGACTCCGTGCAAGGCAGACGGAAAGCGAGGCATCTATATTAAAGCGAATGAGTATTGCAAAAACGGAAATTGCAAAAAGTTCAGAGTATGATTATGTTGTAGTTAATGACGATTTGCAGACTGCCGTTGACAGGGTTTATAAAATAATTTGTGATAATAAAAAATAAGAAAGAAGTTGAAATATTATGATTAGCATTGATATTCAGGAATTACTTAAAAACGGAGAAAGCCGTTATGAGCTTGTTGTTGCAACAGCAAAAAGAGCAAGAATGATTGTTGACAAAACAAAGACAAAGCCGGTTAAGGAAGAAAAATCAAGCGCAAAGGCTGTTCCTGCCGAAAAGCCCGTAACTGTTGCAGTTGAAGAATTTATAGATAAAAAGTGGTCAATCGTTCGCGATAACAATAACGACTGATCCGCTTTTGTTTGATTCGAACATTGAATGTCCCCGTAACTGCTTCCGTAGCAGTTGAAAATACGGCATACAGCTTTGATAAGCTTTTTGACTACCTTATACCCGAAAGTATGACTGATTGCATCAGCGTAGGGTGTAGGGTTTTAGTCAGTTTTGGTAACAGTTCAAAAAAAAGGCAAGGCTTCGTTTTTGCCCTTTCGGATAACGCTCCCGAAAACGTAAATTTAAAGCCGATTATCAGTGTGGAGGATTCAACACCTCTGCTCACACATGAAATGATAAAATTGGCTGAACGTATTGCCGATACCACATTCTGTACATATTACGATGCGGCAAAAGCGTTGCTTCCGTCGGGTTTGTGCCTTAATGTGGTTGAAAGCTACAGAGTCCCTTTTGAGTATCTGCAGAATACTCCCGATGACCTTTCTGATGATGAAATTCAGGTTATGGAGTATCTTCGCAACAGGGACAGCTTTGTTGCTGTGGATAAAATCAATAAAGCTCTCGGTTTTTCGGCAGATTCAAAAATTGTAAACGGTCTTTACGAAAAAGGGTATCTTGCAAAAAATGTGGATACCAACCGCAAAGTAAATGATGCAATGGTGAAAAATGTGTACCTTATGCCCGAATATGCCGCGGACGAGCCTTTACCTTTTAAACCAACATCCAAACAGTCTGCCGTTATTGAGCTTCTTCGTAATATCGGCAGCGGTACAAGCCGTGAGGTTGCATATTATACGGGTGTTTCGGCTTCGGTAATTGAAAACCTGTATAAAAAGGGTATTGTCGGTTACGATGATGTTGAGGTCTATCGCACACCTAAAAAAATGCGGCAGACAAAGAGGGATTTTTCCCCTATAAATCTTACGGATATACAGCAATCGGCATATCTTAAATTAAGTGAAATGTATAATTCCTCAAAAGCGGCGGCGGCTTTGCTTTTCGGTGTAACGGGCAGCGGCAAAACAAAGGTTTATATGCGTCTTATCGACGATGCCGCAAAGGAAAACAAGGGCGTTATAGTTCTTGTACCCGAAATTGCATTGACACCTCAGCTTATGGAGATGTTTTATGCAAGATACGGCGAAAAAGTTGCCGTTATGCACAGCGGTCTGTCCTTGGGTGAAAGAGTTGACGAGTGGAAGCGCATACGCAGAGGCGAAGCGAGTATAGTAATAGGTACAAGAAGTGCATCTTTTGCCCCTGTTGAAAACCTTTCCCTTATGATTATAGACGAGGAGCAGGAAAGCACCTATAAGTCTGAAATGACTCCCAGATACCACGCAAGGGATATTGCCCGTTTCAGATGTGCATATAATAATGCCTTATTGTTACTTGCATCTGCAACACCTTCTGTTGAAACTTATGCACAGGCTCTTGCAGGCAGATATGCATTGGTTGAGCTTACAGAACGTTATTCAAAAGCGGGACTTCCAAAGGTTGAGGTTGTTGATGTTTCCGTAAAAGAGAATATGAACGGTATGCAGACCGTAAGCAGTTTTCTTGCCGAGGAGATAAGGCAGAATCTTGAAAATTCACAGCAGACCATATTGCTTATAAACAGACGCGGATTCAATACATTTGTCGCCTGTACAAAATGTAAAAGCGTAATGATGTGCCCTAATTGCAGTATTTCAATGACATATCATTCTGCAAATGACAGGCTGATGTGCCATTATTGCGGTTATTCCGAGCCTGTAAAAACTGCTTGTCCCGATTGCGGTGCGGAAACTGTCAGATTTTCGGGATTCGGCACGCAAAAAGTTGAGCAGGAGCTTAATTGCCTGTTTCCCGATGCAAAAATATTGCGAATGGATGCTGATACTACCACCGCAAAAAATTCCCATGAAAAACTGTTTAAAAAGTTTGCCGACGGTGAGTACGATATTATGGTCGGTACGCAGATGGTTGCAAAAGGTCTTGACTTTCCCAACGTTACGCTCGTTGGCGTAATATCTGTTGACCAACAGCTTTATAATGATGACTATAAGAGTATGGAGCGTACCTTTGATTTGCTTACTCAGGTGGTGGGCAGGTCGGGCAGAGGCGAAAAAAGCGGCAGAGCCGTTATTCAGACTTTAGCTCCCGAAAATTCTGTTATTGAGCTTGCGGCTCAGCAGGATTACAAATCCTTTTATGAATCGGAAATAATGATACGCAAGGGGATGATTTATCCGCCCTATTGCGATATATGTGTCGTTACTTTTGTGGGGCAGAATGAAAATTCGGTCCGAAACGGCTCAAGAGAGTTTTTCCGTATTTTTAAAACTGTTCTCAGCGAAAAATACAGTGATGAAAAGGTTGTAGTTCTCGGTCCTGTTGCTCCTAAAATCCCCAAAATCAGCAATAATTACAGAGAACGAATTATTATAAAATGTAAAAATTCCGCATCATTCAGACATCTGGTCGGCGAATGTTTAAAGGAATTTTCAAAATTAAGGCTGTACGGTAAAATCACCGCATACGCCGATATGAATCCCGAAAGTATGTATTAACAGAGGTTGATAAAAATGGCATTAAGAAAAATAAGAACAGAAGAAGACGAGGTTCTTAAAAAAATCAGTAAACCCGTAGTGAATTTTGATGCGAAGCTGCAAATTCTTCTTGCTGATATGAAAGATACCCTTGCAAAGGCTGACGGCGTAGGACTTGCCGCTGTGCAGATAGGCATTTTAAGACGAGTTGTTATTATTGATGTGGGTGATTCTCACGGATTTATGGAGCTTATAAACCCCGAAATTATTGAACGCCGCGGCGAACAGTTTGAAAGTGAAGGCTGTCTTTCTCTTCCTAAAAAATACGGCAGAACACAGCGTCCCATGTGGGTGAAATTCAAAGCACAGGACAGAACGGGTAAATGGTACGAGGCAGAGGGCGAAGGTCTTTTTGCAAGATGTGTCTGCCACGAGCTTGACCATCTTGACGGTATCGTTTTTACTCAAAGACTTGCTCCCGGCGAGAGAATTGTTATAGATTGATTCTTTGATAACGGAGGTTAATCCGATGAAAGTTATTTATATGGGAACTCCCGATTTTGCTGTTCCCTGTCTTGAAAGACTTGTAAAAGAAAATTTTGACGTTGTGTGCGTTGTTACTCAGCCCGATAAGCCAAAGGGCAGAAAGCAGGAGCTTACACCCTCGGATGTTAAGGTAAAAGCTCTTGAATTAGGGCTTAATGTGTATCAGCCTGCAACACTTAAAACTCAGGAAGCTTACGATTATTTAAGCAAATTTGAGCCTGATTATATTATTGTTGCCGCTTACGGCAATATTTTGCCCAAGAATATTCTTGACCTTCCCAGATATGCGTGTATAAATGTACATGGCTCACTTCTGCCCAAATACAGAGGTGCGGCACCCATTCAGCGCAGTGTGCTTGCAGGTGATAAGGTAACGGGAATTACCACAATGCTTATGAATGAAGGTCTTGACACAGGCGATATGCTTTTAAAATCGGAGTATGAAATTGATATAAACGCAACTGCAGGTGAGGTTTTTGATGCTCTTGCACAGTCTGCTCCCGATTTGCTTATAAAAACTATTGAAATGTTTACCAATGGTGAGATTGTTCCCGAAAAGCAGAATGATGCCGATTCAACTTATGCGGCTATGCTTTCAAAAGACGAGGCTGTGATTGATTGGAGCAAATCTGCACTTGAAATTCACAATCTTATAAGAGGTATGTCCCCGTGGCCTGTTGCATATACCTGTCTTGACGGCAAAAAGCTGAAAATATATTCCTCTCGTCTTACAGATGAAAAAACAACGCTCCAATCGGGCAGAATAAAAGAGGATAAGGATTCGATTCTTGTTGCCTGCGGCGACGGAATGCTTCTTTCCCTTACAGCTGTTCAGCTTGAAGGCTCAAAGCGTATGGACGCAAAAAGCTTTTTGTTAGGACATAAAATTGATTTGATAGGAAATTGATTATGGATTTAGCATATTATTTTTATTCTTATTCAGGCACATGGCTTTATATCGTGCTTGTGTTGCCTGCATTTATTCTTGCGCTTGTTGCACAGGCAAAGGTGAAATCAGCATACAGCAAGATGTCAAAAGTTCGCAATACAAGCGGCTATACGGGCGCACAGGCTGCGGCGGCAGTCCTTCGCCATTACGGTATAACGAATGTGCGTATTGAGGAAACAAGTGGCAAGCTGTCTGACCACTTTGACCCCAGGTCAAATGTAATAAGGCTTTCAAAAGAGGTTTATTACGGATCAAGTATTGCATCTGTTGGTATAGCCTGCCACGAAGCGGGGCACGCCGCACAGCACGCACAGGGTTATGTGCCCATTAAAATAAGGAATTCAATAATTCCCCTTTGTAATATCGGCTCTTATGCAGGTATTCCTCTTGCACTTTTTGGCTATTTTCTGGGATTTGAGATGCTTATATACATCGGCTTAGGTCTTTATTCCGCAATAGCTGTATTTCAGCTTGCAACTCTGCCTGTTGAGTTCAACGCAAGCAGCAGAGCGCTTAAAGTTATTGACGAGACAGGTCTTTTGCGAAGCGAAGAAGAATTAAAAGATGCAAGAAAGGTGTTGACTGCGGCGGCAATGACATATGTTGCATCACTTGCGGTAACTCTTGCCAACCTTTTAAGATTTGTAATAATGTTCCTTGGCAGAGGTAACAGACGAAGATAGGATTGATAAATTTTATGGCAGATGCCCGTTCAAGTGCATTTATCGCTCTTTCAAAAATTGAAAAAGACGGTTCATATTCCAATTTGATATTATCGGAATTGCCCGAAGAACACACTCTGTCCGAAAAAGACAGGGTGCTGGCTCATCGTATTGTAAAAACAGTCCTTGAAAGAAAAATTACGGCAGATTATAATTTATCTCTTTATCTTTCGCAACCGCTTAAAAAGCTCAAACCTCAGGTGCTTACCATTCTGCGAATGGGAGCCTGTCAGCTTTTCTTTATGGATAAAATTCCACCCTCTGCGGCTATAAATGAGAGTGTAAAACTTACAAAAAAACACGGTTGTGCTTTTGCATCGGGTCTTGTTAATGCAGTATTGCGAAAAGTCAGTACAAACGGACTTGCTCTGCCCGATGAAAACAGTGAAAATTATCTCAGCGTAAAATATTCATTCCCCGTTTATCTTTGCAATAAACTTGTTAATTATTACGGCAGAGAAATTGCTGAAAATATAATGAATGAATCTTTGGGAACAGGTAATATTTACATAAGAAAAAATACTTTAAAAAATGAATCTCTCACTTGCGATATTGCCTGTACACAGCTTGAAAACTGCTATGTTATAAAGAATACGGGCAATATTACGGCTCTGCCCGATTTTAAAAACGGACTTTTCCATGTACAGGATATGTCCTCACAGATATGCGCTCATATTTTAGGTGCGAAAAAGGGTGAAACTGTTGTTGACGTGTGTGCCGCACCGGGCGGAAAGAGCATGACTGTAGCACAGATGATGGAAAATGAGGGCAAACTCATATCCTGTGATATTTACGAACATAAATTAAAGCTTATAAACGATACCGCAAAACGTCTGGGCATTGGTATTATTGAAACTATGCTCCGCGACGGCGCAGACGAATCAGCACAACTGCCCATCGCAGACAGAATCCTTTGCGATGTACCTTGCTCAGGCTTCGGCGTAACGGGTAAAAAGCCCGAAATTAAGTATAAAGATGAATCGGAGATTGCATCTTTGCCCGAACTCGGTCTTAAAATTCTCGAAAATTCAAGCCGATTCCTTAAAGTCGGTGGCAGACTTGTCTATTCCACCTGCACTTTGTTACCCGAAGAGAATATTGATGTCTGCAATCTGTTTTTACAGCGTAACAAAAACTTCAAAGCAATTGAAATAGACGATAGATTTGACGGCTTCCGCGACGGAAAAACTCTTACGGTTTTGCCATCGGTATATTCCTGCGACGGATTTTTTATAGCCGCATTTGAAAGGACTGTGTAAAAAATGCAAAAAACCGACATACTTTCATTGTCCTTTGATGAACTTGCATCAGCGTTGAAGGAAATGGGTGAGCCTTCATTCAGAGCAAAACAGGTATATAAATGGCTTCACTCCGACTGCGTTTTGACATTTGATGAAATGACTAACCTTTCAAAGGCTTTAAGAGCAAAATTAGATGACAGTTTTGTCATATTTGGCGCAGGTATTGAAAAAAAATTGATTTCGGAGTATGATGATACCGTAAAGTATCTTTTTAAACTCCACGACGGCGAATGTGTTGAATCCGTTTTGATGAAATATAAATACGGCTACTCAATTTGTGTTTCAACTCAGGTTGGTTGCCGAATGGGTTGCAAATTCTGCGCATCAACTCTTGACGGCGTTGTAAGAAGTCTTTTCGCATCGGAAATTCTTGCACAGATATATACCGCACAGCGGGATAATAACATAAAAATATCCCATGTTGTTTTAATGGGAATGGGTGAGCCTCTTGATAATTTTGACAATGTTATGAGGTTTCTTGAGCTTATTACAGACGAGCAGGGGCAGAATATGTCAATGCGTCATATATCTCTTTCCACCTGCGGAATCGTACCTAAAATATACGAGCTTATGGAGAAAAATCTTCAGCTTACTCTTTCAATCTCTCTCCACGCTCCTACAGATGAAATCCGTTCATCAATGATGCCCGTAAACAAAAAATGGAATATTGATTCGCTTTTAAAAGCCTGTAAGGACTATACGGATAAAACTCACAGGCGTATATCCTTTGAATATGCCATGGTAAGCGGCGTTAATGATTCAAATGAATGTGCCGCAATCCTTGCAAAAAAACTCAAAGGCATACTTTGTCATATAAATCTTATACCCGTAAATGAGGTTAAAGAAACAGGCTGTGTAAGAAGCAGTAAAGAGCGTATTTATGCATTTTCAGCCGTTCTTGAAAAAAGCGGATATACAGTAACAGTAAGACGCGAACTGGGTTCTGACATAAATGCTTCCTGCGGTCAGTTAAGAAGAAGTAAACAACAGAACGGGTAACCTCAACATTTTGCCGCAGGCAAAATATATCACATTTGCAAAGCAAATATATCACATTCGTGATAACGAATATATCACATTTTTCCGAAAGGAAAAATATTTCACTGCATAAATTATCTGTGATAATTTATGCTTCGGGGGTGTTCCTATGAAAATTTCTGCAAATACAGATGTTGGTGTCCAGCGTCAGTCAAATCAGGATTCATATACCGTAGGCGAGCTTGCAGACGGTGCCGTATTTGCTGTTGTATGCGACGGTATGGGCGGTCATGCAGGCGGTAATGTTGCAAGCAGTACGGCTGCAAATCGGATTGCAGAAGAAATCAAAAAGAATTACAGGGAAAATATGAGTTCTGCTTCGGTTAAAAATATGATTGAAGCTGCAGTAGTTCTTGCTAATCTTGATATTATTGATGAAGCCGAAAAAAACAGCGAGCTTGAAGGTATGGGAACAACAGCAGTTGTTGCAGTTATTTCTCCCGCAGTTTGTGTTGTTGCAAATATAGGCGACAGCAGATGTTACCATATTGATGGGGATTCCGTTTTACAGGTAACAAAGGACCATTCTCTTGTGCAGGAGATGGTTGATGCAGGGCTTATATCTCAGGAGGATGCGGCAAATCATCCCAGAAAAAATATTATTACAAGAGCGCTGGGTATCGGCGAAGATGTAAATACAGACTTTTTTGATATAGAATTCAAAGCAGGTGATAAGCTTCTGCTTTGCACCGACGGACTTACAAATCATGTTTCCGATTCAGGTATCGCACAGATTATCAATGAGCTTGATGCGGATATGAGTGCTGATGTGCTGATTGCACTTGCAAACATGAACGGTGGCTCGGATAACATAACAGCAGTAGTTATATTTAATTAAAGGGGTGAGAGCTTTGGAAAATTATACAGGAAGAATACTTAGCGACAGATATGTGCTTGACGAAGTAATCGGTGTCGGCGGAATGGCAGTCGTATATAAAGCACACGATATAATTGACAATAAAACAGTAGCTGTTAAAATTCTTAAAGATGAATATGTGGCAAATGATGAATTCCGAAAAAACTTCAAAACGGAATCAAGAGCAATTTCCTTGATGTCGCATCCCAATATAGTTAAGGTTTTTGATGTAAGCTTCGGTGAAAAGCTTTTGTACATTGTAATGGAGTATGTTGAGGGCATAAATCTTAAACAGTATATACAGTCAAAGGGTAAGCTTGATTGGCGTGAAGCTGTCATTTTTACAGCACAGATTCTTAAAGCTCTTTATCATGCCCACGAAAGAGGAGTTATCCACAGGGATATAAAACCTCAGAATATAATATTGCTTAAAGACAGCAAAACCATAAAAGTTGCAGACTTCGGTATCGCAAGAATGAACGATAAGAGTGAAACAAGAACTTTTACCGAAGGTGCGATAGGTTCAGTACATTATATCAGCCCCGAACAGGCAAAAGGCGAAATTGTAGATAATAAAACTGATATTTATTCCGTAGGTGTAGTGCTTTACGAAATGCTTACAGGTCAGCTTCCTTTTCAGGCTGAAAGTGCAGTTTCCGTTGCAATAATGCAGCTTAATAACGAAGCTGTGTTACCTCGCAAGCTCAATCCTGCAATTCCCGTAGGTATAGAACAGATTACTATGCGTGCAATGCAGAAAAATCCCAGAGACAGATATCAGTCTGCTTCTGAAATGCTTCTTGACCTTGATGAATTCAGAAGAAATCCCAATACAAGATTCAATTACAGCTATTTTGTTGATACTCAGCCTACAAAATATGTCCGTACACGCTCAAGTGAATATGCATCCGGCAGACCCGTTGCCGATGCTGACGAGGATTTTGACAGCGAAGAATACGTTAAACAGACCGTAATTACACAGGAGTATGAAGAGCTTGACGGTGAGTTTGAAAAATTAGCGAATAAGGATTATACATTACCTATCCTTGTGGGTATAATTTTTGTGTTTATGGTTGTGGTTGTAGGTATTGCAAGTTATCTGTTCACAACGTCGGAAGAAATCACCGTTCCGGAATTCGTAGGTAAATATATTGACGAAATCCGTGAAGACAGCGATTATAAATATTTCTTTGATCAGAGTCTTATTGAAGAAAATCTTGTTTATACCACCGAGTATGATGAAGGCTATGTTTTCTATCAGAGTATAGAATCAGGTACAAAAATGCAGCTTTCAAATACATCATCATTCGTTATAAAACTCAATATTGCATATACAAGCGAGTCTATGACCGTACCCGAAATGGAAGAGGGTATAAAGCTCCAGCAGGCAAGGAGTAAATTGCAGAAAATGGGCTTTAAGGTTGTAACTGAGGGTGTTGTTGATAATACTGTTGCTGCAAGTACGGTGCTCAGAACAGATCCCCCCGCAGGTAAAAGCGTTGCTTATGGTTCAACTATTACGGTTTACTATGCAGTTGATGATTCCGATAAGGTTGCAGTACCAAGTGTTGTAGGTGTTAAGTTTGAGACTGCAAAGAGTGAACTTGAAGCACTCGGATTTAAAGTACGTCATGAATATAAAGAAACCGATGCTGAAAATGACGGTCTTGTTATAAGTCAGTCTGTTGCTGCAGATACAACTGTTATCGCAAGTCAGACAGAAATTACTATTATAGTCGGTGTTTCAAACGAGAAGGTAACGGCAGTTACACTTACACTTCCTGCACTTGCCGATTACGGTGATGTTTACGAATCCGTATATGTTTATGTTGGCGAAACTCTTTATAAGACCTATAATAACGTTAAACTTGACGGTTCAACGCATACTGTTGAAATAGGCGGCGCAGAGAATACCGATTTTAAGATTTATGTAGGTACTCAGCTTATCTGTACAGGTAAAGTTGATTTTACTAAAGCTACTCCCGAGGTTACTGACAAAACCGTAAATCAGTATGTCTATGAAGCAGAAACAACCACCGCAGCCGAAACAACTACTGTGGCAGAAACAACTACTGCGCCTCAGCAGTATTCAATACCTGCTTACACAGGCAAAACTTACGAAGATTATTATGTTCTGCTTATAAATAACGGTTTTGATAATATAGAAAAGCTTGAAAGAAGCTCAGATACCGTACCTGCAGGCCAGGTTGTTGCGGTAGCCGCAGATAAAACTGTGTTTACTGCCGATGAAGTTGCAGATGCATTGATAAGAGTTTACGTAAGCACAGGTCCGGAGACGTAATAATATGCAATCTGAAAAAGGATTAATAATGAAATCAACAGCGGGCTTTTATTATGTCCGCTGTGAGGACGGCAAAACTGTAGAATGCCGTGCAAGGGGAGTTTTCAGAAAACAGAAGGTTTCCCCCCTTGTAGGCGACACCGTAATTATTGAGCATGACGGTGAACAGGGTACTGTTGCCGAAATATGCGAAAGAAAGAATTATCTTGTCAGACCCCCTGTTGCAAATCTTGATAAGCTGATTATTATTTCATCAGTAACAGAGCCGGCACCGAATATGCTTATAATTGATAAGCTTACGGCTATGGCTGTTGATAAAGGTATAAAGCCTGTTGTTGTGTTTTCAAAATCAGACCTTGCCGATGCACGTGATTATGCAAATATTTATAATAAGGCAGGCATTGAAAGCTTTATTTTTTCTGCTGTTACAGGCGAAGGCAGGGAGCAGATAATATCCGTTTTAAAAGATTCAATATGCGTTCTTACAGGCAATACAGGTGTGGGTAAATCATCTTTGCTTAATTGTATTGCACCGGAATTGGAGCTTGCAACTGCCCATATCAGTAACAAGTTGGGACGCGGAAGGCACACAACAAGAACAGTTGAGCTTTATGAGCTTTGCGGCGGATATATTGCCGATACACCGGGTTTTTCATCTCTTGATTTTGAAAATATAGAGATAATTTTAAAGGAAAATCTGCAGTTCTGTTTCCCCGAATTTGAACAGCATATAGGCAAGTGTAAATTTGTTTCCTGCGCACATATAGGCGAAAAAGGATGCTCTGTATGTGAGGCTGTAAAAAACGGCGAAATTCCATTATCCCGACATGAGAGTTATAAAATGATGTATGACGAGGTAAAGGATTACAAGGAATGGGAGCATCAGAAATTATAGTGAATTGATTTGATATAGTAGGGACCGCCATTGGCGGTCCGTTTTTTAATATATTGGAAAAACCTTAATTCCACAAGATTTTTTCTTATTATTCTGTAAGCGGACATTAACGCGGAATGTTTGCATTATTAAATTTCAGACAATAAAAATTTTATATTTAATATAGAATCATATAAAAATCTGTGTTAATATAATAATATAACCAATCAAGGAGTGTACATTATGACAAATAAAGAAAAAATGCATCAGGGCAAACTTTATGACCCTAATGACGATGCAATTATGTCGGAGCAGTTAAAATGTCTTGAATTGCTTTATGATTTTAATGCGACAAGACCGTCTGAATCGGAAAAAAGAACGGCTATGTTAAAAGAAATGTTTGCCGAGATAGGTGAAAATTGTTATATTGAGCCACCGTTTCATGCTAATTGGGGCGGACATAACGTGCATTTCGGTAAAAATGTTTATGCAAATTTTAATTTGACAATGGTTGACGATACGCATATCTATGTGGGCGACTATACAATGTTCGGCCCTAATGTAACCGTTGCTACTGCAGGTCATCCCATTCTGCCCGAGCTTCGTCAGAAAGCATATCAGTATAATATGCCCGTTCATATAGGCAAAAACTGTTGGATAGGTGCAGGTGCAATTATTGTCCCCGGCGTTACAATCGGAGATAACGTTGTTATCGGCGCAGGCAGTATCGTTACAAAGGATATACCCTCAGATGTTGTTGCGGTAGGTAATCCATGCAGAATTCTTCGTAAAATTGACGAAAAAGATAAAGAATTTTATTTTAAGGATTGCAAGATTGATTATAATGATTTATAATATAAAGTAAGTATATTGAGAGGAGATAAAAACTCTATGAAACATCCCGAAATTGTTGGCAAAATGTCATTGGAACAGAAGGCAGCTTTTGTTTCAGGTTTCAACTATTGGCAGCTTCAGTATTCTGAAGAATTGGGTCTTCCCCAGATTATTGTAACAGACGGCCCTCACGGACTGCGTAAAAAGAATCCCGACAAAAAAGCAACAGACGGTGTAGGTCTGGGCAATTCAGTTCCCACAACCTGTTTCCCCCCTGCTGCAACATCTTCTTGCTCATGGGATCCCGACCTTCTCAGATTAGAAGGCGAAACAATTGCAGAAGAATGCCTTAAAGAACAGGTTTCCGTTCTTCTCGGCCCCGGCACAAACATCAAGCGTTCTCCCACCTGCGGCAGAAACTTTGAATATTTCTCCGAAGACCCTTATCTTGCAGGTAAATGCTCTGCAGGCTTTGTAAACGGCGTACAGTCAAAGGGTATCGGAACATCACTCAAGCATTTTGCCTGTAACTCACAGGAAGCTTTCCGTATGGTTATCAATGAGGTGGTTGACGAGCGTGCTATGCGTGAGCTTTATCTCACCGCATTCGAAATCTGCGTAAAAGAGGCACAGCCCTGGACAATAATGAACTCATATAACCGTATTAACGGTGTTTACGCATCACAGAATAAGCATCTTCAAGAGGAAATTCTTCGTGATGAATGGGGCTTTGAAAATCTCATCTTAACAGACTGGGGCGCATCTGTTGACCGTATTCCCGGACTTCTGTACGGCACAGACCTTGAAATGCCCTCATCAGGCGATTTTAATACAAAGAAAATCGTTGCAGCCGTAAAGAGCGGCGAGCTTGACGAGGCTGTTCTTGATAAGAGAGTTGACAATGTTGTTGCTCTTATTATGAAGGCTAAAAAAGTTCTCAGCGATAAACATACATACGATAAAGATGCACATCATGCCGTTGCACGTAAGGTTGCAGAAGGCTCTATGGTTCTTCTTAAAAATGACGACGGTATTCTTCCCGTTAAAAAAGGTCAGAAGATTGCCGTTATCGGTGAACTTGCCGCATCACCCAGATTCCAGGGTGCAGGTTCATCAGTTATCAATCCCACAATGCTTGACAATGCTCTTGATGAACTCAAAAAGCTCGGTGCAGACGTAGTTTATGCAAGAGGCTACGATAAGAGTAAGGATGTTATTGATGCTTCTCTTGTAAGCAAGGCTGTTGCAGCTGCAAAGAGTGCAGATGTTGTACTTGTATTCGCAGGTCTTACAGATGAATTTGAAGGCGAAGGCTACGACAGATTGAATATTGAAATGCCCAAATGCCACAACAACCTTATTTCCGAGGTTGCAAAGGCAAATGCAAACACAGCAGTTGTTCTTGCAGGCGGTTCAGTTATCAATATGCCATGGATTAACGAGGTTAAAGGTCTTCTTAATGCAGGTCTCGGCGGTCAGGCAGGCGGCAGTGCAGTTGCAAACATTCTTATGGGTAACGTAAACCCCTCAGGTAAAACAAGCGAAACATATCCTCTTGCATACGAAGAGAATCCCACATACGGCAACTATCCTGCAGGCCCTGTTACAAGTGAGCACAGAGAGTCTGTATACATCGGTTACCGTTATTACGATACAGCTAAGAAGGATGTGCTTTTCCCCTTCGGCTACGGTCTTTCATACACAACATTTGAATACAGCGATTTGAAGGTTTCTGCATCTGCAATCAAGGATACAGATACTCTTACCGTTTCATTCAAGGTTAAGAATACAGGCAGTGTTGACGGTGCAGAAATTGCTCAGGTTTACGTTGCCGATAAGGAGTCAACAATTTTCCGTCCTGTCAAGGAGCTTAAGGGCTTCAGAAAAGTATTCCTTGCAGCAGGCGAAGAAAAGGAAGTTGAAATTGAGCTTTCAAAGCGTGCATTTGCATTCTTTAACGTTGAAATCAACGATTGGATGGTTGAAACAGGCGAGTTTGATATTCTTGTTGCCGCATCAAGCCGTGATGTAAAGCTCAGCGCAACCGTTACTGTTGAATCAACAGTTGATGCAAAAATCCCCGATTACAGACAGTCTGCTCCCGCATATTACACAGCAGATGTAAGCGGTATGACAGGCGAACAGTTTGTTGCTGTTTACGGAAGTGAGCTTCCTTCATCAGAGCCTGATACAACAAAGCCCATTGATATTTATTGCTGTCTTAACGATGCAAGACATACAAAGTGGGGCGGCAGAATATGCAGACTTATTGAAGGCATGATGGCTAAAATGGGTTCTGCTGAAAACGGCGACGGCAAAATGCTTGCTGCTATGGCAACACAGATTCCTGTCCGTAACTTTATGGCTATGAGTATGGGCGTATTCTCTCCCAAGATGGCGGAAGGATTACTTATGATTCTTAATGACGGTCAGTCAAGTGCAAAGGGTCTTTGTAAGATTCTTGCAGGTATTCCCAAGGCAATTACACTTCTCCCCGCACTTATCAAATCAATCTAAATAAAAATAACTCCCGAAGTCCTTCGGGAGTTATTTTTTTTGTTATTATTCAAAAGAAAGCAGCGGAGTGAATTTTGATATTATCTGTTCATCGTCAGCACTGTTTTTAAGCTTGATATATGTCTTTGTGTAATATTCTCCGTGGTAGGGAAGCTCAAAATCAAAATACGGCTCCTGCTGATATCTTAATCTTGTAATCGGTGTAGAGTTTTCTGTAGAGTACAGATAACAAGCATATTCAATCTGACTGCAATCAGATTTTGCATCAATGCGCACCGATAATTTGTTTGCGTTGATTTCGGTGTTTACGGTAATGCTTAAGGGTGATTTGTGATCATGCTGTGCGGTTGCTTTGTGGTATGTGTATAAACCTGTTTGCGGATTTTTATGCCTTGCACATGCCGTTACTGTATATATATCATCCTCGATAAGCATAAATGAATGTGAATTGCTTCCGGAAAAAAGCTTTCTGTTATGAAGTTTTGTTTTTTCTGTGCCGTATAAATGGTATTCGTATTCCACATCCTCATACGCAGGCTCAGTTTTCACATTTAAAACAATTCTGTCTTTTTGGAGCTGACTGTCAAGACTGATGGTTATAGGTAATTCTTTGCGCACATCAGTTTCCACATGCTGAACACAGTCTGCCTTTTCCGGCATACCGCCATGGCCGTTGACGTTGTAATAAAAATCAACTTTGAAGCGCTCGCTGCAATCAAGATTGTAATCAAAGCAATCTGAAAGAAATGCAGGAATCTGCACCTTTGCATCATTTTTTGAAAAACTGTTGCAATAGATGTGAATTACGGGGAAAAACTTTTCTTTTTTTATAAAATCAGAAGCCTTCAATCTTTCAATAATCAGCTCTTCACCATCATTAAGAACTGAGTCAGCCAATGTCTGGAGTGTGTATTCATTATATTGGGTTGCATCAAGCTGGGGGTTTACAACGGTAGCTTTTCCGTGGAACATGGTTGCCAGCATTATTGATGAAAAGCCACCGCCGCTTGAGCCGTAAAACAAGGTGTTACTTATCTTTATGTCAAGCTTGTTTAAAATTATTTTGATAAGCTCTGCAATATCCTTTAAATACCAACGCTCATTGGTTCCGTAGTACCAGGCAAGAGTCAGGTCATTTTTTAAATAAAGAGTGGGGTCAAAGTACCATATGCCGGTGCAGCTGAACTCATCCATCCATGTGCGGCGGCTGAAAACAGGAAGCTCCTTATTCAGTGTTTTGTTAACGTTTCCTGTGCCGAACACCGTGGCATATTCACTTTCTTTTTTATAGTTTATAAGAATTTCAAACTTTACACCGTCCCACATTATCTCATAAATGGTAGGCTCGGAGCATCGGAAGCTTTCTTTTTCAATTTCATAGTAATTGACAGATTGTTTTTTATAATCCATAGTTGATAAATCCTTTTTTAATTATTTTTTCTTTACATACAAGCCCACAACCCAGTAGTAGCAGACAGCAAGTATAAAGAGTATCCATGCATATTTCCATGCGGAAAGGTATAATCCTGTAATAAGGAAAATTATAAGTGCGGCTTCAAACACGGGTAATGCTAAAAGCAAGCCTTTTTTTGTTTTTGCTCTTGCACCTATTGCAAAATGAATGTATGCGGGTATAAGCAAAAACAGTAACCACATGGGATGCCACAATTTAAATGCAAAACCAAGAAGAATGTATATTGAAACTATCAGTATGATAAAAGGAAACAGAAAAGCCAACAATTTTTTTGAAAGTCCGGGGAAAATAGGGGTATTTTTTGATTCGGTTTTTACTTTTTTATGTTCAGTATTTTGCGTTGTTTGCTGTTGCTTTTTGTTTCCTATAAGCTCGTCAAGACTTACATTATAAAGCTCTGATAAAAGAATGAGCGTATCTGTATCGGGTGTGGATTCTCCTCTTTCCCATTTTGATATTGCCTGTCGGCTGATATTTAGTTTTTCAGCAAGAGCCTCCTGTGAATAACCGTTTCTTTTTCTTAAGTCAGCAAGATTTGAACCTAACTGAATACTCATTGGTATCACTTCCTTTTTCATTTGCATTAATTATACACTACATCTGTGATGTTTTTCAATATCTTTTGCCGAAACTTAAGGTTGCGGACAGGATTTTTTTTGCAAACGGCAGTTGTCGCAACCGAAAGTATATGTTTTTTTTGTTGCCGATCACATAAAATGCAATCAAGGACAGCAAATGTCCGATATAAAATAACGAATGTGAGGAACAAACAATGCTTAATATTATTAAAACAGAAAATTTCGGACTTCAGAGAAAGATAGTAGCCAATATGACAACTGAAAGCTGGCAGACAATACCCCACGTGGCATATAACTATGAAGCAGACGTAACAGAGCTTCTTATTGCACTTAAAAAGATTAATGCATCAAGAAGCATAGATAAAAGAATAACAATAAATACACTTATGCTCAAGGTTATTGCCGAGGGACTTAAGGCTTCACCTCAGATGAATGCACATATCAATTATAACCAGAAGCTTGTAAGGGGAAGAACAGATACTTTTGAAGAAATCAATATTTCCGTACCCATGATAATGCCCACAGGTGAAATGATGACAATTAATGTGAGAGGCTTTGAGTGGATGAATCTTGATAATATCGGTGCAAAGTTTGCGGATATAAGAAGACGTGCGGAGAATACAATTCTTGATGAAGCTATGTATGAGGTATCGTTTGCAAACACAATAAACGAGCTTAAAAAGGGGAGAATTCTTAAAGCCCTCGGCAGACTTATAGGTGCAAAAACAGGTGAAAACAAAATTGAGCTTCTTACGGGCGAGGACAGAAGAAGATATTATTCAATCAGCGAGAAAGACAGACTCACAGGTTACGATATTGAACAGGGTACTGTAACCGTATCAAATCTCGGTTCACTTGATAAAAGCCTTACGGGCAGTGTTTCTATGCTTGAGGTTATTCCGCCTCAGGTTGCGGCATTCGGATTGGGCGCAATTCAGGATAAAGTTGTGTGTGCAACCGACAGTTGCGGCGCAAAAAATGCCGATTTCAGGAAGATTATGCCCATTTGTATTGCCTTTGACCACAGAGCGCTTGATTTTGGTGATATTGTTCCCTTTATCAAAAAGTGTGATTCAATTTTTGAAAATCCCTCAATTATCAACAGCTGGATTGACGATGATATTGAATACGGCGCGTATAAGGAAGCATAATTCATGACAAAACTTTAAACAATATATTACATTATATCGTTTTTGTTGACAGCATTCCCTGTTTATTTTATCATTAAAGTATATTATTAAATGGGGAATGTGAAATGAAAGCTTATTTTAAAAGAGTAAAAGAAAACTGCAAAGTGTGGGAAATCTGCTGGTGGTGGATTTGCCGAGGTCTTATGATTTATGCGTTGATTGCAGGACTTGTGGGTTATGTAAAAGGCACAAATGATTTTTCCGATCCGTTGCAGGTTGTGGCAAACTTAGCGGCAATGTTTGCATGGGAAATTTTTATGATGTTTCCCGAAAAGAATGTTCTCAGGTTTGTGCCGTCTTATGTTCAGGATGTGTCGGTAGTCGTACTTTTTGCTGCATCCTTCTGCGGTAAGTTCTTGAATTTTTATTATGAAGTGCGTCTTTGGGACTCAGCCATGCATCTTGTCGGCGGCGGACTTTGCGTTCTTCTCGGATATCAACTTTTGGTTGCGATGCAGTTGCGTGATAAAAAAACCTGCTCCGTACCGATTGCGCTGTTATTTGCCTTCTGCTTCTCATTCTTTGCATCAACCTTGTGGGAGCTTTTTGAGTTCGCTATGGACCAGGTAATGTGTATGGGCGGAACAATGGGTGATGCTCAGCATTGGAGCTATACGCTTGCACAAGGCACTCCCAAGGAGTTAACACTTTTTGACCCTGTTTATGCAGATCGATGGCCCTTAATGGATACAATGGCTGATATGGTGCTTAATACTGTAGGTGCAGTTATTGTATGGATTATTCTTAAATTTGTGCCGTTCTTCCATAAGGGTAAAAATGATGTGAATAAAAAAATCACCGAAATGCTCGAAAAAGATGAGCAACTGACGGTTGCATAATGAAATATTCCAATATTATAAAGGCAAAGTTTATTTCAAGGCCGAACAGGTTTATAGCTCATGCGGAGCTTAACGGCGAAACCGTTGTCTGCCACGTTAAGAATACAGGCAGATGCAAGGAGCTTTTACAAAGCGGTTGCGAAGTCTATCTTACTGAAAGTGATAATCCGGCACGAAAAACGAAATATGACCTTGTTGCGGTCAATAAAAACGGTGAACTTTTTAATATCGATTCCTATGCACCAAATATTGCCGCAGGGGAGTATTTAAAGCAAAAATATCCGTTTGCAAAAATATATCCCGAAAGAAAATTCGGCAATTCCCGTTTTGATTTTTACATTGAAAACGGTGATGAAAAAATAATAGTCGAGGTTAAAGGCGTAACTCTTGAAAAAAACGGCGTTGCACTGTTTCCCGATGCCCCCACCGAAAGGGGAGTAAAGCATATAAAAGAGCTTACGGAGCTTGCGGGGAAAGGGTATAGAACACAGATACTTTTTGTTATCCAGACCGAAAATGTCAACTGTGTTTCACCTAACGATGAAACACATAAAGAATTCGGTGATGCACTAAGATTTGCACAGCAAAACGGCGTAACGGTTACAGCTGTAAACTGCACCGTTACACCGGATAGTATGGAGATAAAAGATAAAATAGATGTGTTGCTAAACAATAATTTAATGTGCAATTTACAATGTACAATTTACAATTATTGAATATACAAATCGGGTTAAAGGGCGAAGCCCTTTCCACCATTGTACATTATACATTGTACATTGTTAATTAGCTAAATTATTGTTTTCTTTATTTTCTGTTGTAAAAAATGGGTTGACTCGCTTGAGCCAACCTGTTTTTTTATATTTTTGTATCTGTTATTCTTGCGATTTCGATTGATTCGGTATATATATCCGTCGGGTTATTTTCGTCAAGCACGATAAGTCTGCCGCCGTGCTCCATTCCGTAGGTAAAGTATCCTGCACCAAGTGTCTGATAAAGATTAATTCCGTCAATATTGATATGGAAATCATTAACATGGTCATGTCCGAAAAATGCGGCAATAATATCACCCGTCTTTTTCCAGCTTTCAAACTGATTGCGGTGGTCGTTTGCCATGTATGGCGGACAGGGACATTCTCTTATTCTGCCCTCGATTATTTCGTGGCCGAATTTAAAATATTTTCCGTCGCGTTCAAAGGTGTAATCCTCGTCGGCTGTTACCTTTTTGAATCCGTCAAGCTCCTGCTGAACGGGAATATGCTGAAACAGTATTGCAGGCAAGGGATTGCCGCCGTTTGCTTCTTTCAGCTGAGCGGCTCTTTTTTCATACCATTCAATCTGGTCGTCATGTACAAAATCATAAGCCAAACCGCCTTCGGCATTTCTTTGATAATCGTTTGAGTCAATCAGCCAGATTGCAAATGCATCCTTGTCGCTTTTTGAGCTTTTTATTGTAACACAGCAGTTGCCGCAGCCGTAAACATCCGCATCGTTAAGGTTTGAACGGCAGTTTGGATATTCCATATACTGAAGCATCTGAAACTCAGTGTGGAAACCTTCTTCGCCGTCGTGATTGCCGAAAACAACGCAAAGGGGAATATTTTTCTCCCTTATCTTTTTTGTGATTTTCTGTATGGTGCTCTGCACATAGTTGTATGTAAATTCTTCCCAGTAGCCGCTTATGTTATCACCGCCGAAAACTACTAAATCGGGATTGGTTCTGTCAATAAGGCTCTCAATAACATTTATTGTTTCCTTGTCGCGGCTTTCGGGGATTTCACGGTTTTCATCATCGTCCATAATCGGCTCAACATCGTGAATATCGGTTATATGTAAAATTCTGAATTTGCCGTCTGCATTGAATTTAAGGGGAGCAGGTGCTTCTCTTTGAAATTTTGCAGTTTTCCATTTTTTAGGACTACCCATAGCTGTAAGACAGGGAAGTGCAAATCCCAATAAAAATGCTTTGAATATTTTGCTCATTGTTATCACTCCTTGGTAAAAAGCATAGCACAAAATGGGTTTAAAATCAATAATAAAAAAAGAGCATCAGCCGATGCTCCTCTTTGTGTTTAATTACGTATTGTGAATTATTCTTCAATGCCCCAATATTCAAGTTCTTCTTTTCTGTCCTGCTTGGAACGTGCCACAACTTCTGCTCTGAGCTGTTTTCTGTTTTTGCCGCCGATAATGCCGTTTCTGTAAAATGCAACGGCAAACATACCTATGAGCGAGCCCACAACACAGCAGATGAAATCCACCATTGTGTCCACAAGGCCGATTTCGGAAAGCACTTGTGATGTCTGGAGAGTGTAGCCGTAAACTCTGTCCATTGTGTATTCATAAAGCTCCCAGGCAACTGCTATGAACATCGAAAATGTAAAAGAGAAAAACGCTGCAAGCGCAGGGCTTAAATGTCTTTTTTTGCCCTGAAAAACTATTGCAAAATCGTATGCAAACCATGAGGTCAGCACACCCGAGCCTGCGTGTGATATAATATCAAGAAATTGCACGTTGGTTCTTGAATTGAACATATATGCAACCATACTGTAAACAAGAAAAATGTTAAGCAGAGTCTGTGCAAAAAAGTCAACTCTTGTTATAAAGGATTTGCCGCCGAAAAGCTGGAACATATCCCAAAGATGTGAAAATGCAACAGAGAAAAATCCCATAAGATACATTGTAACCGAGTTGTTGAGTATGCCGTAAATTGCAAAAAGCACCATAAATGCTCTGCTTGCCCACCATATTATCTGGTGCGACTTGGGAATTGGTGTTATATCGTTAAGCTTTTTCATTTTATTTCTCCAAAAAATCATTTTCATATATTCTATCATAATTATCAGTACTAATACAACTGTCAAATGCATAAATGTTTATTATTTTTAATTGCAATTTTTACTTATATATGATAAAATTTTTTCGAGGTGTTTAAAATGTTTAATAAAAGAGGCGCAGGCGTTATTATGCACATCAGCTCACTTCCGTCGCAGTACGGCATCGGTGTGTTTGATAAAAACTGCTTTGATTTTGCAGATAAGCTTGCAGAAATGAAATTTTCATATTGGCAGGTGTTGCCCTTTAATCCCGTAGATGATGCAAATTCTCCCTATTGCTCCGCATCGGCTTTTGCAGGCAATATTTTATTTATTGATCCGATGGGGCTTGTAAAAATGGGGCTTTGCACCGAGGATGAGGCAAAAACCAATATCTATGACGGCACACCCTATACCGCTGATTTTGATTTTGCAAAGAAAGCAAGACTTGCTCTGTTAAAAACGGCATTTTCCCGTATTGATACCGAGCTTGCACAGAAGATAAAGGACTTTGAAGCCGAGAATAAATGGCTCACCAATTTCTCATATTTTATGGCTGTTAAGGAAGCCAATGATTATAAAGCCTGGTGGGAGTGGGACGAGGATTTTGCCCGCTTTGACCTGTTCAAACGCCGCCACAGACACGATTATGCAGAGCGTTCAGCGTTCTGGAAATTCTGTCAGTACATCTTCTTTATGCAGTGGAAAGAAGTCAAGGACTATGCCAACTCAAAGGGCATAAAAATAATCGGTGATATGCCCATTTACGTTGCTATGGACAGCGTTGATGTCTGGGCAAATCTGCCCATGTTCCTTATTGACGATGAAAAACTTTGTCCCGAAAAGGTTGCAGGTGTACCGCCCGATTATTTCAGCGAGGACGGTCAGCTCTGGGGCAATCCTATTTATAATTGGGATTATATGGATAAGGACGGCTATAAATGGTGGCTCGGCAGAATAGGCAACGCACTGAGTGTGTATGATGTTGTAAGAATTGACCATTTCAGAGCCTTTGCAAGCTATTGGGAAGTGCCTGCAGATTCCAAAACCGCAAAAACAGGCGAATGGAAACAGGGCCCCGGTATGAATCTGTTTAAAAAGGTGTTCAGAAAATTCCCCGATGCACCTATTATCGCTGAGGACTTGGGAGTTTTCGGTGAGGATGTTGTAAAGCTTCTTGAGGATACTGCATTCCCCGGAATGAAGGTCGTTCAGTTCGGCTTTGACCCCGACGGCGATTCATCCCATATGCCGCATAATGCACAGCGAAATTCAGTAAATTATGTGGGCACTCACGATAATAACACAATTCTCGGCTGGCTCTGGGAGGCAAGCGAGAAAGAACGCCGCTTTGCCCTTGATTATGTCGGCTTTGAGGGTGATAACTGGGGCGACGGCGGATATTATTCAAAGAGCTGCCGCAAGGTTATAGAGTCCGTGTGGCGTTCTGCATCTGAAACAGCAATTATTGCATTTCAGGATATGTGCGGCTTCGGCTCGGATGCAAGAATGAACATCCCCGGCGTGCCCGAAAAGAACTGGCGTTTCAGAACAACTGCCGATACCATAAACTCAATGGATGCAGAGTATTTTAAAAAGATAAACACATTGTTCAAAAGAGGGTAAACAATAATTTAACGCGTAGCTATAAATTATTGTAGTGAGGAGTTAGGAGTGATAAGTTAGTAGTTAATGAAGCCGCAAAGCGGCTTGGATTTAAATGGTTTAAAAGGCGGAGCCTTTTCCACAACTCCTCACTCCTCACTTCTCACTCATCACTGATGCCAACAAGGGACGGTTCGGTGATTGACAACTAAATCAATTTTTCAAGGGTAGCGGCACACCGTTACTCTTGTTTTTGCAAATATTGTTGAATAAATTTTTGCATTATGCTATTATAAAATAAAGATAAATTCAGGGCAGGTTTTGTGTTGTATAAAGGATTCCATTTGATCATAGAACCGTCCCTTGATTGTTGGAGTGGAAATTTTATTATGTATTATATTGTAAACTTTATGTCTTTTCCGGTATATTTAATTGTAGCGATAATAGCTTTGGCATTTGCAATTTATGGAATTCATGAAATGCATACAAAAAAGCCTGGTCATCCTATGATTTGGATTCTGCCATTTGCAATTGTTGCTGATGTTTTTTTGATAATTTATAGATGTACATTTGAATTTTCTGCAGATGTGAATCTTCAAAAAATAATGAATGTGTTGACAATTGTAAGTATAGTTTTGTTTGTAATTTCAATTATAGTAACATTTATTATTGCAGATAAAAAGAACTATACTGCACAAGGAAAAAAAGCAAAACAGGCAAGAGCAACTTTAATTTCATGTGGTATCGTTGCTGTAATTAGCATAATATTTATATTTGTAGTTTCTGTGCTGGATGCTAATAATATAATATAATTTAATTTAATCAAGTAGGAATCAAATCAAAAACAGGGGACGGCTCGGTGATTGACAACTAAATCAATTTTTCAAGGGTAGCGGCACACCGTTGCCCTTGTTTTTGATAATATATCGATTAAAAAACTTGCTCCTTTCAAAATTGAGCAAGTTTTTTATACTATACAAAATGTTTTGTTAATGCTGTTATATTACCAATTATACACAACTTTTTTACCGTCAATTTCCCATTCTGACGGTGTTTTTGTGTCAAAAATATCAATGGGTCTTATTGTGTGAGGAGTATTGAAGACCTTGTATGCTTCTTGTAAGTCTTTCTTCTGTGTTTCATCTATTGTGTCGTTGCAGGAAACGAAAAGGGGAGTGTTTGAGTATGAAAGAAGATGTAACCACTGACTGTTTTTCTCCCAGGGTATGTAATCCTCTAAAATTCCGACACAGTCCGCATCGCACATATAAAATGCTTCATTCTGCGCGAGTCTGAATGCAAGGGTGTTTACTCCGTTTTTCTTTGTGCTTTCCCATTCTCTTCCGCTTGTATCGTTACCTGTTCTTGACAGCTCAACAAGCCCTGCGGAAAGGTGCGAAACTGTGTTACAGCCGATAATCAGCATATCACCTGCCGCATCTTTAATTAGCTTGTACAGGTCAATAACGATTTCTGCATTTGTTTTTGTCTTATCATAAAAATGCCAGTTTTCGGTGTTTGTTATTCCTGCACCAAGCTCAGGTCCCCAGTGGCCGAAAAGGTCAAAAGTAGAGAAATCGTGCTTTATCAGTTCATATCCCCAATTCTTTATTCTTTCAATATCAGCAATGATATATTTCTGAACATCCTCGCGGGTGGGGTCAAGATATAATCTTTTTCCGCCTCTGTTTATTCGCATTTCAGGAGTAATTGCAGTATCTCTGTTATGAAGAAGTCTTACCCATATTCCGGGTCTTGCACCGATAGCCTTGATTTCCTCAGCAAGCTTTTTCATATCTGCAAATTTTTCGTTGGGATACCAAGGGCCTTCACAGGAGTTTATCTGCCAACAGTCATCAATAACCTCAAATGGCTTGTTTTCGATTCCCTGTGAAAGCTCAACCTGAAGCTTTGCATCTGCAATTATCTGTTCGTAAGAGCTTTTGCCGTAAGCGTAATACCAGTTATTGCCGCCGTATATTCTTTCTTTGGGCAGAATGGGGCTGTTACATATTTTTTTGCAATAGTCTTTAAGATTTTCAAAAACATCTCCGTTGTCATAATGTGAATAGACAAATGTGGCAAGACAAAGCTTTCTGCCGCCGAGATGTACACCGTTACCGCCGTTTCTTACATCAAGTACAGCGGTGATTCCCGTTGTATCGTATCTGAAACTGACAAAAGAATTAGGCATTGTTTTAACGCCGAAGCAAAAGCATTCTTTTTTGTTTGTTGCAATAAAGTACCAGGGCATAGCTCTGTCATTATCGGTAAGCTTTCTGAATTCAAGGTCGCCGTAGCTTCTTTCCCATGCATCACCAAGAACAAGAGTGTCTTCATCTGCGGAACAATTCCAATGCAGTTCAATAAACTTCGGCTTGTCTTCACAAGCGGTAAGCAATAAATCTAATTCATTTTTTCTTGAAGCAGTTTCTATGACAGCATCCGAATGCGGACCTTCATAGATTATTTTTGCAGTAAATTCGTTAATATTAAAAGTCATAAATTTTCCTCCGGATAAGATTATTATTTTGCACCTTCAATTATTTTAGCTAATATATCCGTATCCGCCTTGCAAAAGTCGTAATTCGTAATCTCATCGGGCGTAATCCATTTTATGTCCACGTGTTCAAGGAGTTTCGGTGTTCCCGATTCTATGCGGGCGTTGAATACGGTAAGATGCACCTTAATGTCGGGATACTGATGCACAACATCCATAAATTCATCACCCACGGATACTGTAACATCAAGCTCTTCACGGCATTCTCTTACAAGTGCTTCCTGCAGAGTTTCGCCTTTTTCAGCCTTTCCGCCCACAAATTCCCATAATAAAGCGTTGCCCTTGTGAGCAGGTCTTTGACAAATCATAAATTTGTTATCGTTCCAAATAAGTGCCGCCGCAACTTCTACCATAAAATCATCTCCTGATAGAATTTTACACCAATTAAAAATGTTTATCAAGCACTTTTGAAGATGTTGTTAAAATAAAGAAAAATACATATAACCGGACTTAATTTGTATAAAATGATAAAAATTAAAAAAAATCAAAAAAATTACAAAAAACACTTGCAAAAAGAGTTATAGTGTGTTATTATATCAGTCGTTCGGAATATCCGGGTGTGGCGCAGTTGGTAGCGCGCTTGACTGGGGGTCAAGAGGCCGTGAGTTCAAGTCTCGCCACTCGGACCATAGTGAGTATTCATAACACAAGTGAATACTCACTTTTCTTTTTTACATTTCCTCATAGTTAAAATTGTTATGTATCGAGCAGGTTTTGAGCCTGCTCTTTTTTGTTATGCCGTGAGATATTCTACGGCTACGCCTTGTCTTGCTTCAAGGACTATATTTTCCTCTTTAACGGGATTTTCAATAACCCCGATAAATCGGTAATGGATTATGATTTTCTGCGTTCTGTTCTTGCCCTTACCCTCAATAGAATGAACCTCGATTTTCTCAATCAGTTCATTAAGGAGTGCAGGTGTAAGAGTTTCCATCTGCATAAACTTACGAACAGCCAATGTGAATTGCTCTTTGCTTGTACGAAGATTTTCAATTTCAGCAAGCTCATCCCTATATTGCCTGATTTTAACTTTAAGCTCATCTCTCTCCGTTTCATACTTCTGAGAAAGTTGCATAAAGCTTTCTTCGTTGACAATACCGTTGATGTGCTTCTCAAAGAGTTTTTCGTACATTAGGGCAACCTCTTTAGTTCTTGCTGTTGCTTTATCAATACTGCTTTCAAGAAACTTCTGCTGATTGAGTATGCTTTTGTTTGTCTTTGCTTCAAGAATATCTGCGAAGGCTTCTTCATCCTCAATGAGAAAACTTGCAAGGCTTCTCAACTCAAGCATTACTATCTGCTCCAAAGAATCGGCTCTGACATAATGCGTGCCATCACATGTGCCTCTGCGACCTTTGTAATTGGAACACATAAAATATTTGATGTCAGTATTGGGATGATTGACATTGAACCATAAAGGACTTCCGCAATCGGCACAGTATAACAATCCGCAGAACATATTCTTTTCGGCGTGTTCGGGATTTGGTGCTCTGCGTTTTGCCTTGGATTTCATCTTCTGAACAGTTTCAAAAGTGTTTCTGTCAATTATAGGCTCGTGAACATTCTTGAAGATTTTCCAGTTTTCTTCGGGATTCTGAAGTCTTTTCTTATTCTTGAAGTTCTTTGAGTAAGTTTTGAAGTTGATAATATCACCGCAGTATTCCTGTTGTGCAAGAATTTTCTGTACAGTTGTCTTACACCATTTATACGGGTCAGGTTGTGTTTTCTTACCACCCTTGTTGAGACCTTTACTCTGCCAATATGCCATCGGTATCATCACTTTGTTTTCCTGTAAGATGCGGGCAATAGTTTCATTACCTTTACCCTCAATACACATTGCAAAGATACTTTTAACAACTTCTGCAGCTTCGGTATCAACAATCCACTTCTTCTTGTTCTGTGGGTCTTTCATATACCCGTAAGGCGGTTGAGACAAGGGTTCACCAAGATTTCCTCTTATGCGGTGTGAACTTCTAACCTTGCGACTTATGTCTCGGGCATACATCTCATTCATAATATTCTTGAACGGTGCGATTTCGTTATCACCTTCATTACTGTCAACCAAATCATTGACAGCTATGAATCTGATGTTATGCTCAGGAAAGAAATTGTCCGTATAGTGACCGACCGAAACATAATCTCTTCCAAAACGGGATAAGTCTTTTACCATTACGGTTGTTACATATCCCATTTCAATATCTTCAAGCATTGCCTGAAAACCGGGTCTGTTGAAATTCGTACCCGTATAGCCGTCATCAACATAATACTTTGTGTTGGTAAGCTTCAATTCTTTTGCTTTTTGTGAGAGTAACTTTTTCTGATTACCGATTGAGTTGCTTTCGCTGTCTGTACCGTCATCACGGGACAAACGGCAATAGATGGCTGTTATGCCAAAATTATCTGACTGCATTTATCCTCCCTTCTCCGGCAGTCGAATTTACATATTCTGTATTAAGTGTATTTATATCATCGGCAATTGTCAAATGTGCAAAATCGCTTCCGATAAAAGCTGATATTTTTTCTTTCATAGTTTTGTTTTCTTTAGCGCTGAATTTTTTTGTTACAATATATCTGACACCGTTGATGAAATATTCGTTAGCATCCGAATCTTCCGTTTTACCCGGTCTGTACTCACCACGAGTACCGCTCAGCACAGATAAGCTTCTGAGTTTCACATACTTCCAAAAGGATAAAATCTTTTCTGTCATTATCTTGCACCCCTGTCTTTCTGCTTCTGAAGATGCTTTCCGTAATACTCAACAGCC